>NZ_LMLO01000019.1:0-180 GCF_001421945.1 Devosia sp. Leaf64 | reverse complement strand
AACTGTGTTGTTGGTTCAGGTTTTGAAGGGCGTTTGGTCTCTCAGAACGGCATTGGCGATGACGATGATTTTTCGGGCAATAGCGACGAGGGCGAGCTTTTTGGGTTTGCCGGCGGTGGTGAGGGTTCGGAAGAACTGACCAAGCAGGCCAGTGCTGCGGCACGCGGTGAGGGCCGCCAT
>NZ_LMLO01000018.1:406524-406640 GCF_001421945.1 Devosia sp. Leaf64 | reverse complement strand
CGCCGACTTTTAGGCGAGTTGGCGCGGCGCCGGGATCAATTGGTTGACATGCGCCGGGGCGAACTGACCCGCCAACAGGAGATGGCGGAACCCGAAATCCTGACCGACATCTCCGT
>NZ_LMLO01000018.1:406299-406411 GCF_001421945.1 Devosia sp. Leaf64 | reverse complement strand
GCGGTCCATCCCTGGCATCGGCCTGGTCACCGCCACCACGCTGCTGGCCTTCCTGCCGGAGGCTGGCCATCGCTCGCCCAAGACCATCGCTGCGCTGGCAGGTCTGGCCCCA
>NZ_LMLO01000018.1:372075-406168 GCF_001421945.1 Devosia sp. Leaf64 | reverse complement strand
AATGCCGTTCTGAGAGACCAAACGCCCTTCAAAACCTGAACCAACAACACAGTTGCTCGGGTCGAGCCCGAGGGAAGAGCGGTGTTTCGAGAGGCATATGCGCGTCTCACTGCTTCGCGGTTGATGGTTTTACCAGTGCAGAGTGACGTGCCGCGGGCTGCAGACCTGTTGGACGTCTTTAGGCCTTCGGACTAACAACCAATAAAAAAGCCCCGGATGGTCCGGGGCTTTTTGTTTGTTATCGCTGGCTTCAGGCGCTGAGGCGGCCGCTGGCGTGGGCGAGGGTTGTGTAGACCTTGCCGCGATCCGAGAGCAGGTATTCGCGGGTCTCGGCCGCAGCGCGAGGGCCGGCGGCGGCGCGCTTCAGGAGCTGCTCGAAGTCACCCATATAGGCCTGGGCGGTGCGGGCGAATTCCGGATCGCGCTGCAAGCGCTTGCGGACTTCGTCATAGGTGCCTTGGCCGGTCAGCGTGTAGATCCGCCTCGAGAAGACATTGGATTCGCCATTCTGGTAACGGCCCCAGGCATCTGCGAGTGCATTGTCGTCGATAGCGTTGGCGATTTCCTCGGTCAGCGTGGAGAGGCCCTGGGCAGGCTGCTGGCCGGCCTGGCTGGCCGAAGCGTTGCGCAGAACATCGCGGAGCCAGCCGCCACCTTCGGCACCAGCTGCCGGAGCCGTCTCAGGCTGCTGGCGTGGCGCGGGGGCCGGGGTTGGCGTTACGGTGCGCTGTGGCGCGACTGGTTGCTGAGCGACAGGCGCGGCCTGGACGGGCTGCTGGGCCTGCACCGGCTGACGGACAGTTGGGCGCGGTGCTTCAACCGGGCGGGTGCGGATTGGATCGACCAGGGTCTGTGCGGCCGGTTCCGGACGGTAGGTTTCCGGGGCCGGCTCGGGCTGGCGCGGCGGCTGGTAAGGCGCCGGCTCGGGCTGGCGGGCCGAGACGCGGGGCTGGCTGCCGCGACGATCGGTGAGATCGTGGGTTGCCGGCTGGCCGCGAACGATGGCGTTGAGTTCGCTGAGGGCTTCGATCTGCTCGGCAACGACGCGACGCATGGCGGCCGCGCTGGCGCGGGTTTCCTCGGGCAGCTCGTTGACGCCGCGGGCGAGTTCGGCGCGGGTGGCTTCGAGTTCGTGACCGACTTCACGAGCCGTTTCGCGCATGGCGCGAGCTGTCTCGCCGAAGCGCTGGGTCGCGTCTTCGATGGCCTGCTGCATTTCGGCGACCAGACGGCGCTGGGCTTCCTGCAGAGCTGCATTGGTGCGACGGCTTTCGCCATCCGCGGTCTCGCGGAAATCGCCAAGCCGGCCCGTGACCTCTTCGGCGGTTTCATCAAGAGTCTGGCGGAATGCGCCAGTCGACTGATCGATGGCCTGACGCAGCTGTCCCGTATTGCTGGTGATGGCATTGCGGACGGAGCTGGTCGATTCCGCGATGGTTTCGCTCAGCGAGCTCGTCGTCGAGTTCAGAACATCGGTGACGCTGCCAGCGGTCGAAGCGAGGAGATCGCTGACGCGGTTGGAATTGTCTTCGAGGCTCGAATTGACCTGATCAGCCTGGGCTGCAAGTGCGGCACGCACCGAAGACGAGGTGTGCGTGAGGGCGGCAGCGGCAGCTTCGGCAGCGCGCTGGACGGCGTTGTCGACCTGGGCGCTGCGTTCTTCGAGCGTCGCAGTGAAGTGTTCATTGGTGGAATAGAGCGCGTCGCTGACGGTCGATGTCGCCGAGGTGAGCGCTTCGGTGACGGTGCTGCTGGTCGCGGCAAGGGCCTCGTCCATGGCGCGGCGTGCCGAGATCATGCGGCGTTCGGTATCGTTGACCGTATCGGCGATCGACTGCGCGAAGAGGCGCATACGATTGTCGATATCGTCGGCGCGGGTCGTAAAGCTGTGGGCCAGGGCATCCATGGCACCACGGCGGTCTTCGAGCGAATCGAGGGCCGTTGAGCTGGTGGCTTCAAGGGCACGCGAGGCTTGGGACATGGAAACAACTTCCATATCGAGCTTGCCAAGAATGCCGGCGAACTCGTCGACCATGGACTGGATGGTGCTCTGGAGCGCGCCGACATGGCGGGTGACCATGACGCCGGCTTCCTCGGTCTGGCCAATCGCGTCGCGCATGGTGCCGGCATAGCTGGCGGTCTGCTGAGCAATGCTGGTTTCGAGCGTTGCGAGATTGGTGGTCGAGGCGTCGAGCACGCGCTGCAGCAAGAGATTGGAGTCGTTGAGCTTGCTGAGGGCCGAGGTGACATCGGTGAGGATGCGGCTCGAGGATACGGCCATGATCTCTTCGGCGTCGCGTGCGGTGCCGGTGAGGGCCTCGCGGAGGAGGTTGCCGTGGCTGCGCAGGGCCATCTGCAGTTCGCCCGACTTTTCATCGACAAGCGAAGCAAACTGGCTGGTGTGGGTCTCGACCGAATTGTTGATTTCGCTGAGGCGGTTTTCGAGCGATTCGACGGTCTGGACGGCGCGGACCGAGACGATGTCGTCGATGGAGCCAGCAGCCAGACGGATCTGGTCGAGTGCGTTACGAACAGCCGAATCCATGCGGGTGGCCGTGGCGGCAACGTCGGCCGAGATATTTTCGGTGGCGGCGGTGATGCGCGTCGAGATGGTTTCTTCGATGCGATCAGCGCCGGCTTCGAGATCGGCCATGGACTGGGTGATCGAGGTATTGATCGAGGCGTTGAGCGCTGCGAGGCGCTCGGCCGTGATGTCGGCGCGGGCGGTGATGGCCTCGGGCAGGGTGCCAAGGCGGGAATCGACGAGATCGACCATCGACTGGCGCGCGGCATCGACGCCGGCTTCAACGATCTGCGTGGCCTTGCGGACGTTTTCGTCGAAACTGACGCTGGCAGCATCAATACGCGACGTCACGCCGGCCTGGGCTTCGTCCACGCGGGCGAGAGCCGAGGACAGATTCTGCGTCATCGCCGTGCCGATTTCCGCGACCTTGCCGGCAACCGTCGAGGACATATCGTCCATGCGGGTCGACATGGTTTCAGTGACGGTGCGGAGCGACTGGTCGATGGATTCGCGAGCGGCGGCACTGTGCTGATCCAGCGTCTGTGCGAGCTCGGCCGTGTGCATGCCGATGGTTTCGCCCATCGAGGTCGTGTGGCTCGACAGCGTATCGGACAGCGCCTCGGTGCGGGCGGTGAGGGTGCTGGCGAGCTGCGTGGTGCGGGTGCCGACGGCCTGCGCGAGTTCGAGAGTGCGTGCGTCGAGCGCTGCGGTGAGCTCGGTGGTGCGACGGTCGAACGACGCGTTGAGTTCGTTGGTGCGGGTATCGAGAGCGCCTGCCATGGTGGCGGTACGCGCGTCGAGATCGCCGACGAACCGGCCGGCACGTTCCTCGATAGCCGAGGTGAACTGTGCCTGCTTTTCTTCAAGCGTACTGGTGAGCGAGGCCTGGCGCTCATCGAGCGTCGAGGCGAGAACACCCTGGCTGGCGTCGAGGGTCGAGGCCAGCGTCTGGGTGCGCTTTTCGAGCTGACCGCTCAGCGCATTGGTGCGGCTTTCGATTTCGAGCGAAAGCGTATTGGTGCGCTCCGAGAGCGTATCGGCAAGGCGCTGCGTGCGGCCGGCAACGGCCTGATCGAACGCCTGGGTGCTGATGGTGAGCGTCTGACCCAGTTCCTGAGAGCGGGTGCGGATGGCTTCGCTGAGCTCGGTCCCGCGACCAGCAAGGGTTTGTTCCAGCGATTCAGCGCCGGCGGTGACCGCCTGGCCGATTTCGCCGATGCGTGCCTGCAACTGATCATTGAGTTCGGCAGCGCGGCTTTCGAGGCTGAGGTCGAGGGTCTGCGCGTAGGAATCGAGGCGATTGGACAGCTCATGCGAGCGTGCGTTCAGAACGTCGTCCATGCGGGCGGTGCGGCTGTCGAGGCTGACATTGAGCGTATCGGCGTAGGCGTCGAGCTTGTTGCCGAGATCCTGGCCGTGGTTCGAGAGCACAGAATCGATGCGTTCGGCGCGGCTATCGAGCCCCGTATTGAGCGTATCGACATAGGCGTCGAGGCTATTGCCGAGGTTCTGGCTGTGGGTCGACAGCACTTCGTCGATGCGGTTGGCGCGACTATCGAGGCCGGTATTGAGCGTATCGGCATAGGTGTCGAGACGGCTCGTCAGCGTCTGAGCGCGCGAGGAGAGGACCTCGTCGAGACGGCCGGCGCGGGTGTCGAGAGCCTCGGTCAGGGTCTGCGAGCGCGAAGAAAGCACATCGTCGATGCGGCCGGCGCGCGTGTCGATGGCTTCAGTCAGGGTCTGCGAGCGTGAGGAGAGGACCTCGTCGATGCGTCCAGCGCGGGTGTCGAGGGCTTCGGTGAGGTTCTGAGCACGTGAGGAGAGAACTTCGTCGATGCGGCCCGTGCGCGTATCGAGGGTCTCGGTGAGGGTCTCGGCATAGGTGTCGAGACGCTCGGAGATTTCGCGGGTGCGGGTTGCGAGGCCTTCGGTGATGGCGGCGGTCTTGGCGCCGATCACTTCGTTCATCTCACGAGTGCGTTCGGTGACGACTTCGTTGAAGCGGCCCGATTCTTCGTTGAGCGCCATTTCGAGGACATTGGCGCGCGTAGCAAAGCTTGAGCCGTGCTGATCGAGGCGGTTGAGGAGCTGATCGCCCTTGTCGCCGATGACATTGTCGAGCGCGGAGAGGCGCTGGTCGAGCTGACCGGTGATGTCACTTAGGCGGGCGTCGAACTGGCCGAGCGAATCCTGGCCGGCCGACGATACAGTAATGCGCGCGCGTTCGGCCGTGTCATCAAGAGCGCCATTGATTTCGATGAGCGCGGACTGCAGACGGCTTTCGAGCGAATTGAGCTGGATCGACACCGACTCGTCGAGCTGGCGGGTAAGGGCGCCGAGCATGGCTTCGGCTTCGCGGGCGCGGTCGGAGACATCTTCGCCGACGCGGCTGCCGAGCTGTTCAAGCGCGCGGTTAACCAGATCGCCGCGTTCGCCCCACTGATCGATCAGCTTGGTCGAGTTGACGGCGAGGAGATTGGCCAGTGCGTCGGTCTTGTCCTGAATGGCCGTGGTCAGCATCAGGGTCTGGGAATCGAGCGAGGACCCGATGGTGCCGGCACGGGCGTCGAGCGCTTCGGTAAGGCTCTGGATGTGGCGCTCGATATTGGCCTGGAAATCGCGGGTGCGGCTTTCAAAGCTGGAATCGACGCGCGACGCGCTGTCTTCGACAACGCCGGAGACGCGACCAGCGGATTGTTCGAGCGAGGCGAGGAAATCGGTGGTCCGATTGTCCATCAGGCGTGTGAAATTCTCTGCACGTTCAGAGAAAGCGCCGTTGAGAACATCGCCGCCGCTTTCAAGGGCGCGAGCCAGGGTGCCGCCGCTTTCGTTGATGGTGCCGGCAATGCGCTGGCTGATCATATCGAGATCGAAGACGAGACCGGTATGGCTTTCGGTGATTGCCTCACGCACGCGCTCGGTGTTGGATAGCACGCTTTCGCGCTGGTTAGCCAGTTCGGCAATCAGTGCGCGCATACGCGACTCATTGTCGGAATAGGTCCGTTCGAGCGCAGTGACCTCGTTATGGATCATCACTTCGAGTTCGCTGGCGCGGGAGAGGGCGCGTTCAAGCCCATCGCCCAGGGCGTTGACCTCGCGGCGCACAGCCTGGCCGACAGAGGCGACCTTATCGGCTGCGGTCACTTCCGGCTCTGCAAGGCGAATGGCGGCCTGGGTGATCGAGGAAGCGGCATTGCGCAAATCCTGCGCGCGACGAATGAGCGTGGCGACAGCAAAGAAGCCGAGAACGGGCAGAAGAATGATCGCGACTATGGCGATGAATTCGATGGAGGCGGCGAACTGGCCGAAATTGGCCATTTCGGGACCATAGCGGAACACAGCGGCTGTGCCGGCCACGGCGACCCAGAGAACGGACAGAACAGTCGCGAGCCAGGTCGGCGTCGCCGACGAGCGATTCTGGAGGCCATAAAGGAGGCGGGCCGCAGAGGCGCGATCGTCATTGGCGACCGAACCGGCCTGCTGCGCGATCTTATCGGCGGCGCGAAGACGCTCGGAGCGTGGCTGCTCCGGCTTCTTTTCGGTCCGTGGCCGATTGGCTGGATCGAGGCTGAACACCGATTCCTTGAGCGCGTCTTCTACGGCCGAAAAGGCCAACGCAGCCGGATCGTTCGGGGTGTTCTGATTATTGGCCATACTCTTTACAACTCTCGCGTCGGCACTGCAGCGCATAGCGGGCATTAGGAGTATATCTAGCCCCGAACACCTTTCGGTGCCCGTGGTCAAATAGGAACAATTCGATGCAAATGCCTCGACGGTTCCGACCCCTCGCCGCCGCGCGCTGGCTCAACGTTCACTATTACATTCAATTTGATGCAAACCGAAGGATTTCCGAACGAAAGGTTAATTTTAACGTGGAAACGAGAGGCGTTTAGGTGTCCGGTTTTGCTCAGAACACTCAAAACATCTCGATTTCCGGCGTTTTGGCTCTTTCGGTCCCGAGAATCCCGTTAACTTTTGCCTGTATTGCTCTGGCCCTCAAATGAAGGCGAAGTTGGGGCTTAAGAGGCTGTTCATCCACCCATTCTAAGCTGAAGGTTCGAGTATCGCCCGGCTACGAGTTTTGGCCGAGTTATGATGGAGCATCTAATGGCCCCCTTGAGCACTGCATTTGAGGCAGAGCCGTTCACCGAAATTCGCACGCGCGCTGCCCGGCCAGTGGATCTGGTCCATCTCGCCAAGCAATGCCTCGGCGATGAGGCGCTGGAGCGTGAGGTTCTCCGTCTCTTTGATACGACGATCACCGATTACTATGGTCGCCTCAAGCTTGCGACGAGCTTTGACGATCTTAGCCTCGTGCTGCACTCGATCAAGGGCGCGGCCGGTGGCGTCGGCGCCTGGTCCATCGCCGAGCAGGCTAAGGCCATGGAACACGAAATGCGCAGCGGCCGGCCGCTATCGCAGGAAAAGATCGACGATCTTGGGATTGTCGTCGGCGACGTTCGGGATTTTATCGCGCGCATGGTCGGACAGGACGCGGCCTGAGGCGGTATTGCTTCTCTAGCCTTTTCGATGAGAGCATCATCGAATGAAGATCACTATTGTCAGAACGCCTTTGGGCGAAGCGCCGGAATGGGTGCGCGAGGCCTGGATTGGCCTCACCTTTCCCGTCATTGGCGCAAAGCAGCGGATGGCGGCCTATGGCGTGCTCACCCGGCCGCGAAACTGGTTTGCCCAAGTGTGGGCCAATTTGACCGGCAAGAGCTTCGAGATGACCGGTTATCTCGTCAACGCCAAGCTCGCTGTCGACTTGTTGGCCGAGCACCAACTGGAGGCAGCGGCATGGTGGCGTGAGCATCTGCCGGATCGACTCGACGGCGAAGGCCAGTTCCTTTTCGATGCAGACGCTTGCGAGGAAGTCAGTTCAAGCGCTGATCGCGCGGTTTGACCATGTCCTTGTCACGCCATATACAGCGCCCAATATCTTAAACGTGCCGGGCGGGATGCTGCGGCCGCATTTGTCAAAAAGCCCATGTCCCTTGCCAGTGCCGCCGAGGTTTCTCCTCGGGTCAATCTTGAACCGTTTCGTACCCGTCGGACCTTTGCGATCATTTCGCACCCTGACGCCGGTAAAACCACGCTGACCGAACGGTTGCTGGCGGCGGCTGGTGCTATTCAGCAGGCGGGCGCGGTTCGCGGAAAGTCCGGCGCGCGCTCGACGCGTTCGGACTGGATGGAAATGGAGCAGCAGCGCGGCATTTCGATTTCGTCATCGGTGATGACGTTCGAATTCGACGGGCTCACTATGAACCTGCTCGATACACCGGGCCACTCGGACTTTTCCGAGGACACCTATCGCACGCTGACGGCTGTGGATGCGGCGATCATGGTGATCGACGCGGCCAAGGGCATTGAAAGCCAGACGCTGAAGCTGTTCGAGGTGTGCCGCCTGCGCGACATTCCGATCATTACCTTCATCAACAAGGTGGACCGCGAGGGCCTGGCGCCGCTCGATCTGATCGACGAAATCCAGAGCAAGCTGGCGCTCGACCTGACGCCGGTGCTGTGGCCGATCGGGCAGGGGGTGGATTTCCGGGGTTATATCGACCTCCTGGAAAAGCGCGTGGTGACGCCGCAAGGCAAGACGCTGGCCGATTTCGAGGTGATCGACGATCTGCTTGAGGTGGAGAGCCTTGTGGATGATCCTGTGTTCATGGTGGCGCTCGAGACGCTGGAATTGGCGCGGGCCATGTTGCCCGAATTCGATCTGCCGACCTTCCATGCGGGGCATATGAGCCCGGTGCTGTTCGGCTCGGCGCTGAAGGGTATTGGCGTTGCTGAGCTGCTGCGCACATTGGGCGATTGGGGTCCGGAGCCGCGGCCGCAGCCGGCGCTGCCAAAACCGATTGCGCCCGATGAAAAGAAGGTCTCGGGCTTCGTCTTTAAGGTGCAGGCGAATATGGACGCGAACCATCGCGACCGTATCGCCTTTGTGCGCCTCTGCTCGGGCACGTTCACGCGCGGGATGCGTCTCAAGAATGTGCGGTCGGGCAAGGATATGGCTGTGGCCAATCCGATGTTCTTCTTCGGCAATAATCGTGAACTGGCCGAAGAGGCTGTGGCAGGCGATATTGTTGGGATTCCCAATCACGGGACGCTCTCGGTTGGCGATACGCTGACCGAAGGCGCGACGATCAATGTCACGGGCATTCCGAACTTTGCGCCGGAAATTATTCGCCGTGTGCGTCTCGTCGATGCGATGAAGACCAAGCAGATGTCGAAGGCGCTATCCGATCTCGCGGAAGAAGGCGTGACGCAGGTGTTTCGCCGCATGGTCGGTGCGGACTGGATCGTCGGCGTGGTGGGCCAGTTGCAGCTCGAAGTTTTGGCGAGCCGGGTGAATAAGGAATATGGCGTGCCGATTACCTTTGAGCCGATGGGCTTTGAGGTGGCGCGCTGGGTCGATAGCGATGATGCGGACGAGTTGAAGCGCTTCATTCAGGCGCAGAAGACCAATATGGCCGAGGACCGGGCCAATGCGCCGGTGTTTTTGGCGCAAAACGCGTGGTGGGCGGATCGGGCCAAGCAGGATTGGCCCAAGATCAAGTTCCTGACCACCAAGGAACGGCATTGAGCGCCCCCGATCGCATAGAGGAATTTGTCCTCGCGCTGCAGACCGGCTTTATCGATGGGTCGATCATCAAGCTTAGGCTTGGCGGCTATCATGGCGCCGAGGCGGACTTGAAGAGCGTCGAGGGCCGAAAGGTGGCGCTTAAGGCCGGCGAGCGGATGAGCCTCGTCTGGAGCTACAAGACCCGGGACATCACCAAGAACCTGATCATCGACGAAGCCCTGAGTTTTGTCCGTGATGGCTTGTCGACGTCGTTTCGCAGCGGACGGCTGGAGACGAGGGATTTCGACCTGCAGATCGAGCGGCAGGGCGACAAGTTTCGGCTGAAAAGGACCGAAGTCTCGGGGCGCGAAGTGGCGACCGGCGGGCACGATCGGGTAAAGAACCGGCCGCTTGAGGCGGGTGCAAAGCCGTGGATGCAGGCGCTGGGCATTGCCGGTGCGGACGGCAAGGTCCTGGCGGCGTCGCAGGATAAGTTTCGACAAATCAACAAGATGGTCGAAATTTTTGCGCCTTTGATTCACGAGCTTTCGGCCAAGACGCCGCGCATTGTCGATATGGGCGCGGGCAAGGGCTATCTCGATTTTGCGCTGTTCGATTATCTGCAGGGTAAGGGTGTGCCGGCCAAGGTGATCGGCGTCGAGATGCGGCCCAAGCTGGTGGATGACGGCAATAAGCTGGCGGCGCAGAGTGGGTTTGCGGCGCTGCAGTTCGTGCCTGGATCGATCCTTGATTATGACGCGAGTGGCGCCGACGCGGTGATTGCGCTTCATGCCTGCGATACGGCGACCGACGACGCGATCTTCAAGGGGATTTCATCGGGAGCCGAGCTGATCGCCGTGGCGCCGTGCTGCCACAAGCAGGTGCGGCGGCAGATGGAGGCGGGGACCTCGGACGGTCGGCTGGACTTCTTGCTGCGCCATGGCACGTTCATGGAGAAGCAGGCCGAAATGGTGACCGACGGGCTGCGGGCACTGTTGCTCGAAGCGTCGGGCTATCGGACCAAGGTGTTCGAGTTTGTCTCTGATACTCATACGCCGAAGAACAATCTGATCGTCGCCCAAAAGGGCAAGGCCGGCTCGCGTGAGGCGGCGCTGAAGAAGGTGGCTGATGTGAAGGCCATGTTCGGGATCGAGCGGCATTATCTTGAGGGGTTGCTGGGGCTGGCTTGAGCCCCTTCACCTCTCCCTTTGGGGGAGAGGTCGGCGCGTAGCGACGGGTGTGAGGGGGCCTTTGCTGCGGTTTTTGTCGGAAGGCCCCCTCACCCGATCCTGACGGATCGACCTCTCCCCCAAAGGGAGAGGTGAAGAGGCGCCTACCCAATCTCGCTCGGGTGGCCTATATCCTCTGGCACCAGCAAGCCTAAAAGGTCCCCATGACCAAGATCACCTTTGTTACTTCAAGCAGCGAACGCATCGAGACGGAAGCGGAGAACGGCGCGACCGTGATGGAAACGGCCATCATCAACGCCGTGCCTGGAATTGTCGCGGAATGCGGCGGCGCCTGCACCTGCGCAACATGCCATGTCTATGTCGATGATGCCTGGCGCGAGACCGTCGGCGGGCCTTCGATGATGGAAGAAGACATGCTCGATTTCGCCTTCGACGTGAAGGATGCTAGCCGGCTGTCCTGCCAGATCAAGGTGAAGGACAATCTCGACGGGCTCGTCGTTCACGTGCCGACGCGGCAGGGTTGAGCGCCTCAGGCAATTCCCGCATTTCGCGCAGAGGCGGTTGGCCGCATTTTTTTGCCTGCCACCGCCGTTCAACCTTAGCGTCATTCTAAGGTAACCCTGCCAAGGGAAATATAAAAGCGATTGAATTTCAACGCCTTGCTCCAATCCCTTGCCTGCGACTATTTTGGCGCACAATTGGAATAGGACTAGTATGGCTCGCCTCAACACATTTCCGTTGAGCTACAAGGTCAAGGGCAAGCGCATCATCATCGTCGGTGGCACCGACGAGGCCCTGAACAAAGTCCGGTTGATCGCTAAGACTACTGCTTCGATAGAGATATATACGCGACAGGTCGAGACGGATTTTTCCGGCTACGATCTGACCGTTTTCGAGCGGCCGCTGGCCGTCGGCGATATCGATAGCGCCGTCATGGTATTCGTGGCTGACGAGGGCCCGGATGGCGCGTTGGCCGCCGCTGAGGCGCGCCGGCTGAACATTCCGCTCAATGTGGTGGACGTCCCTGACCAGTGCGATTTCTATACTCCCTCCATCGTCGATCGGGCGCCGCTGAGCGTCGCTGTTTCGAGTGAAGGCGATGCGCCAGTTTTGGCGCGGCTGGTGCGCGCGCAGATCGAGGCGCTGCTCTCGCCCGGGATCGGGAAAATCGCCGGTCTGGCCGGTGGTTTACGCCAGAAGGTTGAGAGCCTGATTCATGATGGCGCCGCCCGGCGTCGCTACTACGAGGATTTGGTGACTTCGCCTGCCATCGAGAGCGCTTTGGCGCAGGGGCATGGCGAGGCTGAGGCAATCAAGCTGCTTGAGAGCCACGTTGCGACGGGTTCTGGCGCCGGCGTCGTCTGGCTGATCGGGGCAGGGCCGGGTTCGGCTGATCTGCTGACGCTTCGGGCGCAGCGCTATCTGCAGCAGGCGGATGTGGTGGTCTATGACCAACTCGTGCCGGCCGAAGTGGTGCAGATGGGGCGGCGCGATGCCGAGCAAATCTCGGTCGGTAAATCCAAGGGCAACCATAGTTTCACCCAAAGCCAGATCAATGCGTTGATCGTGCGGCTCGCGGGCGAGGGCAAGCGCGTGGCGCGGCTCAAGTCGGGCGACCCAATGGTGTTCGGGCGAGCCGGCGAGGAAATCGCGGCGCTGCGTGACGCTGGGATTGGCTTCGAAATCGTGCCGGGCGTGACGTCGGCGCTCGCGGCTGCAGCCGATACAGCGACACCGGTGACGCTGCGGAAAGTGTCGACTGGCTTGGTCGTTGCGACGGCGCATGGGGCTGAGGATAGCGAATTGGCGCATTGGGCGGCTCTGTCGCTGACGGGGCTGACCCTCGCGCTTTATATGGGCAAATCGATCGCGGCGGAGACGGCGGCTCGGCTGCTTGCAGCAGGTGCCGATGCTGATCTGCCGATTGGCATCGTCGTCAATGCGGGACGGGCGAGCAGCCGGTCCTATTCGGGAAATCTGGGTGAATTGGCGCGCGGCGCGGTCGCATTCGAGGATGGCCCTGCCGTCATTCTCGTTGGCCGGGCCGTGGCGCATGGCGATTGGGTTGAGGCCGTCGCCGGAGAATTGGAAAGTTTCAAGATAGCATGAGCAAGGAAATCCTTACGGGGAACGAATTGATCTCGGGCGCGACGGTTTACCTGTCGGCATCCGGCGATTGGGTGGAAGCGCTGAGCGCTGCGCGTCTTTTTGAGAAGGAAGACGCAGCCGAGCGCGATGGCGCTGTTGCGGCGACCAAGGCGACCGGTCGCGTTATCAGCCTTGAAGTCGAAGAAGTCGATGTCGTCGATGGGCAGATCGTGCCCAAGCGGCTTCGCGAACGTATCCGGGCTGCGGGTCCCACCGCGCCATTGACGCTCCATGGGCAGGCTTACGACCGCCAACATCTGGGTGAGGACGGTCATGTATCGATATGACGAATTTGACGCCGCGTTCGTCGCGGGCCGCACGGCGCAGTTCGCCGATCAGGTGAAGCGCCGTATTTCGGGCGAGCTGAGCGAAGATCAGTTCCGGCCGCTGCGGCTGATGAACGGGCTCTATCTGCAGCTCCACGCCTACATGCTGCGCGTCGCCGTGCCCTATGGCACGCTGTCGGCAAAGCAGATGCGCAAGCTCGCTCACATCGCGCGGGTCTATGACCGTGGCTATGGCCATTTCACCACGCGCCAGAACATTCAGTACAACTGGCCTAAGCTGAAGGATATTCCGGTTATTCTCGAAGAGCTGGCATCGGTCGAGATGCACGCGATCCAAACCTCGGGCAATTGCATCCGCAATGTGACGACGGACCAATTTGCCGGCGCTGCGGCCGACGAGATCATCGATCCGCGGCCGGTCGCCGAAATCCTGCGGCAGTGGTCGAGCCTTCATCCCGAATTCTCGTATCTACCGCGGAAGTTCAAGATCGCCATAACCGGCGCACCGCAGGATCGCGCGGCCATCCGTTTCCACGACATCGGCCTGCAGGCGGCCGTGAACGGCGCCGGCGAGATCGGCTGGGAAGTGTGGGTTGGTGGTGGCCTCGGCCGTACGCCGATGATCGCCAAGCTGATCAACAGTTTTGTGCCCAATGAGCACCTGCTGGCTTATCTCGAATCCATCATGCGCGTTTACAACCGCTATGGCCGCCGGGACAACAAGTACAAGGCGCGCATCAAGATCCTGGTCCACGAAGAGGGCCTTGAGACCATCAAGGGGCAGGTCGAAGCCGAATTTGCCGAGGTGCGCGGCGGTGTGCTGACGCTGCCGAGCGACGAAGTCGATCGGATCAGCGCCTATTTTGCGCTGCCGGATTTTGCGCAGCAAAGCGTGACCAAGATCGATGTGGCATATGAGTCGGTCATTGATCCTGCCTATGGCCGTTGGCTCGATAACAATATCAATGCCCATAGCCAGCCCGGCTATGCCTCGGTGACGATTTCGCTGAAACCCGTTGGCGGTGCGCCGGGCGATGCGACGGATGCGCAGATGGAGGTCGTTGCTGATCTCGCTGAAAAGTATTCGTACGATGAGTTGCGGGTGACGCATGAGCAGAACCTGGTTCTGCCGCACGTGGCGCTGGCAGATCTGCGGGCGGTCTATGATGCACTGGTGGCTGCCGAGCTGGCTGAGGGCAACAACAACCTCATCACCGATATGATCTGCTGCCCGGGCCTCGATTTCTGCGCTCTGGCCAATGCGCGCTCGATCCCGATTGCTCAGGAGATTTCCCGCAAGTTTGCCGAGCCGGCGCGCCAGAAGGAAATCGGCGAGCTTAAGATCAAGATCTCGGGCTGCATCAATGCCTGCGGGCACCATCATGTGGGGCACATCGGCATTCTCGGCGTCGAGAAGAAGGGCGGCGAGCTCTATCAGATCACGCTGGGCGGTGACGCCACAGAGCATGCTTCGGTCGGCAAGATCATTGGGCCGGGTTTCGAAGCCGAGAACGTGCCGGGCGCGATCGAGAAGCTGGTCGATTTTTACATCGCCCAGCGCACGAGCGAAGACGAGACTTTCATCGCAGCCTATCGGCGTCTTGGGGAAGCGCCGTTCAAGGAGGCCCTCTATGGGACTGCCTAAACTCGCGCCCGCTAAGGCGGCGCATGACAAGCTGAAGTCGCTGGGCATTCTGGCGCTCAATGGCATGTTTGACGAAATGGATGCGGTCGGCGTCTTGCGCTACGCCGTGTCCGATGTGCTTCCCGGCGATCTTGCTATCGTCTCGTCCTTCGGGGCGGACTCGGCGGTGCTGCTGCATATGGTGGCGCAGGTCGATCCATCGATGCCGGTCTATTTCCTCGAGACCGGCAAGCATTTTGCCGAGACGCTCGATTATGTCGAAACGCTGAAGAAGCAATTCGGCTTGATCAATGTGCGCGCGATCCATCCGGACCCGAAGGATGTGGCGCGGTTCGATCCCAATGGCGACCTTTGGGAGACCGATCCGGATTCCTGCTGCCATATCCGCAAAACCGAGCCGCTTGAGCCGATCACCGAGCAATATGGTGGCTGGGTTACGGGGCGGAAGCGCTATCAGACCAAGGAACGCGGCGTGCTGCCGCATTTTGAATTGACCAGCGATGATCGCATCAAGGTCAATCCGCTGGCCTATTTTTCCGACATCGACGTCATCGAATATCGCCAGAAGCATAACTTGCCCGAGCATCCGCTCTATGCCAAAGGCTACAAGTCCATTGGCTGCGCGCCCTGCACCTCGATTGTTGCCGAGGGTGAAGATCCACGCGCTGGACGGTGGCGCGGCCTCAACAAGAAGGAATGCGGCATCCATTATGATTTCTCTGGAGCGATCGCCAATCCTATGACTGCTGCCGCCCGCCATACGCTCTGGAAAGACGGCGCGTTCATCGCCGACCCGTTCAAGGACTGGGTGGAGGGCACTGCGCCATCCGAAGCGCGCTATACCCACGTCCCGCTGCCGGAGTTTCTGGCGAACCGTGCCGAGTATCTTGCAAACCAGCATCCGCTGGGGCTGCTGGTGTCGCCCGGTGAGAAGATCGAGGATGTTGTCGATGACTTGTCGCGCTTCGCTTCGGTCGCGATAAAATTCCCAGCCTTCTCGGATGGGCGCGGCTATTCGACGGCGCGCCTTCTGGTTGAGCGGTTCAAATATGCGGGCGAAATCAGGGCTGTAGGCGATGTTCTGCAGGATCAGATTCCGCATATGCGCCGCTGTGGGTTCAATGCGCTGGTGGTCACCCACGAGCCGACCCGCGAAGCGCTGATCGAGAACCGGTTGCCGGAGATGGCGCTGTTTTATCAGCCGGTGGGCGTCACCGAAGTTCCGGTCGGTACTCGGCCCTTCCTTCGTCGCGTCTCCTAGGATAAGTGGAGCGCGTCGATCAGGTAATCCCTGGGGGTTACTTCCAACACCGCGTCATCCCCGCGAAAGCGGGGATCCCTCTCGTCGCGCAGGGAGATTCCCGCTTTGGCGGGAATGACGCCGAGCAAAATTGCGGACCCGGCGTCCGCCAAGGCAGAGACAAATGAGCACTGAGATCACCACCGACGTTGTCGTTATCGGCGCTGGGCCTTGCGGCCTGTTTGCGGCTTTCGAACTCGGGCTGCTCGATATCAAATGCCATTTCATCGACATTCTGGATCGCCCCGGTGGCCAGTGCGCCGAGCTTTATCCGGAAAAGCCGATTTACGACATTCCGGCCTTTCCGATGATCACGGGCCAGCAGCTGACCGATAATCTCATGGCGCAGATCGCGCCGTTCTCGCCCGAATTCCATTATTCGCGCATGGTCAATTCCATCGAGAAGCTGGAAGACGGCTCGTTCAAGCTGCAGACCGATGCCGATGAAACCTTCTTCACCAAGGTTGTGGTGATCGCGGCTGGTGGTGGTTCGTTCCAGCCCAAGCGCCCGCCGGTGCCCGAGATCGAGCAGTTTGAGAACAAGTCGGTCTTTTATGCCGTGCGCAGAATTGAAGATTTTCGCGGGCAGGATGTCGTCATCGTCGGCGGCGGTGACTCGGCGCTCGACTGGACGCTCAACCTCCAGCCCATCGTTCGCACGCTGACGCTGGTGCACCGGCGCGATGCCTTCAAGGCGGCTCCGGCTTCGGTCAACAAGATGAAGGAGCTGGTGGCCGAGGGTAAGGTCAACTTCCAGCTTGGCCAGATCGCTAAGCTCGACGGAAAGGACGGCCAGATCGACCATGTGCATCTGACGACCGAAGCGGGCGATCTGTCGATCCCCGCGACGCGCCTGCTGCCGTTCTTTGGCCTCACCATGAAGCTCGGTCCTGTGGCCGACTGGGGGCTTGAGCTCAACGACAACACGATTGTCGTCGATACCGAGAAGTTCCAGACGTCGGTCCCCGGCATTTTTGCGATCGGCGACATCAATTCTTATCCAGGCAAGCTCAAGCTGATCCTTTCTGGCTTCCACGAGGCCGCATTGATGGCGCAGGCTGCGAAGTCGATCATTTCGCCGGGCGAGCGCGTGGTGTTTCAGTACACGACCAGCTCGACCAAGCTGCAGAAGAAGCTGGGTGTGGCGTAAGTGCACAGCAAAACTCGATTGTCACCCCGGCCTTGAGCCAGGGCCCATCCTGAGATCTCAAGTTGGATCCCGGCTCAAGGCCGGGATGACAGCGGCGGTTTGAGGTGCACTGTGCCCAAACCAATGTCCTACTTGCCTTCCCGCCCCATACAACGCTAAGCACGCCCCGCTGTTGAGGAGCGCCCGATGAAAATTTCCGTTACCGACCAGGCAGGCGAATTGCACGAGCTCGAAGGGCTCGAGGGCTGGCGCGTGATGGAGGTCATTCGCGATTGGGGTCTTAACATCAAGGCCGAGTGCGGCGGTGCGCTGAGCTGCGCCACATGCCATGTCTATGTCGATGATGATTGGCTCGGTGCGGTCGGTGCGCCGAGCGA
Organism: Devosia sp. Leaf64; assembly: GCF_001421945.1. Taxonomy (NCBI): domain Bacteria; kingdom Pseudomonadati; phylum Pseudomonadota; class Alphaproteobacteria; order Hyphomicrobiales; family Devosiaceae; genus Devosia; species Devosia sp. Leaf64. The sequence continues at coordinate 388,976 of NZ_LMLO01000018.1, read as the reverse complement.
CGAGGAAGAGGATATGCTCGACAGCGTCGGCGATGTGAAATCGAACTCGCGCCTATCATGCCAGATCCTTTGCTCGGATGATCTCGATGGGCTGAAACTGACCCTGGCTCCAAGCGCGGCCAAGGACGCCTAAAGCGAGTTGATGTCGAGGGGCTCGAAGCGGAGCGACGTCGCTTCGCATTCGTGCCATTCCATTTCGGCGCCGGCCTGATCTTCCTTGCCATAGCACCAGCCGCGCTCATTGAGCGCGGTGCCATAGACCGAGCGGGCCGCGCAATTGGCCCAGGTCTTCACGTCATTGCCGCTGTTGCCGCGGCAAATGGCGTTTGCATCCTCATAAAGCTCGATGAGTTCCGGCGTTGTTTCCGACGCATCGGGAAACTGTTTGTCTCCCTGTGCATAGGCGGCGGGGACAATGGAGAGGGTAAGAGCGAAGACGGCGAGGGCTTTCATGGGCAAACTCCGCGTTGGCAGAGAATGCTCGGCCAACATTGCGGCAGGACTGGGCCTGCTGGGCTCAGATTGTCGTTGCATTAAGAGACATCAGGCACATTGGAGGAACTACTAGCATCATAATAACATAGGTTATTCAAGTGGGTGTTTCTTGTGAGGGTTGCCGCGACGGAGAGGAGTTTCCTGTCGCCTTTACTATGGCGTTCCAGCCGATCGTCGATGTCAGCACCCAGACCGTATGGGGCTATGAAGCTCTCGTGCGCGGCATGGACGGGCAAGGCGCTGCGAGTGTGCTGTCTGCCGTAACCGACGCAAACCGCTATGTTTTCGATCAGGCTTGCCGTGTGAAAGCCATCGAATTGGCGGGGCACAACCTGCCAATGGCGTCGGACGCGAGGCTCTCGATCAACTTCATGCCCAATGCGGTTTACGAACCCCGAGCCTGCATCCGCGCAACGCTTGGCGCGGCGGCGCGTGCACAATTCGACCCCAAGCGGCTGATGTTCGAATTCACCGAGAACGAGCGCATGCCCAATGTAGACCATGTCGCCAATATCGTTGCCGAATATAAGCGCATGGGGTTCATGACCGCGCTCGACGATTTCGGTGCCGGTTATGCCGGCCTCGGGCTACTGGCAAAATTCCAGCCAGACCTCATCAAGATCGACATGGAATTGCTCCGCGATGTCGATACATCAGTGGCGCGCCAGGCGATCATTGCCGGTATCGTCGGGATCAGCCGGCAGCTCGATATCAAGGTTTTGGCCGAAGGCGTCGAAAGCGAAGCCGAGCTGATGACGCTGCGCGCTGCGGGGATTGCGCTGTTCCAAGGCTATTACTTCGCCAAGCCGCGCGTCGAGACTTTTGAAGAACCGGCAATGCTCCTAGCCGCCTGAGTTGCGGCCGGCATCTCCCGTCACCTTGACCAGTTCGGGAATGAAATCCCGAACCATGGGCTGGGGTGAGGTTTCGAACGGCATAGGGCGGACGACGCGCATGGCGGCAATGCCGACACGTACGGTCATCAAGCCATTGACGACGCCTTCGCCGAGCCGCGCGGAGAGCTTTGCCGCCAGCCCTTGGCCGACGAGTTGCTCGACGACCCCGTCGGTAAGCACGAGGCCGCCGGTGACGGCGAGATGGGCAAGGATCGCGCCGGTCAGCCGCCAGAAGCCGAAAAAGCCGGGGCGGGCGCCATAGAGCGCCGCGATCGCGCCGGCAAGGCGCACACTTTCATAGATTACGAAGGCGACATCGATCAGGGCGCGTGGCGAAACAGCCGTGACCAAAGCCACGCGACGCGCCGACGCGGCCGTCAGGATCTTGGCGCGGGCGTCGAGCGAGGCCATCAGATTGCGTTCGGCGAGCGCGATGATTTCGCCGCCGTCGAAGAGATGGGGCAGGTTGGTCTTCACTGCCTCGCGGCCGCGCGCCATGTCGGGCCGATCCGCATAGATGGCTTCGAGCTGGTTGACGACGTGCTGCGCAGCCTTTTGGTCATCGTCGATACGGGCGCGAGCAGCATCGGCCTTGAGCGCATCGAGCACGCGAAGGCGCCGCAGGGCAAAGACCTCGCGGGCAACCAAAGCAAGGACCGCGACGATGAAGGCGCCGAGGACACCCAGGCCGACATAGCCGAGCAAGGGTTGGGCAGCGAAGAGATCGCGGATCAGGCGGTCAGCCGCAAGCGCTAGGCCTGCCGAGATCAATATCCCGCCTGTGGTCCAGGCGAGCTTTCCGATCCAGCCCATGCGGCGCGGCGGCGGTCCGACGAGGACTGCATCGGTTTCCGGCTCGTCAAAACTTGTCTCCACCAACTCGGCAGAGGCTGGCGCAAAGGCGCGTGGGGCGCGGATGGCGGATTCGGATTCGTCGACGGTGCCGGTGGGGCGAGCAATAGGACGCTTCATGCCATCCAGTCTCCGATGAGATAATCGAGTGCGCGGTCAAAGCGGATGTGCGGCAAAACGGTTTCGCCAGAGCCATTCACCTCGCGCTTCTGCGGCGGGGTGAAGCGCAGGAAGTTAAGCGCGACCGGATTGCCGTCTTCAAATAGAGAATCCGGTCTTTCCGGCAAGTCGCCGGGAAACAATGCTATTTCGGTTTTGCCATCATAGGTGATGCCGTCGAGTTCTTCCCCCGCTTGCGGCGTGCCGATCAAGGTTGGCAGCGTCTCCCCACCTTCGCGAATCGTGCCTTCGCTGGTCGACCGAATGGCGGCAATGGCGATGGATTTGGTGGAGGCGCCGGCAAAGCGGGCACGCTTGGCGGCGTTCGACACCAGCCGATTGAGAATTGCTTCGAGGCGATCATGGCTTGTGTGGTGGACGTGGTCGGCCTTGGTCGCGGCAAAGAGGATGCGATCGATGCGGCGGCTGAACGGGCGCAAGAGCGGATTGGCTTCGCCCTGACGGAAGCAGGAGAGCACCGAGGTCAGCGCGGTTTCGAGATCGGCAACAGCAGCCGGCCCGGTATTGAGCGCGCGCAGAGTATCGACGAGCACCACCTGGCGATCGAGCCGGGCAAAATGGTCGCGGAAGAACGGACGCACCACCTGGGCTTTATAGGCCTCGTAGCGGTTTTCCAGCATGGCATAGAGGCTGGTGTTGCGGATCGGCAGGCTGGGGCGTGGTAGCGGCGCAAAGGTCAGCGCTGGCGAGCCCTCGAGATCACCGGGCAGCAGGAACCGACCGGGCGGCAGGGTCGAGAGCGCGCCATGCTCGCGGCTGCGGCGGAGATAGGTGGTGAAGGCGCCGGCCAGTCGTTCGGCGTCCGGGTCGGTGGCGTCGCGGAGGGCGTCGGTATTGTCGAGCTCAAAGAGGAACCGCCCTGCCTCGTCCGCATGGCCGGGCTGGCGCGCGCGGGCGAGGGCCTCTTCGCTCCATTCGGCAAAGCTTTTGCCCAAGAGCGGCAGGTCGAGCAGCCACTCGCCGGGATAATCGACGATGTCGAGGTTGAGCGTCGCGGGTCCGCGCACGCCGCCCCACCATTTTGCCGACTGGTATTTCAAAACAATGCGGAGCTGGGAAATGCGCCGCGTACTTTCCGGCCACGTCGCGGGTTTGCTGGTCAGTGCGGCTAGGTGCTGCTCATAGGCGAAGCGCGGGATCGTCGCATCGGGATATTCGGCGAGTTTAGCGCCGATGAAGCGACCTTCTGCCAGCGGCGCGAAGCCGGGCAAGCGACCTTGAGTAAGAAGATTGTGGATGAGGGAGGTGATGAAGATGGTCTTGCCAGCGCGGCTGAGGCCGGTGACGCCCAACCGAAGCGTCGGCGTCAGGATGCCGGTCGCGGTATCGGTGAGATTGGCGAGGGCGATGCCCAGTTCGTCGGTCAGGTTGGTCGGCGGCTGGGGCAAGTTCGGTCCTCTTCAGCACCAAGATAGGCGGCGGGGCGGCGCGATCAAGTGAGAGCGCTCTCGCCCAAAGAATAACGGCGGGCACCCGGCCCGCCGTTCCATCACCGACCGATCTCGCCGAGATCGTATGGCGTCGTCTGGTAAATCTCGTTGATCCAGTTTTGGAACAGGAGATGGGCGTGGCTGCGCCAGCGGTTTTCCGGCTCAGCCGAGGTGTCGCCATTGGGGAACAGATTTTCCGGCGGCGTCGTTTCGAGCCCGGCTTTGACGTCCCGCTCATATTCGTCAGCCAGCGAGCGGTTGTCATATTCCAGGTGATTGAGGAAGTAGACGGCCCGGCCGCTCTTATCGCCCAACATGCAAAGGCCGATATCGCTATCGACCAGCACTTCGAGATCCTCGCCGACGCTTGCGCGGTCGATGTCGTTGTAACGCGACACCGGGATCATCGGGCTATCAGACATGCCGCGGAGATAAGGCGAGCGGGTGTTGACGATCCGGTGGCGGAAGACGCCAAAAGCCTTTTCCTCCATGCGATTGCGCTTCACACCATGGAAGTGGTGCAGCGCCGCCTGCGCGCCCCAGCAGATGTACATGGTCCGGTGCACATTGGTGCGCGTCCAGGCCATGATCTCCAGCATCTCGTTCCAGTAGCGCACGTCCTCGAACGGGATATGGGCTATCGGCGCGCCAGTCACGATGAAGCCGTCGAACTTGCGCTCCTTCACCTCTTCCCAGGTCTGGTAGAAAGTTTTGAGATAATCTTCCGAGGTGTGCTTGGACTGATGTTCGGTGATGCGCACGAGCGAGAGATTGACCTGCAACGGCGTCGCCCCGATGAGCCGGGAAAACTGCGTCTCGGTGCGCTCCTTGTTGGGCATCAGGTTGAGAAGGCCGATTTCGAGCGGGCGGATATCCTGCCGCGAGGCGCGGCTGGTGTCCATGACGTTGACGCCCTCGTCCTCGAGGATTTTGCGGGCGGGTAGATTATCGGGAATACGAATAGGCATGTGAGCCTCAGCAATGGGGCAGAAAAAAGCGGCGTGTCGTCAGTTGCGCGTCCCCGTGGGGCACGCGCTAACGCATTCGCTTTTCGATGGCCGAGGCGATGAGATCGACGAATTCGTCGCCGTCGCGCACCAGTGCTAGGTCAGAGGCCTCAACGGTATAGCCGAAATTATCGGCCAGCGCCTGATAGCGGGGCAGGCGGTTATGCAGCAGCGTCTCGAAACCCCAAGCGCCAAACTGGGCCGGGTCGACGTCGTCGTCTTCGAGAATGCCGTGCATGTGCTTGAACTCGGCCCACTTTTCCACGAGGAAGGCCGGCCGATAATACATGGGCTTGGGGCTCTGCTTGAACCTTTGCACTAGTTGGGCCGCGTCCTTGTCCGTCCCTCTTATATAGAGCAGCAGCGAGTTGGCTGCGAGGGTGCGGACGACAGGATCTTCGGCATTGTCGTGATCGATGACTTCGATCAGCGAGCCGCCGGTATCGGCGATGAAATCATCATAGCCATAGAGCGTCTTGGCGCGATCGATGAAGTGGCGAACGTCCAATAGGGCAGAAATTTCCGCCACCCGGTGCTGCTCCTGCCGGCGCTGATATTCGGCGAGCGGCAGGCCGCCCTTTTGCGGATTGCCGGGCGTGCCGAGATAGGTCGAGAGCGGATCGAGATTGTCGAAGGTGATGTTGGACGAGATATAGATCGAGTCCGACCGCAAAAGCTCGGCCAGGAACGGCACCTTCATGGCCTCGGCCTTGAAGTTGTCGACGATGTACTCGCCCATATGGCGCGTGCCGATGCGATAATCGACCGAATAGTGGAACCAGCGGTTTTTCCGCAAGAGGTTAGAAAGCCGGGTTTTTCCAACGCCAGCCATTCCGAAAACCGTTACGGCTCGGCGTGGCGAATTGATGAACTGGTCAGGCGTTTCAAACAGCATCGGTCGGCAATTTCCCGGTCGGACGATCCAGGCCCAACCCAATAGACGAAGGCGCTCGGCAAGTCAGGCGGCATTTTTTGCCATGTGCCCATTCCTTTTCTGCCGGTCTGCCGGGTGTGGTTCGGCATCGAAATCCTGAAAGATCAACTAATTCATATGGTTAACGAATTGGCACTCCCCTTGCATTGCTTGGGGCAAACAGGCGCTTGCCTCGTCTATTTGGGGAACTGGAGTTTTAAATGGGTATTTTTGGCGCTCTTCAAAGTGCGGTGTCCGGCCTCAAGGCCCAGTCGCATGCCATGGAGAACATCTCCGGCAATATCGCCAATTCGCAGACCATCGGCTTCAAGCGGATCGATACGAGCTTCGTGGATATGATCCCCGATGCTCCGGTCAAGCAGCAGATTGCCGGTGCCGTTTCGTCCTATTCGCGCTCCATGAATACCCTGCGCGGCGATATTCAGAATGCCGAAACCGAAACCTACATGGCTCTCAATGGCAACGGCTTCTTCGTTGTCGAGCAGGGAGATGGCTCGGGCGGCACGTTCTACACCCGTCGCGGTGACTTCGATATCGATCGCAATGGCTACCTCGTCAACGGCGCTGGTTATCGCCTGACGGGTCTTGGCATGAACAATGGCGTCGTGACCGGTTCGGTCGCCGAAGCCATCAAGATCGATAACTCGTTCCTGCCGGCCAAGCGCTCGACGACGATCGACTATCAGCTCAACCTGCCGCAGATCCCGAAAACGTCGTCCTATGTCTCGACGACGCCGGGCAGCGAGCTCTTCAAGCCGTGGAATTATTCCAACGTACAGGGTTCGCCAGCCTTTCCGAAGACCCCTGCGGGTTCGGGCGCGACATTGCCAGCGACCACTCCGGCCTATGCCTTCGGCGCGACCGTCAATGGCACGGCAGCAGCCAATTCCATCGTCACCGACAACGATCGTCTCAACGTCACCGTCGGCGGCGTGACCTATGGCGTGCGGTTCAACACCAATGGCGTCTCGACGCCTGCAGCGACGCTGACCAGCGCGACGGCCGGTAATGCTGCCGTCAGCAAACAGACTACGATCACTGTTGCCAGCCGTTCTACCCTAGCTTCGGACGACAATTTCTTCATCGGTTCCACCGCCATTCCACTTGGTGCTGGTGTTACCAACGACGCGCAATTCCAGACGGCGATCGAATCTGCACTTGGTCTTGCGCCCGGCTCCGCCGTACTCACCGGTACATCGCTGGTCATCAGCTATCCTGCGGGCGCGTCTCCGGCCGAAACGTCTGCGGCGGGTACTGGCGTTGCGCTCAGCGCCCCTGGCACCCGCGCTGGTACGCTCGCCACCTCGGCCTCGACCGTCGTCACCGTGCCGAAGGAAGAACTCGCCAACCTCCGCGCTGCCGGCAACTTCAACATCAACGGCACCGCCGTCACCATCCTGCCGGCAACGGGTCCGATCACTCCAGCCAACTTCCAGGCTTCGGTGAACGCGGCTATCGCACCAGCAACGGCGACGTATGATGGCGTGACGGGTCAGTTGACCGTTACGTATCCCGCCGGCGCTCGCGCTGCCGATACGACAGTGACCGGCTCTGGCACCGAAGTGGCTGCCAACGGCAGCATCACCACGATGCTCGCCGATATGGAAACCAAACTGCGCGCTCTCACCGGTGATGCGGGCATGAGCGTCGGTATCCGCAACGGCCGCGTTGCCGTTATCATGGGCGATGCCAGCACGCAGTCCCTGGCGTTCACGACCGATCGCGTCGGCTCCATCAGCGGCGATGCCATGGGCCTCAGCCTCACGACGGACACTGCCTCCGGCGTCGACGTCAAGTCGACCAACACTCTTGCGAGCCTCTTGATCGACCACGGCGATACGCTTTCGATCCAGGTCGGCTCTACTACGCGCACCTACCGCCTCGACACGTCGGGCACGCTCGCCGTCGGCGCGGGTGAAACCCGCATTAACGCCACCGGCACTGTCGCCGACATGCTTGCGTCCATCGAAGCCGACCTCAAGGCCAATGGCGGCCCAGGCGCTGCTGGCGTCGACGTCGACATGGTCGGCGGTCGCCTCAGCGTGACCTTTGCCGGCAACTACACCAATAACGTGATGATCTCGGGCAATGCCGCTGGCGCCACCAAGCTCAACATCGCCGGCAGCTATAACGCGACGTCCGGTTCGGTCGACAACATCCTCTCGGCTGACTCCGATCGCTTCGTGTCGGAATCGATCTCGGGCGGCGGTATCACGGTCTACTCGAACACCGGCGAGCCGGTGAACGTGCAGATGCGCTGGGCCAAGATGGGCGGCACGACGGGCAACGAAACCTGGGGCCTCTTCTATGCCTCCGATAGCCGTCCTGGCGCCTCCGTCGCCTGGACCAAGCTTGCCGACTACAGCTATGACAACGGCATCCTGAGCGGCATTGCGCCCGCTGGTGGCGTCGCGACGGCAACAGGCACCGAGCAGCTGACCATCAGCAACCTGACGGTCAACGGCACCTCGCTCGGCCAGATGACCTATAATCACGGCCTCAAGGGCATGACGCAGTTTGCCGACAATAGCGGCGCTGCCAGCACCACAGCCCTCAAGCAGAACGGTTATGGCGCCGGCGAATTCATCTCGGTTGGCGTCTCCGATGCCGGTCGCGTCGTCGCCTCCTACACCAATGGCGAAACCCGCGAAGTCGCACAGATCGTGACGGCAAGCTTCAACAATGCCAACGCCCTCAAGCGCGGCGACGGCGGCACCTACACGGCAACCGTCGAATCCGGCGAGCCGATCGTCGACCAGTCCGGCTCGGGCATCGTGGGTGGTTCTACCGAAGCGTCCAACACCGACATCTCGGAAGAATTCACCAAGCTGATCGTCACGCAGCAGGCCTACTCGGCCAACACCAAGATCGTGACGGCAGCCGATGAGATGCTCAAAGAAGCTCTCAACATGATCCGCTGAGGTTTTCGCAATGCCTTTGGAATGTTGCCCATTCGCTAACCGGCCTCACGGGCTGTCTGACCGGTTAATGCCTCGCCTAGGCAGGCGGTTGAGCAGCATTCCCTTTTTCTCAACGGTCCCGGTGCTTGCGCCGGGACTCGCCGTTTCTCAGATTCTTCGCGCGGTCGCCGTCCTTCGGGGCGGGGAAGGGCGCGGCGCCAAAGGAGACCCGTCATGGGTTTGACAGTAGCGATCGGGAATGCCCTTTCGGGCCTGAAGGCCAGCCAGACAGCGCTGGAAGTCATCTCCCGCAATATTTCCAATGCCGGTACGCCCGGCTACCACAAGCAGACGCTGAACGCGCTCGAAGTCGGCCGGGGTGACAATTCCTATGTCCGCGCCGGCACGATCGAACGCGCCTTCGATAGCATCCTCCAGAACTACTATACCAAGCAGGTTCCAGAGACGGCTTACTCGTCCACCAGGGCGACCTTCATGGACCGCCTCCAGACCTCGCTCGGCAAGCCCGGCACCGCCGGTTCGCTCGATACCTCGCTCGGCAACCTGCAAAAGTCGCTCGATGCCCTCGCCACGAGCCCGGACAACTATGCGACCCGCGCCGATGTGGTGACCAAGGCCACCGACATGGCCAATACGCTCAACCGCCTTTCGCTCGACGTGCAGTCCATGCGCCGCGAGACGGAAACGCGCATGGCCTCGTCGGTCGATCAGATCAACTCCATGCTCGGTTCGCTCCGCGACGTGAACATGGTGCTGGCCGACTACGGCGTAGACAACAACACGCGTAACAGTCTCCTCGACCAGCGCGATCGCATCGTTTCGGGCGTGTCCGAACTGATGGACGTGCGCGTCGACTACAATCCCGACGGCACAGTGCGCCTCGCGACCAAGTCGGGCACGGCACTGATCGACGTAAAGCCGTCGGTCGTGCGTTTCGAGCAGTCCGGTTCCCTGACGCCGACTAGCGAATTCAATGTCGACGACCAGCAGAGCGGCGTCGGCAAGTTCATCCTTGAAACGCCGAATGGCACCAAGGTCGATCTCGTCAAGGAAGGCGCGATCCGCACCGGCACGCTCGGCGCCCTCATCGAAATGCGCGACGTGACCCTCCAGGACGCGCAGAAGCAGCTCGACGACGTCGCAGCTGCCCTCTCGCAGGTGTTCTCTACCGTGCAGGAGCCGGGTGCGGTCGTCACTGGTCCGCCATCGGGCTATGACCTTGATCTGAGCAAGCTCAAGGACGGCGACGACGCGATGATCAAATATCGCGGTGAAGACGGCGTCGAGCGCACGGCGCGCGTCGTCCGCGTCGACGATGAATCGAAGCTCCCGCTTCAGACCCCCGATAGCTTCGGCAATCAGGTCGTGGGCCTCCGCATGGCCGGCACCGGTCCGGCCGGCACGGTCGACATGAACTTCGTCGTCAGCACGCTCAACAGCTCGCTCGCATATGGCCCGAGTTTTTCGGGAACCGGGTCGACGCTGTCGGTGCGGGGCAATGGCAATGCCACCCCGATCTCAGCTTCGACCCGTTGGACTGCCGATGAGCTTTCCGCCGGCTCGCTGGGCATGCCGCTCTTTATCGACTCCGATGGCAACAAGGCTTTCACCAATTCGCTCGGCGGCAACGGCCAGCGTCTCGGTTTTGCCGGCCGCATCACCGTCAATCCGGCGGTGATCACCGACAACAAGACGCTGGTGAACTACTCGGCCACCACAGCCTCTGGCGACAGCAAGCGCGTCGACTATCTCGTCGATCAGTTCGAGAATATGCGCTTCGGCTCCAACACCATGGTCGGGACCAAGAATGGCGGTTTCCGTCTTTCCGGCTCGCTGTCCGACATGGCCACCCAGGTCATGGAATATCAGGGCAGCGCCATCCAGACCGCGCTCGCCACCAGCAAGACCAATACCCAGACGCTCGACGCCATCACCTCGCGGATGGATGAAAGCTATGGCGTCGATATCAACGAAGAAGTCGCGCGGCTGATGGAGTTGCAAAACGCCTATGCCGCCAATGCCCGCGTCGCGTCTGTCGTGCAGGAACTGCTCGACACGCTCATGCAGTCGTTCACCTAAGGGAGCCGCGCAAGATGCTGATCAACAAGTCCATGTATCCGGTCAAGGCAGGCTATAGCGCTATCTCGACCATGCAGTCGCAGCTCGGCAAGCTCCAGACCCAGCTCGGCAGCGGCCAGAAGGCGGAAACGCTGTCCGAAATGGGGTTCGACCGCACGGTGTCGCTGGCCTCGCGCAATCGCCTGACCAAGCTCGATTCCTTCGCTGCCAACATCAACACGGTGAACCTGCGCCTCAATTTCCTCGACCAAGCGTTCACCTCGCTCTCCAAGCTCAAGTCCGAAACCCGGACCTCGGCAACGCCGACGAGCTTTGGTGAGAACAACCTCACGATGGTGAGCCTCCAAAAGGACTCGCAGAACCGTCTGTCGCAACTGCTCGAAACGCTGAACCTCAGCGTCGCGGGCCGCTATCTCATGGGCGGCAACAAGACCGAAGCTGCGCCCGTCGCGACCTACGACCAGATCATGAATGGCGACGGCACCTCGGACGGCTACCTCAAGGTTGCCGAAGAGCGCCGCAAGGCCGACCTCGGAAAGGATTCTTCGGATACTCTCGCCAATGTCGGCCTGCCGCGCACGACCGTTACCGGCCCCTGGAAGAACAATCTCGTTCTCTCCTCGGCCGAGTTCGAGCGCTTCGGCTATTCCATCACCTCGATCTCGGGCAATTCGGACTCGACCCAGACCATGGGCCCCACGGCCGACCCGCTGGCGCCCACCGTGCAGGTTTCGACCCAGCCGCTCGATGGCGAACTGGTCACCTTCAACATGACTCGCCGCGACGGTACCACGCAGACACTGACGGCCAAGGCTGTCGCTGCGCCAGCCGTTCCCGATAGTTCGGCGACGCCGCCGGAATATGCGGTGGGTTCGACGCTCGAAGACACTGCCAAGAACCTCGAAAACCTGATGGGTCAGAAGCTTGGCAATCTCGACAACTTCAAGCAGTTCCTGTCCTCGGATGCCGACGTGAAAGTCATCGGCTATTCCGACGGCATGAAGGCCGTGTCGGTTAAATTCCAGACCCAGCCGACCGATGGCGAAACCATCACCATCGGCATCAAGAACGCAGCAACCGGTGTGACCACCGACTATGCGTTCAAGGCCGTTGCCGGTACGCCGGACCCCGCTGCGAACCCCAAGGAATATCAGATCGGGGTGAGCCGCGAGGAAACGCTGAAGAACCTGCAAGGCGCCCTCAAGACCCATCTTGGTGCCCTCGAAGCGCCGATCAAGACCGGTCGGCTTGAAGCTGGTGTGGATGCTATGGCGCCCGAGAAGGTGCGCATCGCGGAAGAATCTCCGCCGACGGTTTTTGGCTACAAGCTCGCGTCCGCTTCGACCACAAGCAGCCGGATCAATGTCAGCGCCGTTGCCGGCAATCCGGCCAACATGACGGTCGAGTTCATGGGCGTGCCGCGCTCGGGCGAATCCGTCACTCTCAACCTCACCATGCCAGACGGCACCAGCAAGGCCGTGATGCTTCAGGCGGTCGATCGTCAGCCCGGCACCGGTCAGTTCGTCATCGGCGCCAACAAGGAAGAGACGGCCGCCAATTTCGAAGCTGCCCTCAAGATCAAGCTCGATCAGACCAGCAAGACCGATCTCGTCGCAGCATCGAGCTTTGCCGCGGCCGACGATTTCTTCTCGGCCGATGGGGTGGCGCGCCGCATCGACATGACCGGCGGCGATCCAGAGACGGCGACCGTCTACTCGACACCCGGCACCCGCGATACCGTCAAATGGTATACCGGCGAAATCGGCACACCGGGGGATAATCCCCGCCGCTCCGCAACCGCCGCTGTCGATGATTCCACCAAGGTCGGCTATGGCGTGCGCGCCAATGAGTCCGGGCTTCGCGAGCTCGTCAAAACCCTCGCTGCCATGAGCAGTCAGGAATATGACGTCAACGACAACACCGCCCAGGCGCGCTTCAGCTCCATGGTTGAAAAGCAGATGGCGAGCACGTCGAGCTCGACCGCGACTCATGACGGATCGGTCGAACAGATCGGTCTGGAACTGGGCGTCGTGCGGGCCACGGTGGGCGGCGCCAAAGAACGCAACACGGCGTTTTCGGGCCAGCTCCAGACGCTACTGAGCGAAGTCGAAACCGTCAGCATGGAAGAGACTGCCATGCAGCTTCTGGCGCTCAAGACGCGCCTAGAGGCCAGCTACCAGACCACAGCAAGCGTCGCGAACCTGAGCCTCGTCAATTACCTCAAATAGGGCGCCAGAAGGCGAACAGCGAGGCCAGAAGGCCGAGAGATCAAGGGGCGCGAAAGCGTCCCTTTTCTTTTGGGATATCGACTACCGCCTTCGCCTGACTTCCGATCAGGGCAAAGAGCCCTAGAAACAAAAAGGCCCCCGGTTATTTCCGGAGGCTCTTGGCATCGCATCGAGGCGATCTTTGGGGGAGGTGCCTATTCAGGCCTGGTCGGAACCGCGGAGGCCGGCGGCCAACTGACGGTTGATATTGATCAGGGGCAGAAGCTTGGCCTTGATCGGCTCCATATGGAGCTCGCGGGTCTCGTTCATGACGAAGAGACCAAGATTGGCGATGTTCTGCCGAACCTGGGCCGGAAGCGGATTATCTTCGCGGGTGACGGAGGTGAGGAAGATGTTCCAGATGCGGCGGTTGAAAAGCAGTGCCTCGTTGAGGCTCTCCTGCTTCAGGTCCCACGCGTCATGGATAAGCTGGAGGTTGGCAGCCGCCCGCGAAAGCAGATTTGCTTCGCGATCACGCGGGGCTTCCGTCTTGCGGGCCGTCTGCTGATAGGCCTGCGCTCCCTGATGGTACATTTGCTAGAAGGTCCTGTTCGTACTGAATAAGCTTACGGGCTGCCTTGAGAGCTTTGTACAATTGGCCGGTTAAAATCTCGTTGTTGATCCCGTTAATCAGCGTAATCATCGAGGGCGCCGCTTGAATTATGTCGTTGACAAGGCGGAAATATTCTTCGCGCAAACGGGCCGTATCGTCCTCGAGATACATGAGCTGCACGGCCAGGTAGATCCGCTTTGCCGGGGTATCCGCCGTGGCGATGGTGAGAATGTCTTTTTCCCGTAGGATAGGGGCCTTGCCGTCGATGAAGAGGCGTGTGCGCTGGTCTGAATTGGTGATGATGCACTGGCCGATGATAAGGCGTTCACCGGGCTTCAATTCGACTTTCAGCGACATAGGCTCTGTTTCCTGTTCTGGGAATGCCGCCGGTCGTCTGGCGGGCTTGTGCAATCGATAGCAGTCACTTGGCTCACACGCCAGCCACTCGCGCAAATCCCCCAGAAAAGGCCACGGCGACAGGGGCGGCGCGATGCTATTCTTGGAAGGCGTTGGTGGAAAAGGGCAGGGGTACCGGCTCCGATTCCCATATGCCCAAAAGAAGAAGGCGGGCTTGTGGCCCGCCTTCCTTTTATCGTTGTGCTGCTTGCGATTAACGCAGGAGCTGCAGCACAGCCTGGTCCTGCTGCGACGCCATCGACAGAGCCGAAGACGACAGCTGCTGACGGGTCTGAAGAGCCAGAAGGTTGGCAGCTTCTTCGTTCGTGTCAGCCAAGGTCAGGTTCGCCGCGCCGGTTTCCAGCGTGTTGATCATGTTCTTGGTGAACGACTGACGGTTTTCGACCGACGACAGGTTCGAACCGAAGGCCGAAGCCTGCGAGCGCAGTTCGGTCAGAGCCGAAGAGAGCTTGCCGAGGAAGGCGTCGATCTTTTCGTCGGTGTCGAGGTCTTCAGCAACAAGGCTTTCAACGCCGAGGTTCGAGGCATTGATACCGCGGGTGTTACCGTTGGCATCCTTGGCCTGGATGTCGATCGAGGACGTGCCGGACTCGTTGAAGGTAATCTTCAGCTTGTCGCCACGGAGCAGGTTGATGCCGTTGAAGGACGAGTCATCAGCGAGCTTGTCGAGCTGGTCACGCAGTTCGTTGAACTGCTTGGACAGGTTCGCACGGACCGAGTTGCCATCGATCTTGAGGGCATTCACGGCGCCGTTGCCGTTGGTATCGACACCGATATCGAGAGCCTGGGTCGACAGGTTTTCGATACGCAGCTTACCGTTGTCGTTCGAAGCACGAACCTTGCCGCCATGGTCGCGGTTGATCAATTCAACGAACTTGTCGACGGTCTTGGTGGCGTTGAGCTGGCTCTTTTCAGCAACGCCGGTGTTCACACCGTTGGTACCGAACAGGGCAGTTGCATCGTCACCCGAGACAGCCAGGGTCTTGGCTTCTGCAGTCTTGCCAACGAGCTGGAACTTGCCAGCTGCGTCGAACTTGGCTTCGACACCAGTGATGCCAGCAGCTTCGAGATCGGAATTGACCGATGCGATGGTCGCATCCTGCCAGTTCTTGATATCGAGAGCGTTCACCGGAGTACCGACGCCACCCTTTACGCCACCGATCGAAACGTTGGCAGTCTTGCCATCGTAGGAAACGGTGAAGGTGTTCTTTTCGGCAGCGACGGTCGCAACCGAAGCACCCTGCGCGGTGACAGTGGCAGTCTGAACGCCGTCAATTTCCGGCACCATGGGCTGGCCGTTGTTCGACGTAACAGCACCGTTGATACCGGCGGAGAGCGGGGAGCCGTTGGTGACGTCAAGAGTACCAGCAGTAGCGCCGATAGCTGTGCCAAGAGTGCCGGTGGTGGAGATGGAAAAGTCAGTACCATCTGCCTTGGTGATCGAGAAGCCGGTAGTCGTAAGCGTGACAGTAAGACCGCTACTACCACCTTCAAGGGCGGTCTTGAGCGCCGTTGCTTGGGTGGTGTTGTCACCACCAGCGGTAAACGTATAGCTCTGAGCACCAACGGAGATCGTCTGACCGGCATAGGCCTGAAGGTTTGTGCCCGTGCTCGTGAAGTCCACGGTGCCCATCAGCGTGCCCGAGTCGGACGCAACTGCAGCTGCAACGTAGGTCTTGTCGGACGTGACGGTCGGAGCTGTTGCAGCGCCGGCAGTCTTTGCAGTCAACGTGAACGTCGAACCGGTGTTGGTGATGTCGTAGTTCGCGTTGATGTTGGCGTCGCCCTGCAGTGCAGAGAGTACCTGTGCGTCCGTTGCGCCGCTGGCGATGGCGATCGGGCCAGATGCGCCAGCGATCGTCAGGTTCTGAGCACCGTTTGAGGTACCGATCGTGAACACCGACGAGGCCTTGGTTGCAGGCGTGCCAGGAGAGTAGTTCGGAACACCGGCAACGGTCGGGACAGCGCCACCCCACTGGGTGCTGGTGAGCTTGATGTCCTTGGTGGTTGCGTCGGCTTCGACGGTGTAACCACCGGCGGTTGCCTTGGCCTGCAGGTTCGCAACGAAGTCGTCGAAGGTTGCACCGGTTGCAACACTCTGGCCACCAGCGGTGATCGAGGTGCTCACAGCCGAGTAGTTGAACGTTACAGCGCCCTTGGTGGCGTTGTTGACGCCAGTTGCAGCGTTGTTGTCCGGATCAAGATTGATCGCGGCAGCAGCAGCCGAGGGATCGACCGTTTCGATGATGATCTTGCCTGCATTGTCGCCAGTGCCAACCGACACAGCGTACTTAGCAGTCGTGGCAGGAGCGGCATCGAGCGTCGTCTGGATGGTGGCCTTGAGACCAGCAGCAGTAACGTCAGCACCAGCAGTGACGGTGACGCCAGCAACAGAGAAGGTGTCACCGGTAGTGAACCCAGCAGGCGAACCCAGCGTAATAACCGAACGAGCACCAGCACCCTGAGCGCCAGCAGTGGTCGACTGTGGGCCAAGGTAGGCGGTAGCAGCTTCAGTCGAGATCTGGGCCTTGGTGCCGGCAACGGTCGCCGAAGCGAGGCTGATGTCGGCGTTGAGGTCGCCGAACTGACCGCCGCCAAGGTTGATCTTGGTGCTGTCGTTGACGTCGAACGACTTGGTCGAGAACGACTTGTCCTGACGGGCCTGGCGCAGCGTCGACTGCATGGATTCCATGTTCTTCGTCAGGGCGGTGATGCCGTTGTTAGCGGCTTCGATGACCTTGATACCCGAGGCCATGGAATCGAGCAGATTGCTCATGTCGGCAGCGCGGCTGTTGAGAGCTGCGGCGGTGAAGAAGCTCGACGGATTGTCGAGAGCCGAGTTCACCTTGTTACCGGTGGCAAGACGGTTC
>NZ_LMLO01000018.1:0-372063 GCF_001421945.1 Devosia sp. Leaf64 | reverse complement strand
GGTATTCTGGAGGCTCAGAAGGTTCGCGCGAACGGCCTTCGAGAGAGAAACATCGGAACCCATACTAGGTTTTCCTTCTGGACGTGTGGTGCTTCGCCTCAATTCTTGAGACGTCTGCAGCATGGGCTCGACTTGCTAAAAACTTCTTAAATTCGTTCAATCTTTACGCTGTCGGTAAGCCCTTCATTCACCACGGTTTTCCGCAGATTTCCGGCGATTTCCATGTTGGTTGGTGAGGTCCTGGGGTACCAAATATTTTGCGCCGGATGATCTTTGCGGGCGGCGGTTTCCCGGATTACGCTCACACCACGCCGGTAAGATCACACGACTCGCCCTAGCTCTATCAGCCCAGGGCCTAACTCGCCCTCACGTGTACGCGCGCGATTCGACCTATCAGCCGGGGCAAAATCAGGGCTCGGAGGAATTAGATAAAATTTGAAATAAATTGCGATGTTTGCCGAGAGGGGCGCGCAGCTTTTGGACCTTAAACCTGATTTCGCCGGCAAGAAACGCCGGAAGAAAAAAATCTCTGGAGCAGGAAGTCCAAACATGAGCATCAATCTTTCGTCCAACGCCCGTACCGGTCTCACAGTTCTGCGCAACGTTTCTGAGCAGATGGCCACCACGCAGAGCCGCCTGGTAACTGGCAAGGCCGTCAATAGCCCGCTGGATAACGTCTCGAAGTTCTTCACTGCCTCTTCGATGGACACCCGCGCTGCTTCGATCGACTCGCTGATGGACAATATCAACGCTGCTCAGTCCTCCATGAAGGCCGCTTCGGAAGGCATCAAGGGTATCCAGGGCCTCATCAAGGAAGCCCGCGGTCTCACCAGCCAGGCACTGACCTCCTCGGCAACCAATGCGAAGGTCACCGGCACTGCAACCGTGACCGGCACCACGGCGATCACCGCCGCAGATACGCTGGTTCTGACGACCACGAGCGGCACCTACACCTACACTGCACCGGGTGGTGGTGGCACCATCCAGGGCCTCATCGACGGCATCAATGCTGACGCAGACGTCGGTGTGAAGGCTGCGATCGTCGACGGCAAGCTGACCCTCTCCGGTTCGAACAACGAATCCATCACGATCGCCGGCACCGGCACCGGCCTGACCGCTCCGGGCTTCACCGCTGCGACCACTGCTGCTCCGAAGAATGCGACCCGCGAAGCGCTTGCCAAGCAGTTCGATGCCCTCAAGACCGAAATCGATCGGATTGCCAAGGACGCAGGCATCAACGGCACCAACCTGCTCAATGGTGACAAGATCAAGCTGGCGCTCAACGAAGATGGTTCGTCCTCGACCTCGATCGATGGCACGGTGGTCAATGCTGCAAGCCTCGGTGTTGCCGGTGCAGCCGGGACCTGGCAGTCGGATAAGAACATCACCGACTCTCTCGATGATCTGATCGCTGCTGCCGATACGCTGGAAGCCACTGCCGCATCGTTCAGCTCGACCCAGTCGATCATCAATGCCCGCAAGGATTTCAACGCCTCGCTCTCGGATATCCTCAAGTCCAGCGCCAATTCGCTGACTGCCGCCGATATGGATCAGGAAGCTGCGAACCTCGTCGCTCTCCAGACCCGCCAGCAGATGGCCACCACGGCCCTCTCGATCATGCAGTCTTCCGAGACCACGGCTCTCCGCCTCATCTCGTAATCGCTCACGATACTTCACTGAAAACTTGGCCCGCCATCTTGGCGGGCCTTTTTCGTTTGAGCGCCGTAATCGCGCGCAAGAGAAAACCCGGGCTGAAACTCAGCCCGGGTTTTTCATGTTTGGTCGTCAGATGATCTTGTCGGTTACCGGCAAGGTTGAGAGGGGCGACGACCACTCCCGCTTGAGGCGCTGGATATATTCGTAAGCCGTTGGCGGCGCCAAGGCCTGTTCATTACCCAGCAGCCCCGCTTCGAAAATCGTCTCTGCGGGGAGGCTCTCATCGTGTTGCGTGACCGCCGAACCGCCATTTGCGTTTTCGGGATCGTCTTCGGGTGGACGGTCTTTCTTGGGATCGTCCTGGTTTTTTCGGCCATTTGGCCGCGTAAACCGGGGAAGATGCGGCGAAAAGGCGATACCGATCGTATCGGTTTTCGGCGCTATTCTGGCGCTCATATTCCTATCCTGGAGCCACAATTGGCCACTGGCAGGCTACGAGTCGGCCTCTCTGTAATCCGTTCGGAGCAATCGTCGGATTTTAAGAAAGTGGTCATCACTCCGGAAGATTTGGTTCACCATGATAGCGGGCAAAGAAAAAGGGCCCTCGCTCCTGCGAAAGCCCTTTGGCCGGTGATACAGCAAGCGCTCCTTCTGGAGCACTGGTCTTTAAGACGCGCGCGCCGGCGATTCCTTAGAGCGCGCGGTTGATGGCGATGCCCTTGGCCGCCGCAGCGCGCGGCATTCTCACTTCGCCGCTGCGATCATAGGTGCGGGTGCGGTCTTTCTGGCCGACGGTTTCGGCGACATCTTCCAGAATATCCTCGGCAATGGTCTTGGCCGTGGCGATAACGCGCAGGTTTTCCGCCATCTGCGTTGCAAGGCTGTCGTGATTGCTGTGCAGGCGGTCGAGCGACACGGGCGCTTCGGCCGAAAGACGCGTCGTCTGGCGTTGCACCGAACGGGCGTAAACCACGTAATCCTGTGCAAGCTGGGTCTTTTCGGCGGTGAGGCCTGCGGCATCGCGAAAACGGCCGGCGCGGAGCAGGGTGGTTTCTTCGTTCATCACGTTGACCAGCGCCTGGAGCGCGGTCTCGGCCTGGGTGCAGAGCTCCTCGGCTGGCAGGCTGTCGAGGGACGCAATACGATCTGCTGCTGCGGACATTAACGGTACACTCCTGTTACACGCGGATTAGTTTGTTGGCTGGCTTCCTGCAGGGCGATCATGTCGCCCATCAATTGGTCGGCAATGCCGAGGCCGCCATTTTGAGCCATGGAATTGGCAAGTTGTTCGGACTGGATCGAGCGCCAGGTTTCTTCGCCGAAGCCACCGCCGAAGCCGTTGTCGGACTTGGCCGTCGCGAACATTTCCTTGGTGAGAAGGTTGAGGAAGACGCCTTCGAAATCCTCGGCCTGCTTACGGATCTTGTCGATCTGGTGGCTGTTGAGGCTGGTCTTGATGCCGTTGACGATAGTGGTTTCCATCAGAGCACCTCGATTTCAGCTTGAAGAGCGCCAGTCGCCTTGATGGCCTGGAGGATGGCGATCAGATCGCGGGGCGAAATGCCGAGCGCGTTGAGCCCGTCGACCAGTTCCTGCAAGGTTACGGATTCGTTGATGACCTGCAGCGCCGTATCGGTCTGGCTGACACTGAGGTCGGTGCTGGGCTGCACGGCGGTCTGGCCCTGGCTAAAGGGTGCCGGCTGCACGACGGTCGGGTTTTCGGCGATCGAGACAGTCAGGTTCGATTGGGCCACGGCGACGCTCGACACGCGGACATCCTTGCCCATGACGATGATGCCGCTGTTTTCGTCGATGACGATCTTGGCCGACTGGTCGGTCTGGATGATGAGCTGCTCAACGTCCGTCAGCAGGTCGACGATATTGCCGTTAAAATTCACGGGCAGGGTGAGGCGGACGGTGGACGGATCTTCCGGCACGGCTGTCGCTGCACCAATGAAATCGTTGATCGCCATGGCGATGCGGCGCGAGGTGGTAAGGTCCGGGTTGCGCAGTGCAAGGCGCAGCGAATGCTGGGCGCCGAGTTCGAACCCGATTTCGCGTTCCACCAAGGCGCCCGAAGAAATGCGGCCGGTGGTTGGCACGCCCGAAACGATGCTGGCCGCGTCGCCTTCGGCGCTAAAACCGTTGATGGTGACCGGGCCCTGCGCGATGGCAAAAACTTCGCCGTCGGCGCCGAGGAGGGGGGTTACCAGCAAAGTACCGCCCTGGAGGCTCTTGGCATTGCCGAGCGAAGCAACCGAAATGTCGATGCGCTGCCCCTGGGTGGCGAAAGGTGGCAGGCTGGCAGTGACCATCACGGCGGCAACATTTGCCGTTCGGACGTTCTCGCCAGCGGTATTGACGCCAAGCCGTTCGAGCATCGATTGCAGCGACTGCTTGGTGAATGGCGAATTGTTGAGGCTGTCGCCTGTGCCATTGAGGCCAACGACGAGGCCATAGCCGACAAGCTGATTCTCGCGGATGCCTTCGACGTCGACGATGTCCTTGATACGGGCGGGCGCTGCGGCTGCCTGGGCGACAGGGCCCAGTGCCAGCGCGGCGCCGACCGCTATAAGAAGGCCAATACGGAAGAAGCTCTTTGGCATCTGTTTCCCCGAGAGTGCGCGGCACCATCCCCATGGCGCTGCAGTTCGCAACACTCAATGCCAGAAGCGTGCCAAACTCGAATTTTCTGCATAAGTCATTGTAATGATTAAGTTTACTGTCGAATGCAGTGCTCGGTTGCCCGCCCTAAATGTGCCGGTGTGCAATTCTTGCCGGGAACATTAAGTGGTCCTTAACCATGTCGGGCAGATTTTGCCTGTGACAGGAATTTGGGAGTGACTGAGTCCCGTGCGTATCGAAACCGCCAATCGCATGAGCAGTGTGTCTTCACGTGCCGCCGTGGGGAAATATGCTGCCGGCCAGTCTTTTACGATGTCGGATGTTTCGGGCCCCGCACGGGTGGCCCGCACAGCGCCGGTCGTGGCTTTGACCCCGCTCGACGCGATCCTTGCTATCCAGTCGGTTGGCGATGCCATGGGCGGCAAGCGCAAGGCGGTCAAGCGCGGCAGCAACCTGCTCGACCTCCTCGAAGGCATCAAGGCCGATCTGCTCGTTGGCGATATCACGCCCGATCGGCTCGATGCGCTGGTCAAGGAACTCAGCACCTATCGCGACCGGACCGAACCGGGGCTTGATGACCTGTTGGACGATATCGAACTGCGCGTCCGCGTCGAGCTCGCCAAGCAGGGCCTCTTCCCGCCTTTCTGAGCCAAAGGATAAGTCACAGTTCAGTCAGCTTCATAAAAATGTTGCCTATTACGGGCTATGTGGCTGATGCGAAGGGCCTTTTCTTAGTTAAGGCACTTTAAGAACTTCGCTTGCTCGGGGTTGACGTCCGGCCTATATAGGCCGCCGAGGGGTGCATTGGAGTTGAGTCAGCTAATGTCTTCGGTTGAAGTTATCGAATACCGGCCGAGTGAAGACGAGCCGTTCATGAACCCGCGTATGCGGGAATACTTCCGGAATAAACTGCTTGCCTGGAAAGACGAGATCCTGCGCGAAAGCCGCGGCACGCTCGAAAACCTGCAAGAAGAAAGCCAGAACCATCCGGATATGGCCGATCGGGCCAGCTCGGAAAGCGATCGGGCGCTGGAATTGCGGACGCGTGACCGTCAGCGCAAGCTGATCGGCAAGATCGACTCCGCCATGAAGCGGATCGACGATGGCACTTATGGCTATTGCGAAGAAACCGGCGACCCGATCGGCGTCGCCCGTCTCGATGCCCGCCCAACTGCGACGCTGAGCCTTGAAGCTCAGGAACTGCACGAGCGGCGCGAAAAGGTCTATCGCGACGAATAAATCAAAGCCCGCCGCAAGGCGGGCTTTTTGTTTGGCGTGATGGTTCAGACTTCACCGGTCCGTTCGCGGTTGCGATCGTGGATCGCCTGAACGTCTGGCGTCAGTTGCTCGGCAAAATCGCTCAATTCATAGATCGGGCGAATGTCGATATCGCTTTCTTCGAACATCGGATTGGGGCAGCGCTTCACCCATTCGACGGCCTCGTCCATATCGCGCACTTCCCAGATCCAGTAGCCGGCGACGATTTCCTTGGTCTCGGTGAAGGGGCCATCCATCACCGTGCGGTCTGTGCCATTGAAATGCACGCGCTTGGCCTGCTTGGTCGGCTTCAGCCCATCGCCGCCGAGCATGATGCCGGCGCTGATTAGTTGCTCGTTATATTTGCCCATGGCTTCAAGCATTTCGGTGGGCGGCATGCGGCCGTCTTCACTGTCCTGGGTGGCTTTTACAAAAACGACAACGCGCATTTCTCGTCTCCTTCAGTGCGGCAGAAATTGCCTCTCACCCTGGCGACGAATTCAAGCGAAGCCCTTCGACATTTTTGCGACGTCATTTTTCGAAAAAGACAACGGGGCCGAGTGGGCCCCGTCTGACTGGTGACGCTTTGAGAGAAATTTAGAAGCCGAAGACGGTGGTGATGCCGCTCTGGCCGTCGCCGTTCTGCATGCATTGCGCATCGCTGGCATTGCCGAACTGAAAGAGGCCGCAGGTATTGTTGTTGCCGTGCTGGCTGATGGTACCATGGTGGCCATTACCGTCCTGGACGATGAGGCCGGAATTGTTGCTGCCGCTCTGATCGAACCCGGCGGCGTTCCAATTGCCGTTCTGTGCGACATTGCCACCATTGTCAGAAAAACCCTTCACAAGGGAATAGACCCGCAGGCCAAGGCCAAGGGCCTGCGCCTGATCAGGATCTCTCGGCGCAAAGCCGAACGAGATCTGGCCGGCCATGGCAGGCGAAATGCCGATGACGAGAGCGGTGATGGCGCCTGCGGCGGTCTTAGTGAAGGTGGCGGTCATTTGGTTCTCCAAGCAGTTCTGCGTTCCCGGTGCTGGTGTTTCCCAGCGCATGAAAAGACCTTAGAGCCCTTGGGCTGAACCCATCCGGAGCAGGGCGTTCAGAATGCGTTCAGCGATTCCCTGTCGCCAAAAAAGAAAGCCCCGGCGGACCGGGGCTATGTCGGATCAGTGGGGCAGATGCGGTTAGATGCGGCCGGTGCTCTGCGAGCAGTCATAGCTCTTGCCGCCGATCGTGACCGTGAAGTTGACCTTGGCATTGGCGCTTGAATTGATCATCACCTGGCCGATCGAGACTTCGGTATTGGCCATGGCCGCAAAGGGGCCGCCCTGGTTGATATTGCTCGATCCGCCGCCGCCCGAAGAGCGCAGCGAGAAGGTGTAGTCGCCGGTCAGCACGGTCGGGCTCATCAACCGGCCTTGATATGTGGTCATGCCCGACTGGGTCGTCGTTTCAACGCCGCAGGTGAAGTTGCCGCCATCGGCATTGGCCGTCGCGACCGCGCCAATTCCAGCGAGCGCTACGACACCGGCGATAAGGCCTTGGGTCAGTGGGGTAATCATGTCGTCCTCCTGATACGCGGGGAAGGGCGGGGCTGGCGAACCAGCCCCTGGCCTTTGACTTCAGTTGCAGGCCTGCACGAAGGCAGTCACATTGCCCGAACCCTGCTGCACGACGTTGGCATTGCAATTATTGCCCACCTGCACGCCGGCCGTGATGTTGCCATTGCCGTCTTGGGTGATGACCGAGGTGTGGTTGTTGCCGAACTGGCCGACACCAGCCTGGTTGTTCCAGCCGTTCTGGTAGACGTCGCCCTTGTTCCAATTGCCCTGCTGGCCGATTGCGGAGACGTTGTTGCCGCCCTTCTGCTGGCTCGTTGCCTTGTTCCACCAGCCGGTCTGCTTGGTCGAAAAAGTCTGGTTCCAGCCCGACTGGCTGCCGCCCACCTGATTGCCCCAGCCGTACTGGTCGATATGAATGCCGGCGGCCATGGCAGGCGCAGCGGCAGAAGCGATGACGGTGGTGGCAAGAGCGGCGATGAAGAGCTTGCGGATCATTTTTTCGTCTCCAGGTGGGGCGGTCCCTCCGACCGCGCTGATGGAAACCGTTTTAGGCGCCTGATCCGCAACCGGGCCTGAAGCGAGAATTCAGAATTCGTTCAGGTGAAGCGGTAGTTTGAAAACCGTGGCTGCCGTCACCCCCTCCCGGCCTCCCCCATCAAGGGGGAGGTGCCGATTGAGTTTGGGACTAGATCCAGCCAAAGCCACCGGCCAGACACCTCCCCCTAGATGGGGGAGGAAGGGAGGGGGTGATCGGCAATCACCAACCTCACCTTCAAACCCGCCCATACCGCCGCTTCAAATGGCTCTTGAAGAACTCGGCATTCAGCGGTTCTCCCGTCGCCCGCGTAATCAACTCCGGCGTCGAATAGCGCGAGGCCTCAGACCACACATTCTCCGCCCGCCATTGGTTGATCGCCTCGAACTCGCCGCGGCTCATCTGGCTCTTCGCGTCCGGCACGGCTTTTTCCATCGCTGCCCATTGCTGTGCCGCGATCATGGCGCCCAGCGTATAGCTCGGGAAATAGCCAAGTGCGCCGCCCGGCCAATGGACGTCCTGCATCGGCCCGTCCTTGGGGTCGTTGATGGTCGAGATCCCGAGATATTCCGTCATCTTGGCATCCCAGGCCTCGGGGATCTGGCTCGCTTCGAGCTTGCCCGCAATCAGCTCCTGCTCAAGTTCGTAGCGGAGGATAACGTGAAGCGGGTAGGTGACCTCGTCGGCATCGACGCGGATGTAGCCGCGCTCGACATGGTTCACCTCGTTGAGAATATCGGCGATGTCCCAGCCGGGTATAGCATCATCGCCGAGATGCTGGCGCACCAGCGGCAGCATGAATTCCCAGAATTCGGGGCTGCGCGAGAGCTGCATTTCGACAAAAAGACTCTGGCTTTCATGCATGCCCATGCCACGCGCCTTGCCCAGCGGCCAGTGCGACCAGTCCTTGGGAAGGCCCTGCTCATAAAGCGCGTGGCCGGTCTCGTGCAGCACGCCCATAAGCGAGGACAGAAATTCATCGGTCCGATAGCGCGTCGTCATCCGCACGTCGGTCGGTACGCCACCGCAGAACGGATGATGCGATACCGCAAGCGAACCATGGGTGAAATCGAAGCCAACCGCGCGCATGGCCGCGAGCCCAAGCTCACGCTGCTTTTCGATCGGGTAGGGGCCGTTGAGGCTTTTCCGCGGACGCTTGGCGAGACGCTCCTCCTGCACCGCCAGTGCCTCGGGCACGAAATCCTTCAGAAAACTCTTGAGGTCGGCAAAGATCGGATCGATGCCGGCAGTGCGATTGCCCGGATCATATTGATCCATCAGGGCATCGTAGGCACCAAGCCCCGTGGCGGCCGAGCGCAGCCCTGCCTCTTCGCGCACGAGTGCGACCACGCCTTCCAGCGCCGGCAGGAACGAATCCCAATCGCCCTTGGCCCGCAATTCGCGCCAGAGCTGTTCCGATCGCATGGTCGCTGCCGTCCGGCGCTCGACGAATTCGGTCGGAAGGCACGTCGCGTTGACATAACTGCGCTCGAACTCGGCGACCGCCAGTTTCTGGTCGGTGTCGAGATCCTCGTTCTTGGCCGCGTCGATCCAATCGGCGATTTCCGGCGCTGTCGCCTGGGCATGGTACATGCCGGCAAGGTTCGACATTGCCTCAGCCCGCTTCTCGCCGCCACCTACCGCCATATGCGTCGCTTCGTCGGCGCCAAGAATGGAAAGCGCGTGCTCCAGCGCTTCAAGCTTGCGGCCAAGGGCATCGAGTTTTTGGAAGGACATGCGGCAGGTCTCCGAAACGAGGTGCCGCGATGTTTTTCATAGGGATGGGGCAGGATCAAGTTCCTCGCGCCGTCCTTAAAAAACAACAGAGGCGCAGCCGGGGAGCTGCGCCTCGTGGGGAAGGCCGTTGGCTTCTGCTTTGGCCTGGGCGATCCTTCTGGATCTGCCCGGGGGAACGGCGGCACGCAATGGGGACAACATGCCGCCGGAAGAAGGTGGCGCGCCCGTTGGCCGGGCGCTGCCGAAATCAGAATGGCAGGATGGCGTCGAGAACCTGCTGGCCGTAACGCGGCTGCTGCACGTCGGTGATCTGGCCGCGGCCACCATAGGAGATGCGGGCCTCGGCGATCTTGGTCGATGGGATCGTGTTATTGGCCTGGATGTCGGACGGGCGCACGATGCCGGAGACGATGAGGTCGCGGACTTCGAAATTGACGCGCACTTCCTGGCGCCCTTCGATCACGAGATTGCCGTTGGGCAGAACCTGGGTGATGACCGCAGCGATCGAGGTCTGGAGCGCTTCCGAACGGTTCACCGAGCCGGCGCCGGCATCGTTGATGCCCGAGGTGAAGTCGATGGCCTTGGCCGGATCGATCGCACCAGCCGTCACGTTTTCGACCGCGGCGCCGAAGATGCCGCCCATACCGG
The DNA here is from genome assembly GCF_001421945.1 of Devosia sp. Leaf64. Classification (NCBI taxonomy): domain Bacteria; kingdom Pseudomonadati; phylum Pseudomonadota; class Alphaproteobacteria; order Hyphomicrobiales; family Devosiaceae; genus Devosia; species Devosia sp. Leaf64. The sequence goes on along the minus strand of NZ_LMLO01000018.1, from coordinate 362,042 downwards.
CATTGTTGCTCGAAGAGCGATTACGATTGCTCGTATTGCTGATCTTGGCGCTATCGTCGACGGTCACCATGACGGTGAGGATATCGCCGACGCGGTGGGCGCGTTCATCCTTGAAGAAGCCCTTGGCCGAAGTCCGATAGAGCGAGTTCGACTGATAGGTATCGGCGATCGGCTCTGGCATCGGCATGCGCACGGGCTGGTACCCGGCGAGCGTCGTCGGGTCCTGGATCTGGGTCAACGGTGGTGCATTGCCGACGCTGGCGAGGCGATCCATGGTGTTGCAGGCGCCGAGGGCTGCCGTCAGGGTGAGGATGGTGGCGATCTTAAGAGTCTTCATTTTCATTCGGTCCTGATTAGAGGCCAGCCATCGACACGGCAGCACCATCGACTTCGACGGTGCCCGGCGATACGGCGGTCGCGGTGATCACGCGATTGGACATGAGATTGAGCACTTGCAGGCTGGTGCCGCGGCTCGCGCTGGTAATCGCCTGGCCCTTGACGGTTAGAGTCATGGGGCCGCGGCGATAGATGATGGTGACGACGTCGTTCTTGGCGACCGTCAGCGGCGCGCTGACATCGCTCGCGCGGAGCAGCATGCCTTCGCGGCTCTGGCGGTTGAGCGCCATGCCCACGAGCTGTTCGATCGGCACATAGCCATAGGCATCTGCCTGACCGACCGGCACCGATTTCATCACGACGTTCTCGGGGCGGAGGATCGTTCCGGCCGGCAAGTTGGCGGCGAGGTGCGGCATGTCGATCGTCATGTCGATCGTGCCGCTGACATCGAGCGTCTGCGTGCCGTCAGCGAGCATGAACCGGACCGAGAAGTCGCGGCCGCCCTTGGTGTAGCGCAGGCTATCGAGCCGCACGGCAACGCCATTGGTCGAGACCTGGATCGGATCGATGAAGCGCGAGAACTGGATGGTGCTGTTGACCCCGGGGCCGATGAGGCCGCGGGTCGACAATTCCGTCATCACCAGGTTTTCAAGTGTTGCTTCATCCACCGTCATGCCTGCGCGAGTGACGGTCACGGCATTGATGCCGTTGGCTTCAAAGTCGACGATGCCGACGCGGGCAGCGGCAGCGCGAATGGTAGCGATATCGACCTGGCCGGTGGTGCCGGGGGCAGGAGCGCTGAAGATCGCAGTTTCGGCCAGCGCGCCAGCGTCGTCGAACATGTCGGCAACGGTCACGACCTTGTTGGTCACGGTCACATTGCCCCGCAGCGCAGGCGCTGCTTCGGCGGTGGCGACCGTAAGCGACAGGGCGCTGACGAGAGCAAGGCGAGAGAGGAAGGTCACCATGTCCCCCTATCAGCGCAGCTGGCTGGTGGCCTGCATCATCTGGTCTGCACCAGAGATGACGCGGGCATTCATTTCATAGGCGCGCTGGGCAGCGATCAGGTCGGCGATTTCAGTCACCGAGTTGACGTTGGCCATTTCGAGGTACGACTGCAGCATGCTGCCATTGCCGTCGGCATTAGCGACGCCGATCTGCGGCGCGCCGCTGGCTGCGGTCTCAAGGAAGAGGTTGTCGCCCATCGATTCGAGACCGGACTTGTTGACGAAGCGCGCCAACTGAAGCTGGCCGAGCTGCGTTGCCGGGCCGCCGGTGCCAATAAAGGCTTCGACCGTACCATCGGGAGAGATGTTCACGCCGGTGGCATTGCCGGGAATGGTGATGCCACCAGAAAGGGCAAAGCCGCTCGAATTGACCAGCGTGCCGTCTTCGTTGCGTTCGAACGAACCGTCACGGGTATAGGCAGTTCGACCATCGGGCAGGTCGACCATGAAGAAACCTTCGCCGCGGACAGCGACGTCGAGTTCGCGTTCGGTCGGGTTGACGCTGCCCTGGCTCATCACGCGAGGCGTGGCGACGGTGCGAACACCCGAACCGATTTCAAGGCCGGCCGGCACAAGCGTGCCTTGGTCCGAGGTCTGCGAGCCGGCGCGCGAGATCTGCTGGTAGAGCAGATCCTCGAACTCGGCGCGCTGACGCTTGAAGCCGGGCGTGCGCATGTTGGCGATGTTGTTGGAGATGACTTCGACATTGCGTTCCTGCGCGCTCATGCCGGTCGATGCGATGTAGAGAGCTTTCATGGCAGTTCCTCAATGTCACGCGTTCATGGAGCCGAGGCGCTTGATCGCATCGCGACGCATGTCGTCCTGCTTCTGGCCCAGCGAGGCGATGGATTCGTAGGCGCGCGTCACGCGGATCATTTCGGCCATCTCGGAAACGCTCGAAACGTTCGACTTCTCGGTAAAGCCCTGCAGCACCCGCGAATTGGTCGCCGGCACCGGCGTGCCGCCGGCGAGCAGGTTGTTGCCCTGGCGGGTCAATGCCTGCGGGTCGGCGAATTCGACGACGCGAAGCTGGCCCTTGGCGCCTTCGCTCGACGAGATCGACCCATCGGCTGCAATCTTTATATCGGTTTCTTCGGGTCCGAACTGGATCTGGCCACCGGTGCCCATGACGGGGTTGCCGGCGAGATCGACGAGCGTGCCAGCATTGTTCAGCTGGAAGGCGCCGGAGCGGGTGTAGCGTTCACCGGCAGCAGTCTGCACGGTGAAAAAGCCGTCACCCGAAATCGCAACGTCGAGGGGCGCATCGGTCTGGACCATCGCACCGGCAGAAAAGTCCTGCACCGTTGCCCAGTCCTGAACATAGGACAGAGTGCGATCCTGACCCGAGAAGTCGCCATGGCGGGCGACCGGCATCTTATACTCTTCGTACAAGAGCTGTTCGGCCTTAAAACCACCTGTGTTAACGTTGGCGATATTGTTGGCCACCATGTCCATCTGGCGCTGCAGAGCCATTTGGCGCGACAGGCCGATGAGTTGTGCGTTCTCGATCATTTCGATCCCCGGTTCGTATCCCCGAGGTGGCTGACTTCCCCAAGTCTGCCGCCTCGCATCTCAAAATGCAGAAACCATGCCAGATTGGGTTCTTCTGCGTTTTCAATGGGTTATTGAAATGGACCGGTTAACTTTGCCGGGTGCTCGTTTTACTTCGCGGCAAGTAATGCCCGGCAGATATTGCCGACTAGGGGCCAAAAGTAACCAAGCGTTAACCAAGATGGCATTAGGTGGACTCATCGCCGGAATCGTCCGGCATGGTTGCATCTGGCGGGGTTTGCATGGCGACGGAAGCGGAAGTTGGCGAGGAAGTGCCAGCCAAGAAGGGCATCAACAAGCTCTTCATTATTATTGGTGCTGCGGCCATCATAGTCCTCATCGCAGGTGCCGGCCTGTTCTTCTTCATGTCCAAGGGCAGCGCACCTGCCGAAGCTGCGGCGGAAGGCCACGAAGCTGCAGCCGGTGAACATGGCGCCCCAGCGGGCGAGCACGGCGCAACTGCTGCTGCCGATACCTTCATCTTCAATCTCGAACCGATGATGGTGAACCTGCAGAGCGCTGATGGCGCCCAGAATTACATGAAGCTCACCGTCGCCCTCGAAGTGGCCGACGAGCATATGATGACCGAAATCCAGCCACGCCTTGCCAAGGTGATCGATGCGTTCCAGGTCTATATGCGCGAGCTGCGCAAGTCCGATCTCGAAGGTTCGGCTGGCGTCTATCGTCTCAAGGAAGAGTTGCTGCGTCGCGTGAACCTTGCGGTCTATCCCGCTCGGATCGAAAGCATTCTCTTCAAGGAAATGCTGGTGCAGTGATGGCTGGCCCTTCAGATCAAGACAAGCTTTCGGAAAACTGGGGTCTCGACGACCTCGATAGCCCCACGCCAAGCTTCAACATTCCCGGCGAGGGTGAAGATGGCGAAGAAGACTGGGCGGCCATGCTCAAGGCCAGCCAGGAAGGCGCGGCCGACGGTGTCGAGCGCGTTCTCAACCAGGACGAGATCGACAATCTTTTCGGTTTCGATGCGGCTACGGCGAGCAATGTAGAGCTGACCGGCGTCCAGGCGCTGATCAATAACGCGCTCGTCAGTTACGAGCGTCTGCCGATGCTCGAAATCGTCTTCGACCGCCTCGTGCGTCTCGCGACGACGTCGCTGCGTAACTTCACGTCAGATAACGTCGAAGTCTCGCTCGACTCCATCTCATCGGTGCGTTTCGGCGATTATCTCAATTCGATCCCGCTGCCGGCCATTCTTTCGGTCATCAAGGCGGAAGAATGGGAGAATTACGGTCTTCTGACTGTAGACTCGAGCCTGATCTATTCGATGATCGACGTGTTGCTCGGCGGCCGCCGTACGGGCGTCGCCATGCGCATCGAAGGTCGTCCCTATACCACCATCGAGCAGGCCCTGGCTCAGCGGCTGATCGAAGTCATTCTCGAGGACACCAAGCGCGCCTTCGAGCCGGTGACGACGGTCAATTTCAAGCTCGAACGCATGGAAACCAATCCACGCTTCGCAGCGATTTCGCGGCCCAACAATGCCGCGATCCTGATCGAGTTGCGGATCGAAATGGACGAGCGCGGCGGCAAGATCGAAATCCTCTTGCCCTACGCCACGATCGAACCCATCCGTGAACAGCTCCTGCAGATGTTCATGGGTGAAAAGTTCGGCCGCGATCCGATCTGGGAAGGGCACCTCGCCACCGAGATCTATCAGGCCGATGTCGAGATCGATGCCGTGCTGCATGAGCAGGAACTGCCGCTCTCGCGCCTTCTCGCGCTCAAGCCCGGCGACACCGTGATGTTCGAGCGCTCGCCGAATGATCCCATTCTGCTTCGCTGCGGCGATGTCGAGCTTACCGAGGCCATTATGGGCCATATCGGAAACCACGTTTCAGTGCGCGTCACGCGCCCCCTCAATCCGCCCAAGGTCACCATGGCGGCATTTGAGGCAATTGATGAATCTATGGAAGGTCGCTGATGTTGGGGTTGTCGATGGGATTGTTCATTGAGGCCGCTGTGTCGGTGCTCATGGCGCTTACCCTGGGGTATTGCGTTGTACTCAACCGTAAGCTCGCCCGGCTTCACGCCGATCGGGATGCGCTCAAATTGATGGTCAGCGATCTGATCGCAGCCACCAATCTTGCCAATCAGGCGATCAAGGAACTCAAGGCCACCGCTGTCGAGGCCGATATGGTCCTCAGCTCGCGGCTTGAAGAAGCCGAGCGCTTCGGCATCGAATTGGCCAATCACGTCAATTCAGGCACCGCGCTGATGCAGAAGATCGTTCGCGTCACCAATGCCGTGCGTCAGAGCCCGGTGATGATGCCGGCCCCTGCAGCCAATGAATCGATCGGCACCGGCAAGGAAAACAATAAGGTGCGTGCGGCCCTCGAGCAGCTCTCGACCCGCGTGCGGAACCGTGGAGTGGCCGCGTGAACCGGATCCGCCTCCTTCCTGTCGTTATCTTGATGATCGGGGCGCTCCTCGTTCTCAAGACCGTGGGTCTCGTGACCCAGGGCAGCTATGCGCTGACCGGCGTCAACGTTGCCCTCGCGGCAGGTGGTGGCGGTGGTGGCCACGGCGGTTCTTCCGAGCCTGCAGCGACCTCGACCCTGTCTCAGCCGACAGTGGCCGATACGTCGCCCACAATTGCCGACACCGCGCCAACGGCGGGTGAACAACCTCCCGTCGCTGCGGGCGGTCACGGCGCACCCGCGCCCGCCAATGATCATGGCGCAACGCCAGCGCCGGAAGCCGGCCATGGCGGTGAGGCGACCCAGGTCGCCGAAGCCAATATCGAAGGCGCGGCCGATGGTGGACATGGCGCCCCCGAAGGCTCCAATAGCGTTGCAGAATTCAATGCCTGCGCGCCGCGTCCGGTGGGCGAGGAAACGCCCGATGGCCAATTGACCGCCGTCGGTGCCGATTGTCCGCCAATCAAAGACGCCACGCCGCAGCTTTCGACGCCCAGTGGCAATGTCGATCTCGGCGCTTCGGACCCGACGCTGACCGAACAGGTGCTGCTCGACCGGCTCTCGGCCCGCCGCACCGAACTCGACAGCTATGAGCAGGAACTGGCTCTGCGCGCTTCGCTCATCGATGCCGCCGAAAAGCGCGTCAACGAACGCACCGCCACGCTCCAGGCCCTCGAATCGCAGATCTCGGGTCTGGTCGAAGAGCGCAAGAAGCTCGAGGAAGATCAGTTCGCTTCGATCGTGTCGATGTACAAGACCATGAAGCCCAAAGATGCTGCCGGCATCTTCAATGCGCTCGAAATGGATGTGCTGCTGCGCGTTGCCAAAATGATGCCGCCTCGCAACATGGCTCCGATTCTGGCGGCGATGGACCGAACCAAGGCCGAGGCCCTAACCGTCGCACTCGCCTCGCAAACCTCGGAAAATCCCGAGCAGATGGGCGCTGCCGACCTCGCCGCCTTGCCCCAGATCGTCGGGCAGTAAACTTCTCAAGGAGCCCGCGGTGTTTACGCTGCGGGCTTTTTGCTGTCTTCCGGCTGCATTTCCCTCTCCGACCCAAGACTTAAGCGCCGCGCGTAATCGGGTGTTAAGCATGCTTGCTTAGTCTGCGGCCAGTGCTTGGTTGTTGGCATGTTCTGGGTTTCCAGGGGTGTTCAGCTCTGCGTCGGGGCAGGTGGAAGTCGTGAATAAGACCATCAATTCGGGTTGGCTGAGGCCGCGTCATCTTCTGGCAGCGGCATATCTGTCGGTCAGCCTCCTCACGGTTTCCGTTGCCATGGGGCAGGATCAGGCCCAATTCTTTGCGACGCAGGAAGAAGGTTACGGCCGGCTCGTAATCAGCTTTCCCGATCGCGACACCATGCCGGCCTATTCGATGCGCATGACCAATGGTGTTCTCGCGCTCGAGTTCAGCGAGCCCATCAACGTCTCTCTGCCCGACGTCGCCTCGATTCTCCCCGATTATCTCTCGGTTGCGCGCCTCGATCCCTCGGGCAAAGGGCTACGCATTGGCCTCCGCACGACGCTCAATTTCAACCGCACCGAAGCGGGCACCAAACTTTTCATCGATCTGCTGCCCTCCAACTGGCAGGGCTCGCCGCCACCGCTCCCCGATGACGTCATCGCCGAGATGACCCAGCGCGCCGAGCGCCTGGCGCTCCGCGCCGACCAGCAGCGCAAGGCCAATGTCGTTGCCGAGCAGAACCCCAAGGGCACGCTGCGAATCGGCCGCAATCCGACCTTCATGCGCCTGCAGTTCGATTGGACCATTCCGACCCAGGCCAAGTTCGAGCAGGAAGGCGAGGTCGGCAATCTTGAATTCGAATGGCCGGTCGAGGTCGATCTGCGCGATCTGCTGTCCGATCTGCCGCCCGAAATCGTCACCGCCAAGAACACCGTCGATCTCGATGGCAGCGGGGTCAACCTCCGCTTTGCCAAAGGCATCACGCCGCGATTCTATTCGACCGGGCCCAACCAATATGTCCTCGATATCGACGTTGAGGGTCAGGGCCTGCCGGAATTTTCGGCCGAGGCGCTTGCCGCCGAAGTGCCACATGATACCGCTGATGCTGGCGCCGAGGCCGGGCAGGGCGCCTCCACTGGGCAAGACCTCACCGTTGTGCCGCCCAGCGAAATTACGCCCTTCGTCACCAATATCGGCAGCACCGTCCGCGTCGTCTTTCCGTTCACGCAGGAAACGCCCGCTGCCATTTTCCGGCGCGGCGATTCTGTCTGGCTGATGTTCGATACGAGCAGCGCCATCCAGATCCCCAGCGATCTCGAAGAGCTCTCCGACATTTCCGACGAGTTCGTCGTCTCGATGGCGGACAATGCCCAGATCGTTCGTCTCGACCTGTCCAAGGATCGGCTCGCGACCATGGGGTCCGAGGGTCAGTCCTGGGTGCTCTCGCTGGGCGATGTCATGATGGCGCCGACCGAACCGATGGAATTGACCCGTCGCCGCGACATGCGCGGCGATTTCGAGATGACCGCTAATCTCGTTCGCCCAGGCCGTGTCCACCAGTTTCAGGATCCGCTCGTTGGCGACACGCTCGACGTGGTCACCATCTATCCACCGGCGCGCGGCATCACGCGCTCGCTCGATTATGTCGACTTCACCGCCATGACGAGTGTCCACGGCCTCGTCATTCGCCCCAAGGCCGACGATCTCTCGATTTCGCTCGAAAATGCTCTTGCCGTCATCGGCACCAATGAAGGGCTCGAAGTTTCCTCGACCGACAGCCTCCGTCACGGCGTCGCCGCTACCGTGCCAACCGACCGCCCAGGCTATGTCGATTACGAGCCGCTCGTGCAATCCGACGCGGCCGTCTTCGGCAAGCAGCGCGACGAGCTGGAAGCCGCGGCGGCCGCCAGCGATGGCCGCGCACGCGACGCCGCCCGTGTCGATCTCGCCGAGTTCTATGTCGCCAATGGCTTTGCCATGGAGGCCCTTGGTGTCCTTCGCGTCACCGAAGGCAATCTGCGCAATGATGAATTGCTCGCCAAGCTGAAGATGAGCATGGCCGCTGCCAATATCATGGCTGGCCGGCCGCAAGACGCGCTGACGCAGCTCAACACGCCCGACTATGATCAGGACATCGATGGCATGTTCTGGCGCGCCATCGCCCGCTCGCATGCCGGCGACTATGCCGGCGCGCGCGCGGATGCGACCCAGGCCTATTCCATCATCGATTCCTATCCCGGCTGGGCGCGCGAGACCTTCCTTCTCGCCGCCACCCGCGCGGCGATCGAAGAGCATTATGCCGATCAGGCCCAGCAGATGATCGGCGACGTTCGCTTCTCCGATCTCGGCAATGACCAGGTGGCCGATTTCAACCTCCTCACCGGCCGCATCGCCGAAGAGCGTGGCGAACTCAACAACGCCATCGATATCTACGGCCAGGTCATAGCCATGGAAGTGCGCGAGCCGCGCGCCGAGGCCGTCTATCGCACCCTCAAGATCCTCGACCAGCAGAAGCGCCTCGATATCGTCAAGGGCGCCCAGACGCTCTCGGCCGAAGCGCTGCTCTGGCGCGGCGACGCGCTCGAAGCCTCGATGCAGGGCATGCTGGCCGATCTCTATTTCCGCTCCGGCGAGTATCGCCAAGGCTTTGAATCGGTGATGGCTGCTGTGGCGAGCGATCCCGATAGCCGTGACGTGCAGGCGCTCAGCGACAATGCGCAAAAGACCTTTAACGAGCTGTTCCTCAATGGCCTCGCCGATTCCATCGGGCCGGTCGAAGCGCTCAGCATCTACTATGACTTCCGCCAGTTGACCCCGCCGGGCACGCGCGGCGATGAGATGATCCGCAATCTTGCCCGTCGCCTCGTCCGCGTCGATCTGCTGCCGCAGGCGGCAGAGCTGCTTAAGTATCAGCTCGACAATCGTCTGCGCGGCGTGGCCCGCACGCAGGTCGCTTCCGATCTGGCGGTCATTTATCTCGCCGATCAGAAGCCTGCCGAGGCGATGCGTGTCCTCAACGACACGCGGCTGCCCGATCTGCCAGACGGGCTCGGTCGTCAGCGCCGCATTCTCGAAGCCCGCGCGCTCCTCGATGGCGGCCGCGATCAACTCGCGCTCGACATGATCCGCGAATTGACCGGCAAGGATGTCGACCTCATGCGCATCGACGCGCATTGGAAGGCCAAGCGTTATGGTCAGGCCGGCCAACTCATCGAAGGCCTCTATCCGGCAACGCCGGGCGTACCCCTCAGCAAGTCCGCCCGCATGGCCGTTCTACAGGCCGCAGTCGGCTACGTCATGAGCAATGATTCGAGCGGCATTGCCCGCCTCAGGTCGAAATATTCCGACGCCATGGTCAGCTCGCCCGAATGGCCGATGTTCGACTATGTCACCGGCCCAATCGAAGCCACCAGCAACCAGTTCCGCCAAGTCGCCACCGAAATCGCCTCGGTCAACGGGCTCGAAACCTTCCTCTCGGCCTATCGCGAAGTCTACGGCAGCGAAGGCGCGCTGACTCCGGAGTCGGCGGCGCAGCCGGATGGTGCGGTAGCGACGCTGAAGTAGGAGAGGCCATCGCTGGAAATTGTTGGCGAGATAAAGATGTCGCCAAAAGTCACGTGAGTGACGGGTAGCTATTCATAGAGGCCGTTTTCGACCCCGTTCAAGAAATGGATTAGCTCCTGAAAGCGGATACACCCGCCTCAGGCCGTTAGGAAAAAGTCGATCCATCGCTCAGAACTGCAGGATCAATATAGCTATCGCCACAGCAACGACAATCGCCATGATCAAGATATGGATATGCACCCTACGCTCCTGCGCTGATCCAGATCGGGCCAGAACCTTCAGCCGGTGCGCACGGAGGCCACGGTCGAGATTTTCGGGCTCGTAAAGGCTTGTGCAAACCGGAGTGAAGTCCGGCTGCATGTGCCAAACGAGCGCCCGAAGATTGGCCGGTGAGCCAACTGGTATAAGCTGGCATCCGACTACACGCTCGCCCGCCGCTACCGGAGAGGATGCCTCGATTAGCACACTCTCCGGGACCGGCTCTCTACGGCCAGGCAGCACACGCTGCACGCCGTAGAGCTTCTTTTCCACCCTCATCAGACTGGTTTTGCCTTCTGCTCGGGCGCGCGCGCTTGCGACGTGCCGAGCACTAGTGCGCCGAGCAAGGCTGAGATTAGAGATCCCAAGAGAACGCCGAGTTTGACCTCGTCCTGCAGCAGCGTTGAGTCAGGGAAGGCAAGCAAGCCAATAAAGAGGCTCATGGTGAAGCCAATGCCGCAAAGAAGGGACACCCCATAGACCTGCCGCCATGTTGCATGCATCGGCAATTCGGCCCAGCCGGCACGAATGACGAGTGCGGCCGCCGCAAAGACCCCGACCTGCTTGCCGATGACGAGACCAGCTGCGACACCCAGCGGCACTGGATCGGCAAGTTGGCCGATCGACATACCCGCGAAAGACACGCCGGCATTGGCAAAACCGAAGATCGGCAGGATCAGGAAGGTCACCCAGGGTTGCAGGCCGTGCTCAAGCTTATGCAGCGGGGAATTCATGTCGTCAGGACGCGTAGGGCTCGGGCGTAGCGGGATCGTCAGCGCGAGAACGACGCCAGCAAGCGTAGCGTGGATGCCTGATTGCAGGACGAAGAACCAGAGCACCGCGCCGAGCAGCAAATAGGGCCACAGCACACGCACCCCAGTCCGGTTCATGGCAACGAGCGCAACGATGAGACCAGCAGCGAGGCCAAGGTTCATCATATCAATTGAGGTCGTATAGAAGAGCGCAATGATGATGACAGCGCCAAGGTCATCGATGATGGCGAGAGCGGTCAGGAACACTTTTAGCGTCGTGGGCACGCGCGATCCCAAAAGCGATAGTACGCCAAGCGCAAAGGCAATGTCCGTCGCGGCCGGGATGGCCCAGCCGTTGGGGTGACCTGTTGGTCCCATATTGAACGCCAGATAAATCAGCGCCGGCCCGACCATACCGCCTATGGCAGCAGAGCCGGGCAGAACGCGCCTCGGCCATGTCGAAAGCTGCCCATCAATGACCTCCCGCTTGATCTCGAGACCGACCAACAAAAAGAACAGCGCCATCAAGCCGTCATTGATCCAATGATGCACCGAGAGGCCGCCGATATAGGCATGAAGCCCATCAAAGTAAGCGGCGGCAAGCGGCGAATTGGCGACCAGAATGGCGAGCGCCGCGGCAACCATGAGAATGATACCGCCAGATGATGCATTGTCGAGAAAGGCGCGAAGAAGAGAAACGGGACGCGTGGGCGCAGCAGACATTGTCGCCAGCTCCTTAAGACACGGATGTTCGGAAAAGTGGTTTAGGCCGGACGCGACAAAGCGCGTGGCAGCTCAAGAGCCGCCGCTGGGCAAACCAGAAATGCAATGAAGATGGAGTGGCTTTGTTCAGCCAAGCACAAGTGGGCCATCGGTCTCTTTCGAGATTCTGTTCCGCTGGCGGCCCGACCAGCGCAATCCTGCCCCATGAGGGCACCCGAGGAAGGTCTAGCGACCTGTGTCGGAAATTTCAAGCAATGTTGGGATGCGGTTGGCGACCATGAAGCGTGCCAAATATCTTCCCGCACCAATGTTGGCTTATGATGAATGTGAGTTTAAAGCCGCCAACCTTCGTCCCATCCCTTATCTGCCGTTTAGCCCAACGCCACCTAACTCACAAAACTTCGCACCAGCGATCCGACGACCAGATACCAGCCGTCCACGAGCACGAAGAAGATCAGCTTGAAGGGCAGGGAGATCACGACGGGCGGCAGCATCATCATACCCATGCTCATCAGCACCGACGCGACGACCATGTCGATGATGACGAAGGGCAGGAACAGCAGGAAGCCGATTTCGAAGGCGCGCCGCAGTTCTGAAATCAGGAAAGCCGGGATCAGCAATTGCAGCGGAATGGCTTCCGCTTCATCGGGGATTTCTGCATCGGTCAGGTCGTAGAACAGCGACAGGTCCTGATCGCGAACGTTCGCGCGCATGAAGGCGTGGAGCGGCGCTACGGTCGGCTCGAAGGCTTCGGTGATCTCGATCTGCCCCGCCAGGAGCGGCGCGATGCCATTGTCATAGCTCTGCTGCAGCGTCGGCTGCATGATGAAGAAGGTCAGGAACAGCGCGAGCGAGATCATCACCGAGTTCGGCGGCGCCGTCTGGAGACCGATGGCGGTGCGGAGCAGGGACAGCACGACGACGATACGGGTAAAACTCGTCACCATCACGAGGATGGATGGCGCGAGCGACAGGATGGTCAGAAGGCCGATGAACTGGATGGCGCGCTCGGCGATCGCGGTGTCGTCGCCGAAGCCGATGGAGATGTCCTGCGCCTGGGCGATGCCCGTTGCCAGAAGCGTCAGCCCGGCAGCAAGCGCCAGGCCGATGAAGGCCGTTTTCTTGAGGCGCCTGCGCGGGACGCTAGTTTCTGTTGCTCTCGCCCTGCGCTTCGTGATCACGCGTTATGCTTTCGTTAACCGGCTCGTCTGCGCCTTCTTTAGCTGAGTCGGCCGCGTTTACGGGCGAAATGTCCGCTTTATACCCCGGCGGCAAAGTGTCCTGCGTCGTTACCGGGCGCAGCAGGCCCGTATGGCGCAGCGATTTGCCCGGCGCATGCTCGCGCACCTTGTTGGCTTCGCGGGCGCGATCTGCGGCGGCGCCGGGGCCCGCTGCAACAGTCGCAGCCGGCACGATCGTCGGCTTCACATCCGTCTTGCGCCCTTCATTGGCCGGGCGGCGGCCAACCATTGGCACGGGGCGGCGCGAGGTTTGCGCGGCGGGCGGCTCCGGAGGCGTGATCCCCGATTCCACGACGAGGTCCTGGCTGCCGCCGGTCAGGATCAGGTGTTCGACATTGTCACGCCGCACGATCAGCAATTGCCGCTTCTGATCGACCACCAGAGTGTCGATGATCGCGAGGCGCCGGTTGCGTCCACGCACGCCATTGCTCGACACGTTGAAGACCAGTTTGAGCAGCCATACACCGAGGATGATGAGGACGATTACGGCCCCGAGGGCGAAGAAAGCGGTCAGGTATGTACTGCCGCTACCGCCGAAAAGGCTGGTGATGAACTGCACTGATTCTAACTCCTAAAGTGGCCGCCGTGATTCTGACGGGCATTTTCTGCCCAGTCAAACCAGGCAATCGTGCAGATTGCGAGGCAATTTGGGACAGCATGCGCGCTCTATTAACTCTTCTTTAACCACAAATGGGCAGGATTTTCCTATCTAGCCTGGACTCAAGGAGCGCTGGCGATGGGATTGTTGGATATGCCGGTCTTCGCGGCGCTGACGGACAAGATGCGCTGGCATCAGGCCCGGCAGGGATTGCTCGCCGAAAACGTCGCCAACGCCGATAACCCCGGCTTCAAGGGTCGCGACCTCAAGCAATACAACTTCGAGGATCGGTTCAAGGTCGCACAGGCGCCGACGGTGGCGACTGCAGCGACCCAGCCTATGCACTTTTCCACCAGCCTTGGCGGCGGTTCAAGCTTTGCCGATCAGCGCATGGTGAATTTCGAGGTCACGCCGCGCGGAAACGGCATCACGCTCGAAGACGAAATGATGAAGGTCACGACCAATATGATGGATTATCAGGCCGCGACCTCCCTTTACCAGAAGTCGGTCAAGATCTTGAAGACCGCTCTCGGCAAGACAGCATAAGGAGGGCGTGACCCATGGACTTCAACACTTCGATCGGCATCGCCGCAACTGGCCTTCATGCTCAGTCCGCCCGTATGCGCGTCATCGCTGAAAACATCGCCAATGCCGACTCGACGGCCTCGACGCCGGGCGGCCAGCCCTATCGTCGCCGCGTGCCGACGTTCGAAACGGTGATGAACCAGGAACTTGGCGGCAAGGTCATCACCATGGGCAAGGTTGCCCTCGACCAAAGCGATTTCACGAGCCGCTACGAACCCGGCCATCCGGCAGCGGATGCCAGCGGCTACGTCCAGTATCCCAACGTCAATACGCTCATCGAGACGATGGACATGCGCGAGGCCCAGCGCAGTTACGAGGCCAATCTCAACGTGGTTACCATCTCTCGCCAGATGCTCGGGCAAACGCTCGACATCCTGCGCGGCTGACGTTCTAGGGGGCAAATATCATGGCGTCGACACCATTCAACATCGCAGCCGCGGCCTATGGCAATGCCAGCCGCCTCGCATCGCAAATCAGCCGTCCGGAAGTCGAAAGCACGATCGCCGGGATTTCCGGTGGTCCGAACTTCGCACAGATGCTGGCCCAGTCGGTCCAGGGCATCGCCGAAACCGGCCGCGCCGCCGACCCGACTGCCGTCGCGTCGCTCAACGATGCCGCAAGCCGTCTTCTCTCCCAGGCGTCGCAGCCGGGCGCGCAGCTCGGCACCAATGCCGGCAAATCAGGCAATGAATTCGCCCAGATGCTGGCCCAGTCGGTGCAGGGTGTCGTGGATACCGGCCGCTCCTCGGACAAAATGGCCATCGACATGGTCAACGGCAAAGCCAACGTTGTCGACATGGTCACGGCCATGTCCCAGACCGAATTTGCCATCGACAGCATCGTGACCATTCGCGACCGCGTCATCCAGTCCTATGAATCGATCATGAGCATGCCGATCTAAGGCATGCTTTCGCTCTCGCAACTTTGAGGGTCGCCGCTGCATAGAATTCGCGGCGGATTCAGGAATCAGTTACCTATGGCTTCGCGATTCTGTTCGCGGAGCGACTAAAATGACCGGCGCCGAAGTTCTCGACATTGCCAATCAGGGCATTTGGACGCTCGTCATCGTGTCCCTTCCCATGATGCTCGTCGGTCTCGTCGTCGGCGTCGTCATCGCGCTCTTCCAGGCGCTCACGCAGATTCAGGAACAGACCCTGGTCTTCGTGCCCAAGATCATCGCCATCTTCGTCACCATGCTGATCGCCCTGCCGTTCATGGGAGCGACCATGTCGGCCTATATGACGCGCGTGGTCGACATGATCATCGTCGGCGGCTGATGTTTACGCTCAACATCGATTGGGCGCCTTTTGCCGCCTTCACCTATCTCATCTTGTTTTCGCGCATCGCCGCGATGCTGATGCTCATGCCGGCATTGGGTGAAGACACGATCCCCGCGCGCTTGCGTCTCTCCTTTGCGCTGCTGCTGACTTTGGTGCTCTACCCGCTGTTGCGCGACGTCATCCCGCCCGCATCGACCGATTTCGGGCCGATGCTGGGCCTCCTCTTTCACGAGATCGCCGTCGGCCTCATCATCGGGGCCATTGTGCGCATCACCACTATGGCCACCCAGGTCGCGGGCGCCATCGTCGCCTTCCAGACTGGCCTTTCCGGCGCCATGGCGGCCGACCCGACCCAGCAGGGCATGCAGGCTGCGGTGTTTTCAAGCTTTCTGTCGTTCCTCGGCATCACGCTGATCTTTGCGACCGATCTCCATCACATGATCCTCGCGGCGATCTACGACAGCTATGATGTGTTCTCGCCGACCATGCCCATCATGTCGGAAGATGCCATGCAACTGGCGCTCAAGACCGTCGCCGGCGCCTTCTCGGTCGGCGTGCAGATGTCTGCGCCCTTCATCGTCTTCGGACTCGTGTTCAACCTTGGCGCCGGCATCCTGGCGCGCCTGATGCCTGCCTTGCAGGTCTATTTTCTGCTCATGCCCGCCAACATCCTCGCCGGCCTCGTGCTTTTCGCGCTCCTGCTCATGATGATGATGGGGTGGTATCTCTCCGCCTTTGAAAATCATCTGGCCATGTGGAGGGGGTAGTCGATGTCAGACGAGGCCCCGGAGCAGGAAAGCAAAACAGAAGATCCCTCCCATAGAAAGCTCGAGGAAGCCCATAAAAAGGGCGATGTCGCCAAGAGCCAGGAGGTAACGGCCTGGTTCATGCTGGTGGGCATGGCCGTCGTGGTCTCGTCGATGGCGCCTTGGGTCGCCCAGCAGATCAGCAATCCACTGCAGATCATCATGATGAATGCCGATCGCTTCGACGTCGAGGGGTCGGGTTTCTCTGCCTTTTTCAATGGGCTCGCGCTCGCCATGATCGGCGCAGTGCTAGCCCCGCTTGGCGTGCTCTATGTCTGCGGCGTCGTTGCCAATCTCATCCAGCACAAGCCGCTGTTCTCTACCGAGCCCGTCACCCCGAAATTCTCCAAGATTTCTCCGCTCGCTGGAGCCAAGCGCCTGTTCTCGGGCGAAGCGCTGGTCAATTTTGGAAAGGGGCTCGCCAAGATCGCCGTTGTCGGCACCGTCGTCGTGATGACCGTCTGGCCCGAGCGAGATCGCCTCGACACCATGATGACGGCCGACCCGATCGTCATCCTGCTCGATTTCCAGGAATTGGCGGTCAAGATCCTGACCTCCGTGCTCATCGTCGTCACCGCCATTGCGGCCGCCGACTACTTCTACACACGCAACAAGTGGTGGAAGCGGCAGATGATGACCATGCAGGAAACGCGCGACGAATATAAGCAGATGGAAGGCGATCCGCACGTCAAGGGCCGCATTCGCCAGCTCCGGCAGGAGAAGGCGCGTAAGCGCATGATGCAGGCCGTGCCCGACGCCACGGTCGTTGTCACCAACCCGACCCACTATGCCGTGGCGCTTAAATACGAAAAGGGCATGGGCGCACCAAAATGCGTCGCTAAGGGCGCCGACGCGGTCGCCTTGCGCATTCGCACCGTGGCCAAGGAAAGCGATGTGCCGATCATCGAAAATCCGCCGCTCGCCCGCGCGCTCTACGCGTCGGTTGACGTTGACCAGGATATCCCCGCCGAACACTTCAAGGCTGTCGCCGAGATTATCGGCTTCGTCATGCGCCTCAAGCACGGGCAGAGCTGGAAGGCGCGCTGATCGCGGCTGTGCTGCTGGAGGCCTAGGGTTGAGATCACGAAATCCGCCCGCGCGACGACCGGGATTTTTGGAAGCTCGATCACGTCATATCCCATTGCGGGGTAGTCGCGCTTTAGCCGCTCATATTCCACCAGTGCGGCGTCTAGCCCATGTTGCCGCTCGGCATCTCTGCGGTAGATCTCTGGCCATGGCGGCGTCAAAAACACTGTCTTGTGGAAGCTCGGATAGCCAGCCTCATAGAGCACGCCGCGATTGCCCGTCACTTCGGCCAGACCAGACAGAGCATCGAAAAGCCCGCGGTCGAAAAATACCGGGCCATCGAGTGTACTTGCCGTCGCAAGATCCTCTCGCGAGAGCGACACTGCTCTGGTCAGAAACCCCTTGAGATCCAGCCAGGGCAGGGCGCTTCCGCCCGCGGCTTCTTCCTCGATAACGATCCTTCGCCCGGGCTCTTCGATCACGGCAAAGCCGCGCCGGGACAGTTCGGTCAGCAGCGTGGATTTGCCGCCGCCTGAGCAGCCGGAAATAATGATCAACCCGTTCAAATTCGAATTCCTTTCGTGAGGTTTTATTGCGCCAAACCGCAGGGATTTGAGGCACAGGGCGGGAAAAGCCGCCTTCGCTCTCCCAACGGGGGAATCCATTTGCTAAACCAATGTCGAGTGTCCCGAATCGGGGCAGGTTTTGCGCTGGAGCTCCCATTCATGGCCACGACGCCGCTCGGCGAAGACAACTACCCCGATCCGTTGGTTTCTGCTGCCAAGGGCGGTGCCGGTCTCTGGCGCGTCGCGGCGCTGGGGCTTGTTCTGGTCGGCGCCGCGGTTGCCTTTGCGCTCTTTGGTGAGCGGGTCCCGGCCGAAGTGGTCATGACTTTTGTGGGGCTGCTGGCCGTCGCCGGAGTCTTCTTCCTCTTTGGCTTGGCTGCCGGGCTGTTCCGCTTCGCGGCGTCCGAAGAGCGCCGGACGATCGCCCGAGCTGTGGTCGATACGGCTGCACGCGGGATCGTCGTGGCCGATCGCGATGGCAAGATCGCCTATGTGAATTCGCACTATGGCAATTTTAATGGAGCGCTGACCAATGGCGTGCCCGTCAGCCTGCCGCGCCTTTTCGCCGGACAGGCCGATGCCGGCGAGGCCATTTACCGGCTTACCCGCGCCGCCAAGGATGGCCGTAATGCAATCGAGGATTTGCGCATCGTCGGCGGCCTCGGTGGGTCGCAGACCGAGAGCGCTCGGGCCTTCTGGTATCGCATTTCCGTCCGGCCGCTGCCAGCCACCGATGAGACGACCAAGCCGATGGTCGTCTGGACCGTCGAAGACATTACGCGCGACCGCGAAAGCAACGAAACCGCTTTCCTCGATCTCCAGCGCGCCATCGATTATCTCGATCATTCTCCCGCCGGCTTCTTCTCCGCCGATGCTCAAGGCCGCATCCAATACCTCAACTCGACGCTCGCCGATTGGCTGGGCTACGACCTTGCCGAGTTCAACGCCGGTCATTTGAGCCTTGGCGATGTGGTCCGTGGCGATGGTGCGACGCTCCTGATGCGCGGCCGTCGCGATGGCGAAATCCACACCGAGATCATCGATATCGACCTCGTGCGCCGCAATGGCACCGCCTTGCCGGTTCGTATGTTGCACCGCGCCGCGCGTCTTGCTGATGGCGAATTGGGCGAGACGCGGACCCTCGTCCTCGATCGCTCCAGCGCCCCCGAAAGCGAAGAAGAACTCCGCGCCGCCGAAGTCCGCTTCTCGCGCTTCTTCAACGACACGCCTTTCGCCATTGCTACCCTCGATGGCCAAGGCCGCATTGTGCGAACCAACGCTCCATTCGGGCGCATCTTCCGCTGGTCTGGCGAGGAAAAGAGCTTGGAACTGCAGCCGATGCATGACCTCATCGGCGAAGGCAGCCGCGACAAGCTTATGCGCGCACTGTCCGACGCTACGGCACAGCGCAGTGAAGTCGAACCCGTCGACGCGCAGTTGAGCGTCGAAGGCGAGCATGCCGTCAGACTCTATATCTCCGCGTCCGAAGTCAGTGCCGGCTCACCTGAGCAGATCAACGTCTATGCGCTCGATATGACCGATCAGCGCAAGCTCGAAGCCCAGTTCGCTCAGAGCCAGAAGATGCAGGCGGTCGGCCAGCTTGCGGGGGGCGTCGCGCACGATTTCAACAATCTGCTCACCGCCATCATCGGCTTCTCCGATCTCCTGCTGCTCAAGCACAAGCCGGGCGATCCGTCGTTCAGCGAACTCATGCAGATCAAGCAGAATGCCAATCGCGCTGCCGGTCTTACTCGTCAGCTACTCGCCTTCTCGCGCCGCCAGACTTTGCGCCCGCAAGTGCTCGAACTGCCGCTGATCGTCGATGACCTCACCGTGCTGTTGAAGCGCATGATCGGCGAGAAGAACAATCTGACGGTCGAGCACGGCCGAAATATCTGGCCAGTCCGTGCCGACGTGGTGCAGCTCGAACAGGTCATCATTAATCTCGTCGTCAATGCGCGCGACGCCATGCCCGATGGTGGCTCGATCACAGTCCGCACCAACAACATCACCGAAGACGAAGCCCGCGACCTCAAGTTCGATGGCATGGCCGCTGCAGACTATGTCCTTATCGACGTCCAGGATACGGGCACCGGCATGAGCCCCGAAGTCATGGCGAAAATCTTTGAGCCCTTCTTCACCACCAAGGAATTGGGCAAGGGCACAGGCCTCGGCCTCTCGACGGTCTACGGCATCGTCAAGCAGACCGAAGGCTTCATCTATCCCGTCTCGGTTGTCGGCGTCGGCACGACCTTCAAGATTTTTCTGCCCCGCTACGTCCCGACCGCAGAAGAAACCGCGGCCAAAGTCGCCATCGCCACCGCGCCAGCCAAGGACCTTACTGGCCACGAACGCATTCTGCTTGTCGAAGACGAAGAAAGCGTCCGCGCTTTCTCGGCTCGCGCTCTGCGCACCACGGGTTATGAAGTCTTCGAAGCCGATGGCGGCGAAGAGGCGCTCGAAGTGCTCGAAGACCTCGATTACAAGGTCGACCTCATCATTTCCGACGTCGTCATGCCGGAAATGGACGGGCCAACGATGCTCAAGGTCATCCGCGAAAAGATGACAAATTTGAAGATCATTTTCGTGTCCGGCTATGCCGAAGAGAGCGTGCGCCGCGATATCGAGGATGATCAGAGCGTCGACTTCCTGCCAAAACCCTATTCGCTCGACCAGATCAATTCCAAGGTCAAGGAAGTGCTTCGGCGCCAGGACAAGACTGACGGCTAGGGCAGGGCGCAACATCGCCCTGCCACCTCAGTTTGGAGCTTTCATGAACCACCAAAACCGCATCGAAGGCCCGAACGAATATAACGTTCTCGGCGAAGCGCTGCAGCCGTGCTCCGACGATCCTCTAACGGGCTTCTTCCGCACCGGCTATTGCGCGGCTGGTCCAGAAAACGCGGCCGTGCATCTAGTCTGTATCGAAGCCACAGCCGAGTTCCTTGCCTATTCCAAATCCGTCGGCAATGACCTCTCGACGCCACGCCCTGAATTCGGTTTCACTGGCATCGTTCCCGGCAACCGCTGGTGCCTCGTCGCCGCCCGCTGGCTGCAGGCCCACGAGGCCGGCAAAGCGCCGCGGATCCACCTCCGCGCCACCAACCGTAAGGTCCTCGACCTCGTTCCGCTCGACATTCTAAAGCGTTACGCAATCGACCTAAACTGACGCATCAGCTTCAGTCGTGGGCCCGTAACTCGTCGTAAGAGACCATCACGTGCTCTCGGAAAGCCTGCCGCTGCGTCAGTTGGTGATAATAACGCTCGACATTGGGCCAGCTTGGTCGCGGAATATCGATGTCGAAATAGCGATAAAGCACGTGTCCAAACTGGATATCGGCGAGCGTAAAATCGCCGCCCGCCAAAAATGCATGCCGCGCCAACTGCGCTTCGGCAATCGCGAGGATCGCATGCAGCTTTTCAAGCGCCGCTGCAATCGCCACGGGATCACGCCGTGACGGCGCCGTCCGCACCACGCGCCAAAACACCGGACCTGTAAAAGCCAGCGTCACATTGATCTTGGCCCACTCAGCCCACTGATCCGCCGGCGCCCGCACTGCCGGATCGCTCGGCCAAAACGGGGCATCGCCATAACGCCCCGCGAGATAACGCAGTATGGCGCCCGTCTCCCAGATGGGCTGATTGAGCCCATCTTGCAGCACCGGCACCGTCCCATTCGGGTTCATCGCCAAAAATTCCGGCGTATCATTGCCGCCGAAGCGATGCCCGACATCGTAGCGCTCGTAGGGCAGCCCGAGTTCGCCGATGCACCACATCAGTGCTTGCACATTAGACGACGTCTTGCGCCCCCAGACTGTCAGCGTGTGATGGCTCAAGCTGTCCCGCCCGGTATCGGCGTGCCCTCGGCCAGCAGACCCTTCTCCGCCAGCGCGGTCCACAGCGCGTCTGGGATCTCTGAATCCCACCAATCCAGAATGCCATCCAGCTCCTCGGGCGAGCGAGGACCTGGCAGCACATTGCACACGGCCGGATGGGTCAGCGGAAACTGCAGCGCCGCCGCGGGCAGTGGCACGCCGAACTCGCGACACACGGCCTCGATCGCGCGCACCTTGGTGACGATCTCTTCCGGCGCGCGCTCATAATTGAACTTGTCGCCGCCAACCAGAATACCGGAATTGAACGGTCCGCCGACGACGACCGACGCCTTTCGCGCGATACAGGTCGAGAGGAATGGCTCCAGCGAAGTCTGTTCCAGGAGCGTGTAACGGCCAGCCAGTAGGAACACGTCCCAATCACCAAGCGCAAAGGCGTCCATCAACACCTGCCACTCGTTGACGCCGAGCCCGATCGCCTTGATCACTCCGCTATCGCGGAGCCCGCGCAGCGCCCTGTACCCGCCGCCCGCCAATTGCGCCCAGAGCGGCTTGTTGCCCTCAACCCCATGCGTCGCCGTGCCGATATCGTGGACATAGACGATGTCCACCCGGTCGAGCCCCAGCCTCTGTAGGCTATCTTCGAACGAGCGCATGACGCCATCATAGCTGTAATCGTATTGCTGATCGAAGGGCAGGGGATCGACCCAGTTGCCTTTGTCCTGCCGGTCTGGCGAAACCGGCTTGAGCAACCGCCCGACCTTGGTCGACACCACGGGCCGAACCGCTGCCTCGCGCAGCACGTCGCCTACGAAATGCTCCGATCGCCCCAAGCCATATTGCGGCGCGGTATCAACATAGGTGATGCCTTTGTCGAGTGCGTGTTGCACCGTGGCGCGACCCTGGTCAGCCGGCACGCGCGAGAAAATCCCGGCCAGCGATGCGCAGCCAAGCCCCAGTGTGGTCACCTCGAGCGCCGTCTCGCCCACGCGCCGCGTGTCAAACCTGCTGGTCACCAGAAACCTCCCTTAACTCCCTCCAAAACAACTGACATGTTAGTTGCGGCGAGTAAAGTGCAGCGCCCTTCGACAAACAAAAAGGGCCCCTCGCTTTTCAGCGAGAGGCCCGATGTCAGTCTTGCGAGACGCTCAGTAGAGCCCGCTGATCAGCACTGGCTTTTCCTGCTCGAGACGCACCGGATTGCGCAACGGCAAGCCGAACTGGCTCTCCTCGATTTCGAAGATGTCGTTTTCCTTGGTCGAGATGCCATCCGCAAAGCTCAGCGTCGCCGTCCCGAACATATGGACATGCACATCGCCTGGCTCACGGAAGAGGCCATATTTGAAGTGGTGATATTCGAGGTTGGCGATGGTGTGGCTCATATTGTCCTCGCCGGAGAGGAACGGCTTTTCCCAGAGCACTTCGCCGTCGCGACGGATGCGCGACATCCCTTCGATATGATTGGGCAGATCGCCGACCCGCAATTCCGGGCCAAAAGAGCAGGCGCGCAGTTTGGAATGCGCCAGATAGAGATAGTTGATCCGCTCGGTCACGTGGTCGGAAAATTCGTTGGCCAATGCAAAGCCGAGGCGGCGTGGCTGACCATTGGCATCGATCAGGTAAATGCCGGCGATCTCCGGCTCTTCGCCTGCGTCGAGCGCAAAGGACGGCGAGGGGATGGGATGGCCTGGATTGGAAACGATATGGCCATTGCCCTTATAGAACCATTCAGGCTGCACACCCTTTTCGCCGCCAGTTGGCTTGCCGTTTTCCAGCCCCATGCGGAACATTTTCATGCTGTCGGTCAATTCGCCCGCCGGCTTTTCACCATTGCTCTTGTGCATGGCGTCGCGCGTTGCGGCCGATCCGAGATGGGTCAGGCCAGTACCAGTTACATGCATATGCGTCGCGTCGGGGTGATCGATAGGAGCCAGCAACCGGCCCTCGGCCAAAAGGGCGGCCTTATCTACAGTGCCACCAAGACCACGCGCATCGATCGCGGCCGATAGACCGCCAAGGCCCGCCAGGGCTGCCTGAGCCAGTTCATAGACACTGCTGACGCCCTCGACCTTGCGAGTCGCTCCGTCGCGCGTCACGCCCACGGCGCGGGTGCCATTGTCATCGAAATACTGGATAAGGTGCATGACTTTCCTTGCCTCCTGGGGCCTTCGGCAGCTTGGCAGGCATAAAGCGCAACCAGTCGCAGCCTGTCTAGTCAAAAATCATACTTTTGAGACTCGCGGTCCCAATCATCCGTAGAATCATCACACGAGGTCGCATCGGTCAATCTAAATGTTCTCTTTTTGTGCCTTGACAGTACCGAAACATAATGAGAACAAATACAGCACGATTTGTGGACATTGATCTCTCGACCCAGCGCGTTGCGTGGTCCTCGAGAGCGTGAAATAAGGAGAGAAATCATGGCTAGCTCGCCGCTTCGCGTTGTTGAGGGTGGATCGATGGATAAGGACAAGGCTCTTGCGGCAGCGCTGAGCCAGATCGAGCGGAATTTCGGCAAGGGCTCTATCATGCGCCTGGGCGAAAATTCCGCAATCGAAGTGGAATCGATCTCGACCGGCTCGCTCGGTCTCGATATCGCTCTTGGCATTGGCGGATTGCCCAAGGGCCGTATCGTCGAAATCTTTGGGCCGGAAAGCTCGGGCAAGACGACGCTGGCTTTGCATGTCATTGCCGAAGCGCAGCGCAAAGGGGGCATCTGCGCCTTTGTCGACGCGGAACATGCGCTCGATCCGGTCTATGCGCGTAAGCTCGGCGTCAATGTCGATGACCTGTTGATTTCCCAGCCGGATGCCGGCGAACAGGCGCTCGAAATCACCGACACGCTGGTCCGGTCCGGTGCTATCGACGTTCTAGTCGTCGACTCGGTTGCAGCGCTCACCCCGCGCGCCGAACTCGAAGGCGAAATGGGTGATGCGCTTCCAGGCCTTCAGGCCCGCCTGATGAGCCAGGCCATGCGCAAGCTGACCTCGTCTATTTCGAAGTCCAAGTGCCTCGTCATCTTCATCAATCAGATCCGCATGAAGATCGGCGTGATGTACGGCTCGCCCGAAACGACCACGGGCGGCAATGCGCTGAAATTCTATGCTTCGGTTCGTCTCGATATCCGCCGCATCGGGGCGCTCAAGGATCGCGAAGAGATCGTTGGCAACCAGACCCGCGTCAAGGTGGTCAAGAACAAGCTTGCTCCGCCGTTCCGTCAGGTCGAATTCGACATCATGTATGGCGAAGGCATTTCCAAGACTGGCGAATTGCTCGATCTCGGGGTCAAGTCCGGCATCGTCGACAAATCTGGTGCCTGGTTCTCCTGGGATAGCCAGCGCCTGGGGCAGGGCCGTGAAAACGCCCGTCAGTTCCTCAAGGACAATCCGGAGATTGCCAACACGATCGAGCAGGGCGTCCGCGAGAGTTCGGGCCTCCTTGGCGAAGTCTTGCTCGTGGCCGGTGGCGAGGAAGACGCCGGCGACGAATAAAGCCTCCACAAAAGTCCCATGCATACTTTTCGACCCTCGCCATCGGCGGGGGTCTTTTTCTAGGGCGAGTTGTAATTGGCAGTTGGTCCGATGCTGCTCTTCTCCTTGTGGTGAGGAAACAAGTGCTGATGTATCGGCATCAGCCACCCCAACCTTCTCCCATCCCAATATCGCCGCAATGCTGGACATTTCCGTCATTCGCACGATAGAAAGCCACGTTTCTTTCTGGACGCGCCCGCGTTCTGTTCGTCATGAAAGCCTGTTGATGACCAGCGTAAACGATCTCCGCTCGAGCTTTGTCGATTACTTCGCCCGCAATGGCCACGAAGCCGTCGCCTCGAGCCCGCTCGTGCCGCGCAATGATCCGACGCTGATGTTCACCAATGCCGGCATGGTGCAGTTCAAGAATGTCTTCACGGGTCTTGAAAAGCGCCCCTATTCGACGGCGACGACGGCCCAGAAATGCGTGCGTGCCGGCGGCAAGCATAACGACCTCGACAATGTCGGCTTCACTGCGCGCCACCACACCTTCTTTGAAATGCTGGGCAATTTCTCGTTCGGCGACTATTTCAAACCGCAAGCGATCGAGCTCGCCTGGAACCTTCTCACCAAGGACTGGGGCCTTTCGCGCGACAAGCTGATGGTCACTGTCTATCAGGACGATGACGAAGCGCTCGAACTCTGGAAGAAGATCGCCGGTCTTTCCGAAGACCGCATCGTGCGCCTCGGCGCCAAGTCGAATTTTTGGCAGATGGGCGATACCGGTCCCTGCGGTCCGTGCTCGGAAATCTTCTATGACCATGGTGACAAGGTCTGGGGCGGCCCTCCGGGCTCGCCGGATGAAGATGGCGATCGCTGGATCGAAATCTGGAACCTCGTCTTCATGCAGTTCGAACAGCATGCCGATGGGTCCCGCACCGGCCTGCCGCGTCCGTCCATCGACACCGGCATGGGTCTCGAACGTGTTGCTGCAGTCATGCAGGGCGTTCACGACAATTACGACATCGATCTCTTCAAGGCGCTGATCTCGGCCGCCGCCAATGCCACGAATGCCGACGTCGATGGTCCGGGCAATCGGAGCCTCCGCGTCATTGCTGATCACCTCCGTTCGATGAGCTTCCTCATTGCCGAAGGCGTACTGCCCTCAAATGAAGGCCGCGGCTATGTTCTTCGCCGCATCATGCGCCGCGCCATGCGTCACGCAACCCTTCTGGGCGCGAGCGAACCGACGATCTACAAGCTTGTCCCCGCGCTCGTTCGGGAAATGGGCCAGGCCTATCCCGAACTTAGCCGCGGCGAAGCCATGATCGCCGAGACCGTTCGCCTCGAAGAAGGTCGCTTTCTCAAGACGCTTGGCCGTGGCCTGCAGATTCTTGAATCGGAAACATCCGGCCTCGGCGAAGGTGATGTGCTCAACGGCGCCGCCGCTTTCAAGCTCTATGATACCTATGGCTTCCCGCTCGATTTGACGCAAGACGCCCTGCGTTCGCGCAATATCACGGTCGATCAGGCAGGGTTCGACGCTGCCATGGCCCAGCAAAAGGCTGAAGCCCGCAAGAACTGGGCTGGCTCGGGTGAAGCGGCCACCGATACCGTCTGGTATGGCCTTGCCGACAAGCTCGGTCCGACCGAATTCCTCGGCTACGAAACCGAGACGGCCGAAGGCGAGATCAAGGCATTGCTGGTCGATGGCGCTGAAGTCGCCGAGATCGCCGCCGGCCAGGACGGCGTCGTCGTCGTCAACCAGACCCCGTTCTATGGCGAGAGCGGCGGCCAGGTCGGCGACTCCGGCGTCATCAAGGGCGAAGGCTTTGCCGCCGACGTTCTCGACACTGGCAAGCACCACGGCGTCTTCAGCCATAAGGTGAAAGTCACGGAAGGCACGCTCAAGGTTGGTCAGGCGGTCGAGCTCGTCGTCGATCACGACCGTCGCTCCTCGATCCGCTCCAACCATTCTGCCACCCACCTTTTGCACGAAGCCCTGCGTCTCGTGCTCGGCGACCACGTCGCGCAAAAGGGTTCGATGGTGTCCGCCGATCGCCTGCGCTTCGATTTCGTGCATACAAAGCCGATGACCCCGCAGGAAATCGCCGAGGTCGAGGATATCGCCAATACGATCATCCTTCAGAACACCGCGGTCGAAACGCGCCTGATGGGCGTCGATGAAGCCAAGGAATCGGGCGCGCGCGCTCTCTTCGGCGAGAAGTATGGCGACGAAGTCCGCGTCGTTTCCATGGGCGAGCCGACCGGTAATGGTCTGGGCTGGTCCGTCGAACTCTGCGGCGGCACCCATGTGCGTCGCACCGGCGATATCGGCCTCGTTTCGATTGTCACCGAGACCGCGTCTGCCGCAGGCGTCCGCCGCATCGAGGCCCTCACCGGCAAGGCCGCCCGGCATCGCGGCAATACAAATGTCAACATCGTCTCGTCGGCTGCCAGCCTCCTCCGCTCCGGCACGCATGAAGTGCTCGAGCGCATCGAAGCCCTGCAAAACCAGATCAAGAGCGCAGAAAAGGCCCTGAGCGACGCGCGCCAGAAGCTGGCCCTCGGCGGCAGCGGCGAAGGCGGCAGTGCCACTGAAACCGTCAATGGTGTGACTTTCGTCGGCCGCGTCGTCGAAGGCGTCGCCGCCAGGGATATCAAGACAGTCGTCGATGCCGAAAAGAAGCGCATCGGCTCCGGCGTCGTCGTCATCGTCCTCAAGGGCGAAGACGGCAAGGGCACCGTGGCCATCGGCGTGACGGAAGACCTCACCGGCAAATATGCCGCCGGCACCTTGATCAAGTCAGCAACCGCAGCGCTGGGCGGGCAAGGTGGTGGTGGCCGTCCGGACATGGCCCAGGGTGGCGGTCCAGATGCCTCCAAGGCCGACGACGCCGTCGCCGCTATTCGCGCCCTGATCTGATCGAACGGCAGCCTTAAACACAAAACCCCGCGCCATCGGTGCGGGGTTTGTCGTTTCTAGAACCAATTCGCCGCTGAGGACGCGTCGATGGTAACGGACTGCTACCGGATCACTCCCCAATTCGGAAGAAGAACACTCGCGGCTTCCAGCGGATCGGTCGCTTCTCGCTGAGCACATTCATGAGCCCCGCTCCGACCACGATTAGCATCCCGACGACCGCAATCCAGTCCGGATATTCGCCGAAAAAGAGCGCGCCGAACAGGATCGCCCAGATCAGCTGACTGTACTGAACCGGTGCGATCAGGTTGGCAGGCGTCTGCTTGCTGGCCTGAATGAGCAGCAGCGCACCGACACCACCGAGTAGACCAATGCCCAAAAGGATCGCCATCTGCTCCAGATTGGGTACCACGAAAGTCCGTATCATCATGAAGCCATTGAAAATTCCGGAATAGAGCACCTGCAGCCCGACAAGGCTGACGCGTCTCTCTTTGGGCGCTACATGGCGGAGCACGGTTGTTGTGACCGCGGCCAGAGCGGCAGCGACCATCATCACGTAATGGCCCATTTCAAGCTCGCGAAGACCCGGACGGATGACCAGCACGACGCCGAGGAAACTGACGAGCAGGAGCAGCCAACGCGGCACGGAAACATGCTCGTGGAGAAGCACTACCGACAGCAGGGTCACGAACAAAGGTGTTGTAAAACCAATGGCATAGACGTCGGCAAAGGCAATATGGGTAAAGGCATACATGACGCAAGCCGTGGCCGAGATCGCCGTTGCGCAGCGCAGGTGCACAAGCCAGGGATGCTGCAACTTATAGATGTCGCGCCAGCGCTCGCCGCGCTTCGTCAGCAGAGCGGGAATGATCGAAAAGCTCGTGGTGAAAAACGCGATTTCGAAGACCGACAGGCCGGACCCCGTGGCTTTGATCAGTGCATCACCGATGGAATAACTGGCATAGGCCAAAAAGGCCAGAATGACGCCGACGGGCATCTCAACTACCTGACAAATCGGGGTTTGGACTCGTGAGCGAGCAATCTACCATACTAAGCTTGTTCTTCGCGGTCACGCTCTTCTAGTCCGCCTTAACTCGGGATAATCTGGCTCCGCCATTCATCCCGGCTTCAGCCGCGCAATGGCTTGGTTGGAGCATGGCGGACCGGTGACCGGCCGCTTCTGGAGGGCATTCCATGACTATGTTCAAGCGAGCCATGCTTGGCGCGATAGCCGCGCTGGGCCTGGCTTTTCCGGCCTTATCGGCGGAGCGCGCCATCATCGTGCTCGATGGATCCGGTTCCATGTGGGCGCAGATCGATGGCAAGGCGCGGATCACCATTGCGCGTGAAACGCTGGCGTCAGTTTTAGCGGATCTGCCGGACGATCTCGAACTCGGTTTCATGACCTATGGGCATCGCAAGAAGGGCGATTGCGGCGATATCGAAATGCTGGTCGAGCCAGCCGTCGGCACGGGAGCGGCGATCGCCAAAGCGGCGGATAGCATCAATCCCAAGGGGATGACGCCGATTTCCGACGCAGTAAAACTTGCGGCGGAAGACCTGCGCTACACCGAGGAAAAGGCCACGGTCATCCTCATTACCGATGGGCTCGAAACCTGCGAGGTCGATCCGTGCCAGCTTGCAAGCGAACTTGAAAAGCAGGGCGTCGATTTTACCACCCATGTCCTGGGCTTTGGTCTCTCCGATGAAGAAGGCCAGCAGGTGGCTTGTCTCGCGGAAAATACGGGCGGCCAATATCTTTCTGCCGCCGATGGTGCGGGCCTTGTCGACGCGTTGACAAAGACCGTCGCGCAAGTGGTACAGGCCGAGCCGAAACCAGAGCCCGAACCAGCCCCGAAACCTGAACCGGCGCCTAAGGTCGAATACAACTTTGCGCCGACCGCGTCGCTGTCCGAAGGTGGACCGGATATCGAGGACGGTGGTCCGCTCAATCTGACCTGGCAGTGGTTCAAGGTGAACCCCGACGGCACAAAGGGTGAATGGATCGACACCGACTACTATGCCCGCTTCAAAGGGACGTTGGAACCCGGCGATTATATCGTCACAGTCGAATATGGTTATGCCACTGCTGAACAGCCCGTGACCATCGTAGCAGATAAGGTCAACGACACGCATTTCATCCTCAACGCAGCCGTCTTCAAGCTGCATCCAAAGTCGAGCGAGGGTGCCGAGGTGAATGAAAATGCCTCAATCGGAATTCGCCACAACAGCGAAAATGTCACGACGCAATATGGCGATAAGGTCCTCGTTCTGCCCGCCGGAAAGCTAGACTTCGACGTGACGATCGGAGAGGCCACGGTGACTCGGTCTTACACGGTAAAGGCAGGCGAGACGATCGATGAAGACGTCATCGTTGGCACGGGTCTTGTGTTCTTCAAGGCTGAGTACGCGCCCGGCGTAAAGGTCGAAGATAATGACCTATACATGGAAATCTTCGATGCCAAAGTGGCGCTTGATGGCACGCGGAGTTCGATAGCCTATGGCTATGATGGCGAGCAGGATTTCGAGCTGGCGCCGGGCGACTACGTCATGGACTACAAGCTGGACGGCACGACGGGTCAGATTCCGTTCAGTGTCGCGACCGGTGAACGGACGGATATTCCGGTTGTGCTTGACGCAGGCGTGCTGGCGGTGACGACACCGAGCGACGATTATGTCGAATTCCGCAGCCCCACCAAGGACATCGCGGGCAATATTACATCGTTCGACTATGGCTATGGGCCGAACGTGCAAACCACGCTCAAAGCGGGCGACTACATCGTGTTTTCAGAAAAGGGCGATGTCGAAAGCGAAACGCCGGTGACCATCAAGGCGGGCGAGCGGTTCGAGTTGACCATCACGCCGCCGAAAGCCGGGGGGAAGAAAAAGTAGGGCTGTACCCCAAAAGCAAAGGCCGGATCGTGAGATCCGGCCTTTTTCAATTCAAAGCGATTAGAGCGCTTACGCCATGGCCTTCTGGAGGTTGGCGTCAATGGCGTCGAGGAAGCCGATGGTCGAGAGCCATGGCTGATCTGGGCCGACGAGCAAGGAGAGATCCTTGGTCATCTTGCCTTCTTCGATGGTGTCGACGGTGACCTTTTCGAGCGTCGAGGCAAACTTGGCGAGTGCCGCGTTGTCGTCGAGCTTGGCGCGGTGTGCGAGGCCACGGGTCCAGGCGAAGATCGACGCGGTCGAGTTCGTCGAGGTTTCCTTACCCTGCTGGTGCTGGCGGTAGTGACGGGTCACGGTGCCGTGGGCGGCTTCCGATTCCACGATCTTGCCATCGGGCGTTGCCAGAACCGAGGTCATCAGGCCGAGCGAGCCAAAGCCCTGGGCCACGATGTCGGATTGCACGTCGCCGTCATAGTTCTTACAGGCCCAGACATAGCCGCCTGACCACTTAAGGGCCGAAGCAACCATATCGTCGATCAGGCGGTGTTCGTACCAGATCTTCTTGGCTTCGAACTTTTCCTTGAACTCGGCTTCATAGATCTCCTGGAAGATATCCTTGAAGCGGCCGTCATAGACCTTGAGAATGGTGTTTTTGGTCGAGAGGTAGACCGGCACGCCACGGGCGAGGCCGTAGTTGAAGCTCGAATAGGCGAAGTCCCGGATCGACTCGTCCTGGTTGTACATGGCCATCGCCACGCCAGCGCCCGGAGCCTGATAGACTTCGTGCTCGATGACCTGACCGTCTTCGCCGGTGAACTTGATGGTCAGCGTGCCCTTGCCGGGGAATGTGAAATCGGTGGCGCGGTACTGATCACCGAATGCGTGACGGCCGACGATGATCGGCTGGGTCCAGCCGGGAACGAGGCGCGGCACGTTCTTGCAGATGATGGGCTCGCGGAAAATCACGCCGCCAAGGATGTTGCGGATCGTGCCGTTGGGCGACTTCCACATCTTCTTGAGGCCGAATTCTTCGACGCGCTGCTCATCGGGGGTGATGGTGGCACATTTGATGCCGACGCCATATTCGCGAATGGCATTGGCCGAATCCACGGTCACTTGATCGTTGGTGGCGTCGCGGTTTTCGATCGAGAGATCATAATACTTGATGTCGAGATCGAGGTAGGGATGGATCAGCTTGTCCTTGATCGCCTGCCAGATGATGCGGGTCATTTCATCGCCGTCGAGGTCCACAACTGGGTTGGCGACTTTGATCTTGCTCATCGGATACTCCCTGAAAATCCTTGCTTTGGCCCCTCGGCCAATTTCGCAGCCCCTATAGCATTATGAGCGCGAAGCGCAAAGACGGGTCCGGCAAGGGGGCATGCCATTGACCCGTGCATATGCACGGGCGTACTGAGCTGCCATGCAGGATGACTTTGATATTTGCCTTGTGCTGAACACGCGAATGGCCGCGCGAGCGGTCACGCGTCTGTCCGATCGGCGCCTACGGCCGTTCGGCGTTACCGCGGCGCAATTCAATATTATGGGGATGCTGGTCAGCCGGCCGAACCGCTCCATCTCGGAAATGGCGAGCGAACTGGCCATGGAACGCACCACGTTGTCGCGCAATCTGGCACTGCTCGAACGAAAAGGTCTGATCGCAACCGAAGCGATCGCCGAGGGAAAAGCGCGGCCCTATGCCCTGACGGAAACCGGCCGCGCGGCTTTCAACAAAGCCATTCCCGAGTGGCGAAGCTCGATTGCCGACCTGCGCCTCGCACTGCGCGACCCCGATTATGAGACTGTTATCAACGGTCTCCGCACTATCGCCCGCCTTTAAGCGGACCTCACACACAGACCATCTCCAAACGAATCCGTTCACACAGAGGACATGCCCATGCTGAAGCCCGATCCATCCGACCCAATCGTCGTTACAGGCATGGGAGCAGTGACCCCACTTGGCGTTGGTGTCGAGGTTTTCTGGCGCCGGTTGATCGAGGGCAAAAGCGGTATCGTACGCAATGATCGGTTCGATACCGAGGGTTTCGTGTCGCCGATTGCCGGCCTCGTGCCTGGCAAGGATCGCGATGAGCACGGCTTTGACCCCGTCGACTTCATCGACGCAAAAGAGGTCAAGAAGATGGACCTCTTTATCCAATATGCTCTGGGTGCGACGGCTGAAGCCCTGGCGCAGGCAAACTGGTTTCCCGAAACGCTTGAGGACCAACTGGCTACCGCGACGATCATCGGTTCGGGGGTCGGCGGTTCGCCGGTGATGGCCAAGGCGGTGGAGACGATTCGCGAGAAGGGGCCGCGCCGATTGTCGCCTTTCACCGTGCCGTCCTTCCTCGCCAATCTCGCCGCTGGCTGGGTATCCATTCGCTACCAGTTTCGCGGTCCAATCGGCACGCCGGTTACGGCTTGTGCTGCTTCCGCTCAGGCCCTTGGCGATGGTGTGCGCTTGCTGCTGACAGGTGAAGCCGAAGTCGTCGTCGCCGGTGGCGCCGAGGGATCTGTCGATCCTATCTCGGTCGGCGGTTTTGGCGCAGCCCGCGCGCTTTCCACGGCCTATGCGGATGATCCGACCAAAGCCTCACGGCCATTCGATAAGGGCCATGATGGCTTTGTGCTGTCGGAGGGCGCTGCTGTTGTCGTCATAGAAAAGCTCAGCCATGCGCTAAAGCGCGGTGCGACGCCTTTGGCGATCGTTGCTGGGTACGGCACGTCCGCCGATGCCTATCATCTGACCTCAGGCTCTCCGGATGGGGCAGGAGCGCAGGTTGCGATGCGTAATGCGATCAAAATGGCTGGGATCGACCAGTCGGCAATTGGTTACGTCAATGCGCATGCCACATCGACCCAGGTCGGCGATATGGCTGAGATTGCCGGCATCGGGGCTGTGTTCGCTGGGCGCGGCAAGGATCTGGCGGTTTCGTCCACCAAGTCGGCTACGGGTCATCTTCTCGGCGCAGCAGGGGCGCTCGAAGCTATCGTGGCCATTCAGGCGATCCGCAACGACATGCTGCCGCCGACGATCAATCTCGACGATCCGGTAGAAGAGGCAGACATTTTCGATCTAGTGCCGAACAAGGCAAAGCCCAAGCAGTTGGACTACGTGCTGTCCAATTCCTTTGGTTTTGGCGGCGTCAACGCGGCGCTTGTCTTCGGTAAAGCGCCGTAATTCTATTTGGCTGGGAGCGTGGCGACAAAGCGTCGGCATCGCCCCAGCCAATCAGCGAGATTGTCGTCGTCTTCGAGGGCATCGCCCGAGACGACGACGAAGCCGGTCATGCTGCGGCCGCCCATATCCATGATGCTGGCTCCGGAAATGGCAAGCGCCTCATCCATTCCGTCCTTGCCCACGCGGACAATGAGACTGCCTTCCTTTGTCGGGC
Source organism: Devosia sp. Leaf64 (assembly GCF_001421945.1). Lineage (NCBI taxonomy): Bacteria > Pseudomonadati > Pseudomonadota > Alphaproteobacteria > Hyphomicrobiales > Devosiaceae > Devosia > Devosia sp. Leaf64. The sequence goes on along the minus strand of NZ_LMLO01000018.1, from coordinate 327,834 downwards.
AGCACAGCATGTTTCCGTTTTGCATAAATGCGCGGCCGCCGAACATTTTCTTCTCGGTGAGAAAAGGCAGGGGCCCGAGGACATCGCGGACGCGATCGCTCAACTCGTCGCATGCCAGGCTCATCACGCTTCGTCCTTTCTATAGGTGTCGTGACGCGGAAGGTGATCGGCGATCAGATCCCAGGCTTGATGGCTCCGTGAAAAGATCAGCTGATTTGGCGTAAACCAGTCATTGTCACCCGCGAAAACGCCCACAGGGACGATACGAAGGGCAGGGGCGCGCGAACTCTGAGCAAATAGCGTGGTGCCACATTCGGGGCAGAAGTGGCGCGTGAAGCTTGCTCCCGATGCAGCCGGGCGGGAGATAAATTTCAGCGCGCCTCGCGTCCTAACTTCTTCGGCACGGAATAGAACGACCGCAGAATGTCCGGCGCCGCCAACGCGCTGGCAATTCTCGCATGAGCACATGAACATCGACACTGGTCGGCCGGCGACGTGAACGGAATTGGCGCCGCAGTCGCAATGTCCGTATTGATCCAGGTTAAGATTATTTTTGTGGGTCATGGCAAAAAGTTGCATGCTCGTTGCGGGTCTGCAAGATGCCTCAACGTTCCCTTAATCCGCGGAGAAAGTATCATGGGTTACTATCCGCACTTCCCGGTATCGACAAAAAGGTTGCGGCTCCGCCCATTCACCCGCGGTGATGTCGATGCGGTGTTCGACTATCGCGGTCGGGCTGATGTCGCACTCTACCTCTTCGATTCAGCGCTCAGCCGAGATGAGTGCGCCCAAGCGGTGCAGCAGCGCATCGTCCATACCAATTGGGCAGAAGAGGGCGACAAGATTGTGCTGGCGGTGGAGCTTTCAGATAGCTCGCGCGTCATTGGCGAAATGTCGCTTATCTGGCGAAACGTCGATGCCCGTCAGGCCGAGATAGGCTGGATTTTTCACCCGGAATATCAGGGCCGTGGTTACGCGACGGAGGCGGCGCGTGCGGTCATCAACCTGGGATTTTATGGTGGGGACATCCATCGCATCTTTGCACGGTGTGACGCACGGAACAGCCCGTCGTGGCGCCTCATGGAGCGGTTGGGCATGCGCCGTGAAGCACACTTTCGCGAGCATGCACGGTTCAAGGGTGGCTGGGATGAGGAGTTCATCTATGCTGTTTTGCAGCGCGAATGGCAGGGCGACAACCAGCCCTGATCGCCGCAAGACCTATTGCTCCATGATATGTGGTTTCACCAATGTCATCCGGAGACGTCCCTGTTTGTGCCTGCAAGTGCTAAGTGAGCTGAATTTCATTAGATATTGCAGGAACTTCCATCCGATCATGCCGTTGTCCCCTTGGAGCGTCCAGCAGCTTACATAAGGGGCGGAATCGTCATGTCGGGTTTGAATTTTCCAATCACTACCAATCGTCTTGTTCTTCGTCCGTTTGAGCGCAGTGATGTGCGCCTGGTCGCACGCTATCTCACTCTGCCGTCCGTCCAACGCTACCTGGCTCGCCCAACGCGCTATGCTGAAGATGTTGCCGGCGCCGTCGAAGTCATGCGCAACCAGATCGGTTTGCAGCGTCCGGGCGATGTTCTTACCCTTGCGATGCAGCGCAAAGGCGATCAGGCCGTGCTTGGCCATGTTTCGCTGAAATGGTCTGACGCGACCGCGGGGCAGGGCGAATTGCTGTTCTGCATCGATCCCGCCCACGCTGGCAACGGCTTCCTCACAGAAGCGCTGACAGCCATGCTGAACCTGTCCTTCGATCATTTCCGCATTCACCGCATTTTCGTGCGCTGCGATGGCCGCAATCATCACTCAGCCAAGCTGATGCAGAAGCTAGGCATGCGCCTTGAGGCGCATTATCGTGAGCATGCGCTCTTCCAGGGCGAATGGGACGAGGAATTGCACTTTGCCATTCTCGATCGCGAATGGCAGGCATCGTCCAAGGTGCGCCCATTGCCGCTGCGCGAACGCGTCGCCTGATTTGCACCTGAGGCGCATCTGCGCTATGTCGCCGCCAAATCGGCTGGATGGCGCAGATGGCAGGCACTGACACTTCCCTCTCCATAACGCTGGCCCCCGGGCCAGCGATTATTTTATGCGAACCGCAATTGGGCGAGAATATCGGCACTGCGGCACGCGCCATGGCCAATTTCGGGCTCTGGGACCTGCGCCTTGTTCGCCCGCGCGACGGCTGGCCGAATGAAAAGGCGGTAGCAGCTGCCTCTCGAGCAGACCATGTGCTCGAGCGTGTCCGTGTTTTCGAAACACTGGAAGACGCCATCGCCGATCTCAAGCTGGTCTATGCCACTACGGCCCGTTCGCGCGACATGCAGAAAGAAGTGCTGGGGCCGGAAGAAGCATCGATCAATATGGCCCAGAGCATCAATGCCGGGCAGGGGGCGGGACTGCTCTTCGGTCGCGAACGTTGGGGCCTTCTCAATGATGAAGTCGCCATGTCGGACGCGATCGTAACCCTTCCGGTCGAACCGGCATTCGCGTCTCTCAACATCGCTCAGGCGGTTTTGTTGATGGCATATGAATGGCGTCGCCATGGTGGCCCGGGCAAAGATCTGCCCTTTGGGGACGGGCTCGATGAAGCCGCGCCGCGCAACGAACTTGTCGGGCTGTTCGAGCATCTCGAAGGCGTGCTTGATCAGAGTGGTTTCTTCACGACGCCGGATAAGCGCCCCAGCATGGTCAACAATCTGCGCACGGCGCTCACCCGCGGGCGATTTACCAGCCAGGAAATCCGCACACTGCGCGGCGTGATTTCTTCAATCGACCGGCGCCATGAGCGACCGAATCCAAACCGGCAGAAGGCCGAGGCCGATAAACCGATCACGGATTAATCTGCCGAACGGATCGGACCAGATTCGCCTTTGACGCCGGTGCGACAAAGTGTCATGCCGGGTAATCATGTTCACGACCCATCCTACTGAGCCCAATCGGCTTGCCTTCACCTATCCCGGCTTTCGCTTTTTTTGGCTGACGACACTGTTCGTCAGCTTTGCCGTGCAGATCATGTCGGTCTCCATCGCCTGGCAGATTTTTGCCGTGACTGGTGATTATTTCCTGCTCGGGCTTGTTGGGCTGTGTCTGTTTCTCCCGGCGCTCTGCCTTATCCTCGTTACGGGATTGACCGCCGACCGCTTCAATCGTCGCGGCATCATGGCAATCTGCCTTACCGTGGAATTGCTCTGCGCCCTCGGATTTCTGGCCTTGGTCGAAGTTGAGGCCCATCAGGTCTGGCCGATCTTCGTCATCCTGGTCGTGTTGGGGACAGCCCGCGCCTTCTGGGGTCCTGCGGCGCAATCGCTGGCGCCGAATCTGGTGCCGCCTGAGGCGTTATCAAACGCGATCACGGTCAATGCGTCGGCCTGGCAGATTGCCAGTATCGCGGGACCGTCGGTCGGCGGCGTCCTCTATGCCATCAGCCCGATCCTCGCCTTTGGCACAGCCGCCGTGCTGCTGGTCTGCGGCGCTGTCTGCGTTACTCTCATTCCCAAGCCCACTCAGCAACGGGCTCAGCAAGCGACGAGCCTTGAAACCATCTTTGGTGGCTTCCGCTATATTCTCTCCAATAAGGTGGTGCTCGGTGCCATCTCTTTGGACATGTTTGCGGTGCTCATGGGCGGCGCCGTTGCGCTGCTGCCTGCCTTTACCGAGGAAATCCTCCACGGCGGGCCAATGGAATTCGGCGTGCTGCGCGCCGCGCCCGGAATTGGCGCGCTCACCATGGCGCTCGTCTTGACCAAGTTCCCGGTGCGCAAGCATGCGGGCAAGACCCTCTTTGCCTTCGTGGCGCTCTTTGGTCTCTTCACGCTCGTCTTCGGCCTCTCGACCAGCGTTTGGCTCTCCATTGCTGCGTTGATGCTGGTGGGTGCTGCCGACATGGTCAGCGTCACGATCCGCGAAACCATCATGCAGCTTTGGACGCCGGAAGAGGTCCGCGGACGTGTCAACGCGGTCAATTCAGTCTTCATTGGTGCATCCAACGAGCTTGGAGAGTTTCGCGCCGGGACCGTTGCGCACTTCATCGGTCCGGTTGCCGCGGTGGCCGTCGGAGGTGTCGGCGCCATGCTCGTCGCTGGGCTCTGGAGCCGGCTCTTTCCGCAACTGCGAGAGCAGGACAGTTTGGACAAGAAGATGGTCTGAAACCCCTCCGGCGCTTGACAGGATGGCCCCTCGCCACTATCAAGCGCCCACCTATCCGGCCCTCGGGCCTTATAGGCGCACCCGGGATCTCCTGAATTTTTAGGAATCTGTCGGCCCTCGGCGACGAGGGCAAAGGAGGGCGCGATCCATTCAAACTATGAAAGGGATACGCGATGTCGAAGCGTCATTCTGTAAAGTACAAGATTGACCGCCGTCTTGGCGAGAACATCTGGGGCCGTCCGAAGTCCCCGCTCAACGCACGTGCCTATGGCCCCGGCCAGCACGGTCAGCGTCGCAAGGGCAAGCTTTCGGACTACGGTCTGCAGCTCCGCGCCAAGCAGAAGCTGAAGGGCTACTATGGCTCGATCACTGAAAAGGCTTTCCGTCGTCTTTATGACGAAGCCAGCCGTCGCAAGGGCGACACTGGTGAAAACCTGATCGGTCTGCTCGAGTCGCGCCTCGACGCGATCATCTATCGTGCGAAGTTCGTCGCAACGGTGTTTGCTGCTCGTCAGTTCGTGAGCCACGGCCACGTGACCGTCAACGGCCAGCGCGTGAACATCCCATCCTACCAGGTCAAGGTTGGCGACAAGATCGAAGTGCGTGAGCGCTCCAAGCAGCTCACCGTCGTTCTCGAAGCCGTCCAGCTCGCTGAACGCGATGTGCCGGATTACGTAGAAGTCGACCACAACAAGATGGTCGCCACCTACGCCCGCGTGCCCGCCCTCTCGGACGTGCCGTACCCGGTCCAGATGGAACCGAACCTCGTCGTCGAATTTTATTCGCGCTAAGCGAACACGACGCACAGAACTGGGAAGGGCCGCCATCTGGTGGCCCTTTTCTTTTGGCTCAATACGATAGTCTAAAAAGGAAAGGCTGGTGCGGTTAGCCCAGCCCCTGCGTTAAGACCGCAGGTCCTGGCCTTCGCCACGCGATGAGTCCCATGACCTTGAACGCCTGCGCATAGTGCGCGTGCGACATAAAGCTCCTGGAACGATGAAACAGTCTATCGCCGTCATCACACTCGGCGTCGCCGACATCGCCCGCTCACGCCGCTTTTATGGGGAAGGCTTTGGGTGGACACCTGTATTCGACAATCCTGAAATCGTTTTTTATCAAATGAACGGGTTCGTGCTTGGTACCTTCCTCAAGCCAGTACTGGAGGAAGACATGAACCAGCGCGGCCTACCGGTGGGCCCCGGCGCCTATGCGCTAGCCCACAATGTCCCGAACAAAGAAGATGTCGAGCCGATCATGGATTCCCTTCTTTCAGCCGGAGGCATGCTCCTGCGCAAGGCTGATGCGCCAATTCATGGCGGCTTCCGAGGTTACATCGCGGACTCGGATGGGCACGCCTGGGAAATCGCCTGGAATCCAGCCTGGCCGATCGATCAGAACGGCCACGTCACTTTTGCCGTGTGATCAAAAGAGAAGGGCCACTCCGAGGAGTGGCCCCTTGATTGAGTATCAGGTCGTCGCAGCGCCGCTGACGCTTTCCTTGATCGGCTCTTGATCCTTCGGGATAAAGCTCTCGAAGAGACGCAGACGCAGATAGACCGACTGCAGTTCGACAATCGTTGTCCAGGCGCGAGCGAAGAACTGGAACGAGGACGAAACCTGGCCAAAAGCCAACTGTACCTGCTGATAGACACCCATGGTCAGGCCGCCAGCAAGAATAGTCGGCGCCATGGTTAGAAGCGGAACGTATCCAACCATGTTGAGGTAGGCGTAACGCGCCAGGTTGAAGTAGGTGTAGTGGAAATAGAGCCTAAAATAGTTCTTCTGCACATTGGCAAAGAGCTCCTTCACCGTTGGCGGATCGGCGCGCTCGGCATGATCTTCGCCAAACACCAGTTCCTTACGATAGGCTGCTTCAACGCGCTGATTGGCAAAGTTAAGGCCGGGTAGTTTGATACCAACGGTCGCAAGCAGTACCGTGCCGATAATGGCGGCTGCAAGTGCCACCCAGACCAGACTGCCGGGAACTTCACCGACGAACGGCAGCTCGGTGATCGTGCTCGATAGTCCCCACAGCATCGGCAGAAACACGACAAGCGTGATCAGCGAGCTGAAAAAGGCCGTGCCGAGGTCCTCAACGATGGTCGCGAAACGCATGGTGTCTTCCTGCACACGCTGCGCGGCACCTTCCGTTTGGCGGATCGCTGGCCAATGCGCCATGTAGTAGAAGTTCATCGCCTTGCGCCAACGGAAGACGTAGTGCGAGGTGAAGAAGGCGAGCAAAACTGAAACGATGATGGTTGGCATCAATACGATCAGCAGCGTGAAGACCTCGCCGTAAAAACGCTCAGGCGAAACCGACCGCGGTTGGGTCAAAGCCAGCTGGATCATATCGAAGAACACGCCAGACCATTCGTTGACGAACGCTTCGACCTGCACTTGGAAATAGATGACCAACAGGATCCCAGTCGATCCGACGACGCTCCACCAATACCATTCGTTGCGCTTGTAAAAGTACCAGAAGACGCAGAACGCAAGCGCAACGAGCAGCACATACTCATAAAGCCAGACGCGATCCCCGTTGAGGAAGTTGCCAACCGAGGACTCGGCGGCGCCCGCGGCGGCAGCCTGTTGTGAGGTCGAAGTGGCGCTTTCGGTTGTCGCCGGAGCATTGGGGTTGGTCTGATCGGCACCCGCCGCAGGCTGCGCCGCAACCGGATCGTCTGCTGTCGTCGGTTGATCGGCGCCCGGTGTCTCCGTCGAGGCGATCTGGGGGTGGGTGAACCGATCGATACTGATGACAGAGCGGATGGGTTCGCCGACGGCAAACCAGATCAGCACGGACGCCAGGAGCCACAACGCTGCCGACGAGAAGAATATCTTGGGGACGGGGAAAAAGGAGCGGAACACCGGGAGACTCCAAGGTGCCAGGAAGATGTGTCATCTAACTGTGGCATTACGCATAAAACAAGGACAGGAAGTTAAGCTTTGGTAAGGTTGAGGCCTGTCGCTTTTGCTTTCCCTGCGCTTCTGCAGGGGGTATCAGCAGGGCGAAGGTTCATATGAGAGATTTGCCATGACCGCGGTGATGGAAGCCCCGACCACGCCGGCTGACGAAAATGAAACTGGTGCGCATCCGATTTTCGCCAAGGCACCGCGTTCGGTCGAGTTCAACAAGCTGCGGAAGCGTCTCATCCGCAACACGCGCGAGGCACTCGAAAAATTCGGGATGGTCCAGCCCGGAGAGAAATGGCTGATTGCGCTTTCGGGCGGAAAGGACAGCTATGGCCTCCTCGCCCTGTTGCTCGATCTCAAGTGGCGCGGCCTGCTGCCGGTGGAGCTCTTGGCCTGCAATCTCGATCAGGGCCAGCCGAACTTTCCCAAGCATATCCTGCCGGAATTCCTTGAAGGATTGGGGATAGAGCATCGCATCGAATATCAGGACACCTATTCGATCGTGACCGACAAGCTGCCGCAGGGCGCGACCTATTGCTCGCTCTGCTCGCGCCTTCGTCGCGGCAATCTCTATCGCATCGCGCGGGAAGAAGGCTGCACGGCGCTGGTGCTAGGTCATCATCGCGATGACAGCCTGGAAACCTTCTTCATGAACATGTTCCATGGCGGCAAGCTCGCGGCGATGCCGGCCAAACTCGTCAACGATGAAGGCGATCTGCAGGTGCTGCGCCCGCTGATCTATTGCGCAGAGGAAGATCTACAGAAGTTTTCCGATGCCATGCAGTTTCCGATCATTCCTTGCGATCTCTGCGGTTCGCAGGATGGGCTCGAGCGCAATGCGATGAAGGCCATGTTGACCGATATCGAAAAGCGTATGCCGGGCCGCAAGGATGTCATGATCCGCGCACTCGGCAATATCAATGCGAGCCACATGCTGGATCCGAAACTCTTTGATTTCGCCAGCCTGACCGTCACCGCAAGGGAAGAAAACGCATGAATATCGAACGGCTTGCCGGCATATTGCGTGAAGCGGCCAAGGCCGAGATCATGCCGCGTTTCCGGCATCTCGACGAGGGCATGGTGCGCAGCAAGACCAATGCGTTCGATCTCGTTACCGAAGCTGACGAGAATGCGGAGCGGGTCATTACGGCGGCGATCAATGCTCATTCGCCCAATACCGTAGTTGTCGGCGAGGAAGCTGTTTCCGCCAATCCGGCGCTGCTCGAAACCAACTTTGCGGATCGCACCGTCATCTATGTCGATCCAGTCGACGGCACCTACAATTTCGCCGCTGGCTTACCGCTCTTTGCCGTGATGGCGGCGGTGGTTGAAAATGGCGAGACCGTTGCCGGCGTCATTTACGACCCAATGGGCGACGATTTCCTGATGACCGAGCGTGGCTGCGGCACTTGGCAGGTGTTTCCCGATGGACGCCGTGTGCGCCAGAAGTTTGCCGAGCCAGCGCCGCTTGCTGAAATGGGTGGCCTGGCTTCAGCCTCGTATCTTCCCGATACCGTGCGCGGCCAGGTGTTGAGCAATCTGGCCAAGGTCAAGATGTTCGCCAACTATCGCTGTGCTGGCCATGAATATCGCATGGCCGCCAGCGGGCATGTCCATTTCCTCATGTATAATAAGCTGATGCCTTGGGACCACGTTGCCGGCGCGCTCATGATGCGCGAAGCCGGTGCGCATGTCGCGCGCCTCGATGGCTCGGAATACAAGGCATGTCACAGCGATGGCGGTCTGCTTATCGCGCCGAGCAAAGAGAGTTGGGACGAACTCCGCCGCGAGGTCTTTACGGTCTAGCCACGTCGCAGAACGCCTTGGCTGCGGCCTCTATCGCGCCATTGCCTCGCGCTATGCCCAGGGCCTCCATGCCCGCTTCGATGCTTGACAGGACGCCGAGCACCATGTGGGCATTAACGTGCCCCATGTGACCGATGCGGAAGAAATCGCCATAGGCTGGCTCGCTGGAGAGAGCCATGCCGAGACCTATGCCCAGTGTGACGCCGGTTTCTTGCTCCATCCAGCGCCGCAGTTTGAGGGCGCCACCATTACCGATGCGCGCTGCGGTGACGGAGTGTCCGCGGGCGGAAGGATCAGCAATATTGAGACCGATATGGGAGTGCCCGGCGCTCCAGGCGTCCAGCGCCGACCACACGCATCTGGCAAGCGTGTGGTGGCGCTGCCAAACATTCTCCAGGCCTTCTTCGTTTAAAATCATATGTAGCGCTTCGCGCATGCCAAAGAGGTGCTGCGTCGGAGCGGTGCCCCCGAAATAGTGCCAAAACTCGGCGCCATCGGTTCGCGGTGACCAATCCCAATAGGGTGTTCTGAGATCGCTCTCTGCGGATCGCTCGCGCGCCTTGTCGGAAAACCAGAGAAAGGCGAGACCCGGTGGCATCATCAGGCCCTTTTGGCTGGCGCCGACGATGACATCGACGCCCCAATCGTCCATGCGCAAGTCGTCGCAGCCGAGGCTCGCGACGGCATCGACGGCAAGGAGAGCAGGGTGCCCGGCGGCATCAATGGCACGGCGGATTGCGGCAATGTCATTCTTCGCTGATGAGGCCGTGTCGACATGCGTGACCATGAGCACCTTGATGTTGTGCGATATGTCGGTCTGCAATCGCTCCGCGATCAAATCCGGATTGGCTGCGCCTGACTTGCCACAATCCATCACCTCAACGTCCACACCCAGTCGTATGGCTGAGCTGGCCCAGCCGGTGCCGAAAAGTCCTGTCGCTACCAGAAGGGCCTTGTCGCCGCGCGAAAAGAGGTTCGCATTCGCGGCCTCCCATGCGCCATGTCCGTTGGCAATATAGATTGCCGCGTTCTGCCTGGTGACTGCGACGCGCCGTAGGTCGGCCATCAGGCCATCCATCATCTCAACCACTTCGCCTTCATAGATATTGGGCGAAGCGCGATGCATGGCGTTCAGCACACGCTCCGGCACGACAGATGGACCGGGGATGGCGAGATAGGTGCGACCTGACATGGCAGATTCCGGAGTGATAGACGCTTCAGCCTAGACTTCCTCGACAAACCCGCAAAGAGCCTTGACCCACTTGCTCGACTCATAAGTCTATGCTTATGTGTGTGCATGAGCGATGCTGAAATATTCAAAGTGCTGGCCGATCCGACCCGCAGGGCAATTCTCGAGCGGCTTTCCGGAGCGGAATTGACAGCCACCGATCTGCGCGATGGCTTCGCCATTTCACAGCCGGCGATGTCGCAGCACATTGCAGTTCTCAAGGGTGCGGGATTGATCAGCGAAAGGCGGGAAGGACGATTCGCCCATTACCGCGTCGATCCCGACGGGTTTGTACCTTTGCACGCATGGCTCGCGCGCTATCGCGATTTCTGGCCGAGCCGGATCCATAATCTCAAGGACCTGCTGCGGGAGATGGACCAATGACCGACAAGGATGAAGCAGTGGTCTTCGAGACCGAGCTCGATGCGCCGCCCGAGAAGGTCTGGCGAGCGCTGACCATCCCCGAATATCTCGAACTTTGGCTCGATCTGCCGTCCAAGACGCACATTTCGATCATCCACACCGATGAGCCGCACAGCGTGACCTATCGGTGGCGAGATCAGGAGGATGGCGCGTCTTCATCCGACAGCGTCGTCACTTTTGAAATCAGCCCGCTTGATAACGGCGGCAGCTATTTCAGGCTAACGCATGCGCCTCTGTCCGTTCCCGCGGCCGACAATAGCAACGAGCCGATGATGCTCGCGGCTTAAGCGCCGCGCTAACCTTACCAATTACACCGAAAACCTCATGGAGGTCGCCGATGCGCGACATGATGCAACTCGTCCCTATGGTCGTCGAACAATCCAGTCGTGGCGAACGCGCCTTAGACATCTATTCTCGGCTGCTCCGGGAGCGGATCATTTTCGTAAATGGCCAGATCGAGGACAACATGGCCTCGTTGATCTGTGCCCAATTGCTGTTTCTGGAAGCAGAGGCGCCGACCAAGCCGATCTACATGTATATCAATTCACCCGGTGGCGTCGTAACCGCGTGTCTCTCGATGTACGATACCATGCAGTTTATCAAGGCACCGGTCGGTACACTGTGTATGGGCATGGCAGCATCAGCCGCGACAATCATTCTGGCTGCGGGTGAGCCGGGTCATCGCGCATCGTTGCCCAGCACCTCAATCATGTTGCACCAACCCTCGGGCGGTTTTCAGGGCAAGGTGACGGACATCCTGATCCATGCAGAGGAAAGCCTGCGACTCAAACGCCTGACGAATAATATCTATGCCCGCCATTGTGGACGAACATATGAGGAAGTCGAGCTGGCCCTAGAGCGCGACCGCTATATGACTCCCGAAGATGCCAAGGCCTGGGGGTTGATCGACCACGTCTACGCCGATCGTGCCGAGCTTTCCTTCCCGCCCGTAGATTCTCTCGCGTAAGAAAAAAGCCACCCGTTTTGCGGGTGGCTTGGTTTTTAGTGCGCGTCCATGATGGGCGCGGCCTCGCCGTGGCTATATTGCTCACCGACGCCGAACAGCCGGCCCTTCTCTGCAACGAGAATGCAGATCAGGGTCAGTACGCCCATGCTGAAATAGCCTGCCGCCACCGGCACGGTGGTGCCATCGAACATCTGCCCGACATAGCTACCGATCAAGGCGCCGCCAACGGTCTGGATAAAGCCGAAGACCGATGCTGCCGTACCGGCGACGGCGCCCAGCGGTTCCATGGACAGCGAATTCATGTTCGACGCAGCCCAGCCGAAGCAGAACATGACCACGCAAAGGAGGCCGAAGAAAACCCAGAATGGCACATAGCCGGCAAGCGAAAGCGCCAACAGAACCGCCGAAGCGAGGGTGTAGACCACCATCGCACCATGGGAGAGGCGACGCATGCCGAGGCTGCGCACGATGCGCGAGTTGGTGAAGGATGACACGGCCATCAGGCCTGCCACTGCAGCAAATGCCACGGGGAAGTAGACGCCGAGGCCGTAGATATCGACGTAGATCTGCTGTGCCGAACTGATGAAGCCAAAGAGTGCGCCGAAAAGGAAAGTGCCCGCGAGCCCATAAGAGAAGGCTACGCGATTGGTCACGACGATCTTGAAGCCTTGAATGATCCCCGAAAAGCTGAGGGGACGACGTTTCTCGGCAGGCAGCGTCTCAGGCAGGCGGAAATAGGTCCAGCTCCAAAAGACCAGAGCAAGCAGGCCCATGAAGATGAAGATCATCTGCCAAGGCCCGGTCAGCAACAGGATTTGACCAATGCCGGGCGCGACGATTGGAATCGCCATGAAGACCATGAATGTGAGCGACATGACTTCGGCCATTTCGCGGCCCTGATACCGGTCCCGTACCACGGCGGTGGCGATGACGCGCACGCTCGCTGCACCCATGCCCTGCACGAAGCGGAGCGCGAGAAGCGCGGCAAAGCTTGGCGCGAAGGCTGCGGCGATCACAGCGATGATGTAGACGCCGATGCCAGCAAGCAGCGGCGCCCGGCGGCCAAAACGGTCGGTCAATGGACCAAAGGCAAGCTGCGCGATGCCCATGCCGAGCATGTAGAACGACACGACGAACTGGCGCTCGTTCTCGCTGACGATATTGAGCGCTTCGCCCATATAGGGCAGCGCAGGAAGCATAACGTCGACGGCGAGCGCATTCAGCGCCATGAGGGCCGCGATAAGGGCAATGAATTCCGGGCGCGAGAGCACCCGATTAACGTGATCAGACATGAGAATTGCTCAGTAAGGAGGGGCTCGCCCAGAAGACGGCGGCGCAATAATTGGCCGGAACATGAACCTGTCCGGCCGGGTTGGCAAGCTTTTATCGGTAAAAAACGATAGTTGCTATGGGTTAAGCGGGTTGGATCCTGAAACTCGAAACGCTGCGCTCGTTGATCGGCAGATGCAGCGCTGCGGATGCGAGACCCAGAATGATACCGAGATACCAGACGAGGCTATAAGATCCGGTCTGGTCATAGACAACGCCGCCCAACCAGACGCCGACGAACGACCCGAGCTGGTGGCTGAAGAAGGCGACGCCGTAGAGCATGCCCATATAGCGCGGCCCGAAGAACAGGGTAACGAGGCCCGCCGTCAGCGGCACGGTTGAGAGCCAAAGCAGGCCCATTGCTGCCGCGAACGTATAGGCGGTGACTTCCGTAACCGGGAACAGCAGGAACGCTGCGATCGCAATCGCGCGCAGGAAGTAAATAGTCGCGAGCAGGATTTGCTTGGGCAGGCGCGAGCCCAACCAGCCTGAAAGCAGCGAGCCGGCGATGTTGAATAGGCCGATCACCGCAATGGTCCAGCTTCCGACTTCCGGCGACAGGCCGCACTGCACGAGGTAGGCGGGCATGTGGACATTTATGAACGCCAGATGGAAGCCGCAAACGAAGAAGCCGATGACCAAGAGCCTGTATGACCCATGGCCCCAGGCCTGCGACAGCGCTTGCATGAAAGGCATGTCGGCTTCGCCGGGCGTGCTGACGCTCCGACCCCGTAATGCGGCGGATAGTGGGATGATCAGCAGGAGGAGCAGAGCAATCCACACGAGCGCCATCTGCCAGCCGAAAGCGGAAATGAAGCCCTGACCGAGCGGCGCAAAAATGAACTGGCCAGCCGAGGAGGCAGCGGTGGCAATGCCGAAGACGAAGCTGCGCTTTTCCGCGGGAACGACGCGGCCGAAGGCGGCCATCACGACACCGAACGAGGCGACTGCGATGCCTGTGCCGGTTACGATACCTGCGGTCAGGGTCAGGCTCACGACGTCGGTCGAAAACGACATGCCGAGCACGCCGAGCGCATAGATCAGGCCGCCGACGGCAAGGACACGGCCTGTGCCATAGCGATCCGCAAAGCCGCCGGCGAACGGCTGTGCTATGCCCCAGACTAGGTTCTGTACCGCCATGGCCATTGCCCATTGCTCGCGCGATAGGCCAAGGTCTTCCGTCGCCGGCAGGGTGAACAACCCAAAGGCCCCGCGCGTCCCAAAACCAATCGCGGCAATGATGCACCCCGCGATGATGACCAGCGGCAGCGGAACGACGGGACGAGCGGAGGCGGGAGAGGTCATGGCAACACCTGAGCGAGTCCGCAGAGATTACGCCGCTACCGCCATCACGCAAAACGATATTGCGGAATGGCTTCGATCAGATTTGGTGATGCCACGAAAGCGAAAGCACCGCACTATGGCGGGGCTTTCAGCATAATTCTGTCGACTTAGGCGCTCTGCTTTACCGGGATGCCAGCCTGCTGCATGTGCGTCTGCAATTCGCCCGACTGGAACATTTCGCGGGCAATATCGGCGCCACCGACAAACTCGCCCTTCACATAAAGCTGCGGGATGGTTGGCCAGTTGGAATAGGCCTTGATGCCGTCGCGCAGTTCGGGGCTTTCGAGCACGTTGGCGCTGTCATAATCGACGCCGAGGTAATTCAGGATCTGAACAACCTGGCCGGAGAAGCCGCACTGCGGAAAATCTGGGGTGCCCTTCATAAAGAGGAACACGTCGTTGTTCTTCACCTTCTCGTCGATAAAGGCGTTGATGTCGGTCATGGGAGGAGCCTTTCAGTGAACCGGTTTCAAGGGCCGGGTGAACTCGCGCTTTAAATAGGACAGGACTGCGGCAGTGTCGAGATCACCGCCTCAACTCGCCCACTATTGTTACTGTGTCGCGCTGCAGCGCTTTTCGCCGGTCGACTTAACCTCGCCCGAAGCAATGTCGAACACTTGTTCTTCGGCAATAACCGCGCCAAGCCCATTGGAGGTAAAATCCTCAAACTGCGGGCAATTGTCCGCCGTGCCCGGCTCGCCGCGCATCCAATAGGTCACCGCGTCGTCGCTGACGATGATCTCATCGTCGGCAGCTTCATCCACGACCGTTTGGTGCTCGGCGAGGTCCATGATGACGATATTGCCGTCCGGTCCGGTCGATCGGGTCAGAACTAAGTACTTGCCTGCAAGACCCTCAAACCAGAGCGGCTGGCCATCGGGCCAACCTGCCTGACCCAGGGGATTGATGACAAAGTCCGTCTCCCGCTCCACATATTCGCATTTGATCTTACCGCGCGCAGGCGCGCGCGCGAGGATTTCCATGCCCGCACTATCGGTCCGGTCTTGCGCAATGACGAGGAACTGGTCGTTCTGAAAACACTGAGCCTCCTGCGCCATTGCCGGCGCAGCAAAGAGGAACGGCATCAATGCGAGAGCTTGACTGAGGCGCATCAAAGTCTGTCCTTGATCCAAGGGTGCAGGCGGAAGTCGTTGTTGCTGGTGAAGAGCACCGATTCCCAACCGAAATTGCAGGCGCCTTCTACCACTTTTTGCGTATCGTCGAAAAACAGCGGAATTTCGGTCTGCGGGCCCATTCGTGCTGCAGCGAATTCAAAGAACGCGGCCATCGGCTTCATTGCCCTGGCACGGGCCGAATAGAACATATCGTCGAACAACTCGCCCAGTCCAAGAGTCTGCCATAGCCATTGGGCCCGCATATGATCTTGGTTTGTTGCGAGGTAGAGCTTGATATCGCTTCTGGCTTTGAGTCTGCGGATGTCCGCGAGCAGTTCTTCATTGGGAAAACTGTTTCGTGCCGCCCAATGCTGCGCGAAGGCGATCGCGGAGCCCTTGTAGCCAAATGACGAGAGCCGCCGGTCAAGCGCGTCGACGAGAGCAGTTTGCCCGACGACCACCTTCTTGATGAAAATGTCGTAGATAAACTCGTCGCGAAATCGAACGGGGTCGATGCCGAGATCGATCAGAAACTTTCCTTCCCAGGTCTTCCCATCAGGCCGCGCGTGATAGCCATGAACGAGCACGCCATCGACGTCGAAGATGATCGAGCGTGTCACCGCTTGAGCGCTTCCTTGAACGCATTCCTGATGCCATTGCCATCCAGTGGCTCGCCCGCGAACCGTGGAATGACATGGAGGTGGGTATGGAAGACATGCTGTCCACCGACCGATCCGACATTCCAGCCGAGCGTAAAACCGTCGGGCTTTTGGTCGCCATAGTGATCGCGTGTGGCCGCGAGCGCGGCGTTGAAATCACTCCACTCGTCAGGAGACATCTCGAAAGGGCTTTCGCTATGCCGATGCGGCACGATCATGCTGGCGAGGGGCAGATCTGGATCGCGGCTCGCCAGAAGATAGAAATGCTCGGTCTCAAGCAAAGGCGCGTCGATCAGGAGCCCATTTTCTCGACAGAAGCGGCAACCGGCCACTCTCATCGAGATTTTGGGGGCGTCGCGCCGAGACCGTTCAGCACGTTTGCCGGAATTCTTAGATCGCGAATGACGTCGCCGTGCTGACGAAAACCCATGAGCTCGCGCTGAACGAAATAAGACCAGACAGCGTCTCTGGCTTCGTAGAGGGCCTTGTCCGTGCCAGTCTCGAGCACGGCTAGGCTCTTGATGACCCGTGCTTCGGCCGCGCCGATCGAATTGGCGCGTTCGGCCATGATCTCGTGGTCGAGGGCCGCCGTTCCAGCTTCCGGCCGCACCATGCGAATGAGATCAAGCGAGTCGCGCAGCCCGGACATCGGCTCTATTCGGGGATGCCGGTTTGCAGTGCCAGAGCGTGCAGAGCGCCGCCCATGTCTCCCTGAAGAGCTGCATAGACGAGCTGATGCTGCTGGACACGGCTTTTGCCGCGGAAAGCTTCAGAGACGACCTTGGCGGCATAGTGATCACCGTCGCCGGCCAGATCGCGAATCTCGATATCGGCATCGGGCAGGGCGGCCTTGATGCGGCGCTCGATCTCGTGGGCGTCCATTGGCATGTTCAGTCTCCCCGTCGTTTTCGGTTCGCCGTGGCCGGCGCATGTCCTTGATATGGCATGCGGAAGGGGCGGCTTCAATATCGCCGGACTATTGAGGCGGGGCTTGTTCGGTCTCGGGCGTCGCGCCGACGCAACAATCGGCGTCCGAACGGGTCGAGAAATTGGCGATGATGAATTCGACGGCCGGTCGTACCTGCTCGGCGACTGACGTCGCGTAGATACAGTCGAGCGAATAGCCGCGGCTTTGGGCCACGGTCTCGCTATGAACCAGCGTGATCGGCACGCCCATGGAGGAGCTTTCGCTCGTGCCTTCGTAATAAAGCGCGGTGGCGTCCTGATAATTCTTGGTGCCGGTTTCCCCGAGCGTGAAGCCGGGGAATGTCTCTACCCAGGCTTCGGTAATAGCAGATGCGTCTAGCGCAGCGACGGCGGCTTCAGCGGACCAATCGGCATCTTCTACCGGCACGACGCTCAGGTCGCACTGCAAGGGCGCATTCGGGTGGTTGATGGTCAGCGGTTCGCCCGCGCCGCCGGTGGCCACCATGGCTTCCGGGTAGATGAGAGTGTAGGGCTGGTCAGGGAATATCGAGCGCGTGACGTTTATGGTCTGGGCGTAGCTCGTTGCCGGCAGCGCCACCGCGCTCATACTGACCACGATCGCCAAAAGCCGCTTCGAATTCATCACCTGCTCCAAAAACAACGCGCCACCCTTTGGCGGACCAAAGGGTGGCGATCATATGGCATCCGCAATCAATAGGCAGATCAGCCGTTCATATAGTTGGGGAACCAGCCTTCGTGCGCCTGGGTCAATTCCGCCAGCGAAACCGCGCGGGCCTTGCCGAGAACGAGTTCGGTGCCGCCCGTGGTGCCGATCCAGGGCGCCTCGATGCCGAGAGTTTTGGCTTCGGCCCAAAGTGCCGCGATCTTTTCGCCCTGCGGGTCGAGATTGAGCGTCACGAGATAGCGGCCCTGGTCCTCGCCGAAATACTGGAGGACTGGATCATGATCTTCGATGTCAGTTACCGTCGCACCGATACCGCCAGCAATGGCCATTTCGGCCAATGCTACGCCGAGGCCGCCATCGGAGAGATCGTGGCATGCCGTAACAACGCCCGAACGGATGAGCGTGCGGACGAAGTCGCCGGTCTTGCGTTCGGCCGAAAGGTCGACATGCGGAGCATCGCCGTCGCGACGATCGAACAGGTCGCGCAGATAGATAGACTGGCCGAGGTGGGTGCCACGCTCAGCAGGGCCGCCAATGAGGAGGATTGGCTGGCTCACAGCTGCAAAGCCAATGCGCACGCTCTTCTGCCAATCTGGCAGGAGGCCAACGCCACCGATAGTCGGGGTCGGCAGAATGCCGCGGCCATTGGTTTCGTTGTAGAGCGAGACATTGCCCGAAACGATCGGGAAGTCGAGTGCACGGCAGGCATCACCAATACCGCCCACAGCTTTCACAAGCTGGCCCATGATTTCCGGGCGTTCGGGATTGCCGAAATTGAGATTGTCGGTCGCTGCCAGCGGTTCTGCACCGGTAGCGGTGAGGTTACGCCAGCATTCGGCCACGGCCTGTTTGCCGCCCTCATAGGGGTTGGCTTCGCAATAACGTGGATTGACGTCCGAGGTGAAGGCAAGGCCCTTGGTCTCGTGACCCAGCACGCGGATCACGCCCGCGTCGCCGCCGGGGCGCTGAATGCTATTGCCTTGAATCAGGGTGTCATACTGCTCGTAGACCCAGCGGCGGGAGGAGCATTGATGACCGCCAACCAGTTTGAGCAGCGCATCGGCCACGTCCATTTGCGGGACGTCATCGGCGGCTAGTGCGGCCGGGACTTTCGGTTCAACCCAAGGACGATCATATTCTGGCGCTTCGTCGCCGAGTTCCTTGATCGGCAGATTGGCGACTTCCTCGCCCTGCCAAAGCACACGGAAACGCAGGTCATCGGTTGTCTTGCCGACGGTGGCGAAATCCAGTTCCCACTTCTCGAACACGGCGCGGGCTGCTGCTTCCTTATCAGGATGCAGCACCATGAGCATGCGCTCCTGGCTTTCCGACAGCATCATTTCATATGCCGTCATCGCCGTTTCGCGCACCGGCACCTTGTCGAGATCAAGCTCGATGCCAAGATCGCCCTTGGCGCCCATTTCGACGGCAGAGCAGGTCAGGCCGGCAGCGCCCATGTCCTGAATGGCGATCACGGCGCCGGTCTGCATTAGTTCCAGACAGGCTTCGAGCAGGCGCTTTTCGGTGAAGGGGTCACCAACCTGCACTGTCGGACGCTTTTCCTCTATATCGTCGCCGAACTCGGCCGAGGCCATGGTGGCGCCGCCGACGCCATCGCGGCCGGTTTTGGCGCCGAGGTAAACGACAGGTAGGCCGACGCCTTCGGCCTTAGAGTAGAAGATCTTATCGGTGTCGGCCAAGCCAGCGGCAAATGCGTTGACGAGGTTGTTGCCGTTGTAGCGCGCATCGAATTCGACTTCGCCGGCCACGGTAGGCACGCCAAAAGCATTGCCATAGCCGCCAACCCCGGCAACGACGCCATTGACGAGGTGTCGGGTCTTTTCGTGCTCGGGCGCACCAAAGCGCAGCGCGTTCATCGCCGCCACAGGGCGTGCGCCCATGGTGAAGACGTCGCGCAGAATGCCGCCCACGCCCGTCGCCGCGCCCTGGTACGGCTCGATGAAGCTCGGGTGGTTATGCGATTCCATCTTGAAGACGACCGCCTGACCATCGCCGATATCGACCACACCGGCATTTTCGCCTGGGCCCTGGATGACGCGTGGGCCTGTGGTCGGCAGCGTGCGCAGCCATTTCTTCGAGCTTTTATAGGAGCAGTGCTCGTTCCACATCGCCGAGAAGATACCGAGCTCGGTATAAGTTGGCTCGCGACCGATCAGGTCGAGGATCTTCTGGTATTCATCCGGCTTCAGCCCATGGTCGGCGACCAGCTGCGGGGTGATGGCGATGTCGTTGGCAAGAGTCATCGGGTCGTTCCGTAGGGGGGCTCGGGATAGTATTCGAGAGCGCGCTGCACTTCTCGTGCGGTATCGTGGCCGAAGAGATGGCCCACGAACCAAAGAGACATGTCGATACCGGCCGACACGCCTCCGCTTGTTACGACACTTCCGTGACGCACATAGCGTTCGTCTGTCGTGAAGTAAGCTCTTCGAGCCATGCTGCGCACCCAGTCGATGGCATTATGGTTCGTTGTTGCGCGCTTCCCATCAAGGAACCCGGTTTGGCCCAACAGCGCAGCGCCGCTGCATACAGAGGCCTGCCAGGTCGCTGCTGCGAGATAATCTCGGAGGGTGTCAATAAACGCATCGTCCATAATGACATGTGGGACACCATCACCGCCGGGAACGATCACGAGATCGGCGCGGGGCGCGTCGGTAAAATCGAAATCTGCCTCAACCTTGAGGCCTTTAGCACACGTCACGGATCTCTCCGGCCAGGCGACGGTGAAGGGATGGACAGGTGCGCCGATATGTTTGGCTCGGGTAAAAACGGACCACGGGCCCACGAAGTCCAGTTCCTCGACGTCCGGAAAGACAACTATAGCCAGTTGAAGGGGATGATCTTGGTCAACCATGCTGCACTCCTGGCGGTCTTGCGAGCCGCGCTATCAGGCTGCCTTATTGAGAAGGGTAGCGAAAAGAGCCCGGCCGTCATCGCCGCCATGGGCACTTTCGATGAGATTTTCCGGATGCGGCATCAAGCCAAGCACGTTCTTTTCGGCGTTGAGAATGCCGGCAATATTGTTGATGGACCCGTTTGGATTGGTGCCCTCGGCATAGCGGAATGCGACGCGTCCATCGCCCTCGATGCGCGCGAGCGTTTCCGCATCGGCGAAATAGTTGCCGTCGTGATGAGCGACGGGGCAGCGGATGATCTGGCCCTTGGCGTAACCACGCGTGAACGCGTTGTCCGTGTTCGTCACCTCGAGCTTGACCTCGCGGCAGACGAATTTCAGCGATGTGTTGCGCATTAGCGCGCCCGGCAGAAGCCCGGCTTCGATCAGGATCTGGAAGCCGTTGCAGACGCCCAGAACTTTTACGCCTTTGGCGGCACGTTCGCGCACTTTGTCCATCATCGGCGAGCGCGCGGCGATCGCGCCGCAACGCAGATAATCGCCATAGGAAAAACCGCCGGGAATGACGATCAGGTCGACATCTGGAATATCGGCATCCTGGTGCCAGACGACTGCCGGCTCGGCGCCTCCGATCTTGGTCAGCGCGGCGATCATGTCGCGGTCGCGGTTGAGCCCGGGGAAGACGAGAACGGCAGCTTTCATCAGGTCACCTGAAGGTCTGGGGTGCAGCGGCGGAATAGGCTTTCTCCGCGACGTTGTCCACCACGGTTTGATCCGCGCCGTAAACTCTAATCACCAATTGTTTGCCGTCACTCCACAGCTGATAGGTGGTGGAGCAGTCGCCGGTCGCAATTTTGGCGTTGGTCTTGAACCCGACCGCAGGTCCAAACTCTATCTCCTCGGTCCCGAAATATTCGGATTCACCACCAAGAGATTGCGCGTTGGCTTTGCCGAGTTCCGTATAAGTCTCAGTCGTGGTCTCACCAGACCGGACACGGCCGCCGGTGCCGTCATCGTTGTGAACCTTGATTTCGAGCACCACCATGCCGCCCTCACAACTACCACAAATGCCGATATAGGCGCCTTCACGAACACCGGCGATCCAGTCGGGCGGCGCGACGCCATCGATCGTCAGCGTTTCGAATGTGGGATTGAGAAATTCGGCATGGGCGGCCACCGGCGTGAGAAGGACGGGCAGGGCGGCGAGGCAGGCAAGGAGAGGACGCATCGGCAGGGCTCCATCTTGGGTGCCCCGCCAGCCTAGCGAACGGATTTGGCTACTTCGTGACCTATTCGGCTGGAATGGCCTGCGGATTCGGCGTGGTCGAATTGCCGGTACCCGGCAAATGGGCCCACGCCGGGCGTTCGAAGAGGAATTTGCCAAAGCCGGTCTTTTCGGTCAGCCACCACAGAATGAGCGGCGAGCCGATGGCGATGGTCATGATGATGAGGCTGACCAGATTCGGTTCCTCGATACCGAGTGCGAGGAGGATAGTGCGGGCGATGCCCATGGGCAGCACAAAGGCAACATAGACCACCAGCGACTTGGCACCCATCCAGCGCAGCCAGTTCATCCATGGCAGTCTTACAAGCAATGCAGAGGCGATGCAGATCGCAATAGCACCGGCAATGGCCGCCAGCAGGTGAACGCCGGGCAGGGCGCCCCATCCCATTTGAATGTGGACGGGATCAAGCCGGAAGCCGGGTGTGAAAACCAGCACCGCGTTGACCACTGCCCAAGCCGCCAGGACACCGAGCGCTGCGCCGACATTTTGGCCTGCCCAATCTGCCAGGCGGAAAATTGCTGGGGCAAAGACGTAGCCGGCGTAGAAATAGACGAAATAGGCGCAGAACTGGTCGATGAGATAGCTGCCGGTATGGACTGAAGCCATCTGCAGCACCGCACCGACGCCCAGCACCAACCAATGCGGGAGCTTGGCCTGATGCACGAGCTTACTGACCAGCCCAAAGACGGCCAGCATGTAGATGAACCACAGCACGCCATAGGGCTCGATCACTGCCCAGGCGAGAAAGTTTAGTGCGCCGCCTGGATCGCGGCCGACCAGCGCCACCTTGAAGATGATGTGGATGATCGCCCAGAGGACGTAGAAATAGAGATAATGGACCACCCGGCGATCGGCATAGGCCCGCCATGGTCTATCGATCACTTGGCTCAGGAACAGGCCCGAGATCAGGAAGAATTCCGGCATGCGGAAGGGCATGGCGAAGGCGATCGTCCAATGGAGGAACCCGGTTTGACCCGTATCCTCGCCGACGCTCGACGCGCAATACATGATGACGACCAGAAAAATGGACAGGCCCTTGGCCATATCCACCCAATCGAGCCTCTGCTTACTCAAGCCCATAACCGCATTCCCCGCATGATGACGGGTGCAGATTAGCGTATCCCTTCGACCAGCCGGTTAAACCGGTCGGTGGGTTTGGAAGCATTTGCCGGCTTGGTAATTAATGCCCTAAAGCCGGTCAGACCGGCACAGGCACCGAGGCATAGGCCGCAAAAAGCAGGCCGATGGAGGCGAAGAACAAGACCGAAAGAGCAATTTGGGTTTTACGCATGATGGTACTGTCCTGCGCCAAATGGGGCGCGCCAGTTGTTATCGCAATTAAGCGTTAATTAGAGATTTCGATCTGGTAGTTTTCGATCACGGTATTGGCGAGAAGCTTCTCGCACATGCCGGTCAACTGGGTCCGGGCGGCAGCCTCATCGGTGCCATCGAGAACCAGATCAAAAACCTTGCCCTGGCGAACGCCGGAGACGCCGCCAAAGCCGAGGGAGGACAATGAGCCTTCGATGGCTTGGCCCTGCGGATCGAGAACGCCATTCTTGAGCGTGACAGTGACGCGCGCTTTCATGAGCTTTTCCCGAAAATTACTGGACGAGGCGCGGACCGGTGGTCAGCGCATTGTCGTTTTCAACCAGGATGCCGAGGCGCTGGGCCACTTCGCGATAGCTTTCGACGAGACCGCCGAGATTTTCGCGGAATCTGTCCTTGTCGAGCTTGTTGCGGGTCTTGATGTCCCAGAGGCGGCAATTGTCCGGGCTGATTTCGTCAGCCAGCACGATGCGCATGAGATCGCCTTCATAAAGGCGCCCGCATTCGATCTTGAAATCGACGAGCTGGATGCCGACGCCCATGAAGAGGCCGGTCAGGAAGTCGTTGACGCGGATCGCAAGGCTCATGATGTCGTCGAGCTCGGCCGGGGTTGCCCAACCGAAGGCCGTGATGTGCTCTTCAGAAACCATCGGGTCGCCGAGCGCATCGTCCTTATAGCAGAATTCAATGATCGAGCGCGGCAGTTGCGTACCCGTCTCGAGGCCAAGGCGCTTGACCAGCGAACCCGCCGCGAAATTGCGTACGATGATTTCGAGCGGGATGATCTCGACTTCCTTGATCAACTGCTCGCGCATATTGATGCGGCGCAGGAAGTGCGTCGGGATGCCCATGGCATTGAGCTTGGTGAACACGAATTCCGAGATTCGGTTGTTCAACACGCCCTTGCCGTCGATCACTTCATGCCGGGCGCCGTTTCCGGCGGTGGCATCGTCCTTGAAATACTGGACCAGAGTGCCGGGCTCAGGACCCTCAAAAAGGATCTTTGCCTTGCCCTCGTAGATTTTGCGTCGACGATTCATGAGGTTTCCGCTGCCGTGAAAAAGCGCACCGTTTAGGCGCGCTTCATGCGCTAGAACCAAGCGGAATTGCAAGCGCTTTCATGGGGGCCAACGTCTTGGGGCACCGGACTGTTGCCTCCGTCACACAAGGTCGCATGGCCTTCCATGCCGTTGATTTGCTTGTCTCGACCGCCTATGTCGGTCTTGAGACGCCGGAATTCCGGCACGTTGGTCAACATGGGAGAGATCATGAGCGCGTTCGACGACCGTCAGAAGGGCCAGGAAGCCAAATTTGCCTTTGATTCTGAAAAGAAGTTCAAGGCCGAAGCCCGCCGCAACAAGCTGCTCGGCGTTTGGGCCGCAGAACTGATGAGCCTCACCGGCGACGACGCCAAGGCCTATGCGGCCGAAGTCGTTGCTGCCGATTTTGAAGAGGCCGGCGACGAAGACGTGTTCCGCAAGGTGTCGGGCGATCTCAAGGCTAAGGGCATTTCGGTCGGCGACGACGTGATTCGCCAGAAGATGTCGACGCTGGTCGCGGTTGCCAATGAACAGATCGCCTCCGAAGGCTGATCGTCAGGCTTAAAAAATAAGGAGCCGACCATGGCCGGCTCCTTGGACTAGACTAGCCGATCGTTACTCGGGTCGCTTCATAGGCGCGGCCATTCATCTTCCACTGCACGGTAACCTTTTCACCCGCCTTGAGGCCGGGGGCCTTGAAGGTGGTCGGCAGTTGGTAGGTCTTCCCATCCGCAAGGGTCAGCGTGTGTGCCTTGAGGTCGATCGACTTCACGGTGCTCGAAATCGACTGCTCAGCCTGTGCCGAGACGGCCGGCTTGGCAGCCGGAGCCATCGCCGTGGCGGCGAATGCGCCGCTGGCTGGGGCTGCGACGAGCAGGGCAACAAAGAGCGGTGCGATATATTTGCGCATGATGGTCTCCATGAGACTGGCCGATGCGCGGCCATAAAAGTCGGCTTTCAGGGGTCGTCGCGTCGCGGGATCCTTCGTTTCCCGCCGGCGGCTCCAAACCGACGAGAACTGGTTTATGCCCGGCCAATCGGCTTCTCAAGTTAAGAAGATTTAATTCTGCGGCTCCAGATTCCGCCTAAATTTCAGTGAGTTAGGCGACATTTCGGTAAATCAGCGTCGGTCTAGAGCCGTTCTAACATCCCGTGCTGATTGACCATAACGAAAAGGCCGCCCGGATGCCGGACGGCCTTTGTGCAAGGAAAGAGTGGGGAGATTTCTCCCCTTCGATTAGCCGACGTCGATCGCGGTCACATCGTGGCTCGAGCCGTTCTGCTTGTAGTGCACGGTCACCTTTTCACCCGATTTCACATCAGGGAACTTGGTATTGAGCGGCAGGAAGTACCAGCTACCATCCGCGAGCTCGAGGGAACGAGCCGTCAGGTTGAAGCTCTTCACGGTGCCATTGATAGATTGGTCCGCGGAGGTCGATGCAGACGCTGCGGGCTTGGCAGCGGGAGCCATGGCCGTAGCGGCAAAGGCACCACTTGCCGGTGCGGCAACGAGCAAAGCGAGAAAGAGTGGAGCGACGAACTTGCGCATGAAATGTCTCCATGAGACGGGCCGATGCGCGGCCATAAGTCGGTTTTCAGGGGTCGTCGCGTCGCGGGTCCTTCGTTCCCGCCGGCGGCTCCAAACCGACGAGCACTGGTCTAGGCCTGGCCACGCTGGTTCTCAAGTTAAGAAGATTTAATTCCCGAACGCCAGATTCCGCCTGATTTTCAGGAAGTTAGGCGGAAAACGGGCAAATCGGCGTCGAACTGGAGCTGTTCTAATCAGGGTCGGATGACCATGGCCATGCCAATCGACTTCGGCATGACTGGTTCGAAGCCGTATTTGGCATAGAGATGCTTGGCGTCGCCATCGGCCACGAGGCTCACATAGGCGCTCGATGGCGCGTCGCTTTGCAAGCGCGCGACCAGAGCTGTCATGATCACCTTGCCGAGGCCCTTGCCCTGATGCTCAGGCTCGACGGCCATATCAACGATCTGAAAAGCCGTGCCGCCATCGCCGATGACGCGACCCATTGCGACAGGTCGTCCGTCGAAAATGAAGTGGACGCCATACCACGTGTTGGGCAGACCGGCTTCAGCGCCGGCACGCGTCTTGGGACTAAGCCCCGATACGACTCGCAAGCGGAGGTAGTCCTCGACGTCGGGCGACTGTTCGATAAGCGTGTAGCCGTCCATCACAGCCGCTGCATCAGGCGGGTGAACATCATCAGTCCTTCGGGCCAAGGGCCATGGCCGGACTGCACATTGATATGCCCGGCATCTCCAGCCTGATGAAAATCCGATCCCCAAGCCGCAGCATAGTCTGCAGCGCGCTCCAAAGAACAATAGGGGTCGGTGTCCGAAATCACGAGCAACGACGGAAAGGGCAGGGGATCGCGCGACACGGGTGCAAATGCCGTTGCTTCTTCCGGCACGCTGGCATTGAGCTCAATGTCAGGGGGCGAGACGAGCAACGCGCCCTTCACGCGCCCTTCGGGAAACCGTGACGCCGCTTGCGCAAGCGCAATGCACGCAAGCGAATGGGCGACAAAGACCACAGGCCGATTGGCCAATTCGACAGCCTTGACGATCGTATCGACCCAATGCTCCGGATCGGGCTCGTCCCATTCGGCCTGCTCGACGATGCCGGCGGTCGACATCTTCTCGGCCCAACGCACCTGCCAATGGCCCGGCCCCACAGCACCAAGCCCAGGCAGAATCAGGATATCGGTTTCAGCAATTCTCATGCGCCGAAGACCCGCGAGAAAATCGTGTCGACATGCTTGAGATGGTAGGCGTCATCGAACATGTCGTCGATCTGCGCATCTGACAGCGTTACCGCCGGATCGCCCTTGAGGTTCTGCGCGAAAAGGCCTGCACGATCGCCGCGATGTTCCCAAACCTTCATGGCATTGCGCTGTACGGCCGAATAGGAATCTTCGCGGCTGTAACCAGCCTGGGTCAGTGCAAGCAACACCCGCTGCGAATTGTGGAGGCCGCCGAGCAGGTCGAGGTTTTTCCGCATGTTCTCCGGATAGACGACCAGCTTGTCGATAACGCCAGTGAGGCGCGCGAGCGCGAAATCGAGCGTGATCGTCGCATCGGGGCCAATCATGCGCTCGACCGAGGAGTGAGAAATATCGCGCTCATGCCAGAGGGCCACGTTTTCCAGCGCCGGGGTCACCATGCCGCGCACCAGACGCGCAAGCCCGGTCAGGTTTTCGGTAAGCACCGGGTTACGCTTGTGCGGCATGGCCGACGAGCCCTTTTGACCCGGCGAGAAGTATTCTTCGGCCTCCAGCACTTCCGTGCGCTGTAGGTGGCGGATCTCGACGGCAACGCGCTCGATCGATGAAGCGATGACGCCAAGGGTCGCAAAGAACATGGCGTGACGATCGCGCGGGATGACCTGGGTCGAGACTGGCTCGATCGAAAGGCCCAGCTTTTCAGCCACATATTCTTCGACCTGCGGGTCGATATTGGCGAAGGTGCCGATGGCGCCGGAAATGGCGCAGGTGGCGATCTCGTCGCGCGCTGCCACAAGCCGGGCGCGATTGCGCGAAAACTCGGCATAGGCCTCGGCGAGCTTCACGCCGAAGGTCGTCGGCTCGGCATGGATACCGTGGCTGCGGCCGATGGTGATCGTGTGCTTGTGCTCCATCGCG
Source organism: Devosia sp. Leaf64 (assembly GCF_001421945.1). Classification (NCBI taxonomy): domain Bacteria; kingdom Pseudomonadati; phylum Pseudomonadota; class Alphaproteobacteria; order Hyphomicrobiales; family Devosiaceae; genus Devosia; species Devosia sp. Leaf64. The sequence continues at coordinate 300,088 of NZ_LMLO01000018.1, read as the reverse complement.
CGACGCTTCAGCGCCTCGAGCAGAGCATCGATATCGGCGAGCAGGATGTTGGCGGCGCGCTTCATCTGCACCGAGAGCGTCGTATCGAGGATATCTGAAGAGGTCATGCCCTGATGCACGAAGCGGGCATCCGGGCCGACGATCTCAGAGAGGTGCGTCAGGAACGCGATGACATCGTGCTTGGTCGTGCGCTCGATCTCGTCGATGCGCTCGACGTCGAACCCGTAGTCGCCCATCTCCGCCTTGCGGGCGTTCATCACGTTCCAGATCTTGTCGGCACTTTCTTTGGGCACGACACAGAGCTCGGCGAGTTTGCTTGTCGCGTGGGCCTCGATTTCGAACCAGATAGCGAAGCGGGTTTCGGCCGACCAGTTGGCCACCATTTCGGGACGGGAATAGCGCGGGATCATGGACTTAGCCCTAAAAGGTCAGAAGTGGAGTCAGGCGATGCGGCTCGTTGCCGCCTCGCGGATAGCCGCGAGGCGGCCGGCATAGGTTGCGGGGTCATTGCCGCCATAAATCGACGAACCGGCAACCAAAACATTGGCCCCCGCATCGACCACGGCGCGGGCATTTTCAGCGGTTATACCGCCATCGACCTCTAGGTCGATATCGCGCCCGCCGATCAGTGCCTTGGCCTGGCGGATCTTGTTGATCGATTCTGGGATAAAACTCTGGCCGCCGAAGCCGGGATTGACGCTCATGATCAGCACGAGATCAACGTCGTCGATGACATGCTGGATGGCCGAAACGGGTGTCGCTGGATTGAGCGCCACGCCGGCTTTCTTGCCGAGGCCCCGAATGGCCTGCAGGCTGCGATGGAGGTGCGGGCCAGCCTCTGCATGTACCGTGATGATATCGGCGCCGCCTGCCGCAAAATCGGCGAGATAGGGGTCGACCGGCGAAATCATCAGGTGCACGTCGAACACCTTATCGGTCACGCCACGGATCGATTTCATGATCGGCGCGCCGAAGCTGATATTGGGGACGAAGTGGCCATCCATCACGTCGACATGGATATAATCCGCACCGGCCGCGACGATGGCTGAGACCTCATCCCCGAGCCGCGAAAAATCGGCGGAGAGGATCGACGGAGCGATGCGAAGAGGACGGGCCGGCATGAAGGCACCTCAGCGACAGATCATATTCAGGTATTCGGTCTGGCTATAGGGCGGTCACGGCGCGGGGGCAAGTGCAGTCTCCGAGCTTGCCCATATCGCTCGCCACACGTGCATAGCTGTTGAAAAGACCGTGCTTCGCCGGGACTCCGCCATGGTTGGCAGTTCATATCCAGTGTCGCTTGTCTGCGTGAGGACCAGTCATGGAATGGAACCGCCTGATTTCCGAGGAACGTCTCGGGGACAAGAAGACTGCGTCGCAGGCGAGCCGGTCCATTTTCGTGCAAGACCACGACCGCATCGTCTTTTCCGCCCCCTTCCGCCGCCTCGCCAACAAGACGCAGGTGCAGCCGCTTTATGAGCACGACCATGTTCATCATCGGCTCATCCATTCCATCGAGGTCAGCAGCGTTGGCCGATCGCTTGCCATGCGCATTGGCCAGTGGTTGGTCGGGCAGGGGCTGATCAGTCCCGGCGACGAGCATGCCCTCGCCAATATCGTCCAGGCCGCCAGCGTCGCCCATGACATAGGCAATCCGCCATTCGGCCATTCCGGCGAAGATGCGATGGGCTCCTGGTTTGCCGAGCAGTTCGCGGCAAGCAAAGGGATAGCCCGCGAGGTCGATGGAGCGATCCAACCAGAGTTCATTGCCTTTGAAGGCAATGCCCAAGGCTTTCGCATCCTGACGCGCCTCGAAATGCGCCGCAACGACGGCGGCATGCGGCTCTCAAAGGCAACGCTCGGTGCCTTCATGAAGTATCCGGTGACCGCGAGGACACGCGCCGCGCTCAAGGCAAGCGGCGAGATGAGCTATGTCGGCCTCAAGAAATTCGGTTTCTTCAGCAGCGAGGAGACATTGTTTGAGGATGTCGCGACCACGCTTGGCTTGCCCGAAGAGCGCATCGGCGAGCAGAAATGGTGGCGTCGCCATCCGCTGGTCTACGTCGTCGAGGCTGCAGACGATATCTGCTACAATATCGTCGATATCGAAGATGCCTTCACCACCGGCGAACTCTCCTACAAGGAAGTCGTCACGATCCTGGTCAAGGTTGCAAAGCCGCGCGACGAAAGCGCTGGCGATCGGAGCCAGGCCGAACATGTCGCCATGCTGCGCGCCATGGCCATCGGTCAGGCAATCGAAAGCTGCGTCAAAGCCTTTATCGACAACCACGCGGCGATCATGGACGGCACATTTTCCGGCTCGCTGACTGAGGTTTGCGAAATGGGTGAGATGTTCACCGACATGCGCCAATTGTCCAACGACCACATTTTTACCGCTCGTCGCAAAACTGAACTGGAAGTCTCCGGCCGTCGCATCATCAACAATGTCATGTCCGGCATTCTGCCCGTTTATGAAGATCTCGCCGCCGTCGGCTGGCAGCCAGAAAGCCTTGGCTCTCGCTCCCAACAACTGGTGCGGGCGCTCGATCTCGACCTGCGCAATCTGACCACACCGGCCGAGGCACTCCACGCGCTAGCCGATTACACGTCCGGCATGACGGACCGTTACGCACTTCGCATTTCCAAAATGCTCTCAGGCCATTAGTCCTCACATCGGCGCGATGCGACGGTAAGGCAGATTGCTTTACGGCGCTGCCGCGCTAGAGAAGGCGTGAACGAGGAGCGTCACCTTGGAATTTTCCCTGCCTCTGGTCATCGGCGCAGGCGTCTTGAGCTTTCTTAGCCCCTGCGTCCTGCCGCTGGTTCCGCCCTATCTGACCTATATGAGCGGCGCGAGTTTCGACCAGCTTCGCGACGACGTTGATACGGGTGCGGGCAAGCTGACCCTCAAGGTCGCGATCACCTCGCTCTTTTTCATCCTCGGCTTTTCGGTTGTTTTCATCACCCTTGGTGCAACCGCAACAGCGTTCGGCCAGGTTTTCCGGCAGCTCCTGCCCATCCTGACCCCCGTTGCCGGCATCGTCATCATCGCCATGGGACTCCATTTCCTCGGCGTTTATCGCCTGGCCTTTCTCGACCGCCAGTTGCGGCACAATGGTCCCGGCGTAGCGTCAGGTCCGGGTGGTGGCTTCCTGCTCGGCCTCGCCTTTGCTATCGGCTGGACCCCGTGCATCGGACCCGTGCTCGCTGCCATCCTCTCAGTTGCCGCCAGCCGCGATACAGCCTGGGAAGGCGCTTCGTTGCTCGGGCTTTATTCGCTTGGCCTCGGCATCCCATTCTTCCTCGCGGGCATTGCCATCGGCCCGTTCCTGACGTTCTTCCATTCCTTCAAGCGGCATCTTCACACCGTCGAGAAAGTGATGGGCGGCCTGCTGGTGGTCACCGGCGTGTTGTTTCTTACGGGCAATTTTACCCGCATATCGTTCTGGTTCCTCGAGACTTTTCCAGTGCTGTCGACCTTCGGCTGAGCAGGACTTTCTTAACCCTCTCAAATTTTCTGAAAGTCCCAGAACAATTTCTGAGCGATCTTCAGCCTCGGTTTACTCGCGTGCCGCAATGCTTGCGGCGCTATTGGGGCGGGGAATATGGGTACGGCACACATCAACAGCCAACCATTACTTCGGGCACTCGCTATTGAAAGCGATGCGCTCGAGCAAAGAGCCGAAGCAGCGCCGCGTCTCGGCGTGCGCGTCAGCGCGCGGTTCACCCGCAATATTGATGATGTCGAGGCTGTTTGGCGGTCTCTGACCGAGAGTAGCGTCGAGTCGCCCGGGCAGAGCTTTGATTTTATCAAACTCTGGATCGCTGATCGCGGCATTGCCCAAAAGGACCAAGCCTTCATCGTTGGCGAAATCGAGGGCGAGCCAGTCGCGCTGATGCCGCTCCATCGCCGCCGGCAGCTCGGCGTTACGGTCTACACGTGGTTCCCGCGCTCCCAGGTCGGTTGCTACGCGCCTATTTCAAATTACGAAAAGCTCACGCTGCTTGGCTCCGCCGGACGACTGCAACTTTGGCAATCGATGATCGCCGAACTGCCTGATGCCGACGCGGTCTATCTTCGCGCCATTCCCGCCGAAATCACGGGCTTTGGCGAGTTGTTTGACGAACTCGGTAGCGCCCTCGCGGTCGAAACGCTTTACCGCTCCGAATTCTCGTCCTGGGAACAGTGCGATCAGATCCAGCGCAGCCGTAGCCGCCGGAAGCATGACCGTCAGCAAGGCGATCGTCTCGCAGCGCTCGGCGAAGTTGGGTTCGAACTCGTTACCAATCCGGTAACGGGTAAGGCCGCCATAGAGGTGATGTTCCGCCAGCGCTCCGCCCGCTTCAAGGCGCAGGGCATTCGCGACACCTTCGTTTGCGACAACCTCGTCGATTTCTACCAGAAGGCGATGCAGCCCGGCTCAGGGCTCGATGTCCGCCTCCACGTTCTTCGCCTCAACGGCCATATCGTCGCGGTGCGCTACAATATCGTTCATGGCAGTCGCATGTTCTGCTTGATCTCGTCGATGAGCGATGATCCGGCGATCCAGAACGGTTCGCCGGGCAAGCAGTGTCTGTTGCGCGTCATGCAGTCGGTGTTCGATGGCGGCTTCACCATGTTCGACATGGGCTCCGGCTTCACTGACGAGAAGCGCCATTGGTGCAACGTGCAGATCCCGATCCGCCAGCACTATGTCGGTCGCACTTGGAAAGGCCGGCTGTCTGTTGGGCTGCACCAACAGTTCCAGAAGGCGCGTGCTCAGGCCAAGGCCAATCCACGCATCAAGAGCGCAATCCGGACCGCGCATCAGACCCGCGATCGCCTTTTCGGCAAGAAGCCGCAGGCGTCCCAGACCTCAGAGTAGTTTCAGCCCGCGCAGTGAGGCATGACCCGATCGACCGATGATGATGTGGTCGTGGAGCGTAATGCCCATCTGCCGGGCGATGTCTCCGATCTCGCGCGTCATCTTCACATCCGCAGGCGAAGGCGATGGATCGCCGGACGGATGATTGTGGACGAGGATCAATGCGGACGCGGATAATTCAAGCGTTCGCTTGATGACCTCGCGCGGGTAGACCGGCGTGTGGTCGACCGTCCCTACCTGCTGGACTTCGTCCGCGATTAGCCTGTTTTTCTTATCGAGGAAGAGAACTCGGAACTGTTCGATGTTTTCGAAAGCCATGGCGCTGCGGCAGTAGTCGATCAACTGCGTCCACGATGAGAGGATTGGCTTTTCGACATTGATCTGATCGCGCCCATAGCGCTGCGCCACGGCCTGCATGACCTTGAGGTGGGTGATCGAGGTTTCCCCAAGCCCCTTGATCTCCGCCAGGCGGGCAGGGGCCGCACCGAGGACTTCCGACATCGAACCAAAGCGCGCCAGAAGTTCCTTTGCCAACGCCTTGGTATCGCGCTGGGGCAAAATGATATGGAGGAGCAGCTCAAGCAGTTCGTAGTCCGCAAGGCCATCCCCGCCCACGGCATTGAACCGTTCGCGTGCTCGCTCGCGATGCCCAAGATAATGCGGTTTCATCGGCGCTTCCGCCAGTCCACCGGATTTGGTCTCGGGTTTGTCGCTCAACGTTACTTCCGTGCTGCGAGAGGATTGAAGAGGCCGCCGGGCGAAAGCGTAAACACCTCGTTGCCGGTTTCGGTGATACCGATCGAATGCTCGCACTGCGCCGACAGCGTCCGGTCACGTGTCACTGCGGTCCAGCCATCAGAGAGAATTTTCACGTGCGGCTTGCCGAGATTGATCATCGGCTCGATGGTGAAGATCATGCCCGGCTTGATCGGCACGCCGGTGCCCGGCGTTCCGAAATGGAGAATGTTCGGCTCATCGTGGAATAGCCGGCCCACACCATGGCCGACAAAATCACGCACCACGCTCATGCGCTCGCCCTCGGCGACAGCCTGGATCGCCGCACCGATATCGCCCGTCGTATTGCCGGGTTTGGCCGCAGCGAGGCCTGCTTCGAGGCTCGCATAGGTCACTTCGATCAGCCGCTCGGCCTTTCGAGATATTTCCCCGACGGGATACATGCGGCTCGAATCGCCATACCAGCCATCGACGATAAAGGTCAGGTCGATATTGACGATGTCGCCCTCGCGCATGCCGCGCTCGTCGGGGATGCCGTGGCACACAACGTGGTTGATCGATGTGCAGATCGAATGCCGATAGCCCTTGTAAAACAGCGTTGCAGGCACCGCGCCATGATCGCGGCCAAATTCGTAGGCGATCTGGTCAAGCTTTGCGGTGTCGACGCCTGGCTCGACATATTCTGCCAGGATGTCCAGCGCCTGTGCCGTCAGCGCGCCAGCCTTGCGCATGCCCTCAAAGCCTTCCGTCCCGTGGATCGGAATGATGCCGGCGGTGCGACGCGGTTTGGCGGATGCTTCGACGTAGGTAACCATGCAGGACTCCGGAAGATGCTCCAAACCTAGTCAGTTGCTGTCGCAATGGAAAGGGCTTCTAACCTTGACGGCGCGTTAGGGCAGGGGCATTCCTTTTTGCTCAAACACACCGGGTCCAATCATGTCCAGTCAAGCGCGCGTCACTGCCGGTCTCCTCGTCATCGGCGACGAAATCCTCTCCGGCCGCACCAAGGACGTGAACATCGGCGCCGTCGCCGATTTCTGCACCGATCTCGGCATCGACCTCACCGAAGTCCGGGTCGTCAGCGACGTCGAAGAGTCGATCGTCGAAGCCGTCAACGCGCTGCGCCAGCGCTATACCTACGTCTTCACGACGGGCGGCATAGGCCCAACCCACGACGACATCACCGCCGACGCCATCGCCAAGGCGTTCGGCGTGGCGCTGCCAATCAATCCGCAGGCCCGCGCTATGCTCGAAGCCCGCTGGGCCCAGACTGGCACCGAGGTCAATGAAGCGCGCCTGCGCATGGCGCGTATCCCGGAAGGCGCCGATCTCATCGTCAATTCCGTCAGCGCCGCTCCTGGCTTCCGCATCGGCAATGTCCATGTCATGGCAGGCGTCCCCGTCATCATGCGCGCCATGCTCGAGGCATTGGCGCCAAAGCTGGAAGGCGGAAAGAAGGTTCTTTCTAAAACCGTCAAAGCGGCAGTCGGGGAAGGAACTCTCGGCGGCCCGCTTGGCGCACTGCAGGCAGAATACCCCGACGTGAAGATGGGCTCTTATCCACAGATGGGCAAAGACCGCGTTATGACCGAGCTCGTCTTGCGCTCGTCCGACGAGGCGCGGTTGAACGAGGCCACCGAGAAGGTGCGTGCGATGGTAATGGATGCTCACGAAAAAGCGGGTATTGCGCCACCCGATGCGGAATGATTGGCGGATTGGCCGCGCTTTGATATGGACGGTCCCCACGAAGGATCAATCGGCCCGCACGCCCCCGGAGTTTTGAGCGTTGAGCAATCCCAACCAGAAGTCGTTTCCCGTCACCTGGGACCAGTTTCACCGCGATAGCCGCGCCTTGGCGTGGCGCCTCGCCAGCCTCGGCCCATTCGATGCCGTCGTCGCCATTGCTCGTGGGGGGCTCGTGCCGGCCGCTATCGTGGCGCGCGAATTGAACATTCGCACCGTCGAGACTGTGGCGGCAAAGAGCTATGACCACCAGAACCAGACCGGCATCAAGATCCTCAAGGAAATCAGCCAACCCGTCATCGAGCTTTGCAAGGGTGGCGGCAAGATCCTGATCGTCGACGATCTCGTCGATACCGGCAACACCGCCCGCGTTGTCCGCGAAATGCTCCCCGGCGCTCATTTTGCCACTGTCTATGCCAAGCCCAAGGGCCGCGAAATGGTGGATACGTTCATCACCGAAGTCAGTCAGGACACCTGGATCTTCTTCCCGTGGGATCTTGATGTCGCTTACGTCGCTCCGATCTCGGGCGGCACAGACTGATCAGCCAGGCTTTTTGCCCAACCAGATAACGTGCCGCGCGCCGCGACCACCGCTGCGCGCGCGCACTTTTATTTCTTCGACCGCAAAGCCTGCTGTCGCCAAACGCTTTGTGAATGGCTCACTCGGATGCGCCGACCAAACAGCGAGCACGCCGCCCGGGCGCAAAGCATCCAGCGACGTTCTGAGCGACTTGAGCCCATAGAGTTTGTCATTTTGCTCCCGGCTCACGCCATCCGGCCCATTGTCGACATCGAGCAGGATCGCATCAAAGGCAGCTTTCCGCGCCGCGATGACCTTACCCACGTCGTCATTGACCACTCTAACCCGCGGGTCATCGAGGCAAGTGCCGAAAACTGGCGTCAGCGGACCGCGCGCCCAGGCGATGATCTCAGGGACCAGTTCCGCCACAACCAATTCGCTGTCTGGCCCAAAGCACGCCTGTGCCGCGCGCAGCGTAAAACCCATGCCAAGACCGCCGATCAACACGCGCGGCTGGGGACGGTTGCCAACGCGCTCGGCGCTCAGTGTCGCCAGCGCTTCCTCCGAGCCACTGAGGCGGCTGTTCATCAGCTCATTTGTGCCGAGCATGATGGAGAATTCATCGCCCCGCTGCATCAGTTTGAGCTGGGTCTTGTCGCCCGGGACATTTGCCGTTTCGAGATGAATCCAGGGTTTCATGAGCGCTCGGGTTAATGAGATGGTGCGGGCGACGGGAATCGAACCCGTACAGCGTTAGCCGAGGGATTTTAAGTCCCTTGTGTCTACCAGTTTCACCACGCCCGCTTGGCTCGGTGGCCCGTGTTTGTCACAAGGCGATGCGCAAGACAATTGTGCTCTGACGATTCTCAACCCCGGAGAGAAGATGATCGAACGCATCGAAACCGGCATTGCGCCATCCTCGGCGCCTATCAATGACGCTGTGCGCGCCGGCAAGCATCTCTGGCTCGTGGCTATCGCCGAAGATCCGGTCAGCGGCGAGATCGTCGAGGGCGGTATCGAAGCACAGGCTCGCCGCTGTATCGAGAACCTGCAGATCGCACTCAATGCCGCTGGCGGCAGGCTTGCCAACCTCGTCATGGTGCAGATTTTTCTTGTCGACAGCGCCGATGCCCCTGGCATGAACGCGGTCTACCGCGAGTTTTTTACTCAGCAGCCATTCCCGGTCCGCGCCACGGTGGTCGTCAAGGAATTGCTCGCCAAGGGTCTCAAAATCGAAATCACTGCCACGGCGGTCCTCGACTGATGCTGCTCAAACTCGCACTTCTCGAAGACATCAAAGCCGGCAAGGTCGATGTGATCTTCCGCCGCTGGAACCGTCCGACCGTCAAAACCGGCGGCACGCTCAAGACCAAGCTTGGACAACTTTCGATCCTTTCCGTCACCGACATGAGTGCGGACGACGTAACGGATGCCGACGCAAGGCGCGCCGGTTTCACTGATGTCGCCGATTTCCGCAAATGGCTCGACACCATGAAGGAAGGCAGCATTTTCCAGCGGATCGAAGTGAAGTTCGAAGACTGATCTGAAAGACCGGTCAGAACGGCGTTGGCGCCACGAAGGTCATGAACTCTTCGCGCGTTGGATGCGTAAAACCCAGCTCCGCCGCATGCAGTTGGAGCCGATCGGCGGCCTTGAAGTCTTCCTCCTCGGCATAGAATGCGTCGCCGAGGATGACATGACCAATGGCGAGCATATGCACGCGCAACTGGTGCGTCCGGCCGGTCAGTGGCACCAGTTTTACCCGTGTTGCATTGGGTTCACGCTCTAAAACCTGCCACTCGGTTTTGGCGTGGCGTCCATTCTCGAAATCGACGCGCTGTCTTGGTTTGTTTTCCCAATCGGTCGCGAGAGGCAGGTCGATGACGCCACTGTCTTCGGCAATTACGCCTGCAACGCGGGCCACATAGCTCTTGGTCGTCTGCCGATGTTCGAACTGGCTGCCGATGCGTCCATGCGCGCGCTTGTTGAGCGCCAGCACCAAGACCCCTGACGTGTCCTTGTCGAGCCGATGACACATGCCGGCGGTTGGCCATGTCTGTCGCGCGCGATGTTCGACGCAATCCCAGAGGCTCGGATCCTTGCCGGGAACGCTCAACAAGCCGCTCTGCTTGTCGACCACCAGAATATCGTCATCGACATGCAGGACGTTGAGATAGGGGTCGGTGGGCGGAAAATAGTCTAGGAGGGTGGGCATGGGACCGGGCATGCCGGGGCTTTAGCAGAGCTTGGCCCTTTTCACCAAGCCTACTATGCTTGCCCCATGTACAGCACCACCTTTCCAACCGCCCTCGGCGACTTTGCTCTTGTCTGGACCGATCGCGGGGTGCGGCGGGTGCTGCTGCCGGGCAATGAGGCCATTGCTGTCGAAAAACGCCTCGCCGAAATCGGGGCCCAGCCGGCCGATCCGCCGCGCACCATCAGCGCCGTACTCGACAGGATCGAAGACTATGCCGAAGGCGAAGCGGTGGATTTTTCGGAAACCGCGCTCGATCTCGACGGCATTCCCGCCTTCCACCGTCGCTGCTACGACATCCTGCTCACCGTTGCCCGCGGCTCCACCACCACCTATGGCGACATGGCCCGCCAATTGGGCGATGTCGGCCTTTCGCGCGCCGTTGGCCAGGCGATGGGCGCAAATCCTATTCCGCTGATCATTCCTTGCCACCGCGTTCTTGCGGCGCGCGGTGGGGCGGGAGGCTTTTCTGCGCCGGGCGGCACGGCAACCAAGCGCGTCATGCTGGCATTGGAAGGTGTGAGCCTCGGCACGCCGCCGGGGCAGATGCAGTTCGCGTTCTAGGAGTGGCATGAGCTTTTCATTCAGGCAACGCAGGGACACCCCGGCACAGGTAAGGCAGATCGCGTCGGATCAGATCACGTCGGCGCTTGAATTGGCCGAAGCCTACAAGGACTTCGACAAGACCGTTCATGGCCTCCGTCGTCGCTGCAAGAAGATCCGCGGTCTGATACGCCTCGTCCGACCTAATTTCAAAGAATTCGAGGCCGAAAACGCGGCATTCCGCGATGCCGCAAGCGCGCTTTCAGTTTCCCGCGATGCTGCCGTCATTGTCGAAACATTCGATGCCGCCATGCAAGACCCATGGGCGGCTGGTTTCCCTGAAGAGCGGAAGCGAGATCTTCGGGCGCTGCTGACGTCCCATCTGGACGAGGTGAAAGCCGAACAAAACCAGTCGCAGCTTCTCGCAGACTTTGCGCTCGCCATGCAGAACGCGGTTGGCCGCGTGCCCGATTGGTCACTCAGCGGTGACGGTTTTCAACTGTTCCGATCGGGCCTGGGCGATACCTACAGCGACATGCAGAAGCGGATGAAAAAGGCCGCGAAGTCCCATGATCCAGTCGATTTTCACGAATGGCGCAAGCAGTCGAAAGGTCACTGGTTTCACATTGGCCTCTTGAGCAAATCCGCACCGCATATCCTTGCTGCACGCAAGGCGCATCTCGACACGCTTGGCGATCTGCTCGGTGACCATCACAACATCGCGGTTCTCGCCGATTTTCTCTCGCAAAGAGCCGGCCCACTTGATGCCATGCTGCGCGAGGGCCTTGCGGGCCAACAACAAGCATTGGCCGAAAAAGCGATCCCGCTTGGGCGAGAACTCTGCGTTGAAAACTGTGCTGCGCTAACCGCCCGGCTCGGCAAATTCTGGAAATTATTACCCAAGGACATCTGAATTGGCCGAGGAAATCGAACGTAAATTCCTGCTCAAGAGCGATGCGTGGAAGAGCGCAGTGACGAGTTCCGCACGCCTGCAGCAGGGCTATCTTTCGACCAGCGCCAAGGCCACGGTTCGCATACGTATCTTCGATGATACTCGCGCCGTACTGACCCTTAAGGGTAAAGCAATCGGCCTTACCCGCCCAGAATTCGAATATGAGGTGCCGCTCGCTGACGCGCGGGAAATGATGGCTCTTTCTTCTCCCAATATCGTCGAGAAGCGCCGCCACAAAGCACCGTTCGGCAATCATGTCTGGGAGATCGACGTCTTCGAAGGGCTGCATGAGGGGCTGGTTCTTGCTGAGGTTGAAATGTCATCCGAACGTGATGAGGTCGCCATACCCGATTGGATAGGGCGGGAGGTCACCGACGACGATCGATACGCCAATGCGAGCCTTTCGCGCACGCCCGGTGTGCCGCAATAAGTTCGTGTCGCGATTGAACAATCCGTTCACCGGACTTCGTCGCACACGCTGTTGCACCAGCGGCCAAAGCGCATATCTCCAAGGGATATAAAGGAGATTGTTATGGCACAGGATTTTTCAGGCAAGGTCGCGTTCGTCACAGGTGGCGCTTCCGGCATCGGTGAAGCGGTCGTCAAGCAGTTGGCGGCGCGCGGTGCCAAGGTAGTTGTTGCCGATCTCAAGCTCGATGCCGCCCAGGCTGCCGTGGACGCCGTCAAGGCTGCCGGTGGCGAAGCCGCAGCCGTCGCGGTTGACGTCAGCAAGATCGACCAGGTCGAGAAGGCCGTACAGTTCGCCGTCGACACCTATGGCAGGCTCGACGTTGCCGTGAACAATGCCGGCATTGGTGGCAAGGCAGCCAAGGCCGGCGACTACACCTTTGACGATTGGCACAAGGTCATCGACGTCAACCTCAACTCCGTCTTTTATTCGATGAAGTACGAGATCGCTGCCATGCTCAAGAACGGCGGTGGCGCGATCGTCAACATGGCATCGATCCTCGGCACGAATGGTTTTGCCAGCGCTCCGGCCTATGTCTCGGCCAAGCACGGTGTGGTAGGGCTGACCAAGGCGGCCGCCATCGACTATGCCAAGGAGGGTATCCGCGTGACTGCCGTCGGTCCGGGCTTTATCGAAACCCCGCTCCTCGGCTCCGCCACGCCGTCCGATACCCTGAACGGCCTCCGTGCGCTGCATCCGGTCGGGCGTCTCGGTCAGTCCGGTGAGGTCGCGGCGCTGACGCTGTTCCTCCTGTCCGATGAGGCATCCTTTATCACCGGTTCCTATCATCTGGTCGATGGCGGTTACGCCGCGCAGTAATCCGTGCTTGCAGGGCAGGGTGGGGAACACTACCAAGGGCGAAACTTTCCCTCCTGTGACCCCCACCCATGCCCAAGCAGAATATCGCGGCCGCCCTTTGGCTTTCGACGGGCGGCCTTGCCGTCATGTCGGGCATGTCGACCGCTGTGCACGCCGTTGCCGCGGATGGCGTATCGACAGGCCAGATTATCTTCTGGCGTAGCTTCGTCGCCCTCTTGCCGACGCTGATCTATCTCACCGTCCGGCGTGAACTCGGCCAATCCATCCGCACCCGGTATCCGCACAAGCATCTGGTCCGCGGCCTCCTTGGCTGCGCGGTCATGTTCTTTTCCTTCGTTTCGCTGCGCTACCTTTCGGTGGGCCTTGCCACGGCGCTGACCTATCTCGCGCCGATCCTCTCGATCGCTGCCGCCATGATCTTTCTGCGCGAACGGCCTGGCGCCACGATCTTCTTTGGCGTCGTGCTCGGCTTCGCCGGCATCGTGCTTATGCTGTACCCGTCTCTCGTCGGTAGCGAACTGCGCGAAGGAACCTTGATCGGCGTGGGTGCAGGCGTTGCCATGGCCGCTACCAACGCGCTGTCACGTGTCCAGGTCAAGGACCTGACGCGCACCGAGCCGCCTGCCAGCATCGCACTCTCGTTTGCGCTGATCTGCTCGGCTGCCGGACTTTCTTCTGCTGTGATGGGGTGGGCGGACCTGACCCAAGTCCAATTCTGGCTACTCGTCAGCGCTGGTCTTCTTGGCGGCCTCGGCCACGTACTACTGATGGAATCAGTTGCCCGCGCTCCGGTTTCCGTCCTCGCGCCCTATGAATATACCGGCATCATCTGGGCCTTCGGCTTCGACCTGATACTACTCGGAATCGTTCCCGTACCAATCGCGCTTCTCGGCGCGCTTCTGGTCGTCGGTGCTGCGGCGCTGGTTGCGTATGGGCAGGGCCGTTTCACCCGAAAAGCTACTGCCAGCGCTTGAAGCTCTTGAGGTGATCGAGTTGGCCGGTCACCGTCGTCACGATCCGGTTTACCGGATCCGTCACCGGCACCACGATGACGTTTTCCGTCTCCGGATTCGGCACTTCCAATGTCGCGAACTGGCTGTCGAGAAGACTTGTCGGCATATAATCGTGATTGCGCTTGGCCATGCGCTCGCCAATCACCTCGCGGCTGCCGTCTAGATAAACGAAGCACACGGGCTCGCCGGCTTTCTCGGTGATGAAATCGCGATAGGCCCTCCGGAGGGCCGAGCACGCCCCGACAGCAATGCCCTTTTTTTGGTCCGCGGCATCTTTCAATGCTGCCGCCAAGGCTTCGAGCCAAGGCCAGCGGTCCTCATCGGTAAGCGGAATGCCGGCGCGCATTTTTTCGACATTGGCTTCGGGATGATATTTGTCGCCATCGAGAAACGGCGCATGCAGGGCACGCCCTAGCGCAGCGCCAACGGTAGACTTGCCCGAGGAACTGACGCCCATGACGATAATGATGCGGGCGGGTTCAGACTGCTGCACTGTGGCCTCCATCGACGTAAAGTATGTGCCCATTGACGAAACTGGATGCCGCCGAGGCAAGAAAGACAACGGCGCCGCCGAGTTCATCCGGCTCGCCCCAGCGCCCCATTGGTGAAACGCGCGACATGAATGATTGAAATTCCGGATCAGCCATGCGCGCAGCGTTCATTTCGGTCGCAAAGAATCCTGGCGCTATACCGTTGACATGCAGACCGCGCGGCGCCCATTCCAGCGCCATGGCGCGGGTCAGGTTCACTAGCGCGGCCTTGGTCGCCGCATAAGGCCCGTTGCCAGGCAGGGGGCGATCGGCCCGCGTTGAGCAGATATTGATGATCTTGCCCCGACCCCGCGCCAGCATGCTCTTGCCAACGACCTGCGCTACGCACAGGGCAGAGACAAGATTGGCCGACAGCAAGGCTTCAAAACGATCAAGCGGGTAGTCTTCGAGCGCGCCGCCAACCATTGTGCCGGCGTTGTTGACGAGGATGTCGATCGGTCCGATCTCGCGGTCGCAGTAATCCATTGCTTCCGCAACGCTATCCTCGCTCGCCACGTCAAAAGCCAGCGCTTTGACCTCGACGCCACTTTCGGAGAGATCGGCGGCAGCAGCCCCAAGTGCCACAGTATCGCGTCCATTCAGGACGATATCCGCACCGGACGCAGCGAGCGCCTTGGCCATAGCAAAGCCGAGGCCGCGGCTGGAGCCAGTCACGAGGGCGCGCTGGCCGGAGAGATCGAATGGCGAGCGCTGACCCATCTTGAAATCCTTCTGTCTCGACGCTTCTACCCATCCAAAGCGCTATGAGGCAAGACGCGCATAGGGGCTTCCATACAAGCATGGCGAATTGGTCGAATATTGCCGCCATCGCCCTTTCCAGCGAACCCACTTTGTGGTCATTGTCGCCCCCGCATGCTATGCACCACGCGCATGGCGCACGACATTTTGACGGCGACGAAGACTTCGGAAGGACAGCTTCATGGCGAATGCAGATATCGGCCTGATCGGCTTGGCGGTGATGGGTTCCAACCTCGCGCTCAACATCGCGGAAAAAGGCTATTCCATCGCCGTCCATAATCGGTCTCCCGGCCGCATCGACGAGTTCGTCGAAGAAGCGAAGAAGGAAGGTCTCGATGGCAAGGTCACGGCCAAGTATGACCTCGCCGAGTTCGTTCAGGCCGTAAAGGCCCCGCGTTCCATCATCATCATGGTCAAGGCCGGCAAGCCGGTCGATGAAATGATCGAACAGCTCTTGCCGCACCTTGAAAAGGGCGACGCCATCATCGAATGCGGCAATTCGCTTTTCACCGACACCCAGCGCCGCTTCGACTACCTCGGTCCCAAGGGCATCGGTTATCTCGGCGTCGGCGTTTCCGGCGGTGAAGAAGGCGCCCGCCATGGCCCCTCGATCATGGTCGGCGGCTCCAAGGAACAGTGGCACAATGCCGAGCCTGTGCTCACCGCGATTGCTGCCAAGTTTGATGGCGAAAGCTGCTGCGCCTATCTCGGTGAAGGTGGTGCCGGCCATTTCGTCAAGACCATCCACAACGGCATCGAATATGGCGACATGCAGATGATCGCCGAAGTCTATGGCGTCATGCGCGATGGTTTGGGCATGGATGCAAAGGCTTGCGCCGATGTCTTCAAGGAATGGAACAAGGGTCCGCTCAATTCCTACCTGATCGAAATCACCGGTCACGTGCTCGACGCTGTCGACCCCGACACAAACAAGCCGCTGGTCGATCTGATCCTCGACAAGGCTGGCCAGAAGGGCACTGGCGTTTGGTCTGCCATCGCCGCGCAGCAGATGGGCGTTCCCGCTACCGCCATCGAAGGCGCTGTCGCTGCCCGCTCGATCTCGTCGCGCAAGGCTGAACGCGTCGCCGCCGAAGGCATCTATGGCAAGCCTAACCGTGCCAAGACCGACGTCACCCTCGCCGATCTCGAAAAGGCGCTCCTCGCCGGCAAGATCGTGTCTTATGCCCAGGGCTTTGCCGTGATTGCCAAGGCTTCGGAAGAAAATGGCTGGGCCCTGCCGCTCGCCACGATCGCCAAGATCTGGCGCGCCGGCTGCATCATCCGCTCGCGCTTCCTCGATCAGATGTCCTCGGCCTATGCCAAGGGTGAAGCAACCAATCTGCTCGTCGTGCCCGACTTCGTCGAGATCATGAAGGACGCCCACCCGAGCCTGCGCAAGGTCGTTGCCGCTGCCGCCATCGGCGAATTCCCGATGATCTGTCTCTCGGCTGCGCTCAGCTACTTTGACAGCTATCGTCAGGCCAAGGGCACCGCCAACCTGATCCAGGGCCAGCGGGACTTCTTCGGCGCCCACGGCTTCGAAATCGAAGGCCGCGGCTCCGATCTTCACGGCACCTGGCCTTCGACGCTCGGCAAGTAAGCGCCGCATTTTCTCGACGTCATGAGCCGGGGCTAGTCTCCGGCTCAATCATTTCAGAAGCTAGTCATGACCCAGCGCTCTTTCCGCCGAGCACTGAATCTCCGTGTGAACCGCATTTGGTTGCCGCGTTTGCGGCGCCGAGCACTGTTTGTGGTCGGCGGAATTGTCGTCGGCGTTGCCGCCCTCGCGCTCGCTTATGGCGCCGATTTCGCCATGGCGCTTTTTATGTCCGCGCAGAGGCAATGGCCCTATATGCCCTTGCTGGTGACGCCATTGGGGTTCGGTTTTCTCGCTTGGGTCACGGGTCGCTATTTTGATGGCGCGCAGGGTAGCGGCATTCCGCAGGTCATTGCGGCGCGGCAGCTGAAGGATCAGCAGAGCAAAACAAAATTGGTGTCACCGAAGCTGGCGGCCGCCAAGATGTTGCTTCTCTCCGGTGGGCTGCTCGTCGGTGCATCCGCGGGGCGCGAGGGACCGACGGTGCAGGTCGGCGCCTCCATAATGTTCTGGCTCGGCCGTTTTGCGCCGCATCGCCAGCCGGGTCTTTTGCTTGCCGGCGCCGCTGCGGGCGTTGCTGCTGCCTTCAACGCACCACTTGCTGGAATTGTGTTCGGCATAGAGGAGATGGGCCGTTCGTTCGAGTTGCGCACAAGCGGCCTCGTGCTTGGCACAGTCATCGTTGCAGGCTTGGTCCCGCTCGCGATTGTGGGCGACTATACGTATTTTGGTCGATCGCTCATGACGCTCGGCCATATCCAGCAGTGGATCTGGGTGCTCCCAGTTGCTGCGATCTGTGGTTTTGCCGGCGGACTATTCAGTCGCGGCCTGATCGCCTTCTCATACGGACTGCCGGGTAGGATTGGGACGCTGATCAAATCTCATCCGGTGCTGTTCGCTGTCCTGTGCGGCCTCGGCGTCGCCATCTGCGGCCTCCTGACAGATGGCTCGATCTTCGGCACCAGCTCCGAGCAGGCGAAGGCCATTATGGCAGGCGAGGGCGCGCCCACAGGCTTTGCGCCGCTTAAATTGCTCGCAACGCTCCTGTCGTCGATCAGCGGCATTCCGGGCGGCATCTTCTCGCCGTCACTTGCCGTGGGCGCAGGTATTGCGGAGATGGTCACACCAATAATCCCGCTGCCGATTGCGGCGCTGACGATCGTGTGCATGGCGGCTTACCTGGCAGCTGTTCTGCAGGCACCCATCACGGCCTTTGTCATTGTCACCGAAATGACGGGCAATCATGCTCTGATTTTCCCTGTCATGTTGGGTGCTCTCGTCGCCACGTTCTGTTCCAAATTGGTTTGCCGTGAAGGCGTCTATCACGCACTGGCCCGTCGTATTCTCAAACAGGCTGCGCGAAACGCCTAGGCTGGGTGGCTAGATTTTCAGGGCTATAGGCCCTACAAATCCAACAGTAACTGCGGCTGTTCTGGCTCGTCTTCAGTCGCAGACAATCCATCTAAAAACGCAGTCGCTCGTGCCTGAATGCTCTTCCGCTGTGCAGCATCCATACGATCCAAGTTTCGGTAGGGCATCAGCATCCGTCGATTTCCCTGCAGCTTTTGACGGTTCTCCATCAGAAAATTCCAGTAGAGCAGGGTGATCGGACAGGCCTTTTCGCCGTCCTTCGTCGCAGGGCTGTAGACGCAACCGCTGCAGTAGTCCGACATCCGGTTGATATAGGCGCCTGAGGCCGCATAGGGCTTTGAGGCCAGGAGCCCGCCATCGGCAAACATCACCATGCCATGCGTGTTCGGCAGCTCTACCCAATCGAAGGCGTCTATATAGACGGCCAGATACCAGGCTTCGATCTGCCGCGGCTCGATCCCTGACAATAGCGCAAAATTGCCAGTCACCATCAGGCGCTGGATATGATGGGCATAGGCATGCCGTTGCGTGTCGCCGATCGCGTTGGCAAGGCAGTTCATCTGCGTCTTGCCCGACCAGTAGAACCAGGGTAGGTCGCGTTTGGCCTCAAGATGGTTCGTCCCTGCATAGTCCGGCATTTTCAGCCAATAGATTCCGCGCACATATTCGCGCCAGCCAATGATTTGCCTTATGAACCCCTCCGCTGCGTTGAGCGGGACGTCGCCCTCGAGGTAAGCCCGTTCCGCCGCTCGGCATACCTCCAGCGGGTCGAGCAGACCGACATTGAGATAGGGCGAAATCAGGCCGTGGTTGAGAAACGGTTCGCCTGATTTCATGGCATCTTGATAGGTGCCGAAGTCGGGCAGGCAATGCTCGATGAAATGATCCAGCGCCTCCAGAGCGCCATCGCGCGTCACTGCCCATGCAAAGGGCTCGAGATCGCCGAAGTTCTTGTCGTATCTCGTAGCCACCAGATCGAGCACAGCGCGCGTGGTTTCATCAGGTTTGAACCGCAATCGCTCCGGTGGCTGGTAGTCATCCGGCAATGCCTGTCGGTTCTCTGCATCAAAATTCCATTGTCCACCGATCGGCCCTCCGCTCTCCATGAGAAGGCCGGTTTCGCGTCGCATCTCGCGATAGAAATATTCCATGCGAAAGCTCTTCCGCCCCTCCGCCCAGGCTGCAAACCGCGCATGACTGCAGATGAAGCGGTCGTCTTCCCGGACGTCGACGGCTACGCCGAGCCGCTCTTCCCAGCCCGACATCATATCCTTGACGCGCCATGCGCCAGGCTCAGTGACGACCACGCCGTCGACGGCGTGCCGCTGCAACGCCCGCCTTAACTCGCCTTCGAGGTTCTGCGTATTATCCGGATCGGTCAGCGACACGTAGTCAACGCGAATGCCTTCACTCCGAAGCTCATCTGCGAAGTGCCGCATGGCCGAATAGATGAAGGCGAGCTTTTGCTTGTGGAAACCGACGACAGTCGATTCGCTGCCGACCTCCGCCATTAGCACCACGTCGTGCTCGCGATCGATATCGCGAAGCGTCGCAAGATTGCGCGAGAGTTGGTCGCCGAGGATGAAACGGAGAATGGCCATGGAGGATCTACGCTTTAGGCAGCTCTGCGGTTCAGAAGGTCTTGAACATCACGTAGCTATCCACCAGCCCATGCACCGGGTGACGAAATGCCTTGGGCAACGTGCCGACGATGTCGAAACCCAGCCGCTGCCATAGAGCCACGGCGCGCGTGTTGGTCGATACGACATGGTTGAATTGCATCGCCAAAAAGCGCCGCGCTTTCGCGATCTCCTGGGAATGCTCACACATGGCCTGCGCCAGGCCTCGTCCTTGTGCTTTTGGCGAAACCATGTAGCCGCAATTGGCCACGTGCTGCCCGCCGCCGCGCTGATTGGCCATCAAGTAGTAGGTCCCGACAATCTCACCATCATCCACTGCCACGAAAACCTCGTGCGCCGGCAGGAACCAATAGTCGAGCATGGCAACTTCGCTCAGGTCGCTGTCGATGGCATAGGTTTCGCCAGCGCGCAAAACCGGCGCGATGATCTTCAAAATCGCTTCGCGGTCAGTCTCAGCGGCGGCGCGGATTGATGTCATCATCGTCATCGATTGGCGCAACACGCAGCTGACCCGGTGGCGGCAAGTCGGGCACGTGTGGATTGTTGGCGATGCTCGGTCGATGCGAAAGTTCGAAGCGCCAGGCTGCGACTGCGAAAATCAAGAGCGCGATAACGACGGCGATGCCGCAGGCGATGAATGGCGCGCCAGGGAAGTAATGCCCCGTGCCCGAAGAGTCCGAGTAGTAGGAAAAGATCTGCGTCGCCGCCAAGGGGCCAATGATCGTCGCCAGCGAGCTTGCAGCATTCACAGCGCCCTGCAACTCGCCCTGGCTGTTGTCCGGCACCTGTCGCGACAGGAGGCCATTGATCGCAGGCGGCGCAAGGCCGCTGACCGTGCCAACGGCGATGAACAGATAGAGGTGGTACACATCGGTCGAAAAGGCGATGCCCGCAAAGGCGGCTGCCGCCGCCATGAGCCCGACAATGGCCACGGCGGGCTCGCCGATGCCCTTCGATAAGGGGCCCGTCAAAACCGCCTGGCTGAACGCAAAGCCGATGCCGAAAGCCCCCAGCGTTCGGCCGATCGTTGAGGAGGTGAAATTGAATACCTCGACCGTGAAATAGCTGAAGATCGTCGGCAGTGCCTGCGTCGCAAGCTGTAGGAAAAACAGCACGCCAAGGAGCCACAGCACCGAGGGATAGCGCCGCAGCGCAACCACGGCACCCAGCGGATTGGCCCGCTTGATATTGAACTTGCGGCGATTGGCCTTTGGCAGGCTTTCGGGCAGAACCAGAAGCCCGAAAAGGAAATTGGCGAAAGCCAAACCTGCGGCCGCGTAGAACGGTACGCGCGGCCCGAGTTCGCCCAATTCGCCGCCAATCACCGGCCCGATGATAAAGCCCAACCCGAAGGCTGCGCCGATAAGCCCAAAACGGTGCGTGCGTTTATGGGGAGGCGTAATGTCGGCCATATAGGCCGTCGCCGTCGCCAGAGCCGCGCCCGCGATGCCGGCGATGATGCGTCCGATGAAAAGGTACCAAACGAAGGGTGCGATCGACATCATGAGATAGTCGAAGGTGAGCCCAAGAAGCGACGCGAGGAGAATCGGTCGCCGCCCGAACCGATCTGAGAGATTTCCCAAGACCGGCGAAAACACGAACTGCATCAAGGCATAGGCGAAAACCAGATAGCCGCCGATGACAGCCGCATTGGCAACGCTGCCGCCCGTCAGTTCTTCCAACAGTTCGGGCAGTACCGGTACGATAATACCCACGCCGATCATGTCGATCAGCACTGTGGTCAGTATGCAGGCAAGGGCCAGTCGGGAGCGTGTCGCAGCTTGCATGCGGAGTTCCGTTCCCTTTCAACCAGCCCAAAGTCTCTTAGGGCATTGCCACAGCGGCGCCGTGCAAGGCAAGGCATTACCGCTCTGGCATGCCTGCCGGTGGCGCCACATCGTGGCTATAAATCCATCCCAAGCGGTTGAGATGCCCCCGCGGCCCCTGTGCCCGCATAACCGCGTCGCGCGCTGCGGACATCGGCCATTTCATATGAAATATACGGCCATTGCTGGCCGAAAGTTTTGCCACACGCTCAACGCGAGCCTGCCGCGCTGTCGCGTAACGCGCGAATGCGGTTTCCGGTTCTGCGCAATCCACGAGCAACGGCCCAAGCGTTGCCGCATCCTCGATACCCATGGCTGCGCCTTGCGCCTGAAACGGCACCATGGCGTGTGCTGCATCCCCAAGGATCCCGACGTTGTCGCGGTACCATGTCGACGTCTTGACGGTAAAAAGCGGCCATGGTGTCCAGGTTTCTCCCGCAGCAGCCACCAGCGCTCCAAACGTCGCCTTGCCCTTGAGCATTGGCACCTTTGGGTTATCCTTGGCTTGGCCCGGCAGAAAAAGCGCGAGATTGATCTGACCGCGATGCGGCAGCGGATAGCAAACGAGATGATGTCCGCCGCCAAAGAATACCGAGACCCGATCCATCGCGATCAGCCCCTGCGCGGCCTCGGCAGGAACCAGCGTACGCCACGCAACTCTCCCGCCGAACTGGGCCTCGGGTCCGCCGAGAAACTGCCGCCGAGTTGCAGAGTGCACCCCATCGGCTCCGATAAAGGCACTGGCTCGCGTCGTTCGCGACTGTCCGCTGTCGTCATCGATCGCGACAGTCACTCCGCGGGCGTGGGAGGCAATATCCCAGCTGCGAACGCCGAACATGATGTCGATATTGGCGAACCGCCGTGTCGCCTTATAGAGCGCCTCGGCGAGGTCGGCTCGATGCATCACTGAATATGGCGCGCCGAAGCGCTCTTCCATGAGCGCGCCAAGTTCCATGGAAAAAAACGGCTTGGTCTCGCCAGGCCTATAGGTGTCGAGCGCTTGGGGGACGAGGCCAATCGTCGAGAGCGTCTCGGAAAGTCCCAGCCGGTCAAGGATGCGCCGCGCATTGGGACTGATCTGTAGGCCAGCACCGGCCTCTTGAATGCCGCTATTGCGCTCCAGCACGACGACTGTCGCGCCGAATTTGGCAAGCGTCAGCGCCAGTGTGAGGCCGGAAATTCCGGCCCCGGCTATGATGTAACTACGGCCCGTGCCGGGCATGGTCTAACTCAGGCGGCCTTGGCCTTGAAGATCGCGGAAGCAGGGTTCGACTGACCCTCGCCCAGCTCGGATTTGTAGATATAGAGCGTCGAGCAATAGGGGCAGACGATTTCGGTGTCCTTGCCCATGTCGAGAAAGACATGCGGATGATCAAACGGGGGCAGGGCGCCGATGCACTGGAATTCCTTGGACCCAACCTCGATGCTGCGCAGGCCATCGGTGTTGTGAAAGTGCGGGGTGGTGCCGTGAGCCATGGTCTAACCTATAGGGCCGATTTGTTATGGCGGACCATAGCCAAGCCGCGACCCGAAGAAAAGGGCCAGTGCTCACCTCGTTGTCGCACTCGTCAGGGTGGCACGGCTGGGTCGCACGCGATAAGACGTCGCGCAAAGGAGCCTCCCCATGCCCATGTTCCAATCCGGTGGTTATTCCCTCGCTTATGAAATAGCCGGCGAAGGCCCTGCAGTCCTTTGCATTCATGGCTTCGCCTCAAGCGGGCGCGTTAACTGGATCGAGACAGGCTGGGTCGATACGCTCGTCGGCGCGGGCTATAGGGCCATCACCTTCGATCACCGCGGCCATGGAAAGTCAGACAAGCCGCACGATCCCGATGCCTATTTTCCTGAGCGAATGGTCGAGGATAGTTTGGCGCTGCTCGACCACCTTGGTGAACAGCGCGTCGCGGTTCTCGGTTATTCCATGGGCGCCCGCGTTGCCGCCTTTCTCGCCTATGATCATCCCGAACGGGTGGCTGCAGCCATTTTCGGCGGGATGGGCATGAACCTGATCAATGGCCTCACGGACGGAAACGACATCATCTCGGGGCTCCGTGCACCAAGCCTCACAGACCTGACCCACCCAACTGCCCGCCAATTCCGTATCTTTGCCGATCACACGGGGTCTGATCGCGAGGCTTTGGCTGCCTGTATGGAAACGTCCCGGCAGCCGATGGCCCGCGCCGATGTCCGCCGAATCGAGGTTCCGGTCCTCGTCGCAGTTGGCGAAGCCGACGAAATGGCTGGCCCACCCGAGCCGCTGGCCGAACTTCTTCCGCAGGGCGAAGCATTCGTGATCCCGCGGCGCGATCACATGCGCGCTACGGGAGACACCAAATTCAAGGCAGCAGCGCTCGAATTTCTGGGGAGGACTTTTCCTCCTGCGATAAAAGCGTGAACCAATCCATGCGCCTGGCCTTTGTATTGAGCAACCAGATGCTTTATATCGGTATTTCTCGATAAAGCGGAGCTCGGCCCATGAGCGTCAACGTCCAGAAGTCGGCACAGATCAAATCGGTCGATCCCGTTTGGGAGGCGGTTCGCGCTGGCGCGCGCCAGATTCTGGACACCGATCCTGCGCTGGGCAAGATGGCGCTGACGACTGTTCTCAATCACGAGACCTTCGAAGAAGCCTTGGCGCAGCGCCTTGCTGCGCGGCTCGATCACGAAGACGTCTCGGCCGACATCATCCGTCAGACCTTTCTTGAAATTCTCCGCGACGTTCCGGCCATCGGCGAATCTGCACGGGTCGATCTCGCGGCCACGCTCGAACGCGATCCGGCCTGCCACAGGGCTATCGAGCCCTTGCTCTATTTCAAGGGCTATCAGGCCATCCAGACCCATCGCTTTGCGCATGCTCTCCTAAAAGCTGGACGCCGCGATTTTGCGCTCTACCTTCAGAGCCGCGCTAGTCAGGTCTTCCAAGTCGATATCAATCCCGCAGTCGTCATGGGCAAGGGCATCATGCTTGATCATGGCACCGGCCTCGTCATCGGCGAAACCGCAGTCATCGGCGACAATGTCTCGATGCTCCAGAACGTTACGCTTGGCGGCACCGGCAAGGCCGACCAGGACCGTCACCCGAAAATTGGCAATGGTGTACTGATTGGCGCCGGTGCCAAGGTGCTCGGCAATATCCAGGTCGGCGATTGCTCGCGCATCGGCGCGGGGTCGGTGGTTCTCAAGGAAGTGCCGCCCCGGACCACTGTCGCGGGCGTTCCGGCCAAGGTCATTGGTGAAGCCGGTTGTGCACAACCCGCATTGATCATGGACCAGATGGTGCTGGTTCACGAGAACCCGTAAGCGACGGCAAGCCTTTGCCAAGCGTTGTTACCGCTAAAATGGCTGGGGCAGGGGTTGTCAGCATCCGCTCAGTCACTAGATTGCGCGCCAACCCAACAGCAGGACGATTGCCGTGAACCATCCCGAGATCATCAAGCTGCAGAAATTCCTGCAACAGAAATTCAACAACAAGAACATCGACGTGCGTCCGCGCGCCAAGCTCAACGATTCCGTCGAGGTGTTCATCGGCGACGAGTCGATCGGTCTCATCCATCTCGATGATGAAGACGGCGACAAGTCCTACATGTTCTCGATGTCGATCCTCGATATCGATCTCGACGATATCGAATAGAATTGAGATCGGCGCCCTAGTTGGCGCCGATTTTCTGTAACCACTGCCCCATCTGCGCATCGAAGTCTCGCCAGTCGGTGAGCATGGTGGCGTCGAAGCTATAGATCGCCGCCAATCCCGATGTCAGTTGCGCCGTACGCACGCAGCGACTTGCGGCATCCACTTCCACCGGCGCAATGCACTTGGCGACGAATGGCTGAGCAGCCAGCGCGTCATACCACAGCACCTCGCCGGCATATCCACTTCCCCCGAGCGTCTGGCCAATGAGCCCCGGCACGCCACTAAGTGTGCCCTTGGCAAATTGATGCACGTAGACGCTGTCGAGCAATTCACTGCTCGCGCGCGCCCGCGATCGAGGCACCAGCGTCACATCGACGACGCCAGACGCCAGATGAACTGATAGATCGACCTGGCTGACAAAGCCGGTCTGCATCTGCTCGCCAAAGCGAAACCAGTTCTGGGGAATCGTTAGTTCACGGCCACCCACGGTCTGCACGATGGCATTGCCATCGCCCAGCGAAGCGGCCGTCCGTGCGCCGGGTCGGCTTGTCTGATCGACGAGATAGGCCGCGCCGACAGCCAGCAGCAATACGCCGAGCGCGATCCCGGCCAGGTTTTGCATCAGGCCTGAAATCTGGCCTTGAGCCGTGTTCGAATGGGATGTCGCGGACATGACCGGTATTAACCAGTTTTCGGAAGCGGAGGTGACACTTCACTTCAGCCGCAATATGGTTACCAAAGCGTTAAGTTTGGTTCTGCCGAGGGTCGGCGGCTGAGGAGGCTTTGATGACGCGCGAACTACTTCTTGCGGCCTTCATCATGGGCGTGGGGCTTTCCATTGCTGCAGCGGGTACGCATTTATACCAGGGCGTCGCCCGACAGCAGGCCATGCTGAGGCTCGATGGCCGAAGCCTGTGGGGCGCGGTTGGTCACCTTGCGATGAGCATTATCTGCGGTCCTTACATCATGCTGCATATGGGCTGGCAGCATGAAGACGACAGCACTCTGTCCATGACTTCGGCTCTTATCGGTGCGCTCGTCGCCTTTACATGGGCTTTCGTCACCGGTCTTTTCTTTATGAGCTTTTACGTCGCATTCTTTCGCTGACGTCTAGCCAATCTCAAATACAACAAAGCCGGCCTCGCTAAGCGAGAGCCGGCTTTGTTCTTCAGGCCCCTATCAGGGATCAGATGGGCGGGGCCCGGAAACTCTAGCTCAAGCGCCGTACTAGTTCGCGGCGACGATGGTCGTGCGATCGTCCAGCATATCGACCCACTGACCGGCATTGGCCTGGGTCTGGCGCTTGAGGTATTGGTACGGCGTCTCATTCCAGAGCCGGATCGCTCCGTCCTGATTGTCGAGCACGAGGTCGCCGCGATCGGTGCGGACCATCAGCACGGCATGGCCACTGCCATCGGTCTGGCGCACGACGGAAATCAGCAGTGTGCTCACCGGCCATCCGGCCTCGATCAGCGCGCGGCGCTTGGCGAGAACAAAATCCTCGCAGTCGCCATAGCCGCTGGTCGGATAGGTCCAGAATTCTTCGACCTGATAAAGTTCTTGGTCGGTTACCGGGATGATGGTCTGGTTGAAGTGCGCGTTGATCGATACGAGCTGCTGCCAATTGGTCTCATTCAGAGTCACGGCGGACTCGACGACACTATTGGGCATGCACTCGCCGGGGCGCTGGCGGCAAAAATCGAGATGGCCGACAGGAATAGACGTATTGGTGGACGCAACCTGGATGTAGGCGGCGTTGGTGAAGTCGAGCGCTGCGCTTGGCTGGGCCCAGCCCGCTAGCGCTGCTACCGCTATCCCCGCGGCGCCGAGGCGCCTGAAATTGATTGTCATTATGCGATCTCCTGATGGAGACCACGCTAAGGACCGCCGATTGCCCCGCTCCGAAAACGAGAGCGCAGTTTTTATGCGTATTTGAGTTGAATTTGAGCCGTGTTTTAGTCAGGCCCGTAACGTCTGGTTTACGCTGTCGTCGCGCCCTCAAACGCCAATAAAAAAGGACGCGACCAGCGCGTCCTTTTTCAGTTCTGAACTGTGTGAACCCTCAGCTCATCATGCGCAGGTTCTGCTGCACGACGTTGAGCATTTCCTGCGCCGCCGCAAATTCCACTGCGACGCCATTCTGGAAGTGACGGACGACCCGCGCGCGCATGCGGCCAATTGTGATCGGCGTGCCCATTGCCGGTCGCACGTCGAGCTCGACGGCAGCACCCGAGAGCGAAATGTCGATGATCTTGCAATTGTAGCGCCGACCGTCATCGAGCACGACAGTCGAGTGACGCAGATCAGGCACGACGCGTTCGTGCCGGCGATCCTCTGGCAGATTGAGGATATCCTTGTTGGCGAGCCAGGTGAGCTGCGCCGCCATCTTGTCGCGCTTGCGCTGCGTTGCGGAGATATCCATCGTGAATCCGCCGTCCGCGTGGGATTGTAGCGTGCCCTCGATGCGGCCGAGATGATCGAGATAGGCGATGATGCGCTCGCCCTCAGCGCCGGAGACCGGCGCGATGAGGAAAGCATCGCCCGGCGACATCTCTAACACCTGGCAGGGAAATTCGCGTCGATCCGCAAGCATATAGCGGCCAAGGATCGAGACCTTGACGCGTTGAAAGCGGTTCTCTTGCCCAAAAGCAAGTGTGCGGGGAGAATCCAGATCGTCACTAAGCATGCGCTACCGGTTCCTGCCTACAGCACCTAATGCAAGCAGGATACCGATTCTGGGTTAACGCATGGTTGGATTAGTGGCGCCCACCATCGATGACGGCGAGGTGTGCGTAACGACGTGCGCTGCGGCCATAAAGGGTAGTCTGCATGGCGCCGATCGGCGCTGCTGGCGCAAAACCGATATCGTTGACGACATTGGCGGCGACTTCGCGCACAGATTCCTCGCGCGGCATTTCGTCCGGCCAGATCAAGCGCAGGCCCGTGATCCGCTGCTCGGCGATCGGCTGTACGCCCAGCCAATAGGGTTCGTCCTGAGCGGTCATGGCGCCGAGAATCCGCGTGTGGCTCGAGCCGTTATGACGGAGCGGCATCAGGATCAGTTCGAACGAGGTCTTGGTGTGAAGGGCAGTGGTGCCCTGGAACGTGACGAGCGCAACGGCGTGGTCTTCGGTCACGGCGCGGATCAGCGTATCCATCGCATCCTGGTCGCGATCATGCCAGAGAGCCGAGAACGACCGGCCCTTCAATTCGCGGCAATAGCTGGTGCAGAGGTGCGAGCCGGCAAGGCGGAAGGAAAACTTGTCGTCCTCGTTGAGTTCGAGAATGAACGTATTGGCCAGAGCCTCACGGATGCGGGTCGGATCGATATCCTTACGGTCGGGCGCGCTGCGCGCACCACGAATCGTGTTCCAATAGGTATAGAGCGTATTGGTGCTCGGCATCTGCATGGTTCGGACCCGCTTTGTCATGAGAGGCAACCTCTCGCCGTGAGAGTCGTCTGCCGCGTCGTGACAATGGCAAATCGGTAGGGCGATTGCCTGCTTAAACATTAATTAAGGTTAACGCGGGTGTCCCAATGTGGAAAAGACCAGCGTAAGCCAAGGAGCCGTGGGCTCTGGGAGACTGTGGATGAGCGAATTAGACCAAACGCCCGGTTCTTCTGGACGTCCCGCGCGCGAGCCGATCTTCCTGTTACCGGCATCCGTTACGGTGCTCGTCGGAATTCTGGCAGCGATTCATGTCGCTGCAACCATGGTCCTTAACGAAGAAGGGCAGACCCAGCTCTACTTCTGGTTCGCGTTTCAGCCGCTGCGGATCGTCCTCGCCGCCCAGGATTTAAGCGTCGCCATCCCGCTGATTTGGACCCCATTTTCGCATGCCTTTCTTCATGGCGGTTGGGACCATTTGCTCGTCAACGTCGCCTGGCTCGTCATATTTGCAAGCCCGGTGGTGCGGCGCTATGGGGCAGGGCCGATGCTCGCGATTTTCCTTCTCTCTGCCGCCGGCGGCGCCGCGGCGTTCGCTGCGACATCGCTTTATTCCGGCGCCTATCTCATCGGCGCTTCCGGTGGTGTGGCGGGGCTGACCGGTGCTGCCGTGCGCTTCATTTTCCAGCCTATTCTCTACGCGCAGCATCCCGAGACTGGCCAGCGCATCGTCCTCGGCAGGCGTCTTGCGAGTATGCGCGAGACTTTCGTCAATCCGCGGTCGCGCTTTTTCACCCTCATCTGGCTCCTGCTCAACGCTGCGGTCCCCTTGGCGCCACTTTTGATGGGCACAAGCCTTGGTGTCGCATGGCAGGCGCATCTTGGGGGCTTCTTGACTGGCTTCCTGATGGTCGGGCTTTTCGAACGGCGCACATGAGGCTCCGCTTGCCGCGGTCGCAGCATTTGCCTGCACGCGGATAGGCGGATATTCCTTTGGCTAGAGATCGGCGGCACGGTGCAAGGTCCGCCCACAACCGGGAGAACCACATGACTTTGAAATTCATGTCGAGACGCACTCTGGCAGCGATCACTGCTGCATGTCTTGTCAGTGTTGCTCTACCTGCAGCGCCCGCTTGGGCGCAGAAGACCAAGGACAAGCACACGAGTGCCCCGGCAACCCAGGAATCCTCGATCGATGATGTTTCCGTGTCGATTCCGACGGTCGATGCGGTCAATTCGTCGATCGATGGCGACACTATCAAGTCGATTCTCTCCGGCGACATCGAAACGAATGCAGAAGCGTTGAGCACCCTCAACGCCGACAGCATCACCGTTCCGGAAATCTCCATCAACATTACCTCGACCGTCGAAGGCAAAGCTCAGGAAGCCGTCCTGACCTTCACCAACCTCGTCCTCGAAGACGTGGTCGATGGGGTGGCCGCCAGCGCCAGCCTCGACGGTACGGGAATGACCATGCCCGAAGGTGGCGCCGATTGGGGCGCAACATCGGTCAGCAATTTCAACATCCGCGGAATTCTCGGCATCTACGGCCTCGTCGACGCCGGTGAATCCGAGGAGATGCAGACGCTCTATTCCGACTTCAAGATGGAAGGCGGCACGTTCGAAGCGCCCGAAATGACCTGCGAGATCGGTCCTTTCGAAGGTGGCGGCGTCCGCGGACGTCCGCTCAAGACTTCGATTATCGAATTCGTCCATCTGGCGCAGCGGATGGAAGCGGATCCCGACATGGCCGATCCGGCGCTCTTTGGCGAGTTCGTCAAGATGTATGCCGATTTTCTGACGGCGTTCGAAAGCGATCCTTTCACCTTTGAAGGTTTTGCCTGTGACGGGCAGGATGACCAAGGTCAGCCGATGACCTTCAACGTCGGCAATGTCACGATGGGCGGCATGACCCCCGGCATCTATCCGCAAATTTCGATGGATGGTTTTGACGTGTCGGTCGAGGGCAATGGCGCAGTCTCCATCGATAACGTTACCGTCAAACAGTTCGATATGACCTCGACCATCGAGGCGCTCGCCCATGTACCTGCCGGAGTGGACGAGGCCTGGTTCGATGCCAATGCCCGCACTTTGGTCCCGTCGTTC
The DNA here is from genome assembly GCF_001421945.1 of Devosia sp. Leaf64. Lineage (NCBI taxonomy): Bacteria > Pseudomonadati > Pseudomonadota > Alphaproteobacteria > Hyphomicrobiales > Devosiaceae > Devosia > Devosia sp. Leaf64. The sequence continues at coordinate 269,326 of NZ_LMLO01000018.1, read as the reverse complement.
GAAGGGTTCTCCTTTGCCGGACTGTCGGTCGATATCCCCGACCCCGAAGCCGATGGTGAGCGCGTCGTCTTTGACGTCGACAATTTCGACCTGACGCTGGGCAACTATGTCAACGGCATCCCGGGCATGATCGATACCTCCGCCACGGGTATCAAGGCGGCGCTGCCGGAAGAAAGCGGCGATCCGCAACTGCAGCAGTTGATCTCGCTCGGCATCAAGGACATCGACGCCGGCTTCCGCTTTGCCGCAGCCTGGGACGAAGCAACCGACACGATCGACGTCAGCGAGATTTCCGTCACCGGCAAAGATCTGGCGAACATTGTGCTGACCGGTACTTTCGCCAATGCAACGGAAACCTTGTTCTCGCTCGATGAGAACGAAGCCATCGCTGCCGGCATGGGAATCGCGGTCAAGGCACTCAACCTCGACGTCACCGATTCTGGCCTCTCGGACATCATCCTTGCGGTCGTCGGAGCAGAGCAGGGCACTGACCCCGCAACGCTGCGCCCGGTCTTCGCCGGTCTCGCTGAAGGCACTGTTGTCGGCATGATGGCTGGCGCTGCCGACGCGGCCAAGCTCGGTCAGGCGATCAACCAGTTCGTCAGCGGCAAGGCCAAGTCGCTCAACATCGCCATTGAAGCCAAGGAAGATCCCGGTCTCGGCATGGCTGACTTCATGGCCGCCGAACAGGATCCCACGGTTCTAATCGACAAGGTGAATATCACCGCCGCAGCGAAATAAATAAAAGGGGCGGCTCACAAGGCCGCCCCAAGTCTTTGGGAATTCGCTTCCGCTCAAAATGGATCCCTGCGCCGGGACGATAGCCGAGGTTCTTAGCGAACCGCCTTCTCCAGCGCTCCCATAGACCAAGCCAACAATTCCGCGGCCCGGTCCGCTGTCCCAGCTTCGACATAAGAGCGTAACTCCGGCGCATTGCCCGAGGCGCGGAAATGTACCGTCTCGCCGCTCTTGAGATGGAATTGCAGCCCGTCGATGGCATTCACACTGGCGATCTCATGGGGCGCAAAAACCTCTGCCGCGTACCCGCTATCTTTTTGCAGACGCTCAAGAAACGGCCCACTACGATCGCCCGGCACGTTCTGCAACCGGTCTGCCACCGCCACCTGCAACGGCAACCGTGCCACCAGTTCCGCCACCGAAATCTTTTCCGCCGCGGCTAGGCCGAGCGCAGCAATGACCGGCAGAATCGCGTCGCGGGTCGGCAGGGCCGTGAGGTCAAAACCTTCACCAACAAACGTCCCACCATTGGCCTCGAAGCCGACGACCTTTTCAGCCTTTTCCATCTCCGCGACGACAAAAGGCGAGCCGACACGGGTCCGAACGACTTCTGCAAAGTAGCCCGTGCGCTCGATCGCCGAATTCGACGTCACCGGCGTTACCACAGTCTTTGCCGACAAGAACCGTGCCGCCAGCAAGCCCAGCGCATCGCCGCGCACGAAATTGCCGCTGCCATCCATCACCAGCGGCCGGTCCGCATCGCCGTCCGCTGAAACGATCGCATCAAGCTCATGCTCGCGCACCCAGCCGGGCAGGGGGGCGAACAGGGCATCCGAAAACGCCTCGGTATCCACCGGCACGAACACATCGCTCCGCCCCAGCGACACGACTTTCGCCCCAAGCGCCGCCAGCACCTCGCCCACCAGTTCTCGCGACACCGTCGAGTGCTCGAAAACCCCGATCTTAAAACCTTCCAGCGCGCCGACCGGCAACAGATCCACGCAGCGATCGCGATATGCTTCCAGCGTTTCCTCATTTTCGTCGAGCACCGATTCATCGTAGTCCGGCACCTCGACATCCGACAGTGACGCGACGATGCCCGCTTCATCAGCCTTGCTGACTTCGCCGGCCGGTTTGTAAAATTTTAGACCATTGCGATCGGCGGGAATATGGCTGCCGGTGATCATCACCGCAGCGCTCCCGGTCGTCATCGCCTGCAACGCCAGCGCCGGCGTCGGCACCGCGCCACAATCCACCGGCTCGAACCCGGCATGGGCAATCGCCGCGAGGCAATCCTCGGCAATCGCCGGGCTGGATGGCCTGAGGTCATAGCCGACCAGCACACGCCCGCCTGCCATCTGCCGCGACGTTTGCAAATGCCGCAAGAACGCTGTCACATAGCGGCGCGCCGGCTGGCCTTCGAGATCGACCACGAGGCCACGCACGCCACTGGTCCCAAACTTCAAACTCATGACACTGTCCCCGATGTCAGAAAACTAATCTTCGAATTGCGGCCGTCCGCGTCCGGTCTTGATGCTGGAGCGATTGGATTTGGCGTCGAGCCGCCGCGTCTTGGAGGCGAGCGTCGGTCGCGTCGCGATGCGCGGTTTTGGCGGATAGGCGCCTTCGCGCAGCAGCGCCACAAGCCGCGCCTGCGCTTCCGCCCGATTGAGCGGCTGATCGCGATGGATATTGGCCAGAATGACGATCACGCCATCCTTGGTCATTCGGCTGCCCGCCAGCGCCGCCACGCGTCGCTTCATCGGCTCGGGAATATTGGGAGAATTTTCGAGATCGAAGCGCAGCTGCACCGCGCTTGCGACCTTATTGACGTTCTGTCCGCCGGGCCCGGAGCCGCGCACAAAAGTCTCCTCGATCTCGCCGGGATCGATGGAAACGGAGCGGGTTATGGCAATCGGATCAGCCATCGACCCGCTCCTTCTTGTCCTCAGCGCTTCCAGCGCCCAGTGAAATAGACCTCTTCATCATGGATGACGCGGCCTTTTTCGGTCGTCCGGAATTTGCCCGGCTCGACCTCTTCCACCCACTTCTTCTTCAGCATGCCGGCAAAGGTTTTTTCGCCGATATCCTTGAAGTCATTCGGGCCGAGGACCTTGTCCTCGCCCAGATGAAACAGTGCCTTCATTTCCCGATTAGACGGACGCTGCGGCATCTTATGCAGCCTGCGCCTTATCCTTGAGATCAGGCGGGGTCGCCTCGGTAAGAAGCGAAACGATCGCTTCCATCGATGGCATGACCTGCTGGCCCTCGGTGCCGAGACGACGCACGGAAACCGTGCCTTCCTCGGCCTCGCGCTTGCCCACAACGAACATCAACGGCACCTTCTGCACCGAATGCTCGCGCACCTTGTAGTTGATCTTCTCGTTGCGGGTGTCGAGCTCGGCACGGATGCCTACGGCCCGGAGCTGGTTGACCAGCTTCTGACCATACTCGTCCGCTTCCGAAACGATGGTCGCAACCACAACTTGGGTCGGGGCCAGCCACACCGGCATCTTGCCGGCGTGGTTCTCGATCAGGATACCGATGAAGCGCTCGAGCGATCCAAGAATCGCGCGATGCAGCATCACGGCAAACTGGCGCGAACCATCCTCGGCGACATAGGTCGCGTTCAGACGCTCGGGCAGCACATAGTCGAGCTGCAGCGTACCGACCTGCCAGGAGCGACCGATGGCGTCCTTGAGGTGGAACTCAAGCTTTGGTGCATAGAACGCGCCTTCGCCCTCGGCGATCTCGAAGTCATAGCCGGTCGCGCGCAGGGCATCGCCCAGCGCCTTTTCGGCTGCATCCCAACGCTCGATGGTGCCGCCGAATTTCTCCGGCCGCGTCGCGAGCTTGATGACGACATTGTCGAAGCCAAGATGCCCATAGACCGAATAGAGCAGGTGCACGAAGTGCTCCGTCTCGCTCTGGATCTGGTCTTCGCGGCAGAAGATATGCGCGTCGTCCTGAGTCATCTGCCGCACGCGCATCAGGCCATGGAGTGCACCATGGGCCTCGTTGCGGTGACAGCAGCCGAACTCGGCCATGCGCAGCGGCAGGTCGCGATAGCTCTTGATGCCCTGGTTGAAGATCTGCACGTGGGCAGGGCAGTTCATCGGCTTGAGGGCCAGCAAATCGCCGACGTCCTCAAACACCGGACCTTCTTCATCCGTGTTCGGGACGACGTCGGGTACGACGAACATGTTCTCGCGATACTTGCCCCAGTGCCCGGATTGCTCCCAGAACTTGGCGTGCATCAATTGCGGGGTTTTCACCTCGACGTAGCCCGACGAATTCAGGCGACGGCGGATATAGGCTTCCATCTGGTTGTAGATGGTGAAGCCGCGCGGATGCCAGAACACCGAGCCTTGCGCCTCGGCCTGGAAGTGGAACAGGTCCAGGTCTTGGCCGATCTTGCGATGGTCGCGCTTTTCCGCCTCTTCAACCATGACGAGGTAGGCGTCGAGCTGTTCTTTGGTCGCGAACGCAGTGCCGTAAATGCGCGAAAGCACCGGGCGATTGCTATCGCCACGCCAATAGGCACCGGCAACCTTGGTCAGCTTGAACGCCTGGCCGACATCCTTCACGGTCCGCATATGCGGGCCGCGGCAAAGATCGATCCACTGACCCTGCTTGTACATCTTGAGCGATTGGTCAGCCGGAATCGCGTCGACCAGCTCGACCTTGAACTCTTCGCCCTTGGCGCGGAAGAAGTCCTTGGCCTGGTCGCGCGTCCACACTTCCTTGGTGAAGGCGGCACCACGATCGATGATCTCGCTCATCTTCTTTTCGATGACGCGCAGCTCATCTTCGGTGAACGGCCCGGCTTTGCGGAAAAAGTCGTAATAAAAGCCGTTTTCGATCACGGGGCCGATCGTCACCTGCGTATCGGGCCACAGCTCCTGAACAGCCTCGGCCAGCACGTGCGCGGCGTCGTGGCGGATAAGCTCGAGCGCGTCCTTGGACCCGGAATCGCGCGTCACGAACTCGATCTTGCCGTCAGCGTCGAGCGCATCCGAAAGATCGGAAACGACGCCGTTCCAGCGCATGGCGATGGTTTTTTTGGCGAGGCTCTTGGAGATGCCCTCGACCACGGTGGTGCCGGTGGTGCCGCGCGGATATTCGCGAGCTGCACCATCGGGGAACGTCACCTTGATCGTCATTTTGGATCTCCAGAAATTGGGATAATTGCAGCGCGAAATCGCCACAAGGCGGCCTGAATAGCACGCTTTTGCCGTCGTGCCAGCCCTTTGGGGCGCACTGCTGTCATTGCTTGGGCGCAAGCACTTCAAACACTTGGGGGCCAACTGCTAGTTGCAGCGGCCTACTTCCATCGCCCATAGCTCCAAGGCGCATACCACTTCGCCTCGACCGGGATAGCTTCAGGCAACGGATCGTAGCCGTGCGTTCCACCCGGACGGCAGCGCACAAAACGAGAAAGCCCCATCCACCCACCGGGCCAAAAGCCGAAGTGCCATATGGCATCCCGCGTATATTCCGAACACGTCGGCAAGTGCCGGCAGGTACGCCCTGCAAAAGCGGAGAGCGTGTAGCGATATATGGTGATCAGGAGAATGGCCGCAAATTTGAACGGCAAATCGATGACGCGCCAGAACATATCGATCACGCGTTGCATCAAATTTCCGCTGCAGCGCGTTGATCGGTATCAATTTTCTTCAACGCATCAGCCACTGCTTCAAACACCAGCAGTGTTGATGCATGCCGCGCCGGATACTCGCGGACTGCTTCGAGATAGCCCAGGTCCGACCACTTTCCGTCCGGCGTCTGGCCCTCGCCCTTGAGCATATCGCGCATCTGCTGGCTTACCGCCAAAAAGGTCTCGACCGGCGTGCCGACGATTTCCCGCGCCACGATCGCCGCCGAGGTCTGTCCCAGGGCACATGCTGATACCTCATGCCCATAGGCCGAGATGATCCCGTCGGTTACGACGATATCCACGTCGATCAGTGATCCGCAAACGCGGCTTACTTTCCGCGCCGAAGCCTGCGGCGCGGCCAGCCGTCCCGGCTGCGGCGCGTTGCCGGCGATGTCGAGAATCTTGTCTGAATAGAGCTCAATAAGCGCCATTGGAAAAACTGGCTTCTTGTTCCCGTCTTGTACGCCTTCTATATAGAGGCTCCGGCGAGGACTGCCAGGGTTTCATATGCCCGTGTGGTCCAACTGCCCGGCGCCAGCGTAATCAGGGCGATTGCCAGTTAGGAGTCATTCCGTGGACGCGTCCGTCAATCCTGTTTTCCCAGCACCCACTTCTTCGACGGCAATCCCGCGCCCCACGCGCGAAGAAGCCGAAGCGGCTGTGCGCACCCTGATCGCTTGGGCCGGCGATGACCCGACTCGCGAAGGCCTACTCGAGACGCCAGCGCGCGTCGCCAAAGCCTATGGCGAGCTTTTCGGCGGCTATGGACAAGATCCCAAGGCCGTCCTTGCGAAGACGTTCCGTGAAGTGGGCGGTTACGACGACATCGTGCTGGTGCGCGATATTCCGTTCTATGCCCATTGCGAGCACCACATGGTGCCGTTCTACGGCAAGGCGCACATCGCTTATCTGCCCCATGATGGCGTCGTTGGCCTCTCCAAGCTCGCACGTCTCGTGGAAGTGTTCGCGCGTCGCCTCCAGACGCAAGAGACGATGACGGCGCAGATCATCGACGCGATCAACGAAAATCTTGGTCCGCGCGGCGCCGCCGTCATGCTCGAAGCCGAGCATATGTGCATGACCATGCGCGGCGTCCGGGCTCACGACGTCAAGACGATCACCCATCGGTTCACCGGTGTCTTCGCCGAAGATCGCATCGAGCAGGACCGCTTCTTCGCCATGATCAGCCGCTGATCCGGCAACAGGGCGAAGCTCCCACTCAAACGTCCGCGTGCATCGCTCCGGCGATGGCGCGGAAATCGTGCTCCGAAATCTCGAATAGCCCCAGCCGCATCTGGTACCCCCAGTTGCGGTTGCCACGCGTGAAATCAAGCGTGTCCAGCAAAGGCGCGATTGGCGCTTCGATAGCATCCGCATAATCGACATTGCGCCGCCAGGGCGTGAAGTCGCCGCCCATCTCGCCCTGATAGAGCTCCTCGTCCCGTACACTGCCGATGGTCGTGAAACTCTGCAGGCGATCCTTGCCACGGATAGTTTCAGCGGGCGAGTAGTAGGTCACGCCATCTCCGGCACGGATCCGCTGCAGTGGCGTCTTCTTCCCATGGTTGACCTGCATGAACCCGGCTTTGCCACGCCGCGCATGTTCGGCCGAAGCCACTGCAATCCAGTATTTCGTCATGATCCATCTCCGTTCGCCAAAAACACTAGGCTGCCGAACTGCCAGTTTTCGGCAGTGGTAATCGAATTGGATGCGCGCTAGAGCCTCGCACAACATATCGGGTGACCTGAATGATCTCCTTTGCCGACCCCAAGACGCTGACCCATGATGAGTTGGAAGAGGGTTCAACCTTCGCCCCGCGCTTTGATGCCCATGGTCTGATCACGGTCGTCACTGTGGAAGACGGCTCGAAGGACGTCCTCATGGTCGCCCATATGAACGCCGAGACACTCGGCCTCACTCTTGAGACCGGCATCGCCCACTATTGGTCGCGGTCGCGCCAATCGATCTGGAAGAAGGGCGAAACCTCAGGCGAGTTGCAGGAGGTCGTGGACCTCCGCACCGATTGCGATCAGGATTGCCTTGTCATGACCGTCCGCCAAACCGGCCGGGGCGCCGCTTGCCACACAGGCCGCAAGAGCTGCTTTTATCGTCAGATTGAGACATCGGGCGATACGGTGAGCCTTATAGATACGGGACTGCCGAGGCTTTTTGATCCCGCGACAGTCTACAGCAAGTAGTCGAAAGCGCGCTGCGGGTCTCCAGATCCGCACTTATCCCGTTTATCCCCGGCCATTTTCTTTCGCTTATCCTGTCCCTCCAATCCCGCACGGACGGTCTGCAGACGACAGTAGTGGGAGGGCCAATCGCGATGGATCGTCTCCAGTCGTGCGTTTGGGTGCTGAACGCCTTTCGACGAGCGATCGATCGGCGTCCTGCGCCTATCCGAAAAAATGGCGCCTCGGAGCGGCATCCGCTTCACTCTATTAAAAACCCTTCGAGGCGAATGCCGCTCCGAGGTCCGTTCACCCATCCGGAAGCCACAGGCTGGCCGGTGCTTTGTCGTGCGCTGATTCCAGCGGATGCATCACGCGTCCCGCCGAGTTTCCTCTAATGAATCCCTAACGCGTTAACCCTGTCCCCGCTTTCCCCGATCATCTCACTAGACCGGAACGAAAACCGAACATATAAGAACATTATAGCAACACGGGAGCTAGAGATGATTGATTTCCTCAAGGACTTCGCCGCCTTCGTGACCCTCGGAGCCTTCACCATCGGGTCGCTGACCTGGATGGACCTGCTGACGCATCTGGGCTGATGCCTGTGGATTGGGGGCAGGGTGATTTGACCTCGGCCGTCCATTGGCTCAGACTTTTCTGAGGAGACCAATATGCGCGGCCCCGGCTTTATCCACCTACACGTTCACTCGGCTTTCTCGCTCCTCGAAGGAGCAGTCCAGCTTGAGGCGATTCTCAAACTTGCAGCGGCCGACAATCAGCCGGCGCTCGGTCTGGCTGATACGGCCAATCTTTTCGGCGCCCTCGAATTTTCCGAGAAGGCGACGAAAAAGGGAATCCAGCCGCTGATCGGCGTCGAGTTGGCCATCGATTTTGCTGCCGCCGAAGAGCGCATCAGTGAGCGTGGACATGTTGCCTGGACTGGCAAATCCAGCGTCGTGATGATGGCCCAGTCCGAAGAGGGCTTTGCCAATCTCTCCCGCCTCGTTTCGCGCGCCTATATGCAGGGCGAAAATGGTTTGGCCCGCGCCAAGCTCGACTGGCTGACCCAAGAATCGCTCACTGGCATGATCTGCCTGACCGGTGGCCCCGAAGGCGCCATCGACATGCCCTTCGCTCATGGCCAGGACGCAAATGCACTGCGCCGGCTCGATCGTCTCGCCGATCTGTTCGGCGATCGTCTCTATATCGAATTGCAGCGCCACGGCCGGGCGCAAGAGGCCAATGTCGAGCCGCGTCTTGTCGACTATGCCTATCGCAAGGGCATTCCGCTCGTCGCAACCAACGAGCCATTCTTCAAGACCGCCAAAGAATACGAAGCGCATGACGCGCTTCTCGCCATTGCTGGCAGCTCAGTCCTTGCCCAGACCGAACGTCGCAAGCTCAACGACCAATATTACTTCAAGACCCGCGCGGAGATGATCGAGCTGTTCTCGGATCTCCCCGAGGCGGTCGATTCAACCATCGAGATTGCCAAGCGCATCGCCTATCGGCCGCGCACCCGTGGACCGATTCTCCCAAAATTCGCTGCCGGATCGCATGCGACCGAAGATGAAGTCGTTGCCGCAGAAGCCAATGCCTTGCGCGATATGGCGATCACCGGCCTCGACAAACGTCTTGCCGCCCACGGCCCTGGCCCCGGCAAGACCGAGGAAGAATATCGCGATCGGCTCGATTTCGAGCTGAACGTCATCGAGAAGATGAAATTCCCCGGCTACTTCCTCATCGTCGCCGACTTCATCCAATGGGCCAAGGCGCAGGGCATTCCGGTCGGTCCCGGCCGTGGTTCCGGTGCAGGTTCCCTCGTCGCTTATGCGACGACGATCACTGACCTTGACCCTCTCCGCTACAATCTTCTCTTCGAACGCTTCCTCAATCCGGAACGCGTGTCGATGCCCGACTTCGATATCGACTTCTGCCAGGACCGGCGCGAGGAAGTCATCGAATACGTGCAGAAGAAATATGGCGTCGAACAGGTCGCCCAGATCATCACCTTCGGTTCGCTCCAGGCGCGCGCCGTGCTGCGCGACGTCGGTCGCGTTCTGCAGATGCCCTATGGCCAGGTGGATCGCATCTGCAAAATGGTGCCGGCTAATCCTGCCGATCCCTGGACTGTCGAGCGCACCATGAACGAGGTGCCGCAGTTCAAGCAGATGGCCGAGGAAGATGAGGCCGTCGGCCAGCTTGTCGAAATCGCGAAATCGCTTGAAGGTCTATATCGGCACGCCTCGACTCACGCCGCCGGTATCGTGATCGGTGATCGGCCGCTACAAGACATCGTCCCACTTTATCGCGATCCGCGTTCCGATATGCCGGTGACGCAGTATAATATGAAGTGGGTTGAGCCGGCGGGTCTGGTCAAGTTCGACTTCCTGGGTCTCAAGACCCTGACCACGATCCAATACGCTGTCGAAATGGTCCGCAAGCGCGGCGTCGATCTCGATATCGATGCGATCCCGATCGATGACGCCGAAACCTACAATCTCTATGCCCGGGGCGACACCTACGGCATCTTCCAGTTCGAAAGTGGCGGCATGCGGCGTGCCCTGATGGATCTCAAGCCCGACCGCATCGAAGATCTCATCGCCATGAACGCGCTCTATCGGCCGGGTCCGATGGACAATATCCCAAGCTTCATCGACCGTAAGCACGGCAGGGAAGAGGTGGCTTATCCTCATCCCAAGATCAGCGAAGTGCTCGACGAGACCTATGGGATCATCGTCTATCAGGAACAGGTGATGCAGATCGCCCAGCTCCTGTCGGGCTACTCCCTGGGCGAAGCCGACATGCTTCGCCGCGCCATGGGCAAGAAGATCAAGGCAGAGATGGATAACCAGCGGATTCGCTTCCGCGAGGGGTCCGGCCCGCAAGGCGTCGGCGAAGCCTTGGCCGACCAGATTTTCGATCTTCTGGCCAAGTTCGCGAACTATGGCTTCAACAAGAGCCACGCCGCCGCCTATGCCTGGGTGTCCTATCAGACCGCCTATCTCAAGCAGCATTATCCGCATGAATTCTATGCGGCCTCGATGACGCTCGATATGGCCCAGACAGATAAACTCTCCGACTTCCGCCGCGAGGCTGGCAAGAAGAAGATCGAAGTCGTCGCCCCTTGCGTCAACGCTTCCGAGGTCGTCTTCTCGGTGAAGGATGATCGCATCCATTATGGGCTCTCGGCTGTCAAAGGCGTCGGCCGCGCAGTCGCCGAGCATATCGTCGAGGTCCGCGGCGACAATCCGTTCAAGGATCTCGGGGACTTCGCCCGCCGCGTCGATCCCAAGGCGATAAACAAGCGCACACTCGAAACGCTCGTTAGTGCAGGGGCCTTTGACGGGCTCGCGCCGCGTCGTGAGATCGCTTTTGCCGCCATCGAGCAGATCATGGGGACTGCCCAGGCGCTGACGTCCGAGCGCAACGAAGGCCAATGGAACATGTTTGCCTCGAGCGAACCCGAAACATTCCGGTTGCCGACAGGCGTGCCCGCCTGGACGTCCACTGAGCGCGCCGATCGCGAACTATCGGCCATCGGCTTTCACCTTTCGGCCCACCCGCTCGATGCCTATGCCGATCTCTTCGAACGGCTGCGCGTTCAGCGCTGGGGTGATTTCGAGCGCGCCGTAAAAGATGGTGCTTCCGCTGGACGCCTTGCCGGTACCATCTCATCGCGTAACGACAGGCGAACGCGTAAGGGCACGCCGATGATGATCCTGACCCTTTCGGATCAGAGCGGCACTTTTGAGTGCATCGCCTTTTCCGAACAGATCAGCCAGTTCGGAGCGATTCTACAGCCGGGCAACTCGGTAATCCTTGAAGTTGGCGCCCAAGAGCGCGCCGAAGGCATCAGCCTTATGCTCAATGGGGCAAAACCCATCGAAGGCGCGGCGGAAAGCATTGATCGTCAGCTCACCATTTTCGCCGCTGATGCCAAGGCGCTTCCATCTGTCGGCGCCCAGCTCAAACGCGGCGGTAACGGTACCGTCAGTCTCGTCGTCATTCGCGACGCCGGCGCCAAGGAATACGAAATCGAACTCCCCGGAAAATACGCCGTCAGCGCTGAAGTCGCCGGTGGCATCAAGGCGCTCGAAGGCATAACGGACGTGCGGTTCAATTAGCGCGATGTGTGCTCGGCAGATTAGACGAATGCCTAGTGACGAATAAACGCGGAGGAGGCGAGCCTGAACTCATCCTCCTCCACTCGGGGCTTTCACCCTTGTCCCCACGTCGACGCGCGGGTCTATGATTGGTTAACAACCGAGTCGGACGATGGTTCGCTGACGATCATGTGAGTGTTCGTCGTCTCGGAAGGCGAGGCGGGTTGCGCTCAGGGGCGAGTTCGCTTATATCGCCCACGCGTCCGGCGGTTTGTCAGGCGCGATCTCACACACGAAGCAGGCCTTCCTAATAGGGAACGCCATCCGGTGGCGGGCAACCGTCGCACTCGCTTCGTGGAGGTATTAACCGGTAAAGGATATATCACATGGCTCTGCCAGAATTCTCCATGCGCCAGCTTCTCGAAGCCGGCGTGCACTTCGGCCACCAGAAGCACCGCTGGAACCCGAAGATGGAACGCTTCATTTTCGGCGTTCGCAACGACATCCACATTCTCGACCTGTCGCAGACCGTGCCGGCCCTCAGCCGCGCGCTGCAGCTCGTTTCCGACACCGTCGCCGATGGCGGCCGCGTGCTCTTCGTCGGCACCAAGCGCCAGGCCGCTCCGCTCGTTGCTGAAGCTGCCAAGCAGTCTGCTCAGTACTACGTCAATTCGCGTTGGCTCGGCGGCACACTGACCAACTGGCAGACGATCTCGAACTCCATCTCGCGTCTGCGCGAACTGGAATCGATGAGCGAAGACGATCTGGCTCTCCGTACCAAGAAAGAGCGCCTGATGATGTCCCGCGAGCAGGAGCGTCTTGAGCGCGACCTCGGCGGCATCAAGGACATGGGCAATGTTCCCTCGCTCCTGTTCGTGATCGACACCAACAAGGAAGCCAACGCGATCAAGGAAGCCCGCCGTCTGGGTATCCCGGTCGTTGCCATCGTCGACACCAATTGCGATCCGGATATCGTTGACTACGCGATCCCGGGCAATGATGACGCCAGCCGCGCTCTCGAACTTTATGTTTCGCTGATCTCGCGCGCTGCCCTCGACGGTATCGGCCGTTCGTCCAGCTCGCTCGGTGCTGATCTCGGCGCTTCCTCGGAAGCTCCGGCAGAAGATCTTCCGGCCGAAGGCGCAGCTGTCAACTAAGTCCGGTATGTCCGGAATCGTTTGAACGAAACTATGCGGCCCCGGTCTGGGGCCGCCGAAAGGTGAACCCATGGAAATCACTGCTGCACTGGTTAAGCAGCTCCGCGACTCGACCGGCGTCGGGATGATGGACTGCAAGAAGGCTCTGGCCGAAACCAATGGCGACATGGAAGCTGCCGTTGATTGGCTGCGCACCCGTGGCCTTGCCAAGGCTGCCAAGAAGGCTGATCGCGTCGCTGCCGAAGGTCTGGTTGGCGTTGCGACCTCCGGCACCAAGGCTGCCGTCGTCGAAGTCAACTCGGAAACCGACTTCGTTGCCCGCAACGAGCAGTTCCAGAACATCGTTGGCTCGATCGCCAAGCTCGCTCTCGACGCTGACGGCGATGTCGCCAAGCTCGGCGAAATGCCGTTCCCCGGCGCTGGTCACTCGGTCAAGGCAGAGCTGACCGAAGCGATCGCCAAGATCGGCGAAAACATGAACCTGCGTCGCACTGTGACCGTTTCGGTTACCGATGGCGTGGTGGAAAGCTATGTCCACAACGCCGTCAAGGCTGGCCTGGGCAAGATCGGCATTCTGGTCGCTCTCGAATCGACCGGCGACAAGGCTGCTCTGTCGGCTCTGGGCAAGCAGCTTGCCATGCACATCGCAGCGACCAATCCGCTGGCAATCGATGCAAGCGAACTGGATCAGGACGTTGTGGCTCGCGAACGCGCCATCATTCTTGAGCAGGTCAAGGAATCGGGCAAGCCCGCCGACATCGCCGAGAAGATGGTCGATGGCCGTCTCCGCAAGTACTACGAAGAAGTCACGCTCCTCGCGCAGACCTTCGTGATCGACGGCGAGACCAAGGTTGCCGACGCGATCAAGAATGCCGAGAAGGACGCTGGTGCGCCCATCAAGCTGACCAAGTTCGTGCGCTACGCTCTTGGCGAAGGCATTGAAAAGGTCGAGACCGACTTTGCTGCCGAAGTTGCAGCGACCGCAGGCGTAAAGGCCTGATGATTTGGACGGGCCAGCAATGGCCCGTCCTTCGCTCTCCGATGATGCGGATCGAGCTCCGTAAGTTTTGCATCTACTTCCTGCGTGGCTCGGCCTTCAGCTTGCGGCAATTATGCCCTAGTGTCTCATGGGCCTTGCGGAATCGCGAGCCCGCAGCTCTTTAACGTGAGGTCTCCCATGGCGTCGGCTTATAAGCGCATTCTGCTCAAAGTGTCGGGCGAGGCGCTGGCGGGGGACAACTCCTTCGGCATCGAACCGCCATTTCTCCAGGCCGTTGCCCGTCAGATTGCTCAAGTCGCACAAGCCGGAACCCAGGTCGCCATCGTCGTCGGTGGCGGTAACATTTTCCGCGGTATGGCCGGCGCTGCCGACGGCACCGATCGCGTGACGGCCGATCTCATGGGCATGCTCGGAACCATGATCAACGCTCTAGCGCTCTCGAACGCCATTTCGCGTCAAGGGGTTAAATCCAAGCCCTTCAGCGCTGCGACCATGCCATCGGTTGCCGACACCTTCACCGCACGTGATGCCAAGCAGGCCCTGGAAGAGGGTTTCGTTGTCGTCCTTGGCGGCGGCACAGGCAACCCGTTCTTCACCACAGATACCGCCGCCACTTTGCGTGCCATCGAGCTCGAATGCGACGTCGTCCTCAAGGGCACAAAGGTCGATGGCGTCTATTCCGATGATCCGAAGAAGAACCCTGACGCGGTCCGATATTCCCATATCAGCTATGATGAAGTCATTTCGCGGAACCTGAAAGTCATGGACACGGCTGCATTTGCGCTTGCCCGCGACAGCCAGATGCCGATTATTGTATATTCCCTCGATGATGCGGCGGGCCTCTCCGGCGTTCTCAAGGGCGAAGGCCTTTCCACGCGCGTTGGCGGCGCGGCTTAGGGCAGGGCCGTCTGGCACCTTCAGGTGTTTTGAAATTAAAAGAAGCGCGCCCAAGCTGGCTGCGCCAAGTGACTGGAAGGACCTCGGCCATGGCCTATGATCTCAACGACATCAAGAACCGTATGCAGAAGTCGATCGCCTCGCTCAAGGACGAACTGTCTGGCCTGCGTACCGGTCGCGCCAGCGCCAGCTTGCTCGAGCCTGTCACGGTTGATGCCTATGGTTCGCGTACGCCGCTCAATCAGGTCGCGACCGTTACCGTTCCTGAGCCCCGCATGCTCTCGGTTCAGGTTTGGGATCGTGGTCTCGCCAATGCCGTCGAAAAGGCCATTCGTGACAGCGGTCTTGGCCTGAATCCGATGGGCGAGGGCCAGGTTATCCGCGTTCCATTGCCTGAGTTGAACGAACAGCGCCGCAAGGAACTTGCAAAGGTCGCGCATACTTATGCCGAGCAGGCTCGTGTCGCGGTGCGCCACATTCGCCGCGATGGGATGGACGCCTTGAAAAAGGCGGAGAAGGACAGCGACATGAGCCAGGACGATGCTAAGAAGCAGTCGGATTTGGTTCAGAAGGCGACCGACGATGCCGTCAAGGAAATCGATGTGATCGTCGCGTCCAAAGAACAGGAAATCATGCAGGTCTAAGATCTGCGTGTAGGCGCCACCGGGAGGGGCGTTTATGGCAAGCGAGAACGCTGCGAAAATTGACCCGGCCTCAGGGCCGGGCTTGCGCATTCCAGTCCATCTGGGCGTCATCATGGATGGCAATGGCCGCTGGGCCAAAGCCAAGGGAAAGCGGCGCACCGAGGGTCATGTGCAGGGCGTTCAATCGCTCCGCAATGTCGTCGAATATTGCATCAAGTTCGGCGTCAGTTATCTGACGGTATTCAGTTTTTCATCTGAAAACTGGGCCCGGCCGGCTGACGAAGTCTCCTTCATTTTTGGTCTTCTCCGCCGGTTCGTAGTGTCGGATCTGCAGCGCCTGATCCGCAACAATGTCCGCATAAAGATCATTGGCGCGCGCAAAGGGCTCGAGCCCTCGTTGATTCGTTTGATAGACGAGGTGGAGGCCAAAACCGCGAACAATACCGGCCTCGTCCTGGTGGTCGCGTTCAATTATGGCGCGCGCGCTGAGATCACGGATGCCGTACGCTCGTTGGTCGCCGATGCCGTCGCCGGCAAGATTGATCCGGCCAGCATCGACGAGGCGACTATTTCTCGCGCCCTCTACACGCGCGAAATTCCGGATCCCGATATCATCATCAGGACCAGTGGCGAGCAGCGTCTGTCCAATTTCCTTCTCTGGCAATCTGCCTATTCGGAATTGGTATTCGTTCCTGAAAACTGGCCCGATTTCGATGAGACGAGCTTTGTGCGCGTCCTCGAAACCTATGCCATGCGTGACCGTCGTTATGGCGGCCTAGGGGCAGGCGGGAGCTGATGGAGCCTCAAGAGCCGTCACCACAGCAGACATCACGCCCAAGCCGCAATTGGGCTGATGTGGGACCTCGTCTGGCTTCTGCTGCGGTTCTGATCCTGCTGACGGTGACCGCGCTTTATCTCGGCAGCTATTTCTTTTCTGGCGTTGTCGGTGCGGTCTATGCGGGCGTTTATCGGGAATGGGAAACCATGGTGTCCCGCGCTCCGCTCACGCCCGGCGGCTTTGCGCTTATTGGTCTCGTCGGGCTTTCCGGTCTGGTTTTCCCCTGGCTTGGCATCATCGGTCTTGTGGCCACTATTGCGATTGCCTGCGTCGTTGCAGTTTTTATGGGCCGAGAACTCGCAAGCTGGCGCATCGGTGGTCTTGCGCTATTTGGCTTGCTGATTTTATCCGCGGTCCTCATGCGCGGGGCCACAATGGATGGCATCTGGGCGGGGGTTTATCTAGGGACCGTGGTGTGGATGACTGACTCGGCGGCTTTCTTCACTGGCCGTCAGATCGGCGGCGAGAAGCTTGCGCCGGGTATTTCTCCGTCCAAAACCTGGTCTGGTGCGCTTGGCGGCTTGGCCCTAGGAACTGCCGCAGGCCTGATCGTCTGGACGCTGATCACGGATTCGCCTTGGTGGATCGGGCTTCTCCTTTCCATTGCCATCAGCATTGTCGGTCAGCTCGGCGATCTCTGCGAAAGCGCTGTGAAGCGGCATTTCCGGATCAAGGACAGCGGCGATATCATTCCAGGCCACGGTGGCCTGATGGACCGGCTTGATAGCCTGACGCTTGGTCTTGTGCTTGTTTTAATCGTGGGTGCGGCACATGGCGGATTTGGCGCGGTAGCCCAAGGTCTGCTTTACTGGTGAGAACCAGGGGCCGGTCGGCCCATTTTGAGGAATGACGATGTTCGAATCCGTGACTTGGCTCTTGTCCTACGTCATTCCATTTCTCGCGGTTCTAACCGTCATCGTCTTCGTCCACGAAATGGGCCATTACCTTGTCGCGCGCTGGAATGGTGTCGCCATCCAGGCCTTCTCGATCGGCTTTGGCCGCGAGCTGTTTGGCTGGACCGACAAACACGGAACCCGCTGGAAGCTCTCGGCCGTGCCCTTGGGCGGCTACGTCCGCTTCGCCGGCGATATGAATGCCTCCAGCATGCCCGATCCCGATGCACCGGAATTGCAGGACCCCGCGATCGCGCCGCGGCTGTTCGTCAACAAAAACGTCTGGCAGCGTATTTCCATCGTTGCGGCGGGTCCGATCGCGAATGTGCTGCTGACCTTCCTGATCCTTTATGCACTGCTGCTTGGCTATGGTCGCTATAGCGTCCCGGCAGTCATCGGCGAGGTTTTGCCTGACTCGGTAGCGCAATCAGCCGGTTTCGAGCCGGGAGATCGAATCCTGTCGGTAGACGGTTATGTCGTTCGTGGCTTTGAGGATTTCCAGCGCTACGTTGCGACGAGTCCAGCTCGCCAAGTGGTCATCGAAATTCAGCGCGGCGATACGAATCGAACCATCGACCTCACGCCCGAGCCGGTGGTCATTCAGGACCGCTTCGGTAACGACCAGAGAATCGGCCGCATCGGGGTTAGTCGAGAAACGTCGCAAGGCGATATCGAGCTTTATAAGCCGGGACCGGTCGAAGCGATCGGCATGACAGTCGAGGAAATTCGGTTCATCGTGCAGCGCACGGCCGCGTTCTTGGGCGATTTCTTCGTTGGGCGCGGTGATGTCCAGCAGCTCAGCGGCCCGGTCAAGGTGGCCAAAGTGTCGGGCGAAGTCGCGACCCTTGGGGTGATCGCTCTGATCAACCTCATGGCGCTCCTCTCACTCAACATTGGTATATTCAATCTTTTGCCAATTCCCATGCTCGACGGCGGGCATCTCATGTACTATCTGATCGAGGCAATTCGGGGACGGCCTCTTAGCATGCGCGTGCAGGAGATTGGTTTCCGCTTTGGGTTCGCGCTGGTTCTGGCATTGATGGTCTTTACACTCTTCAATGATACGGTCTTCGACCATTTCGGGATTTTGCGCTAACCCTTTGTTAACCTTGGTTCGCAAGGTGTTGCACGAATACAAGCGCGCCAATGAATTGCTAACCGCGTCCCGGCTTCCCGCTTGTCCGTGGTTAAAAAAACAGTAAAACACTTCAATGGAGTGGCTTGGGGGAGCGGCGTTTGACGATTCTCCGGGCAGGTCGCAGAAGGCAATAACAATATGATTAACCCCACCAAGCTGATGCGTGGCGCCGTTTCGGTGATCGCCATTATGGGCGCGAGCCCGATGGTCGGAGCCGGGGTGCCAGTTCTGGGCGTTGCCATTGCGCAGGCTCAGGAGCAGTTGGTCGGCTCGGTGTTGTTCGAGGGCAACCGTCGCTTCTCTGATACCCAGTTGCTGGCGATGGTCGATGTGTCTGCCTCCGGTATCTACACCCAGCAGCGCGTTGCGGCCGACGTCGAGAGCATCCGTCAGGCCTATGATCGCGATGGTTTCCTCGGTGTGACGGTGTCGTCGCGCACTGAAGCGACTGCCGATGGGCGCGTCCGTGTTATCTTCCAGGTCAATGAAGGTGAGCGCGCGGGCATCGCTGCGATCAACTTCACTGGCAACAATGCGATCAGCAGCGGCAACCTCAAGGGCGCCATGCTGACCAAGGAAACTGGCATTCTCAGCTGGCTGCTCCGCGACGACACGTATGACGAGCGCAAGCTTGCCGTCGATCGTGAGCGCGTTCGTCAGTATTATGCAAATCGTGGCTATCCCGATGCGCAGGTCAATGCGGTCGCTGAATACGAAGCGGCGCGCAATGCGTACTTCATCAATTTCACGATCAATGAAGGCCAGCGCTACGAGTTCGGCAATATTGGTATTGAAACCAGCATCAACGGTCTGAACACCGAAGTGCTTCGCTCGTCTGTGCAGACGGGGCAGGGTGCGCAGTATTCTGCGACGAACCTGCAGAAGACTATCGAGGACATGTCCTACGAAGCGGCGACCCAGGGTTACTCCTTCGCCGACGTCCGGGCTCGTCTCGATCGTGATGTTGCCACCGGCACCTTCAACGTGACCTACCTCGTCGATGAAGGCGCGCGCATCTATGTCGAGCGCGTCAACATCACCGGCAACACCAAGACCCGCGACTTCGTTATTCGTCGCGAACTGGAATTTGGTGAAGGCGACCCTTTCAACCGTTCCATGGTTGTGCGTGGCCGCGAAGCCATCCAGGATCTCGGCTACTTCTCCGCAGTTGAAGTGACGACGGCCCCTGGCTCTTCGGCGGATAAGGTTGTTCTCAACATCAACGTTACGGAAACCTCTACGGGCGAATACGGCGCCAGCGCCGGCTATTCCACCAGCGACGGTATCCTCGGCGAAGTCTCGCTTACCGAGCGTAACTTCCTCGGTCGCGGTCAGTATCTGCGTGCTGCAATCGGCGCGACCCAGTCCGGCCGTACGTTCGACTTCTCCTTCACCGAGCCCCGTTTCATGGGCCTCAAGGTGTCTGCTGGCGTCGATGCGTATCACCGCATTTCCGACGAAACGACGACGACCTTCTACGGTTCGCAGTCGACGGGCGGTCAGCTTCGCTTCGGCGTTCCGATCACGAGCGCGCTCACCGCGTCGCTGTATGGTGGTTACGAACGCAAGACGATCACTGACGAGAAGGACAATCCGCAGTTCAAGTCGTCCCTCGTCGAAAATGGTCAGGAATTCAACAAGGCATTCATCGGCTATACGCTGACCTGGAATGGCCTTGATGACACCAAGGATCCGACAAAAGGTCTCTACGCGACCTTTAGCCAGCAGTATATTGGCTGGGATCATAACCTGCTGAAGAGCGAGGCTCGCGCCCGTTACTTCGTGCCACTGCTCGATGATAGCGGCATCATTGCCAGCGTTCGTGGTCAGGCCGGCGTGGTCAACAGCATGGACGGTGGTTCGGTCCATGCGGTCGAAGCCTTCATGCCGGGTCCAAACCTCATCCGCGGTTTCGAAGGCCGTGGCGTTGGTCCTCGTCTGACAACCGGCGAATATCTTGGCGCGACCATGTATGCCGCGGCTTCCGCTGAGATCGAATTCCCGATCCCGGCTCTGCCTGAAAGCTATGGTCTGACCGGCGCGCTCTGGGCAGATGCGGCCTGGATCGATGGTCTGCCAGGGCAGGGTACTGGTACCCTTGATCCGGCAAGCCAGGATACGCCGCTCCGGACTTCGGTTGGTGCATCGCTCATTTGGGACTCACCGTTTGGTCCTCTCCGTGGCGACGTTTCCCACGTCTTCAACAAGTCCACCGCGGATCGTACGCAGGTGTTCCAGATCACGCTTCAGACCTTGCTCTAGTCCGAGCAACGTGAAAGAAGTCATCAAGCCGCGGGGCGGTAACTCCCGCGGCTTTTTCTTTTGAAGTGATCTGATGGTCGATACACGATTTCACCGCTTTGCCGGCCCGGTTTCTATTGGGGCATTGCTCACAGAGCTGGGTTTTCCCGAGCTTGCTGCGGACCTGACCAACGCAAACGGTATCGTTGGCGGTGTTTCCGAGCTTGAACTCGCCGCGGCCGATGAGCTCGTCCTCGCGGCGCACGCATCCTACACCGAAGACCTGGCGCGGACGTCCGCAGGCTTCGCCATCGTTCACCCGGTTCTTCGCGAAAAGGCTCCTTCGCATACGCAGGTCATCGTAACGCCGAAGGCTCATATCCTCTTCGCGCAAATCCTGGATCGTCTCTATCCATCGAGCACTCGCTCGGTCATCGCTGGCGGTCGTGACGATCTCGGAGCGCCGATCTTTGAACGCGATGTGACCATAGGGTCGAATGTCGTCGTCGGGAATGGTGTCGAGATTGGCCGGGGCACGGTGATCGGCGCCAATACGGTGATTGGTCCTGGCGTAACCATTGGCCGGAACAGCGTCATCGCTGCAAATTGCACGATCGATTGCGCTCACCTCGGCAACGATGTGGTTCTGCATTCTGGCGTTCGTGTCGGGACTGAGGGCTTTGGCTGGCTCGATCATGGTCAGGGCAATCGCAAGATTCCCCAGCTTGGCCGTGTCATCGTCCAAGATCGCGTCGAGATCGGTGCCAATAGCACGATTGATCGCGGCGCTCTGGGCGATACAGTCATCGGTGAAGGTACCAAGATCGATAATCTAGTTCAGATTGGGCACAACTGCCGTATTGGGCGCAGTTGCCTTATTGCTGCGATGAGCGGCCTGTCGGGCTCGACGGTCGTTGAGGATGGTGTGCTGCTCGGTGGTGGCGTTGGCACCTCCGGACACTTGCGCATTGGCGCGGGAAGCGTCGTTTATGGCCGCGCGGCTGTGACGAAGGATTGGCCCGCTGGCTCCAAACTGGCCGGCGCGCCGGCCCAGGATGCAAAAGACTTTTGGCGGGAGTTGGCCGCTTTACGTAAAATTTCCAAGGGGGATAAGCGGGGATGACTGAACCGGTGAGCAATACCGAACTCGACGCCATGACCATCATGGATATCCTCAGCACGTTGCCTCATCGGTATCCGATGCTGATGATCGACAAGATCATCGAAATCGATGGCGACGACTCGGCTATCGGTATCAAGAACGTCACGGTCAACGAGCCTGCTTTCCAGGGGCATTTCCCCGGTAGTCCGATTTTCCCCGGGGTGCTGATCATCGAGGGCATGGCGCAGGTCTGCGGCGCGATTGCGATCCGTCACGATTCTCGCGATGATAAGAAGAGCATCGTCATGCTGCTCGGCGTCGACAAGGCGCGTTTCCGTCATCCTGCGGGGCCCGGCGATACCCTCGAATACCATGTCAGCAAGATCCAGCGTCGCCGCAACGTCGGCCGTTATCGTGCCGAAGCGAAGGTCAACGGCAAGGTTGTGGCTGAAGCCGAGATCACAGCGATGATCTCCGAGGCAAACTCGTGAGCGACACCGTTGTCCACCCGACAGCGATTGTTGCCAGCGGGGCGCAGTTGGGAGCCGGCGTCAAAATCGGCCCTTACAGCATCGTGGGCGAAAATGTCGTTCTGGGCGATGGCGTAGAACTGATCTCGCACGCCGTGATCGAAGGCCGTACGACCATCGGTGCGGACACGAAAGTTTTCCCCTTTGCCTCCGTCGGCCATCAGCCGCAGGATCTGAAATTTCATGGCGAGCTGTCGCGGGTCGAAATCGGCGCGCGCTGCACGATCCGGGAATCGGTGACGATCAATCCCGGCACTGAAGGCGGCGGCATGCTGACGAAGATCGGCGACGACTGCCTGCTCATGGCGTGCTCGCACGTCGCCCACGATGTGCTCGTCGGCAACAATGTCGTTCTGGCCAATTACGTCGGTCTCGCGGGCCATTCGGTCATCGGCAACAATGTTCGTTTCGGCGGCATGTGCGGTGTTCATCAGTTCGTTCGCATCGGCGACCACGCTTTTGTCGGTGCCCACAGCATGGTCGATGGCGATGTCATTCCCTATGGCATGGCCATTGGAAATCGTGCGCGTTTGGCCGGCCTTAATCTGGTCGGCCTCAAGCGCGCTGGTTTCGACCGCGAAGAATTGCATCGACTGCGTGCGGCTTACCGCATGATCTTCTCGAGCGAAGGCACTTTGCGCGAGCGCGTCGATGACGCAGCTGGCATGTTCAAGGATGCCAAGCTGGTCCAGGACGTCGTCTCTTTCATTGCCTCCGTGAAAGATAGGCCGCTTTGCTTGCCGCGTGCGGAAGCGGAAGAAGAATAATTGTCCGCGCCCGTCGGCACGCCGAGTCTGTCGAAACCGTTGAACCTGTTCATCCTGGCTGGTGAGCCTTCCGGCGACAGAATTGCCGCCAATCTCGTGCAGCGCTTGCGAGAGACGACAGCGGTAAACTTGACAGGCGTGGGTGGAGAAGCTCTCGCTGACGAAGGCCTTCAGTCGCTCTTCGATATGAACGAGCTCTCGGTGATGGGCTGGGCCGACGTTCTTCCGAGATTGCCGAAGCTCTTGTGGCGGGCACGTCAGGTCGCAAAGACCATCATTCGCCAACGTCCTGACGTCGTTGTCTTTGTCGATGCTCAGGTCTTCTCGGCGATTGTGGCCAAGCAGGTCTACAAAGCCGCTCCCGATATTCCAATCTTGCTCTGCGTCGCGCCGGCAGTGTGGGCCTGGAAGCCTGAGCGGGCGCAGGAGCTAAAGCCGCGTTTCCGCGAGGTCATGGCGGTGCTGCCCTTCGAGCCTGCGTTCATGCGAACTGCTCATGGCCCGGAAACGCACTATATTGGTCATCCAGCGACGCACGCACTGAACTTTCGTACGGACATTCCAGCGACGGGCCCGGTGCTTTTGCTGCCCGGCAGCCGCGACGGAGAGCTGCGACGCCATTTGCCCTTGATGAAGGAAACGGCGATCGCACTCGCCAAGCATCCTCGTGTGACAGGCTTCATGATTCCAACGCCGCGTCGTCTGGAACATTCGCTCAAACGGCTTGTCTCCGACTGGCCTGTGCCGGTGGACGTCATCACAGGCGAAGGGCCGAAGGCGTCAGCGATGGCAGAGGCAGTTGCGGCAGTCGCTGTTACTGGCACCGTCACACTGGAATTGGCTTTGGCTGGCGTACCGATGGTCACGACTTATGTCGCCGACAAAGGGCAGGCCAAACGCTGGTTCAAATATAAAGTGAAGTTTGCCGCGCTCCCGAATGCCATTCTGGACCAGGCTTTGGTGCCGGAGATTCTACAGCTGGAGCCCGATGGCGAGGCACTTACGTCCGCCGTCCGACAACTGCTGGACGCACCGGACATTGCGCCCAAGCAGGTGGATGGTTTTGCTCGGATACGGACAGTGATGGAGCAGGGAACGCCGGAGGATCCACGAGTAAATCCAGCAGAACGTGTCTTGAGCCACTGGACCCAGAAATGAAAAGGCCCCGTTGAAGCGGGGCCTTTGTTTTTAGCGGGTCTGGAGGTCGGTGTAATCGCGCGCCGTTGCGCCGTTATAAAGCTGACGCGGGCGACCGATCTTCTTTTGCGGATCGCCAATCATTTCCTTCCACTGGCTGATCCAGCCAACGGTACGGGCGACGGCGAAGAGCACGGTGAACATCGAGGTCGGGAAGCCGATGGCATCGAGAATGACGCCAGAATAGAAGTCGACGTTCGGATAGAGCTTGCGATCGACGAAGTACGGATCTTCGAGAGCGATCTTCTCAAGTTCCTTGGCAACCTGCAGCGTCGGGTTGTTCGAAACATCGAGCAAAGCCAGAACGCGGTTTGCGGTCTGCTGCATGACCTTAGCGCGCGGGTCGTAGTTCTTGTAGACGCGGTGACCGAAGCCCATCAGGCGGAACGGATCGTTCTTGTCCTTGGCGCGGGCGATGAATTCCGGGATGCGGTCGACGGTGCCGATTTCGCGCAGCATGTTGAGTGCGGCTTCGTTGGCGCCGCCATGGGCAGGGCCCCAGAGACAGGCCACGCCCGCAGCGATACAAGCGAACGGATTGGCGTCGGAAGAACCCGAGAGTCGAACGGTCGAGGTCGAGGCGTTCTGCTCATGATCGGCATGGAGCGTAAAGATCAGGTCCATGGCCCGGGCAATCTCGGGGTCAACCTTGTATTCTTCCGCAGGCACCGAGAAGCACATGTGGAGGAAGTTCGAGGCGTAATCGAGATCGTTGCGCGGATACACGAAGGGCTGGCCGATCGAGTACTTATAGGCCATCGCGGCGAGCGTAGGGATCTTCGCGATCATGCGGATCGACGCGATCTCGCGCTGCTGCGGATCGTTGATGTCGGTCGAGTCATGGTAGAATGCAGCCATGGCGCCGACGACGCCGGTCATGACGGCCATCGGGTGCGCGTCGCGGCGGAAGCCACGATAGAAGTAATGCATCTGCTCGTGCACCATGGTGTGCTTGGTGACGAGCTCTTCGAATTCCTTGCACTGCGCGGCGGTCGGCAATTCCCCGTAGAGCAGCAGGTAGCAGACTTCGAGATAGTTGGATTTTTCGGCCAGTTGTTCGATCGGGTAGCCGCGATAGAGCAGTTCGCCCTTGTCGCCATCGATATAGGTGATGGCGCTGTCACAGGCGGCTGTCGAGGTGAAGCCAGGATCGTAGGTGAAGAGGCCGGTCTTGGCGTAGAGCGAGCGGATGTCGACGACATCTGGGCCGACGGTTCCGCTCAGAATCGGGAATTCGACGGTCTGGTCCCCGACCGTGAGTTTGGCGACTTTTTCGGTCATTGAGCTCTCCTCGAAATGCCCGCGCTCCGAGGGAAGGGAGGTGAAGCGGGGCAGCACCTCCAGCGGTGCCGATTTGCTGACGGAGAGGTATCAGTTTTTGCCCCGCTTGGGCAACCGATAGGTAAGCAGAGGTTACCCTCTGCTTACCTATGGACTAAGCGGTTTGGTCATTCAAACGTGCCATCGATTCTTCGCGGCCTATAAGCACCATGACTTCGAAGATTCCCGGCGAAACAGTGCGCCCGGTAAGGGCCGCGCGCAGCGGCTGCGCGAGCTTGCCGAGCTTCAAACCCTTTTCCTCAGCCAGCTTGCGCATCTCGGCATCGATGGCGGGCACTGACCAATCGGCAAGGCCCCCTAACGTTTCGGCAATGCTGGCGAGAACCGTCTTGGCTTCTGGCGTCAGAAGCGCGGCTGCGGCGGCATCGGGCATGATAGGGCGCAGAGCGTAGATGAACTGCGCCAGGTCGATGAGCTCCAGAACGGTCTTGGCGCGCGGCTGCAATTCCGGCAGTGCGGCCAGCACTGTGTTATGATTGGCCATCAAGCCCTTCGCGTCGTCGTCGCGGCCGACTTCCTTGGCCGTCTCGATCATGACGTTGTAGAGGTAGGTCGGGTCGGCTTCGCGGATATAGTGGCCGTTGATATTCTCGAGCTTGACGAAATCAAAGCGCGCCGCGCCCTTGTTGAGTGCTTCAAGGCTGAACCACCCGACCATCTGATCGGTCGAGAAGATTTCCTCGTCGCCATGGCTCCAGCCGAGGCGCGCGAGATAGTTGCGAACCGCTGCAGGCAGATAGCCCATCTGGCGATAGGCTTCGACGCCGAGCGCGCCGTGACGCTTGGAGAGCTTGGCGCCATCCGGACCATGGATCAGCGGGATATGCGCCATCTCGGGCACAGTCCAACCCATGGCGTTGTAAATAATGATCTGGCGGGCGGCATTGGTCAGGTGATCGTCGCCGCGGATGATGTGGGTGACGCCCATGTCATGATCGTCGACCACAACCGCGTGCATGTAGGTCGGCGTGCCGTCCGAGCGCAGGATGATGAAATCATCGAGGTTTTCGGTTTTGAAGACGACATCGCCCTGCACGTGGTCACGGACGACGATTTCGCCGGTCAGCGGCGCCTTGATGCGGATCACCGGCGAGACGCCCTCGGGCGCTTCTTTTGGGTCGCGATCGCGCCAGTAACCGTTATAGCGCGGCGGCTTTCCGGCGGCGCGGGCTTCTTCGCGCATCTGGTCGAGCTCTTCGGGCGAGCAATAGCAATAGTAGGCGTGGCCCATCTTGACGAGCTCGTGCGCAACCTCGGCGTGACGCGACGCGCGACCGAACTGGCTGATCGGATCGCCATCCCAGTCGAGGCCAAGCCACTTCAGGCCATCGATAAGCGCGGTCACGGCCGCTTCGGTTGAACGTTCGCGATCGGTGTCCTCGATGCGCAGCAGCATCTTGCCACCCCGGTTCTTGGCATAAGCCCAGCTGAACAAGGCAGTGCGAGCGCCGCCGATATGCAGGTACCCGGTGGGAGATGGAGCGAAACGAGTAATGACCTGGGACATGATTACCGGAACGAATTGAGGAATTTTGGGCCGTGTGTAGCATAGGCGGGCTTGAGCGCAAGGGCGGGGGCTCGCCATGGACGGGCAGGGGACTGGAACGCGACAACTGATGCCGGTGGCCGAGGCCTCCGGCTATCGCGGCTGGTTGTCTTTTGTCTCACCCACCAAGATCACCGCCTCGCTTGGCGCTGCCAGCAACACGGCGGTCAATGATCGCCGCCTGTTTGCTTTGCTGCCGTTCAGCATGATCCTTGGCCTGGTTTTCTATGTCGCTTTGCCAGGTGAGCCTGCGATCCTTCATTTTGCCATTGGTTCGGTCGCCGTTACGGGTTTGGTCATTGCGGCTTTTGCGACGAACAGTATGGCGGTTCTGCGCTTGGCGGCCCAGATTGCGGCACTGTGGCTGGGCTTCGTTCTGCTTCCCCTGCACGCAGTTGTCTTTGGAACTCAAATGCTGGCCGTGCCTGCTTATGGCACCTATGCCGCGACTATTGACGAAGTCCTTTCTAGCGACGACGAGGGCATTAGGGTCGTCGTGTCTGGCCTCGAACCACTGGAGGATGCTCGCGCCGTTCCGATCCGAAGAGCCCGAGTGCTTTTGCAGACAGAACCGCAGGTGCAGATTGGCGACATCGTAAAGGGCCGGATGAGACTGGCGCCGGTGCCTGGTCCGATTTTGCCGGGCGCGTTCGACGGTCAGTTTCACGCCTACTTTGCCGGCATCGGCGCCTATGGCAGCGCTATCGGTCCCGTCACAATCATCGAGGAAGGGAGCGAAGATGCGATCGCAAGGCGGGTTCAGAGCCTTCGGCGCGTCATAGCGGATCGAATTGATCTTGCGCTGACAGAGGACAGCGCCGCGATCGGCAAAGCTATGACCATGGGCGACCAGAGCGCGATCTCCGACGAGACACGCGAGGTCATGGCCGCGGCCGGGCTGGCGCATGTCTATTCGATTTCGGGCCTTCACCTATCGATCGTTGCCGGCGGCATATTTTGGATGGTGCGGTTGGTTCTAGCCTGCCTGCCGTTTACCGTTGCTTGGCCCAACAAACAAATTGCCGCGGTTGCCGGCCTTTCGACCGCCTTTGCCTATCTGATGCTGGCGGGCGGCCTCGACAATGTCCCCGCCTTTCGCTCCACATTAATGTTGGCGCTGATTTTTGGGGCGGTGCTTGCCGGGCGTCGTGCGCTAACGATGCGTAACGTTGCGATTGCGGCAATCGTCATTATCCTCATCGATCCAGCGAGCATTTTTCGCGCCAGCTTCCAGCTTTCGTTCGCAGCCGTTGTCGCCCTGATCGGTGTCTATGAACTGCCCCAAGGGCGGCCCAATAACGGTAGCGGGGTTAGCCGGCTGGTACGGTTCATATCTGCGACAGCGTGGACAAGTTTTGTGGCCGGGGCCGCGACGCTGTTGTTCTCCGCCTATCACTTTCAACAGATGTCGCCGTTGGGTGTCGTCGGCAACGTGCTGGCCTTGCCGTTCGTCAGCCTGATCATGGGTTTTGGATCGCTGGCCATCGTCGCGATGCCGTTTGGTCTTGATGGTCCAATGTTGCATTTGATGGGGTGGAATATCGATCGGATGGTCGATGTCTCGGTGCTTGTCGCCGGTTGGAGCGCATCACTGACAGGCAATCCCATATTGGAGGGATGGACCTTGCTGGTTGGCCTTGCTGCCTTGGCGTGGTTCGCCTTCTTCGAAGGACGATGGCGGTTTGTGGGACCAGCAGTTCTCGTGCCGGTCATTCTCCTATGGGGATTTTCCCCAAGACCGGACATTCTGATCGCGGATACGACACAGGCAGTGGCCGTGCGAAATGGGCCCGATCTGGCACTCATGTCCGGTAAGACCGGCAGTTTCGCAGTCGATGTTTGGAGCCGGTACTACCAGACCGAGATCGGCTCAGCCCATCCTGAAGCCCGGTGCGACAGCCTGGGCTGCATTTTGAGAACAGACGATTACAGTGTCGCTGTTGTGCGCAATGCCGCAGCCTTCGCTGAGGACTGCGGAGGCTTTGACCTGATCATTGCACGTGTACGTGCTCCTGCGAATTGCAATGCTGAGGCCCAAATCATTGGACCACAGGACCTCGCTGAAGGTGGCGTGCAGTGGCTGAAATGGAATGGCGAAGCCGGGCGGTTTGATATCCGTCCGGCCGTGGAAACGCTCAGTCGGCCTTGGCGAGTCGTGCCACGGTGACGCCGGCTGCGGCGAGTTCCGTGCCACCGACAACATATTCGGTTTCGTCGCTCGCCATCACAAGGCTCGCGTCGCTGGCTGAATAGTTGACGTAGATGCGGAAGCCGCCGCGGCTGCGGGCGCGGACGCCGGCGGGTAGGGTGAGAACCGGCAGATCGGCTTCGGCAATCAGATAGTCAGCTATGCGCTGCATCAATCCGCGATCGCCGCTCGCCGTGAGATAGAAGATCTTGCCCTGCGAGATCAGCACGGGCACGCCTTCATGATCTTCCATGATGACTTCGCCGCGTGTCTCGACCTTTTCGCGCCAAAGCCGAGTAAAGCCGCCACCCTTTACGGGCACGGAAACATAGGCGGGGATGCTGTCGACGCGCATGACTTTTGCGTCGAGCAGATTGGGCGAGAGATCGGGACCAAGCTTGGCCGGAATGGCAAAATTCTTCGTCTTCGAGCCCGTGCGCGGGCCGAGCAGCAGATAGCCTTCGAAGCTCGCGACTGCTTCGCGCAATTCGTCGGTCCAGGCGAAGAGCGCTGGGATGGCGACGACGTCATACCCGGCAAAACTTTTGGTCTTGGGCGAGAGAATATCGATCTCGATGCCGTGCTTGCGGAAGGCGGAGTATATGTCGCGGACGTGGGCGCCATGCTTGAAGCCGTCGGCCTGCGGCTGAACCTGCCACGCCCATTCGCTGTCGTAGTCGAAGACGATAGCGACGCGGGCTTTGCCCGCCTGACCGTCGATGCCGGTCTGCTTCAGTTCCTGCGCGACCTGAATCGCTTCGTCATAGGCGGGTGCGGGTTCGCTGTCAGGCCGGAGAAGGCCAGCATGCATCTGCTCCTGCGCGAAGGGTGCTTGACGCCAGCGGAAATAGGAGACGACTTCGGCGCCATGGGCAAAGGCTTCCCAGGCCCAGAGGCGCGCCATGCCTGGCAGCGGATCGGGATTGAACTTGGCCCAATTCACTGGGCCCGGCTGCTGTTCCATGATCCACCAGCGGCCATGACCGACCGTACGGTAAAGATCGTGGTGGAAGGCCGCGTTGTCCGGATCGCCCTGACGCATATATTGGCGCTTGATGTCGTCGGGTTCGTCGCTGACGGCGAGATGGCCGATTGGGTAGGAATCCCAGCTCGCGACATCGAGCGTTTCGGCCACGTCGTAGTGGTCGAACTCCGTATAGCGGCTCATGAAGTTATGGATGACCGGCAGGTCGGGACGCTTGGCCTTGAGGATATCGTACTGGGTCTTGTTAAAGGCCGCGACCTGATCGGACGAGTAGCGCCGGAAGTCGAGCGCGTGGATCGGGTTAGGATCGGTGATCAATAGGTTCGGCAGCTCGATCTGGTCGAAACTGTTGTATTCCATCGACCAGAAGACATTGCCCCAGGCGTCGTTCAGCGCCTCGATCGACCCGTAACGGGACGCGAGCCATTTGCGGAAACCTTCGAGCGCAGCCGGGGAATAAGAATAGGTCGTGCCATGGCAGCCATATTCGTTGTCCGTCTGCCAGCCACCAAGTGCAGGGTGATCGCTGAGGGCATCGGCGAGGATCTGGGTAATTCGCGCCGATTCTTCGCGGAAGGGCAGGTGTGAGAAATCGTAGTGGCGGCGCGAGCCAAATCCCTTGCGCTTGCCTTGAGCGTCGACTGCCAGCATGTCCGGGTGCTTGTCGACCATCCAGCGTGGCGGCGTCGCCGTCGGCGTGCCGACGATGACCCTATGGCCGTGCTTGCCGAGGACGTCCATCGAGCGGATCATCCAATCGAGCTGTATATCGCCAGGGGTCGGCTCCATCCGCGACCAGGCGAATTCGCCGATGCGGACATATTTGATGCCGACTTCGGCCATGCGGGCCGCGTCTTTCTCCCACCACTCTTCGGGCCAGTGTTCAGGATAATAGCAAACGCCGAGGGCGGGAGAGATGGACATGGAAGAGCTCAGATTACGATTTTGGGTTCAGGCTGACCGGCGACGTCGAGGTCGATGGCAAAGACGCCACCGGCGACTTTTTCCTCGGCCAGTTGCTCGGCGCTTAGGGTCTTGGCGGCCGTGGTGATGAAGAGCGTCTTGAGATCCTTGCCGCCAAAAGCGGGGCAGGTGACCTGGCTGACGGGTACTTCGATGATGCGGTCGATCGATCCGTTCGGCGCATGGCGGACGACGCAATTGCCGCCCCATTTGGCGTTCCAGAGATAGCCTTCGCTGTCGACCACGGCGCCGTCGGGCCAGCCGCGGCCTTCGGATACGTCAGCGAAAAGTTCCCATTCGCCCGCCGGCAGGCCAGTTTCGGGATCGGTCGCGCATTTCAGGATTTTCTTGGTCGGCGTATCGGTGAAATAGGCGGTCTTGCCATCGGGCGAGAAGCAGGTCGCGTTGGGGATGGCGACGTTTTCGATGATCTTGGTCAGCTTGCCGGCGCGGTAATGATAGACCGAGCCCTCTTTGGGGCCCTCTTCCTTGACCATGGTGCCGATCCAGAAAGCACCGGAGGGATGCACGCGACAATCGTTGCTGCGATTGGCTTCATTATCGCGCTCGATGTCGATCAGGCGGTTGATGCCGCCGACATTGAGATCGAATTCGATCAGGCCGTTTTCGGTGGCGAGGACGAGGTTGTGTTCGTCGACGATGGCGGCCGCGGTGACCGTTTCGTTGAAGAGCCAGCTGTCCTCTATTTCGCCGCTTGCATTGGCGGCGAACAGGGACTGCTCATTGATATCGAACCAGAAGAGCTGCTGGCGGGCGGCGTGCCAGAACGGGCCTTCGCCCAGTTCGGATTTGCTGTCGATGAGAAGACGTGCCGTTTCGGTCATGCCTTGGCTCCCTTGTCATAGGCGGCGACGGCGGTAGCGGCGCGGTCGGCGACGTCGGCTACGCTCATGCCGGGTTTGTAAATATAAGTGCCGAGGCCGAAGCCGGCGCAGCCGACGGAGAAGAACTCGTCGAAATTGTCGGGATTGGCGCCACCGACGGCGTATAGCGGCAGGGCAGGTGGCAGAACCGCTTTCATGGCCTTGATGCCCTTGGAGCCCAAGACTTCGGCGGGGAAGAATTTGAGGCCGGTTGCGCCTGTGCGGATCGCCTTGAAGGCGTCGCTGGGCGAGAAGACGCCGGGATAGGATTTGAGGCCGAGGCGGACGGTCTCGGCGATCACGGCTTCATTGGTGTCGGGCGAGACGATGAAGGTGCCGCCGGCCGCCGCGACAGCTCGGACGTCGTCTTCGGTGAGCACGGTGCCGGCGCCGATCTCGGCGCGGTCGCCCAGCGCCTTGGCGGCGCGCGAAATGCTCTCGATGGCGTTAGGCGAATTGAGCGGTACCTCGATCAGCGTGATACCGGCTTCGACGAGGGCGGTGCAGACCGGTACGGCTTCGTCATTGGTGATGCCGCGCAGGATGGCGATGATGTGGCGATGGGACATGGTGAGACTTCCTTCAAGCGGCGGCGCGGGCGGCCTTAAGGCCGGCGAGGACGACGGCGGTGGCATCGACGGGTCGGCCGGCGGCACCGGCCATTTCGAGCACCTGGCCATAAAGCGAGCAGAGAACGTGCGAGCCGATAAGCGGCACCGGCTCGTTACCGATCTGGTGGCGATTGGCGGCGATTTCGGTGCCGATCAAAAGGCCCGAGAGATAGCCGGCGCACCAGGCTGAGGAGCGACCGGAAACAAGGGCGCTGGCGCGAACGCGGAACAATTGGCCGAGGAGATCAGCGGGTCGTTCGAGGCCATCCCGCGCACCAGCGGCGAATCCCTCATTGCGCTCAGGGGCGTTTTGATCGCCGGTTAGCGAATGGCGCAGCACGGATTGGGTCGAGAGCAGTTCGAACAGTTCGCCGGTCATGGCGGTGGTGAAATGCTCGATCTTCGTGCCGTCGAGCAGCGCCCATTTGGAATGAGTGCCGGGCATGCAGACGAGGCCGGAATAGCCGGGCAGGGTGGCTGCGAGCCCGAGGAGCTGCGTCTCTTCGCCACGCATGACATTGTCGCCGCCTTGCTTCTGGCAGACGCCGGGCAGAATGGAGACGTTGAATTTGTCGGAGCCGCTCTCGGGATGGACGGCGCCCTTGATGAGGCTGGAAAGGTCAGTCGGCGCTTCGAGATAGGGCGCTTCGAGCCAGCCCTGGCGGGCGCCGGCCATGCCGCAAACGACAACGTCGGTCTTTTCCGTCAGGGGAATATCGGCGAGCAATTCTGCAAGTGCGGCGGGAAATTCTTCGCGCGTCAGCTTGCCCATGCCTTTTGGCGAACTGCGCGAGGCAAGGACATTTCCCGCGTGATCGAGGGTCCAGCCGCGCAAATTGGACGTGCCCCAATCGACCGCAATCCAGGCAACAGATTCGCTCAAACAAGCCTCCTCGACGACCGCCTACACAATGCGGCGCGACCCTAATTGGGTTCTCGGCCCATGAACAGGGCCATCAGCGCAGGGGCTATCGGAGAGCTCAAATGTGTTCTCCGCGATTGGTAAGATTTTCAGAGCGTTCCGGCACATATGCCCCCTGTTACCCCACCCAAATCAATTGTATGATTTTTTCGATGGGAGCCGTTCACAGCGGCGCTTGCCGTGCTAAAACGGCAACCAGCAAGGCCCACGGTCCGCGCGCTGCGGACGGATAAGGAATTTGACGATGACGACTGATAACAGCGGCGCTCCGAAGAAGCTGCGTTCGCGCGCATGGTTCGACAATCCCGAAAACCCGGACATGACCGCGCTTTATCTCGAGCGCTATATGAATTTCGGCGTCTCGCGCGAAGAACTTCAGTCGGGCAAGCCGATTATCGGCATCGCGCAGACCGGCTCCGATCTCAGCCCTTGCAACCGTCACCACATGGTGCTGGCGGAGCGTGTGCGTGAGGGCATTCGCGAAGCTGGCGGTATCGCCATCGAATTCCCGGTGCATCCGATCCAGGAAACCGGCAAGCGCCCGACCGCGGGCCTTGACCGCAACCTCGCCTATCTCGGCCTCGTCGAAGTGCTTTATGGCTACCCGCTTGATGGCGTGGTGCTGACCATTGGTTGCGACAAGACGACCCCGGCCATGCTGATGGGCGCGGCGACCGTGAACATCCCGGCGATCGCGCTGTCGGTCGGGCCCATGCTCAATGGCTGGCACAAGGGCGAACGCACGGGTTCCGGCACGATCGTCTGGAAGGCACGGCAGATGATGGCGGCTGGCGAGATCGACTATGCGCAGTTCATTGAACTCGTGGCTTCCTCGGCTCCGTCGACCGGCTACTGCAACACCATGGGCACTGCGACGACCATGAACTCGCTTGCCGAGTCGCTCGGCATGCAGCTTCCGGGTTCGGCCGCTATCCCAGCACCATATCGTGACCGTCAGGAAATGGCCTACCGCACTGGCAAGCGCATCGTCGACATGGTGCATGAGGACCTCAAGCCGTCCGACATCCTGACCAAGGACAATTTCATCAACACCATCGTCGTCAATTCGGCGATCGGGGGCTCGACCAATGCCCCGATCCATATCCAGGCGATCGCCAAGCATATCGGTGTCGAGCTTGAGTTGCAGGATTTCCAGACCTATGGCCACAAGGTGCCGCTGCTGGTGAACCTGCAGCCGGCCGGCGAATATCTGGGCGAAGACTACTACCATGCAGGCGGCGTGCCGGCTGTGGTCAACGAACTGATGTCGCAAGGCCTGATCCGCGAAAATGCGCCGACCGTCAACGGCAAGACCATTGGCGAGAATTGCCGCAATACGACGATCCAGGACGATAAGGTCATCCGCCACTTCGACAATCCGCTCAAGGTGGATGCCGGCTTCCTCGTGCTGCGCGGCAATCTCTTTGACAGCGCGATCATGAAGACCAGCGTGATCTCGTCCGAATTCCGTGAACGCTACCTCGCCAATCCCGAGCATCCTGGCATGTTCGAAGGCAAGGCCGTGGTGTTCGATGGTCCTGAGGATTATCACCACCGGATCGACGATCCGTCGCTCGATATCGATGAAAACACGCTGCTCTTCATGCGTGGCGCTGGTCCGATCGGCTATCCGGGTGCGGCTGAAGTGGTCAACATGCGGCCGCCAGCCTACCTCATCAAGAAGGGCATTCATTCGCTCGCTTGTATCGGTGACGGCCGTCAGTCCGGCACGTCGGGTTCGCCTTCTATCCTCAATGCGTCTCCGGAAGCAGCTGCAGGCGGTAACCTTGCGATCCTCAAGACTGGTGACCGCGTCCGCATCGATCTGAACAAGGGCGAAGCCGATATCCTGATCTCGGCCGAAGAAATCGCGACCCGTCGCGCGGCGCTCGAGGCTGAAGGCGGCTACAAGTATCCCAAGCACCAGACGCCGTGGCAGGAAATCCAGCGCGGTATCGTCGGCCAGCTCGGCGAAGGCGCGATCCTGAAACCGGCTGAAAAGTACCAGCGGATTGCGCAGACAGAAGGCCTGCCAAGGGATAATCATTGATCACTTGATCCTTCGGTCGTCACCACCCGGCTTGTCCGGGTGGTCCATCTTCGAGACGGATGGATTGCCCGGACAAGCCGGGCAATGACGATAGCGGAGAGGACAAACGTTACAGGCCGGGCAGCACAGAGTGCCGCCCGGCCTTTTTTTTGGCTGACGGTTTTTCACGGTGACGGGCGGCCATTGGCTCTACCTGTTTAGACATTGGGAGCCAAAGGCCGCCCGTCACAGGATCCGGAGTTTGCAGCAGGTCCGGGATCAGGCGCGAACGTTATTTCGGTCGCGGCTGCCGTATTTCAACTCCCCGCCCGGATAGGCGCCCCCATCCACCGGCCATTCCGCCCGACCCTGCGTGGGAGCCGTGTGACTGGCGGAATGGGGAGAGTATGGGCGAGGTTTTGGGGAGCGGGGAGAAGATGGATAAGTATTTTGGGGTTTTGGGGTTTACCCCACCTAGTTTGCCATTCGGGCATAGCCCTCATGGCCCTCTCTCCTGAAGTTGCGCCACTGGCGCAATTTTGCCTGCGGCCGGATCGAAGCCATTAGTAGGAGGAGGGACGCATCGAGTTTGCCTAAGTGACAGCCCTTTTCACCGCTGAGATATGAAATCCGCTGCTGCAGGCTAATCGCACTCGGCGTAGAAACGCGATCGCGACTAAAGAATGTCACGCTCAATCCGGATAAGAGCTTAGATGTTCGTGGATGATGCGCCAAGCATCACCGCGCTTGGCGAGCACCGTGGTGCCTCGTCCTGATCCTTCGGCGTCTTTGCCATCGACCACAGCGCGCCAACAGAACCGATAGGTGCAGCTCGCTGCCGTGTCGCCGTCCGCGATCCAGGTGAGGTCTTCAAGCCAGTACGTCTCGTTCTCAAGACGCTGCCATGTTCGTTCGAAGGCACTGCGAATGGCATCGATGCCGGTGAAACTGCCGGAACTGAACCAGAAGACTGCATCGGGATCGATCAGCGGGACCAGCAATGAAAAGTCGTGATGGTTGATCAGGTCGGCATAAGCCGCCATCACCGTTTTGGGTGTGGCGGCGCCGGGCATTAGTATTTGCGGAGGAGGCCGACGAGGCGGCCTTGAACTTTTACGCGATCCGGCGGGAAGATGCGGGTCTCGTAGGCCGGGTTGGCAGCTTCGAGTGCGATAGTGTTGCCCTTGCGCCGGAGGCGTTTGAGGGTGGCCTCTTCGTCATCGACCAGCGCGACGATGATTTCGCCGGTGCTGGCCTGATCCTGCTTTTTGATAACGACCGTGTCGCCATCGAAAATGCCGGCGTCGATCATGGAGTCGCCGCGGACTTCCAACGCATAGTGTTCGCCCGCGCCAAGCATTTCAGGCGGGACCTGAATGGTGTGGGAATGAGTCTGGATCGCCTCGATGGGCGTACCGGCAGCGATGCGCCCCATAACCGGGATCGAGATCGGTCGGGCATAATCCTCCGCGGCGATGCCGCGTGGCTGTGGCGCGCTGACTTTTCCGAGGCTGCCTTCGATAACCGACGGCTCAAACTTGGCTTTGCGCCCGCCGAGGGATGGGTTCATGGAATCCGGCAGCTTGACGACCTCGAGGGCTCTCGCCCGGTTGGGCAGGCGGCGGATGAAGCCACGCTCTTCGAGCGCAGTGATTAACCGATGGATGCCTGACTTCGACGCTAAATCCAGCGCATCCTTCATTTCGTCGAAGGATGGGGGAATGCCGCTTTCCTTCATCCGTTCGTGGATGAACATCAGCAATTCGTGTTGTTTGCGCGTCAGCATCGCCGGTGAGCCCTAGAATCGGAACGGATACGGAACGACTATATGTGTTCCGTCTATGTTCCGCAAGAGTCTCCCATCTTTGCCAAATAGAGGCGCAGTAGAGATTCTCGCTTTCGCCGGAAGACGTCGCGTCAGCGGCAAGACTAGAGCACGGCGGCGAGGTCTTTCGCCAGTTGGGCGAGTTCGGCGTCGTCAGCACGGCCGCTGGCATGGGCGCCGAAGGCGGTGCCCTCGTAGGCAGGGATCAGATGGAAATGGAGATGAAAGACGGTCTGGCCAGCCGGGGCCTCGTTGAACTGGGCGAGGCGGATGCCGTCGGCTTTCGTTACAGTCTGCAGGGCCTTGGCGACGCGTTGGACGAGCGGCATCACCGCCGAAAGGGCCGCGGGATCGGCATCGAGAAGGTTACGCGATGGGGCCTTGGGAATTACGAGGGTGTGACCCTTGGACTGCGGAAAAATGTCGAGCATGACGAGGGCCGTGTCGTCCTCGTAGACCTTGTGGCAAGGCAGTTCGCCCTTGAGGATTTTGGCGAAGATATTGGTTGGGTCGTAGGTCATCAAAGCCTCGGATTATTCGGCAGCGGCGAGCGCTTCGTCGCCGGCATTGTTGGCATATCGGAAGCGGAAGAAATTGAGGACGGCAAGGCCGGTAAGGGTCACCGGTACATATTTGAAGCCGCGGGTGATGAAGAAGAGAGCGATGCCGACCGCCGTTTCCGCCGACATCGCGCCCTTGCCCATGGCGGAGGTGAAGGAGGAGGGGACAATGTGGCGATAGATGAGGTCGTCGGAGCGATAATAGTGGCGGGCGCGGGCAGCGAAGGCGCGCTTCGAACTGGAATAATCGCGCAATTCATCCATGCCCATATCGCCGTGAAATTCGACCTCGGAGCCGAGCGCCCAGACCTCCGGCGCGAGGAGCCTATCCTTGCCCATGAGGGTGAAGCGCTCGATCAGGTCGCGAAACGTGACGTAATTGGCGTTCCAGCAATCGTCCGTTTTGGCGCCGTGCGAAAGGATCAGAACGTCGGCGCGCGCGAGCTTTTCGTCCATCGCGGCGTAATTTCCGGCGGTGAAATCGACGCCGGACTTTGCCGTTTCGACAATGCCGCCCCGCTTTTCGAGTGCTTTGACCATGGCCGAGCCGAAGGCGCCGCTTGCGCCGGTGATGAGGAAGCGCCGGCCAGCAATCTGGCAGGTGGTGCCGACCAGGAGATCAAAGGTATTGGCAAAGGAGGAGAAGAAATTGTGCGGATAGACGTGGTGCATGGCGTGGTAATTGTTGTTGACCCACAAGAGGCCTTGCTTGCCGCCCACGCGGTCCATCGACATGTGATTGTAGTCGAGCCCTTCCTCGCGGAGGGTCAGCGCGAACATGACGGTGCGGATGACGGCAACGACGGCCACGGGCTGCCAAGGCAGCGCGAGGAGGAACAGCGCGATTGCGGCCATCGAGGTCAAATATTCGGGCAGGACGTGAAACCAGATATTCTGGCGGGCATAGGCCGGATTGACCTGCATATCGAGACCGAGGAATTTATGGTGGACCCAGTGCCAGGACGAGAAGGTGCGCAGCAGCGGGATCTTGGAATTTTCCCAGCGGTGCAGCAGCCAGTGCAGGGTGTCGAACAGGGTCGTTGCCACTACGAAGACAAGAAGAGCTTCGATAATGAAGGCGACGACATCCCACAAATCCATTAGTCCCGGGTCTCCTGATCACTTGATGCGCGCTGTCTAGCACAATCGATCGGCTGGGGCTAACGCTCCTGCCGATCGCCGCGCCGGTATGGCGTAAACCCTTCAAGCGCCTCTTGTTCCCGCTCAACGGCGGGACGTTCCGCCTCGAGATAATCCGCTACCGCGTCGCGTAAACCCGCGTGAGCGATCCAGTGGACGGAGTGAGTGGTGACGGGGGTATAGCCGCGCGCCAGCTTGTGTTCGCCCTGTGCGCCGGCCTCGACGACCGCAAGCTTGTGGGCGATGGCAAAGTCGATAGCCTGATAGTAGCAGATCTCGAAATGGAGAAAGGCGACTTCGCGGGTCGAACCCCAATTGCGCCCATAGAGGCGATCCTTGCCGATGAAATTGATGGCCCCGGCAATGGGCTCGTCGCCATCATAGGCAAAGATCAGCACGATCCGCTCGGCCATATACCGGCCGAGAAGCGAGAAGAATTTCCGGTTGAGATAAGGCTGGCCCCATTTGCGCGCGCCTGTGTCTTCATAAAAATCGAAGAAAGCATCCCAGTGATGCTCCTTGATTTCATCGCCGCGCAGCCATTTGACGGTCAAGCCATCAGCGAGCGCGTCGCGACGCTCGCGGCGGATAGTCTTGCGCTTGCGCGAGGATAGCGTTTCGAGAAAATCTTCGAAGGTCGCAAAGCCCTGGTTGTGCCAATGGAATTGAGTGTCGACGCGGCCAAGCCAGCCAGTTGCTTCGGCAATGTCGGCATCTTCATCGGGCAGGAAGGTGAGGTGCACCGACGAAGCGTTGCGCTGCAAGGCGAGCTGCTGCGCCGTTTCGAGGAGTGCGGTTTTGATCTCGATTCTGTCGGACGGGACCAGGAGCTTTGGGGCGGTTGCGGGCGTGAAGGGCACTGAACCCTGGAGCTTGGGATAATAATGCCCGCCGGCGCGCTCGAGGGCCTGGGCCCAGCCATGGTCGAAGACGTATTCGCCCATGGAATGGGATTTGAGGAACAGCGGCAAAAGGCCGACGGGCGTGTCGCCTTCCGAAACCACGACGTGTTGCGGTTGCCAGCCGGTACGGCCGGTGGCGCAGCCTGATTCTTCGAGCGCGCGGAAAAAAGCGAAGTCGAGGAACGGATTGTCGGGCACGCCATCGGTGCCCGGCACGAGTGCGTTCCACACGTCGGCTCCGATAGATGCCGTTGTGGGATGAATGGTGGCAGTCAGATTATTGGGAGACACTGTCCGGGTTGAACCCTTCGAACACGATCTGGTCGATGTAGGGGCGCGCGGCCTCTGCTTCAACCTTAGACCGGATCGTCCAGGCGGTCACGGGCTTGCCGAGCGCGCGCCAAAAGGTGATCGCGGGCAGGGTCAGGGCGTTC
Organism: Devosia sp. Leaf64; assembly: GCF_001421945.1. Classification (NCBI taxonomy): domain Bacteria; kingdom Pseudomonadati; phylum Pseudomonadota; class Alphaproteobacteria; order Hyphomicrobiales; family Devosiaceae; genus Devosia; species Devosia sp. Leaf64. The sequence continues at coordinate 228,913 of NZ_LMLO01000018.1, read as the reverse complement.
TTGTCGCAAGAGATGAAGTCGAACTGCGTCTCATGCCAGTGGAGAAGGTGGCGCAGGGAGTAGCGCTCGTCTTCGGAGATCCCCGGTGGGTAGTCCTCGCCCTCATAGTCATAGGTGATGATGCCCCGCGGGCCGGAGAAGCCGTAGTCGCGGATGAGGGTGATGAGCTTGGGATCAAATGATTCGACGGTGACGGGGCCGGCATATTTCGCGAGGGCGTCAGCGGCGACGCGGGCAAGGCGCTGAGTGGCTTGCGTGGTCGGCTGGTGCTTGAGCTCGATCTGAAGGAGGGCGCGGCCAGCGATCTGCTCGAGAAAGGCGTCGAGGGTTTGGGGGCAATCGCCGGCGGCGCTGTCTAGGAGCGTCAGCGCGGTCATTTCGGCGACGGTGCGGTCGCTGACGAGTCCGGTTTCGCCGGTCAGACGATCCAGCTTTTCGTCGTGAAAAACCACCGCATGACCATCGCTGGTGAGTTGCAGGTCGCATTCGATGGCAAAGTCGCCCGCAATAGCGCCGGCAAAGGCGCTGGCGCTGTTTTCGATGACGCCGTTGGCGCGATCATGGAGGCCACGATGGGCGACGGGGCGGGGAAAGAGCGGTTCGGTCATGGTGAAAGTCTGCCAGCGAGAGTGGAGGCGTGGGGTTCGCACGCCTCCGTGACAGTGTGATTGCAGTTCGGCTTAGACTTCCACGACCGCGTCGATTTCTACGGCAGCGCCAAAGGGCAGGGAGGTGACGCCGAAAGCTGCGCGAGCATGCTTGCCATTTTCGCCGAGGATGGCGACGAGCAGGTTCGAAGCGCCATTGGCGACAAGGTGCTGTTCAGTGAAGTCATCGGCGGAACACACGAGAACCGTGAGCTTCAGGATTTTCTTGATGTCCTGGAGCTGAACGCCAGCCGTGTGGACGATGTGTGCGAGAACGTTGAGAATGGCGAGTTCAGCAGCATTGCCGCCCTGCTGCACATTCATCGTGTCGCCGAGCCGCCCCTCGACGACGCCGGCTTCGCCAATCGAAATCTGGCCTGATACATAGATCAGGTTGCCGCTGCGGGTAACGGGGACATAACTGGCGACAGGCGCCTTGGCGGCTGGCAGCTCATAGCCATATTCGCGGAGCTTTTGGATCGGATCGGTCATCTGGTCTTACCTTCCAGGTCTTCTGCTTCTTCTTCGGATGCCGGAGCCGAAAGCGTTTCGGACCGGTTGGTGTAGAGCTTGCCGCGAACGACCGCCGTGCGGCCGAAGCGGGATCGGACGCGGTCCATGGCCCTTTCCGCTGCAGCCTTCCGGGCCACTTGTGGCTCCAAGAGGTCGCTGGGGTCAGACCCATCTGCCGCATCGAGACCCGAGACACCGATGCCAATCAAGCGAAACGACGTTCCGTCCGCTTCACGCTGCAACAGGGTCAGACCGGCTTCGTAGAGGACGTTTGCAAGCTGTGTCGGCATCATCAGGTGTCTCGCCCGCGTGCGCAACTTAAATCCCGTGGTCTTGAGCTTGAGCGTCACTGTGTCGCCAACGAGCGACTTGCTTTTCAGCCGCTCAGACAGGCGTTCGCTGCATTTAAGAAGTTCGGTCGATAATTCTTCGAGTGTCGCGAGGTCGCGATTAAAGGTCGTTTCGGACGAGACGGTCTTCATTTCTCCATCGATGGAGACCCGGCGACTGTCCTGGCCTTGCGAAAGCCGTGCAAGGCGCGCGCCTGATTCTCCATAGAGCCGCATGAGCTGCACCGGGTCTTCCTGCTGAAGCTGGCCGATGGTGTGATAGCCGTCTTTCTTGAGCGTTTCGGAGAACACCTTGCCAACGCCGTAGATTAGGCTGATCGGCCTTGGCGCGAGGAAAGACAGGGTTTCAGCGGCACCGATGACGGCAAATCCGCGTGGCTTATCGAGATCTGAGGCGACCTTGGCGAGGAATTTATTGTGGCTGAGACCGACTGAGATCGAAAGGCCGATCTCTTCCTCGATGGCGCGCGAAAAACGCGCCAATGTCAGAGCCGGGGCGGCTTTGTGGACCTTTTCGGTGCCCGTCAGATCCATGAAGGCTTCGTCGATGGAGATGGGTTCGACCAGTGGGGTCAAGGCATCCATGTGGCGGCGGATTTGCCGGCTGACATCGACATACTTGGCCATGTTCGGCTTGATGATTACGGCGTCGGGGCAGAGTTCACGCGCCTTGAACATGGGCATTGCGGAGCGCACGCCGAACTGGCGGGCAATGTAGCAACAGGTGGAAACAACGCCCCGCGTACCGCCGCCAATGATGAGAGGACGGTCGCGCAGGCTCGGGTCGTCCCGCTTTTCGACTGAAGCGTAGAACGCGTCGCAATCGACGTGGGCGATGGAGAGGCTGAAAAGCTCCGCGTGACTGCGAATGCGGGGCGAACCGCATTTCGGACAGCGGCGCGGTTCAGGCGCTGTCGATCCAAAGTTCAGACAATCGCGGCAGAGCCAAACCATCGTGCCGCGTTATCCGCTTGGATTGAGCTTGTGCCAAAGATGCATGAACGATTCCGGCGTTATGCCGGCATTGGCACAGAGCGCGAGAAGAATCGGTTCGTTTGAGGCAAAGTAATCGATGAGGCCGGTTTGCAGGCGCTTGGTGCCGACGGCCTGTCGAAGCGACTGCGGATCGAACCCGGCAAACTGCATGAAAGCCAGCAGCTCTTCAGGATTTTCGGCAAGATAACCGAGGCAGGCGTCAGCAACCGTGGCGAGATCGGGCGTTGACGGTTTGGCGAGGGGCACGGAAAGGCCTCATTTGAGGTTTTGTAACGGTTTCAATGTTACCCCATGCATTCGGGGAAGCGAAGAGCCGTGGATATATGGCCGGATAATCGGCCAGCATGCCAGGCGCGCAAGTGAGGACCAATGTCCAAGACTGTCATGATCGTGGAAGACAATGAGCTGAATATGAAGCTCTTCAACGATCTCCTCGAATCGCGCGGCTATCGCGTCATCCAGACACGGAACGGCCTCGAAGCGCTTGATTTGGCTCGTGCCCATATGCCCGACCTGATCCTTATGGATATCCAATTGCCTGAAGTTTCGGGGTTGGTGGTGACCAAGTGGCTCAAGGATGACGAGCACCTCGCGCATATTCCTGTGATTGCCGTCACCGCCTTTGCGATGAAGGGCGACGAAGAGCGCATTCTGCAAGGCGGTTGTGAGGGTTACATCAGTAAACCCATCTCCGTGTCTCACTTTCTGGAAACCATTGCCCGCTACATTGGACCAGCCTGACCAGATCGGGGCATGTCTCTGATCTGATTGGTATGCCCGGTCGCTTGAAGCGATCGGACTGGGGCGTGATTGCGGGAGAACTGACGTGACGGCGCGCGTATTGATTGTCGACGACATTCCAACGAATGTCCGGTTGCTCGAAGCGCGCCTAACGGCCGAATATTTTGAAGTTCTGACAGCATCTTCCGGGGCGCAGGCACTCGAAATCTGCGAGACGGCCGAGATCGACATCGTGCTGCTCGACGTGATGATGCCGGTGATGGACGGGTTCGAAGTCTGCCGGCGGCTCAAGTCCAATCCCAAAACCCACCATTTGCCGGTGCTGATGATCACGGCGCTCGATCAGCCCTCTGATCGCGTGAAGGGGCTCGAGGCGGGGGCGGACGACTTTCTGACAAAGCCGGTCGACGATACGCAGCTCATGGCGCGCGTTAAGAGCCTGTCGCGCCTCAAATCCTTGACTGACGAATTGCGTGCTCGCGCGATGACCGGCCAGCAGATCGCCATCGAAGATGCGCTGCGGGCGATGGATACGATTTCGGCGAGCGGCGGATCGGTGTTGATCATCGACAGCGATCGCCGCCATGCAGAACGCGTGCAGAGCTATCTTTCGGAAGAACACAAGGTCGACATTCTGCACGAGCCTGCAGACGCGGTTTTCCAAGTTACTGGAATAACTTACGAGCTTGTGCTCGTCAGCATGGCGCTTGGAGATTTCGACCCGCTCCGAGTTGCCTCGCAGGTGCGCACCATCGACCATTCGCGCAACATTCCTATTATCCTGATGGCGGATGACGGCGACAAGGCGCGAGTGGTGCGGGCGCTGGATCTGGGGATCAACGATTTCATCAGCCGGCCCATCGAGCGGAACGAACTGAAAGCCCGGGTGCGGACGCAAATCCGGCGGCATCGCTACGCCATGGAGCTGCGCGAAAGCGTCAATCATTCGATCGCCATGGCGGTGACCGATGACCTCACCGGGCTCTACAATCGTCGCTATTTCGATAGACATCTCAATGTGTTGCTGGGCAAGGCGCAGAGTCAGGACAAGAACCTGGCGGTGATGATTCTCGACATCGATCACTTCAAATCGGTCAACGACACCTATGGGCACGATGCCGGTGACGTGGTGCTCAAAGAATTCTCGGCGCGGATGAAGCGGAATATCCGCGGGGTGGATCTGGCCTGCCGGTTTGGTGGCGAGGAATTCGTCGTGTTGATGCCCGATACGGACGTGCTGAATGCCGAGCTCGTAGCAGAGCGCGTGCGGCAGGCTATTGCCGAAAAGTCCTTTGCTATCAAAGGGCAGCGGCCGTTGACGGTGACGGTATCTGTCGGCGTTTCGTTCAATGAGACGCTGGCGGATACGCCGGAAAGCCTGATCAAGCGGGCGGACCTCGCGCTTTATCGTGCCAAGCGCGAGGGGCGGAACCGGGTTATCCTCGACGCTGCTTGATAAAATGCGACGCGTTAGGGTTATCTGTTATAATTAACAAGAGGTTACCGCCGCACAAGCGACGGATCCGCTTGAGTTTTTCAGGCCATAAAGTAGGTTGAATTTCAGACAGCAGCGGCTAACGGCCCAGCAGTCTTAGAGATCCCTACGGCTTTTCTCAGGTCCGCCGCAACTCCTGAGTTCCGTAGGGCGGTTGGTCCGGACGCGGCGAGAGTGGCCTCTTCGACGTGCCGCTCCGGACCAGCCACTCTTCGTCATACAGGTTATGGTTATGCGCGCCGATGTTAGCATTCCGTTAACATCGAGTTCTGCTTTTCTCAGATTTCGGTACCCCAGATGCGAAAAAGGCCCCGCACGATGTGCAGGGCCTTCAAACGCTTGGAAAGGTCAGATCAATTACTTGATCTTGGCTTCCTTGAATTCGACGTGCTTGCGGACGACGGGGTCGTACTTCTTGAATGCAAGCTTTTCGGTCTGGGTGCGTGCGTTCTTCTTGGTGACATAGAAGAAGCCGGTATCAGCCGTCGACACGAGCTTGATCTTGATGGTGGCGGCTTTTGCCATTTTCGCAGTCCTTAATAAAACAAAGGGCGCTGCGAAACGGCAGCGCTGGAATTTGGGCGCAAACTACGGATTTGCTGCCGATTGTCAAGCAGGTAGAGGGTGCAGCATACATGACCGCTCGGAATCGCTGCCGCGTCTCGGCGAGGATTAGCCTCAGGCGTCGGGCCAGTTTTCGTGACCATGCCGCACGCGGATAATCAAGATGTCTCCGGCACCTTCCACGACATAGACGACGAGGTGAGCCTTGGAGGGATGGATTCGGACAGGTGGGTGAATGTCGGGCCGCTCCGGGGCGATTCTTGGATTGGCGGCAATCAGATCGAACAGATCAAACAGTTCGTTGTGGTACCGCGCGGCCTGGTTTTCTCCGAAGAGGCGTATGCCGGCTTGGGCAATCTCGACCAAATCGATTTCGGCCTGCCTTGTGAGACGAAATCCCATGATTAACCGGCCACAGCGCGCCTTTTGGCTTCAGCGAAAATGCCCTCTCTCGTGAGGGTGCCGGCGCCGCTGGCCAGGCCTTCATCGACATGGCGCTGCATGGTTGAGATTTTGTCGCTGCGTTCCTGATCCCTACGGATCAGATCGCGGACATAATCGCTCGCATTGGCATAGCGCCCGGTCTGCGCCTGGGCTTCGACCCAGTCTTTCATCGGACCGGGGAGTGAAACGTTCATTGTGGCCATATTTGCCTCCAAGAACGAATATCGCAGTTTTTGGCAAAGATTGTCAAAGCCCGTGAGACCTCGCCCTTTGACAGGCTCAGGGTGAAGTCTGGTGTGGCTTCGCTAGGAGTGTTCAGTCCGCCCGGCTGGGCGCGCCGAAGCCGTACATGCGCGCGGCCCATTGCAGACCCACGATCGAGCCCTTGATGGGGGGCAGGAGGGCGAGGCAGAGGACGATGGAGAGGGGAATCATCGTCAGGAGATAGGTGATCGGCTGGACATGGTAGGTCATGTCCATATGCAGCATCAGGAAGATGATGATGTGGCCGACAATGGTGATGGCGATATAGGGCGGGAAATCATCGGCGCGATGATGGCTTAGCTCTTCGCCGCAGACATTGCATTGGTCCGCGACCTTGAGATAGGCGCGGAACATCTTGCCCTGGCCACAGTGCGGGCAGCGGCAGAGGGCGCCGCGCCACATGGCCTGGCCGACACTGCGATTTTCGAGAGTGGTGGTGTTCTCTGGCATGGAACTACCTCTTTCTCCGGCCCTTGGGACCGAAGCTCTTAGATGGGCGTTTTTGCGGGCGGCGCCCAGATGGCGGATTGCCGCGGGTGCCTTCAGACAACAACTCGAAGCGGAGCGATCCCGCTACCGGAGCTGCTTCAAGTAAACGCACTGTGACGCGATCGCCGAGCGTAAATGTTTCGCCGCCGCGTTCGCCGACCATGGCCTGACGTTCCTCGACATAGCGATAATAGTCCTGGCCGAGGGTCGAGGCCGGAATAAAACCATCGGCGCCGGTTTCGAGGAGGCGGATGAAGAGGCCCGAGCGGGTGACGCCGGAAACTCGGCCTTCGAAGCGGGCACCGATCTTTTGCGCGAGGAATTGCGCGAGGAGGCGATCGGAGGTTTCGCGTTCGGCCAGCATGGCGCGGCGCTCGGTAGCCGAGATGTGCTGAGCGATGCCGGTAAGTTTTGTTTCTTCCTGCTCGGTGAGGCCATCACCTCCGAAGCCGAGGGCTTTCACCAGCGCGCGGTGCACGATCAAATCGGCATAGCGGCGGATGGGCGAGGTGAAGTGCGCGTAGCGGTTGAGGTTGAGGCCGAAATGGCCGTAATTCTCTGCCGAATATTCGGCCTGCGCCTGGCTGCGCAGCACCATTTCGCTGACCTGTTCAACATTGCCGGCCTTGCGGGCCTGATTGAGAATGCCGTTGAAATCGGACGCGCGGACAGAATCGGACTGCTTTATCGAAATGTCGAGGCTGCCCAAGAAGTCGCGCAGGCTCTGGAGCTTTTCGGAGGAGGGCTCGTCGTGGACGCGATAGAGCAGTTCCTGGCGCTTTTGTTCGAGCGTTTCGGCGGCAGCGACATTGGCGGCGATCATCATTTCTTCGATGAGCCGATGGGCTTCGAGGCGGTCGGGGATGCGGATATCGGCGACCATGCCCTTGTTGTCGAGGATGATCTTGCGCTCGGGCAGATCGAGATCGAGCGGGCCGCGCTTGTCGCGGGCCGAGGCCATGGCGTCATAGGCTGCCCAGAGCGGGCGCAGGATGGGGTCGAGCAGCGGGCCGGTCTTGTCATCTGCATTGCCGTCGATCGCGGCCTGGGCCTGCTGGTAGCTGAGTTTCGCGGCCGAGCGCATCAGGATGCGATGGAAAGAGTGGCTGATCTTGTTGCCATCGGCGTCGAGCACCATGCGCACGGCGAGGGCGGCGCGGGGCTCGCCTTCCTTGAGCGAACAGAGTTCGTTGGAAATGCGCTCGGGCAGCATGGGCACGACGCGGTCGGGGAAATAGACCGAATTGCCGCGGAGATAGGCTTCGCGATCAAGCGCCGTGCCGGGGCGCACATAGGCGGCGACGTCGGCGATGGCCACGGTGACCACGTGGCCGCCGGGGTTCTTCGGGTCTTCGTCGGGCGCGGCGTGGACCGCGTCGTCATGGTCCTTGGCGTCGGGCGGATCGATGGTGACCAAAGGCAGGTCGCGCCAATCCTCGCGGCCTTTCAGGGTCGCTTCCTTGGCTTCTTCGGCTTCGCGAACGACGCTGGCGGGGAAGACATAGGGGATTTCGAGATTGTGGATGGCGATCATCGAGACTGCGCCTTCGGAGGCCGGGTTACCGATGACATTGGTCACCCTGGCGCGCGGGATCATCAGGCGGCCGGAGAGCTTTACTTCCACCTCGACGAGATCGCCGTCCTTGCTGTCGCCGAGATCGCCAAGCGGAATGCGCATTTCCTTTTGCTTGCGATCGATCGGAATGAGGCGGGCGCCCTCATTGTCCATGCGGACGATGCCGATCTGCCCACGACGGGGCTTGTCGAGCACCTTCATAGGCTTGGCGGTGTAATGCGGGATGTCGTCTTCGCCGGCATCGATCCGCGCGAGGATGCGGTCGCCGGGGGCGGGCGCTACGCGAGCGTCGCTGCCGACGAGAACTTCAACGCGCGGCTTTTCGCCTTCCTCGTCGTTCCACTGGGCCGGGTAGGCGTGGAGCGCATCGGGATCGGCGTCGGACGGGATATCGAGAACAGTGACGTGGGGCAGGGCGGCGGTGCGGCGCAGCGCCTTGCGGGTGCGCGTAATGACGCCATCGCCTTCTAGCTCGGCCAGCATGGCCTTGAAGGGCTTCCGCATATCACCGCGAATGCCGAAGACCTTGGCGAGATCGCGCTTGCCCTTGATGTCGGCGTCCTGGGCGAGCGCGGCAAGAAGCTGTTCGCGGGTCGGCAATTCACCGGCGCGCGGCTGAACGCTGCGACGGGGGCCGGACGTATTTTTTGGTTTTTTGGTTTTCATGTTGATGGATATGTAGGGGATTGGCGGGGTTTTGCCAATTCAACGCCTGATAAGGGCACTTCATTATGGAAGGCCTCATGGTGAGGTGCGCAGCGCAGCGTAGCCTCGAATCACGGGGTCGGGAGAGTGGAGGCTTGGGTGCCACGCCCCCGTGGTTCGAGGGTCGGCTGCGCCTCCCACCTCACCATGAGGGCTACTGAGGTGCTTGCGCATAGCGACTAATCCCGCCTCAATGCTCGTTTCAAACCCAAGGCGATTCCATGACTATTCCTTTTTTCGACGGCCATAATGATACGCTGCTGCGGCTGGTGGATGATCCGCGGTCGAATAAGGTGGAACTGTTCACCGAAGGCATGGCGGAGGCGCATATCGATTTGCCGCGGGCCACGTCTGCCGGGATGGTGGGCGGGTTCTTCGCGATGTTTCCGCCGCCGCTGAAGGCGAGCCTGAGCGATATTTCGACGCCAGCGAAGGCTGCGGGACAATTGCCGCCGGAACTGGATATCGCCGAGGCGCAGCGCTCGACCAATGCGATGGCGGCACTGATGTTTCAACTCGAGCGCGCTGGGTCGCTCAAGGTTTGCCGGACGGCGGCCGAGATCCGCGCGGCGATGACGTCGGGGACGCTGGCAGCGATCTACCATCATGAGGGCGCCGAGGCGATCGACACCGATTTCAACGCGCTTGAGGTGCTTTACGCGGCGGGGTTCCGGTCGCTGGGAATTACGTGGAGCCGGGCCAATGCTTTTGGGACGGGTGTGCCGTTTCGGCATGGGGTCGATCCCGACATCGGGCCGGGGCTGAGCGATGCAGGCAAGGAACTGGTGCGGGTGTGTGATCGCATGGGGATCATGATCGATCTCAGCCACCTCAACGCGGCGGGTTTTCGCGATGTTGCGGCGAACTCGACCAAGCCGCTCGTCGCGACGCATTCCAATGTCCACGCGATCTGTCCATCGACGCGGAATCTCGTTGATTGGCAATTGGCGGCGATCCGGGAGAGCGGCGGAGTCGTCGGGCTAAACTATGCGACCGGCTTCTTGCGGCCGGACGGGAAGATGGAGCCGGATATGGAGATCGAGCTGATGGTTCGCCATGTCGATGCGCTGGTCGAGGCGCTGGGCGAGGACGGCGTGGCGCTCGGCTCGGATTTCGACGGGGCGACGATGCCGGCGCCGATCAAGGACGTGACGGGCGTGCCAAAACTGCTGCAGGCACTGCTGGATAAGGGCTATGGCGAGGGGTTGGTGCGCAAGATTGCGCTGGAGAATTGGCTGGGCGTGGTGGGGAGGACGATGGGGTAAGGCCAGAGTACGGTTCTCTGTGCCCCACCCCCTCCCTGCCTCCCCCATCAAGGGGGAGGTGTCGGTCCGGTGGTTTTGACGAGCGATTGCCCCATACTCGATCTGCACCTCCCCCTGATGGGAAGGTTGGGAGGGGGCGCTTTTTCCGTGCCTCAGAACGGCACGTCTTCATCGGTGACGGTGCTTTTCTTGGCGGGGGCCTTTTTGGCGGCAGGCTTCTTGGCTGGCGCTTTTTTAGCCGCTGGCTTGTCTTCCGACGCTGCGGCCTTCTTTGCGGCTGGCTTCTTCGCCGCTGGCTTTTTGGCCGGGGCTTTTTTCACCTTGGTGCCGGTGGCTTCGGCGCGGGCGGCGATCCATTCGACGGCTTGTTCGACGGTTACCGCTTCGGGGGCGACGTCCTTGGGGATCGTGGCGTTGATCTTGCCCTGATTGACATAGGGGCCATAGCGGCCGGCGCGGACGGTGATCGGGCCGTTGTCGTGCTCAAAGGTCTGGATGGCAGCGACGGCCGTGCCGCCGCGCTTGAAACCGCCAGCGGCTTTTTGCGCGAGGAGGTCGACGGCGCGGTTGAGGCCGACGGTAAAGACTTCTTCGACATCGGGCAGATTGGCATATTTGCCATCGTGCAGGATGAAGGGGCCATAGCGGCCAAGGCCGGCAGAGATGGGCAGGCCTGATTCAGGGTGAAGACCGACTTCACGCGGAAGCGAGAGAAGCTGCAGGGCTTTTTCGAGGGTCAGTGCGGCCGGTTCCCAGCCCTTGGGCAGGGACGAGCGCTTGGGCTCCTTCCCATCGCCAAGCTGAACATAGGGGCCGAAACGGCCTGATTTCAGATGCACTTCCTCGCCCGATTCGGGATCGGTGCCGAGGACGCCATCGCCGGCAGCAGCTTCAGAGGATTGGCCATTGGCGGCGTCCGACAACTGGGTCGTGTGCTTGCACTCGGGATAGTTGGAGCAGCCGATGAAGGCGCCGAATTTTCCCAACTTCAGCGACAGCGTGCCTGTGCCGCAGGTGGGGCAGCGGCGCGGGTCCGAACCGTCTTCCTTGGGCGGGAAAATGCGGCTGGCGAGAAGATCGTTGAGCGCGTCGAGAACTTCGGAGACGCGGAGATCCTTGATCTCGTCGATATTGCCGTTGAAGTCCTTCCAGAAGTCGCGGAGGACCTGCTTGTAATCGAGCTTGCCATCGGAAATTTCGTCGAGCTGCTCTTCGAGGCCGGCGGTGAAACCGTATTCGACATAGCGCGTGAAGAAGCTTTCGAGGAAGGCGGTGACGATGCGGCCGCGATCTTCGGGGACGAGCGCCTTGCCCTCGAGACGCACATAGTTGCGGTCCTTGAGGGTGGTGACGATGGCGGCATAGGTCGAGGGGCGGCCGATGCCGACCTCTTCCATCTTCTTGATAAGGCTCGCCTCGGTGTAGCGGCTCGGCGGCTGGGTGAAGTGCTGCTCGATCTCGACCTTTTGGAGGGTCGGCTTATCGCCGACCTTGAGGGGCGGCAGTTCACGGCTGTCTTCGTCTTCGGTATCTTCATCGCTCTTGGCTTCGACGCCATAGAGTTTGAGGAAGCCGGGGAAGGTGACAACGGAGCCGACGGCACGGAGGGCGACGGTGCGGCCTGGAACATTGACGGCGATATCGGCGGTCGTGCGGTCGATCTCGGCCGAGGCCATCTGCGAGGCGACGGTGCGGCGCCAGATCAGGCCATAGAGCTTTTGCTGATCGGCATCGAGATGCAGATCATCCGGGCGCTTGAACATATCCGTCGGGCGGATCGCTTCGTGCGCTTCCTGGGCGTTCTTGGCCTTGGAGGAGTAGACGCGCGGCTTATCGGGCAGGAATTCGGCGCCATAATGCTTGCCGATGACCGAGCGGGCCATGGCAATACCTTCGGGCGCCATCTGCACGGCGTCGGTACGCATATAGGTGATGAGGCCGTCTTCATAGAGGCGCTGGGCGATCTGCATGGTGCGGCTGGGCGACAGGCCGAGGCGCGAGGAGGCGTCCTGCTGCAAAGACGAGGTGGTGAAGGGCGCGTAGGGATTGCGCTTGGTCGGCTTCTTTTCGACATTGGCGACGTTGAACTGGCCGCCCTCGATGAGCTTTTTCAGCGCTGCTGCGTCTTCGCCGGTCTTGATATCGAGCTTGTCGGTCTTCTTGCCATCCACCGAGAAAAGGCGCGCGACGAAGCTCTTGCCGTTTTGGGCGAGTGACGCTTCGACGGACCAATATTCGTCGGCCTTGAATTTTTCGATCTCGGCTTCGCGATCGGACACGACGCGGAGGGCGACGGACTGCACGCGACCGGCCGAACGGGAGCCGGGAAGCTTCCGCCAAAGGATCGGCGAGAGGGTGAAGCCGACGAGATAATCGAGAGCGCGGCGGGCGAGATAGGCATCGACCAGCGGCATATCCACTTCGCGCGGATTGGCCATGGCCGTCGTCACGGCATCCTTGGTGATGGCGTTGAAGACGACGCGCTGGACCGGCGTATCCTTCTTGATCGCCTTTTTCTGACGCAGCACATCGAGAATATGCCATGAAATGGCTTCGCCTTCGCGATCAGGGTCGGTCGCGAGGATCAGGCCGTCAGCGCCCTTGAGCGCATTGGCAATGTCGGCCACACGCTTTTTTGAGGCCGTATCGACCTCCCAGGACATGGCGAAATCTTCGTCAGGACGGACCGAACCATCCTTGGCCGGCAAATCGCGGATATGGCCGAAGCTGGCCAGGACTTCATAGTCCTTGCCCAAATATTTGTTGATTGTCTTGGCTTTAGCCGGACTTTCAACGACGACGACCTTCATGGAGAACCCATTCCGCAACGCTTTGACTGAGGTGGCGCAACATGGTGAACCGAGGGGACGGTGTCAACGGGGCGCAGCATCACTCACTGGGACGAAGGGCAACAAGCTGCCCGCCGGACCATTCGAGACGGCCTTCGAGATCGAGTTCAAGGAGCAGGCCCTGCATGGCGGGCGGGGCGATGAGCGTTTGGCCGATCAGCTCGTCGATTTCCATGGGTGTGGTCGAGAGCGCGCTGAGGAGGCGGTCGCGATCATCGGGGTTTGGGTGGTCTTCGATGGTCGTGTCGCTGGGGTCGGGGCTCCAGGCGGGATCGAAGAGAAGACTGCGCGCGGGATCGGCGACGGCGATGGATTCGATGATGTCGGCGGCCGAGGTGATGAGCTTGGCGCCCTGCTGGATGAGGAGATTGCCACCTTCGGCGCGCGGATCGAGCGGGGAGCCGGGGACGGCAAAAACATCGCGGTTTTGCTCAAGGGCAAGGCGAGCGGTGATCAATGACCCCGAGCGCTTTGCGGCCTCGACGACTACGGTGCCCAAGGAGAGACCGGAAACGAGCCGGTTACGTCTTGGGAAATCGCGGGCACGCGGCTCCCAGCCGAGCGGCATTTCGGTGATCAGTGCGCCGCCTGCATCGAGGATGGATTGGGCGAGCGGCACGTTTTCATCGGGATAGATATGGTCGAGGCCACCTGCAAGGACGGCAATGGTGCCGGTGGTGAGGCTGGCGCGATGGGCGGCGGTGTCGATGCCGCGCGCGAGGCCTGAGACTACCGTGTAGCCGGCTTCGCCGAGATCGGTCGCGAGGATACAGGTCATCTTGGCGCCGGCGGCAGAGGCATTGCGGGCGCCGACTATGGCGACCGTGCGGTGCCAATCGAGCCGATCGCCACCGACAAGGGTGATGACGGGTGGGGCGCCGTGGATGTGGGAGAGATGAGTGGGGTAGGCGGCCTCGCCAATGGCGACGATGCGGGCGCCCCATTTGGCGAGGGCGGCGACTTCATCTTCCGCTTGGCTGAGACTGGTGATGCGGGCGGCCCGCCCTGTATTGCGGAGGAGGCCAGGCAGCGCATCTAAGGCGGCTTCGGCCGAGCCGAAGCGATTGAGCATCTGGCGAAAGGTGACGGGGCCGACATTGTCGCTGCGCGCCAGGCGCAGCCAGGCGAGGCGTTGGGCCGGCGTGAGCATCTGCATCACGCGGCCCTCCACGATCAGGCGGTCTTTTTGCCGCTGATGGTTGGCTCGGTGCCCTTCAACAGACGGGCGATGTTTTCGCGGTGCTGGAAAAACAGGAGGACTGCGAGGACGAGGACGGTGGCGGCGAGACGATCGCCCACGACGACATAGGCAAAGATCGGCGCCGTTGCGGCGGCCGTGAGCGCGGCGAGGGAAGACATTTTGCGCGTGTAGGCAATGAGGAGCCAGACGGCGCAGAAGATGACGCCGACGGGCCAGGCGAGGGACAGGAGCGAGCCGATCATCACCGCGACGCCCTTGCCGCCCTTGAAACCGAGCCAGACCGGGAAGCAATGGCCTAGGAAAGCGCCGAGCGAAGCCAGCATGGCAGCATCTTCGCCCCAGAAGTAGCGGGCGACCAGAACGGGAATTGCGGCCTTGAGCGCGTCGAGAACAAGGGTCGCGGCGGCGACTTTCTTGTTACCGGTGCGCAGCACATTGGTCGCGCCGATATTGCCCGAGCCGATATTGCGGATATCGCCGAGGCCGGCGGCGCGCGTCAGAATGAGGCCGAAGGGAATGGAGCCGGACAAATAGCCCAGAACGAGCGCCAGAATGAGCGGAATGAAATCGTTCGGCATGGTTTCTCCCTTATTAGCGAAGGATTAACGCCCGGGCGGGAGGGGGGCAAGTGGGGGACGGGGATTTTGTTGGGGCGCTTGACGCTGTGGCTCTCGCATCCCCTCCCGGCCTCCCCTTGGAAGGGGAGGTGTTGGATCGGTGGTGGGGATGCTACCGCGCCACGTACCATGTTTCCCTCGGGCCTGTCCCGAGGGTCGCTCGCATCAGCGTAGAGGCTTGTGGCTCCCGCGCTGGCCCTCGGGTCGAGCCCGAGGGAAGAACGGGGCCTGGGATGCTTTTCGAGGTCCAGAAGCGGCGTATTCAGGTGTTGCCAACACGTAGGAACGCCGTTTTGGACTTAGCCCAGATAGTCTTTCTTGCCGATCGGCACGCCCTTGTGGCGGAGAATGTCGTAGGCCGTCGTCACGTGGAAGTAGAAATTGGGCAGACCGCGGTTGAGGAGGTAAGTCTCGCCGTCGAATTCGACGTCGTTGCCGCCGATCTTGAGAGTGACGGTGCGGGTGTCGGCGCCGGTGAAGGCTTCTGGCGAAAGCGTGGCGAGATAGTCGATCGCCTTTTGCAGGCGGGCGCGAAGCTCGGCCCAGGTGACTTCGTCATCTGGCCAGCTTGGGAGCGGTTGGCCGGCGAGGCGGGCGGAGACGCCCTTGGCGCCGTCGGTGGCGATCTGGATTTGGCCGCTGAAGGGGATCATGTCATCGGCGAGGCGGCTGCCGACATAGGTCTGGAGATCGATGTTGTTTGCCGCGGCGTGCGCTTCGGCCTTATCGAAAATGGCGAGCAGGTTCTTGAGCATGCGGGTGAAGACCGGCACGGAGGCGGAGTACATTGAGAGGGTCATTTGGGTACCTGATGGTGACGTGAGTGAGGGTGGACAGGAGGCAGTTAGGATCGGTTTAGTCGAGGAAGTTAAGCTCATTCCAAGCATCCCCCTCATCCGGCGCTTGCGCGCCACCTTCTCCCCGAGGGGGAGAAGAATGGTCCGGTGGCTTTTCTCCCACAAAGGGCTAGGGAAAAGCTGAGGCTCTCAGTCCTTGTGGACGAAAACCGTTTCGCCGCCGACGATCGTTCGCATCACTTTGCCGGCGAGCCTTGCGCCTTCGAAGCTGGTGTTACGGGAGCGGGAGCGGAGGTCGGTTTCGCTGACCTGCCAGGGATAATCGAGGTCGACGAGGATGAGGTCAGCGGGGGCGCCCTTGGCGATGCGGCCCGAATCGAGGCCGAGGATTTCGGCGGGGCGGCTGGTCATGGCTTTGAGAATCGTCAGCAGCGGCAGGTCTTCGGAGTGGACGAGGCGCAAGGCGGCGGCGAGGAGGGTTTCGAGGCCGATGGCGCCATTGGAGGCTTCGGCGAAGGGTTGGCGTTTGACTTCGCTATCCTGCGGATCGTGATCGGAATGGATCGTGTCGATGACGCCCGAGCGGAGCCCCTCGATGATGGCGCGGCGGTCGTCTTCGGAGCGGAGCGGGGTGCCGAGCTTGAAGTAGGTCCTGTAGCGGCCGATGTCGTTTTCGTTGAGGCAAAGATTGTTGATCGAAACGCCAGCGGTAACGCGCCTGTTTCGCTTTTTGGCTGCGGCGACGATTTCAACGGAGGGTTCCGTCGAGATTTGCGCAGCGTGGTAGCGGACGCCGGTGAGCGCGGCGAGCTGGAGATCGCGCGACAGCGGGATGGTTTCGGCCTCGCGCGGAATGCCCTTCAAACCCAGGACCGTGGCGAAGAGCCCGTCGTTCATGACGCCTTCGCCGGCAAGGCTCATATCGACCGTGTGGTGGACGATCGTCATGTCATAATTGGCGGCATAGGACATGGCGGTGCGCAGAAGCGCGGTCGACTGGATGGAATTGCGGCCATCGGTGAGGCAGACGGCGCCGGCTTCGCGCATGAGGCCGAATTCGGTGAGATCGGCGCCGGCGAGACCCTTGGTGATGCCGGCGGCGGGGAGGATGTTGACCTTGGCGGTCGCTTTGGCGCGGCGGACGAGGAAATCGACGACGGCGCCATCATCGACGGCCGGCATGGTATCGGGCATCATGACGAAAGAGGTGACGCCCCCGGCGGCGGCGGCTTCGCCAGCCGAGGCTAGGGTTTCGCGATATTCCCAGCCGGGCTCGCCGGTAAAGACCCGCATGTCGATGAGGCCGGGGGCAAGGACGAGGCCATTGGCGTTGACGACTTCGGCGCCATCGGGGACGCCGACGGGACCGCCGAGGGCGAGATCGCTGATGCGGCCATTTTCGATCAGGACGGCGCCGCGCTGATCGGTGCCCGAGGCTGGGTCGACGACGCGGGCATTTTCAATGAGGAGGGGCCGGGTCATTCTTCGTTCCTCGAAGGCAGCAGGGCATCCAGGACAGCCATGCGGACGGCGACGCCCATTTCGACCTGATCGGTGATGACCGAACGGGCGCCATCGGCGATGGCCGGATCGATCTCGACCCCGCGGTTCATGGGGCCGGGATGCATGACGATGGCGTCGGGATTGGCGAAGGCGAGCTTTTCGGCGTCAAGGCCATAGAAGCGATAATATTCACGGACCGAGGGGATCATCTTGCCGCTGGCGCGCTCATGCTGGAGGCGCAGCATCATGACGACGTCGACGCCTTTCAAACCCTCTTCCATGTCTGTGAAAACCTCGGTGGCGAGGTGTTCGATGCCGGCAGGGAGGAGATTGCGCGGGGCGATGACGCGGGTGCGGACATTGAGCGCGCCGAGCAGCAGCAGATTGGAACGGGCAACGCGGGAATTGGCGATGTCGCCGCAGATGGCGACGGTGAGACCGGAAATGCGGCCCTTGTGGCGGCGGATGGTCAACGCGTCGAGGAGCGCCTGGGTCGGGTGCTCATGGGCGCCGTCGCCGGCATTGATGACCGAGCAGCCGACTTTTTGGCTGAGCAGTTCGACTGCGCCGGCGGCGCCATGGCGGACCACCAGCACATCGGGGCGCATGGCGTTGAGCGTCGCGGCGGTGTCGACGAGAGTTTCGCCCTTGGAGACCGACGACGTTTTGACCGACATGTTGACGACGAGCGCGCCGAGGCGTTTGCCCGCGATCTCGAAGGACGACTGCGTGCGCGTCGAGGGCTCGAAGAAAAGATTGATCTGGGTTTTGCCGGAAAGCGTGGGGAGCGATTTGCGCTCCTGCCTGCTGACGGGGACCATGCGCTCGGCGCGGTCCAGAAGATCGATGATTTCGTGCTGTTTGAGATCAGCAATGGAAATCAGGTGTCGTTGGCGGAACGGGGGAAAGTCGCCGGAGGTGCGGGCGGGCGTATCGGCCATGCGCGGATCCCTTCAGATTTGCTGCGGTCTATCCGAGGGGGGCGCGGCGTTCAACCAATAGTTGAATTTTCAACCTTTAGTTGCGCAGCCGATCGAGCGCGCCCTGCAAAATGTAACTGGCGGCGAGCTTGTCGACGACTTCGGCGCGGCGGTCGCGGCGGAGGTCGGCTTCGATCATCATGCGGGTGACGGCTGAGGTCGAGAGGCGCTCGTCCCAGAAGGCGATGGGCAGGTCGAGTTTCTGGCTGAGATTGCGGGCGAAGGCGCGGGTGGATTGGACGCGAGGGCCCTCAGTGCCGTCCATGTTGAGCGGCAGGCCGAGGATCAGGGCAACGGCGTTGTTTTCTGCGACAAGCGTGATGATGCGTTCGGCATCCTGCGTGAATTTCGTGCGCTTGATGGTTTCGAGCGGGGAGGCCGAGTAACGCATGCCGTCCGACACGGCGACGCCGATGGTTTTGGTGCCGAGATCAAGGCCGAGGATTTTGCCGGCGGGGGGGATGGCGGCTAGGGTGTCGGTCTCGGTCACATGGGGCTCGCGGTTTTGGCTCGGTCTGTTCTATAGGCTCATAGGCAGATTTTGGCGATGGGACGCGCTCATGAAACTCACCTGGTTCGGCGGCAATACGTTTCGCATTCATGCGGGGGGAGCGATTGTGGTTGTGGAAGGTGAGGGGGCTTTGATTGGGGTGGATCGGGCGGAGTTGGTGAGTGGGGCCGATGTGGTGACGCGCTGGGGTGGCGGGATTGCGTCTTCGGACGGTTGGAAGCCGCGGGCGCCGTTGCGGATGCTGGAGGTGGATGAGGCTATGCGGCAGCCCGAGGTGGTGGGGCTGGGGCAGGGGGCGATTGTCGTCGATGCCGATGGGGAGGTGCCCCTGGTTTTGGCGAGCGGAGATTTTTCGGCGAGTGGCCGCTGGGTGGGGCAGGCGCTTGTCGTGCTGATTGGCGAAGGCTTGGCCGAGCGGGGTGCCGCGATTTTAGAGCGGGCTGGGCCGCGGTTCATGGCGCTGGCTGGGGGGGAAGCCGAGGTCGATGCGGCGTTTGCGGCGCTGCGGGATCGGCTCGATGGGACGGGCCTGATTGCCCTCGAGCGTGGATTGGCTGTGGAAGTCTGATCTCTGCCATAAGCCATTTTCATTGTCTTTTGGGGTTGGCCGTTGGTAAGAACGCGGCAAAGAAGGCCTTATTCGCTGGAGTTTGCCATGTCTGTCGACGCTGCCACCGTCAAGCGCATCGGGCGCCTTGCCCGTATCCGTATCGAGGAAGAGGAAGTCGCCAGCTATCAGAGCGAGATCAACGCCATTCTCGGCTTTGTCGAGCAGCTCGGTGAAGTGAACGTCGATGGTATCGAGCCGATGACCTCGGTAACGCCGATGCAGTTGCGCCGCCGCGACGACGTCGTGACGGATGGTGGCTATCCCGAGCAGATCGTCAAGAACGCGCCGCTGACTGAAGACAACTTCTTCATGGTGCCCAAGGTGGTCGAATAATGGCGATTTCGATCGCTGCCGAGACGCCCCTGCAGGACGATGTTCGCGGGCTGGTCGCGCGGTTGAACGATCATTTGCTGCCGCTGTCGCCGCTGGAATTTCAGTTCAAGATGACCGTCGAGCAGATGGCCGATAGCGATACGACGCTGTTCGTGGCGCGGGACGAAACGGGCAAAGCCGTCGGCATGGGCGCGCTCAAGGCGCATGGGCCTGAGCTTGGCGAGGTAAAGCGCATGTTCACCGTTCCCGAAGTGCGTGGCCAGCGGGTCGGCAAGCAGTTGCTGGAGCGGATCGTTGCGCTGGCGCGAGAGCGTGGCATGGGAAGCGTGATGCTCGAAACCGGCACGGGCGACGGCATGGCCGAGGCGCATCGGCTCTATACGCGTTACGGATTCGCGCCGCGCGGGCCGTTTCTCGACTATCCGGACAGCGAATGGTCGGCGTTTTTTGAACTGAAACTGCCGCAGGAGCAGGTTGCATGAGAACCGCAATTGTCGCGGCTTTGGTGGTGTGCAGCATTGGTGGCGCACTGGCCGACGATGCCTATGACACCATCTATGTTTCCGACCCGGCCGTCTGCGATCAGGCCGGCAAGGGCGACATCGAGTCGGTGCTGTTTGATCTGCAGGCGAGCGCGGTCTTGCCGCGCGAGGCGATCTGGGTCCGTGGGGAAATGATCTGCCGGCTGGTCGATGTGCGCATGTCGCCTTCGGCGATGGGCTGGGATGACGGCGACACCGAAGTGTTGGCGACAGCGCGGTGCTATGGTCCTTATGAGGACTATATGGACCAGGTGGTGCTGACCAATGTCAGCCAGAATATCAATCTCCATTACGGCGATACCGGCGAGCCGATTCCGCCGAGCCTCGAGATCATTTCGATGCGCGCCGATCTCGGCGGCGAGGAAATGGCCAAGTCCGATGGTTATGACGGGATCTACACAGCCTGTCCGGCGCTGACGGCGAAGGATTTTGCATGGCCAAAGTGATCGGGGTCACGCTTGCCGCGATGCTCGCGCTGCCGCTGACTGCGGCGGCGCAGGAAGATTTGCGCATCGACCAGAGCAAGATATACGTGACCGATCCGGCCGCCTGCGACATGCTGGAAAAGAAGGGAATCGAAGCCTTCATGGACCTCGATTTCCTGGCATTGGGCTTTCCCAAGGGCATCCAGTCCATGGAATTCCAATGCAATTTCTTCGACGTGAAAAGCCGCGAAGGCTCGACCCATCTCTTCGTCGATGCCGTCTGCGAAGCGCCGGGCGAGCTCTATCCCGATACGATGGCTATCGCCCCATATTCCGAGACGCAGATCCAATTGGTCTCGTCCTATGATGCCGCCATGACGCTGGCCGGCATTTTCGAACCCACCAGTGCTGTTGCGACGCCCGGCGCAACGCTCTACACACGCTGCGACAATCTGAGCGAGATTACCGTTG
Organism: Devosia sp. Leaf64; assembly: GCF_001421945.1. Taxonomy (NCBI): domain Bacteria; kingdom Pseudomonadati; phylum Pseudomonadota; class Alphaproteobacteria; order Hyphomicrobiales; family Devosiaceae; genus Devosia; species Devosia sp. Leaf64. The sequence continues at coordinate 208,025 of NZ_LMLO01000018.1, read as the reverse complement.
ACTGACCTGACCAAGCTGAGCCTCGCCGATGCCCGCCAGGGCCTCAAGGACAAGAGCTTTACCGCGGTGGAATTGACCGACGCCTATGTCGGCGCGATCGATGCTGCCAATGACAAGCTCAATGCCTATGTGGCGACGACGCCCGAGCAAGCCCGCGAAATGGCCAAGGCCAGCGACGCGAAACTGGCGCGCGGCGAAGCCGGACTATTGGAAGGCATTCCGCTCGGCGTGAAAGATCTTTTTGCGACCAAGGGTGTGCACACTCAGGCGGCGAGCCACATTCTCGATGGGTTCAAGCCCGAATACGAATCGAGCGTGACCGCCAACCTCTGGCGCGATGGCGCGGTGATGTTGGGCAAGCTCAACATGGACGAGTTCGCCATGGGGTCGTCTAACGAGACGAGCTACTATGGCGCCGTGGTCAATCCCTATCGCGCCGAAGGCAGCAATGCCAATCTGGTGCCGGGCGGCTCGTCGGGCGGTTCGGCTTCGGCTGTGGCGGCCTGGCTCTGTGCCGGTGCGACGGCAACCGACACCGGCGGTTCGATCCGCCAGCCTGCGGCATTTACCGGCACGGTTGGCATCAAGCCGACTTATGGCCGCTGCTCGCGCTGGGGCACAGTCGCTTTTGCGTCGTCGCTCGATCAGGCAGGCCCGATCGCCCGGACCGTGGAAGATGCGGCGCTAATGCTGCAGTCGATGTCGGGGTTCGATCCAAAGGATTCGACGAGTGTCGACCTCGCCGTGCCCGATTTTGCTGCTGCCGTCGAGCGCGGTGTAAAAGGTCTCGTCATCGGCGTGCCGCGCGAATATCGCATGGACGGCATGCCGGCCGAAATCGAGGCGCTGTGGAATCAGGGGCTCGAATGGCTCAAGGCCGAAGGCGCGACGGTGAAGGATATTTCGCTGCCGCACACGAAATACGCCTTGCCGGCTTACTATATCGTAGCGCCGGCCGAAGCCTCGTCCAACCTCGCGCGCTATGATGGCGTGAAATATGGCCTCCGCGTTTCGGGCAAGGACATCACCGACCAGTATGAATTGACGCGCGCTGCCGGTTTTGGTCGCGAAGTGAAGCGCCGGATCATGATCGGCACCTATGTGCTTTCGGCCGGGTATTTTGACGCTTATTACGTCAAGGCCCAGAAGCTGCGCACGCTGATCAAGAAGGACTTTGAAGATGCCTTCAATGCCGGCATCGACACCATTCTGACGCCCGCCACGCCTTCTGCAGCCTTTGGAATTGGCGATGAGGCCCTGGCTGCCGATCCGGTTGCGATGTATCTCAACGACGTCTTCACGGTGACCGTAAACATGGCGGGTCTTCCCGGCATTGCGGTGCCTGCGGGCAAGGACGGCAAGGGTCTGCCGCTCGGTCTTCAGCTCATCGGCAAGCCGTTCGATGAAGAGACGCTGTTTGCGGCGGCGCGGGTGATCGAAAAGAGCACCGGCACCACTTTTGCCCCCACCCAGTGGTGGTAAGCCGCGGGGCCTTGCATGACGGCAGCGCTTGATTGCGCCGCCGTTCCGCACTATTTGCGCCCCATGCACAAATTTAAACTGGTTGTGACGCGCCCGATGGCAGCGTCCGGGCCAACAGGAATGTCGCCGATGGCCGTTGATATTTTTACGACGCTCGACTGGTCCGAGCCGCCCAAGGATATGAGCAAGCCGCTGCAGGCGCTCTGGTGGCTCAAGAAGGGCGAGTTCCGCGTCGGGCCCGAATGGGAAAGGGCGCATGCTATCGTTCAGTCGATGGAGGGCGTGCCCGCTTTTGACTGGGTGCATGCGCTGATGCACTGGATCGAGGCCGATATGGGCAATGCCGACTACTGGTATCGCCGCGCAGGCAAGCGCCGGGCGACGGCGAGCGTGAGTGCCGAATGGGAGCACATTTCGGCGGCGCTGAGCGAAGTGACCAAGCACTAGGGTTTTAAGTGGTTTTGGATTTGAGGGCCGCAGCATTGTGCTGCGGCCTTTTTGTTTTTCTGGCTTCGGTGCCGCTTTAGGGCAAGTCGATTTTGAGATCTCAGGCTGGGCCCCGGCTTTCGCAGGGGTGACCTTTGGTGGGCATCGACTTAGTTTTCTCTGACTTGATCCTATCGGTTATCGACTTGGCTCCTCACCAATTCCAGTCCGCGCTTGGTGATGCGGTAGGGTTTGCCGCCTTGGGATTTGATGGCCTTTTTCGCTTTGAGTTTTGAGAAGAGAACGGGCGTGAGCCCGCTCATCTGCCAGCCTTCGCGGTTGATGAATTCGAATTCGGCGATCTTGCCGCGGGAATTTTTGATGACGGCGATGTAGCCGCCTTGGGCGAGTGCATGGAGCACGCGCTGATCGTCTCGGGAAATGTCCACTGTGTCTGATGCCTGAGAGGCGCGTTTTTGAACGCGCGAACAAACAAGACCGTGCCGCTGGCATCGCGCTCAGCGGCTGGTCGGTTCATTCATGCCCCGCCGCCGATAGGACGGGGCTTCAAGCGGTCTCGGACTGACTAGACATGGACTTTGTCTAGCGCTTGGACTGCGGGGCGTCCACATTCTGCGCGCGAGCGGTTGAAATCCACCTCAGGCCGGTGCAAACCAGCAACAGACCAAGATCTGGGGATGGACCGTGACTGCTGCCGCAAAACTGCCTGCCGAATGTGAAAGCAAGGATGACGTTCGGTTCGAAATCGACCGGATCGACCAAGCTTTGCTGGGCCTTTTTGCCGAGCGTCACCGCTATGTTACGCGTATGGCAGAGATCAAGACCGATCCGCACGAAGCCTTCGACCCGGCGCGGATCGAAGCCGTCGTCTCCAAGGTGCGGGCGCGGAGCCTTGATCTCGACCTCGACGAAGACCAGGCCGAGCTAATCTGGCGGACGCTGATCGACTGGAATGTGAACTACGAAAAGGGCATCATCGCCGCTCGACGCCGGGCACGATAACGCTGCGCCGCGGACACGGCGAGCGAGGAGCAGACTGGAATGGCTGTTATCGACATCCGCAAAGCTGAACTCGCCGATGTGCCGCGCATGGCCCACATTGCTTTTTCCGCCTGGGATACCGGGATAAGGCCGCTGCTCGACGAAAAGCCGGGGCAACGGGATAGCGAGCGATTGCGCTTGTCGCATGCGGCCGCGTCCAATTGGCAAAATGGCGTGGTGGCGACGATTGATGGGATCGTCGTCGGCTGGTGCTGCCGATCCCGGCGGCGGAACTACATTCCATTTCTCTTCGTGATGCCCGATATGCAGGGCCATGGGATCGGCGCGCGGCTGCTGAACCGCATGGAGACCATGCTCGAGCTCGAAGGGGCTGAGCGGGTCCTTCTGGAAACGCCGGCGGACAATGTGCGGGCAGTGCGGTTTTACGAGCGGCAGGGCTATCATATTCTCGCGCTGCGGACCGCGGCGCGGGCGGCCCACGAGCTGTTCATGAGCGTGCATCTCGAAAAGGAACTGCATCCGTTCGATGGCGATATCGGCGAGGATTGAGCGCGGGTAGCGGGCGGATTTCCGGCCATCGCGGTTGCATCGCTGCGCCAATCTCAGTAAGCACTTACTTACATTTTGCCTTGCCTTTCAGGACATTCAATTGACCCTCGTCGACACCCGCACCCCTGACAAGAAGCGCCTGATTTCCGGTTCGACCGGGGATTGGGAAGTGATCATCGGCATGGAAGTGCACGCGCAAGTCACGAGCGAGTCCAAGCTGTTTTCGGGGTCTTCGACGGCCTTCGGCAATCCGCCTAATGCGAATGTCAGCTTCGTCGATGCGGCCATGCCGGGCATGCTGCCGACCATCAACGAGGAATGCGTGCGCCAGGCTGTGCGCACCGGGCTCGGGCTCAAGGCGCAGATCAACAAGCACTCGGTGTTTGATCGGAAGAACTATTTCTATCCCGATCTGCCGCAGGGCTATCAGATTTCCCAGTTCAAAGATCCGATCGTCGGCGAGGGCAAGGTTTTGCTCGATGTCGATGGCGAGCAGATCGAAATCGGGATCGAGCGTCTGCATCTCGAGCAGGACGCCGGCAAGTCGATCCACGATCAGCACCCCAACATGAGCTTTGTCGATCTCAACCGGTCGGGCGTGGCGCTGATGGAAATCGTGTCGAAGCCCGATCTGCGCTCGTCGGACGAGGCCAAAGCGTATCTGGGTAAGCTGCGGACGATCCTGCGCTATCTCGGCACCTGCGACGGCAATATGGAGCAGGGCTCCATGCGCGCCGACGTCAACGTTTCGGTGCGTCGTCCGGGCGGCGAATTCGGCACGCGCTGCGAAATCAAGAACGTCAATTCGATCCGGTTTGCCGGTCAGGCGATCGAATATGAGGCGCGGCGCCAGATCGATATTTTGGAAGATGGCGGCACGATCGACCAGGAAACGCGCCTGTTCGACCCCAAGAACGGCGAAACGCGGTCTATGCGCTCCAAGGAAGAAGCGCATGACTATCGCTATTTCCCCGATCCCGACCTGCTGCCGCTCGAATTCGACGATGCCTTCATTGCCAAAATGGCTGAAGGGTTGCCGGAGCTTCCAGACGAGAAGCAGGCGCGGTTTATCGGTGACTATGGGGTTACCGCTTATGACGCGATGGTGCTGACGCTCGACCGCGAAACGGCGGATTATTATGAGGCTTGCGTCGCTCACGGCGGCACGAAGCGTGATGGCAAGGCCGTTGCCAATATCCTCAATGCGGACGTCGCGGCGTTTGCCAATAGCCAGGGTCTGGCGGTGTGGGAGACGCATCTGCAGCCGGCGCAGATTGCTGGGCTGGTCGACCTGATTGCAGGCGGTACGATTTCGTCGAAGGGCGGCAAGGATGTGCTGCAGATTCTCATTGCTGAGGAACCCGAGGGCGATCCGGCAGAGATCGTGGAGCGCCGTGGGCTCAAGCAGGTGACCGATCTTGGCGCGATCGAAAAGATCGTCGATGAGATCATTGCGGCCAATCCCGATCAGGTGGCCAAGGTGATCGCCAAGCCGACAATGATCGGCTGGTTCGTTGGTCAGGCGATGAAGGCCTCGGGCGGCAAGGCCAACCCACAGGCCCTCAACGATCTGATGAAGCGCAAGCTCGGGATCGAATAAGCGCTGACTGCGCTATGGATTGATATCGTGGCCCGGCTCCGGCGGTAGTGCCGGGTCGGGCTTTTCCGTATCCTGATCATGCCGCAAGGGCGAGGTGTGCGGGTTGAGCGCATCGCCAGTGGGCAGGTTGACCGGCATGGGCGGCACGGGCTGTGGCGGATTGTGCGGCACTTTGGGGTCGTGATCGTGCGGATCGCTCATGTCAAATCTCCTGCGGCCGCGGGGGATCGCTGGGCATGGGTGGGACTTCGGGCTCGACGGACGGGCCGGGGTCTTCGACAGGTTGATCGGGCATAGGGATTTCCGTCGGGCCAGTGGGCACTGGATCGGCCGGGACGGGCTGTGGCGGCTCGGGCTGCGGGACGACAGGCTCGTCGGGCCGGGGATCGATTTCAGGTGAATTGGGCATGAGCACCTCCTGACGGGCCAACGATGGGCCCGGCGGGAGGTTCCGCAATCATGGGGTCGCGGCGCGGCGGCTCCAGATGTGGCGGATGCGGCCGTCGATAAACAGCAGGCCAAAAAAGATCACGAACATGCCCAGGATCTGGATCGGCAGGATGCTTTCGCCGAGGACGGTGACGCCGATGATCAGTGCCGAGATCGGGGCGATGAAGGTCGTGGTGGCGAAATTGGTGGCGCCGACGCGGGGCAGGATTCGGTACATGATCTGGAAGGTGAAGGCGGTCGAGAGAAGGCCGATGGCGAGGGCCGCGCCGAACGTTTCGGGCCGCGTCATGACCGGGACGCCTTCGGAAAAGAATGCGATCGGGACCGCGACTATCGCCGCGCCAGTGAGCGCGATGGAGGCGAAAGCCGTCGGTTCGACGTGTTTATAGCTGCGGGTGATGTTGAGCGAGATGGCGTAGCAGAGCGTGGCGCCGAGGCAGGCGGCGATGGCCCAGAGCTGCGAGGAGCCGCCGCCGGCCAGGGCTGGTGACACCAGAATGGCAGCCCCGACAAAGCCGATCGCGACACCGGCGAATTTGGTGGGCGTCGCCTTTTCGCCACCGACCCAAGCGTGGGAAATCAGCGCGGTGACCATGGGGGTCAGGGCATTGATGATTGCGGCGATGCCGCTCGCGAGGTGGGCCTGGGCGAGGGGGAAAAGCGCGAAAGGAATGGCATAGGCGATGATGCCGAGGCCGCCGAGCTGTAGCCAGAGTTTTGGATCGCGCGGTACGGATTTTTTGAGCGCCAGCATGACGACCCAGCAGGCGAGGGCACCGATGCTGACGCGCAGCGAGGTGACCCAGAGCGGGCCGATCTCGCGGATGAGGATGGCGTTGAAGACAAACGAGCATCCCCAGATGGCGCCGAGGAGAATAATCCAGAACCAATCACGCAGACTCATCTCGGGTGCCTTTCACTGAGAAGGCCGGACGCTACGCCGCGCAGGAACAAAGGTCGAACCGATTTTGACGATGGATCGCATCAATCGTGGTGATGGGCGGCGGTTGGCTGCCATGCGCCCGCCGAAGTGGCGCCAGACGAGTGTCTCACCTAGCGTGGGGGGGCAATGACCAAGGGAAAAAAACCATGTTGAAACAACTCTGCTGCCTCGCTCTTCTCGCCGGAAGCATCTCGACCGCATCAGGCGCCGAAATGTTGGATGACACGCCGCGCACCGCAGTCATGTCCGCCTTCGCGCCGGAATGGGTGGCCCTGCAAGCAGCTATGAGCGACCGCGAAGACTTCAGCGTCAACGGCGTCACCTTCGCAACGGGGACAATCGAGGGCAAACCCGTGGTGTTGTTTCTGACGGGGGTCAGCATGGTCAATGCCGCGATGAACAGCCAATTGCTGCTCGACCACTTCGCCGTCAAAAACATCGTGTTTTCCGGAATCGCCGGCGGGGTCAATCCGGATCGGCATATCGGGGACGTGATCGTCCCAACGCAGTGGGGCCAGTATCTCGACATGATTCTGGCGCGTGAGACCGCTCCGGGCGAGTTCACCCCACCATCCTTTCTGCCACATTCGCTGCCCAATTACGGAATGATGTTTCCTCAGGACGTGACAGTTACGCGAGAGGGTTCGGAGCCGGAGAACAAATTCTGGTTTGCCGTGGACCCCGATCTGCTCAAGGTCGCAGAGGGCGTGGCAGAATCCATCTCACTCAAAGACTGCACGCCGGACAATGCATGCCTTACGACTGCGCCCAAGGTCTATGTCGGTGGCAACGGCGTGTCTGGATCAGCCTTCGTCGACAATGCGGAATTTCGCTCCTACGCCTTCGACACGTTCGATGCGCAGGTGCTCGACATGGAGAGCGCTGCGGTTGCGCATGTGGCCTATGCCAACAACGTGCCCTTCATCGCATTCCGTTCGTTGTCTGACTTGGCAGGCGGCGGGGAAGGGGAGAACGAGATGGGCACGTTCATGGGCCTTGCCTCGGACAACTCCGCTGCAGTGGTCGAGGCCTTTATCGCGGCCCTGCCAGAATGATACCCGGCTGGCCGCTTCATGCGGCCGGCTTTCAAGCAAAGGCAATCTTGCCGCTGGCGAGGAGGCTGAGGGCTTCGGGGTAGATGCGGTGTTCTTCGATGAGGATACGTGCAGAGAGGGTATCTGGCGTGTCGCCGGGCAGGACAGGCACTTGGGCCTGGAGGATGGAGGGGCCCTCGTCGAGACCGGGCGTGACGAAATGGACCGTGCAGCCATGGACCTTGCCGCCATCGGCGAGGACGCGGGCGTGGGTATCAAGGCCGCGGTAATCGGGGAGGAGGGAGGGGTGGATGTTGATCATCCGACCCTCCCAGCGGTTCACGAAATCCTCCCCGAGGATGCGCATGAACCCGGCGAGGCAGACAATGTCGACCTCCCAGCTTTCAAGGATCTGAGTCATCGTGTCCTCGAACATGTCCCGGCTGAGGAACTTGCTCTGGGCGAGGGATGCCGTGGCGATGCCATGCTGCTTGGCGATTTCGAGGCCGGGGGCGGCGGCCCGGTTCGAAAGGACGCCGACGATTTCGGCGGGATAATCCGGCGCCTTGGCGGCTTCGATCAGAACCGACATGTTGGAGCCGCGGCCAGAAATGAGGATGGCGACCTTTTTGCGTGTCATGAGAGCGGCTCCGATGGGGCGTCGTAGAAGGCCAGTTCTTCGGCTGTCGGCCGCTCGATAGCGGCGGAATAGGCCTGGAGCTGGTCCAGTGTAATGGGTGGGTTTTCGCGGCCGCGGGCACTCATCCGGGCGTAAAGAACGGCCGGCTCGGCATCGAGGAAGTGGAGTTCTGCTGCTGAGCCCAATGCACGCGCGCCAATGCGCAAGATATCGCGCTCGCTGCGGGCCCAGGTGCCCCATTCGATGATGGCGGTGCCGCCAAGGCGCAGGATGTCTTGCGCCTGTTGCCATTGCAGGCGTTCGACGGCGTCGCGGACGGCATTGTCCCAGAGATTGACGCCCAGCGCGTCCATCCAGTCGTCAGGAGAATAGATGGTTGCCTGGAAGCGCAGAGCGAGTTTTTTGGCGAGCGTCGATTTTCCGGTCCCGGGCAGTCCGGCGATGATGATCAGACGGCCCGGGTTCGACATGGTCAGAGCGAGAGGCGCCCACGGAAGGTCACCGGCTCGCCGGTGCGGCGCGTCACTTGGCCGACGATGGCGGCGGTCTCGCCTGAGGCGGTGAGGCTTTCGACGAGCTTTTCGGCATCTTCAGGTGTCACGGCGACGAGCATGCCGACGCCGCAGTTGAAGGTGCGGAGCATTTCGCGTTCGCTCATGCCGCCGACCTTGGAGAGCCAGCCGAAGACGGGCGGAACGGTGACGGCAGCGAGATCGACATCGGCCGCGAGGTCATCGGGCAGGACGCGGGGAATATTGTCGATGAAACCGCCGCCCGTAATGTGCGCCAGGGCCTTGATGCCGAGACCGGATTTCAGCGCGGCGAGCAGCGGCTTGACGTAAATGCGGGTCGGTTCGAGGAGCGCCTCGGAGAGGGTCTTGCCGCTTTTGAAGGGGGCAGCGTCGGTCCAGGCGAGGCCGGAGAGCTCGACGATCTTGCGCACAAGCGAATAGCCATTGGAGTGTACGCCAGAGGAAGCGATGGCTACGAGCGTATCGCCGGCAGCGATATCCTTGCGGGGGAGGAGGTTTTCGCGCTCGGCGGCGCCGACGGCGAAGCCGGCCAGGTCATAATCGTTGCCGTGATACATGCCCGGCATTTCTGCGGTTTCGCCGCCGATCAGGGCGCAGCCAGCGAGGCGGCAGCCATGGGCGATGCCGGTGACGATGGCTGTGCCTTGCGCAACATCGAGCTTACCGGTTGCGAAATAATCGAGGAAAAACAGCGGTTCGGCGCCCTGCACGATGAGATCATTGACGCACATGGCGACAAGGTCCTGGCCGATCGTGTCGTGCTTGCCGGTATCGATGGCGATCTTGAGCTTGGTGCCGACGCCGTCATTGGCCGCGACGAGGACCGGGTCCTTGAAGCCTGCAGCCTTGAGATCGAAGAGGCCACCGAAGCCGCCAATCTCGCCATCGGCACCAGGGCGGCGCGTCGAGCGCACGGCGGGCTTGATGGCTTCCACCAGCGCATTGCCAGCATCGATATCGACGCCCGCCTGCTTGTATGAGAGCCCATTTGATGGCAGGTTTTGCGCGTCGGACATGAGCTTCTTGCCAATGCTGGGGATATCGGGGACGCCGTGGCGCTCGAAACCCGGTCTGGTTGAACTTAACGGTGCTGGCCGCTAGAGCTTCTTGTGCGGTTCTCGAATCGCGCAATGCTCCAGGTCTTTGTTTTTATGGCGTTTCACGTGCACAAGGTGAACAAGACTTGTTGCTGAATTCGCCTGAGGGCCTGATAGCTTCTTGGATAGTCAGACGCAAGGGCCGCCGGGCGCTATGAACCTTAGAAATCAAGTGCTGATCTGGATCGGATTCTTCGTGGTCCTGATCCTCGCCCTGTGGATCTTCCGCGGCATCCTGCTTCCCTTCGTGGTCGGGGCGGCGCTGGCTTATCTGCTGAACCCGCTGGTCGCGCAGTTGCAGAAGTGGCGATTTAGCCGCGGCTGGGCGACTGCCGTGGTGCTCTTAAGCGTTTTGGCCATCATTATCAGTATCTTCGTGATGCTCTTGCCGATGGTCGCAACGCAGGTGCTGGGCCTTGTGCAGCGCTTGCCGGGCTATGCGGTCGACCTCGAAGCGCTCGCGCGGCGCTGGGCGCCGGAACTCAACCAATGGCTGGGGCCCGAGCGCGCTGCGCAGGTGCAGCGGACGATGTCGGACATGCTCGGACAGCTTGTTGGTCTCGTTGGTGTCGTCACCTCGGAAATCGTCAATTCGGGCATGACGTTGATCAGCGTGATCGGCTTTGCGATCTTTACACCGGTCGTCACGTTCTACCTCCTGCTCGACTGGCAGGGCATGGTGCGCGGCGTGCATGATCTGCTGCCGCGAAAACATCGCCCGGAAATTCTTGGGATCTTGCGGGATATCGACAGCTCCATGGCCGGCGTGATCCGCGGGCAGGGCGGTGTCTTGCTGATCGACGCGGTGTTTTATGCGACCGCCCTTTCGCTGGTGGGGCTCAATTTCGGGCTCGCCGTGGGGCTGATCGCCGGTTTCCTGAGCTTTATTCCCTATGTCGGGTTTGGCGTGGGCCTCGCCCTTTCGGTCGGCATCGCCATCGTCCAGTTCTGGCCGAACTGGTGGATGGTCGCCGTCGTCTTCGGCATCTTCATGGGCTGGCAGTTCATAGAGGGCAATGTGCTCTATCCAAAGCTCGTCAGCTCTTCGATCAACATCAATCCGGTGTGGTTGATGTTCGCGCTGTTGGCCTTCGGGGCGCTGTTCGGTTTCCTCGGGCTACTGCTGGCGGTGCCCCTGGCGGCGATTGGCGGGGTGCTCGTGCGCTATGGCGTGCGCAAATATAAGGGAAGCAGCCTCTATCTCGGATCAACCCATGGTGGTCACGGTGGTAACCCCACTGCGTGACCTGACCCCGCGGCAACTACCGCTCGAATTCGACCATACACCTTCGCACACAGCAGATGATTTTCTGGTGGGCGAAGGCAATGCGCTGGCGCATGCGCGGGTGTTGGCCTGGCCGCATTGGCCTGATGCCGTGACTTTGCTGATTGGGCCGGCCGCATCGGGCAAATCGCATCTGGCGCGGATTTTTGCCGATCGCAGCCATGCGGAGATCGTGACGCCGGATACGATCAAGGCCGTGGCCGAGGCGGATGGTCGCGGGCCACTGGTGATCGAGGATGTCGATCGGGATGGTTATGACGAGCCGAGCTTCTTTCACCTGCTCAACCAGGCGATGCGCGGAAACCGGACGATTTTGCTGACCGCGCGAGCCGAAATCGGCGATTGGCCACTGGCGACGGATGATGTTCGCTCGCGGGTGCGGCGGGCGCCGGCGTTCCGGCTCGAGGCCAGCGACGACATAGAACTGTCACACATGTTCGCCAAGCTTTTTGGCGACCGGCAGATCAAGGTTGACCCCAAGATCATCCACTATCTCGTGGCGCGCATGGAGCGGAGCCCCGAGGAGGTGACAGCATTGGTCGAGAGCATGGACAGGCTGGCGCTGGCGCGGGCCACTGCCATTACGCGCGCTATAGCGGCCGAGGCCCTTTCGCTTCGCGACGCAGAGCGCGATAGTGTTGGCAAACAGGAGTGGGATCCTCTTCAAGATGAATGACATGAGCGAGATCACCGAAGCCGAAGCGACGGGGCCGGATATCGAAGCATTGCGCACGAGCCCGGCGCGCTTCGTCAACCGTGAGGTGAGCTGGCTCCAGTTCAACATGCGCGTGCTGGAAGAGGCGGGGAATGAATCCCACCCGCTGCTCGAGCGCCTGCGATTCGTCTCGATCTCGGCCAACAATCTTGATGAATTTTACATGGTCCGCGTAGCGGGCTTGAAGGGTCAGATCCGTGCGGGTCTGACCAAGCAGAGCGCCGACGGACTGAGCCCAGCCGAACAGCTCGAAGAAATCGCGACGCTCGCCCAGCACCTGCAGCGCGACCAGCAGGATCATTGGGAATCGCTGCGCGAAGAGCTTTTCGCGCAGAACGTCGTCATTCACGAATCCAATGATCTGTCGGAAGAGCAGATCGCCTACCTGCAGAAGCTGTTCCGGGAGGAGATTTTCCCGGTGCTTACGCCGATCGCGGTCGATCCGGCGCATCCGTTCCCGTTCATTCCCAATCTGGGTCTGGCGCTCGCGTTTGAATTGAAGCGCCCCGATAGCGATCAGCATCTGACGGCGCTCGTCCGTATTCCGGGCAATCTCGATCGGTTCATCAACCTGCCGACGGGGCTGGTTTCGGATGGGCGGACCGAGGTCGTGACCATCGACACGCTGGTCAAACTGTTCTTCCACAAGATGTTCCCGGGACATGAAGTCGTTGGCTCCGGCGCCTTCCGGGTGATCCGCGACAGCGAAATCGAAATCGATGACGAAGCGGCCGATCTGGTGGTCGAGTTCGAAAGCGCGCTGCGGCAGCGGCGGCGCGGGCAGGTGATCCGGCTTGAAATCGAGCGCAGCATGCCGCGCGGCCTGCAGCGCCAGATCGGCGAGCAAATGGGCATCAAGGATGCCGATGTGTTCGTGGTGCAGGGTTTTCTCGGCCTTGCCGACGCGCGCAAGATTTGCGACGTCGATCGGGCAGACCTCAAATTCCCCCCCTATATCGCTCGCTTCCCCGAACGCATTCGCGACTACAATGGCGACAACTTCGCCGCCATCCGCGCCAAGGATATTCTGGTCCACCACCCGTTCGAAAGCTTCGACGTGGTGGCGCAATTCCTGATGCAGGCAGCGCGCGACCCGGACGTCGTGGCAATCAAGCAGACGCTTTATCGCACCTCCTCAGATAGCCCGATCGTCAAGGCACTGGTGATGGCGGCCGAGGCCGGCAAATCGGTGACGTGCCTTGTCGAACTTAAGGCGCGGTTTGATGAAGAAGCCAATATCCGCTGGGCGCGTGACCTCGAGCGCGCCGGGGCGCAGGTGGTTTTCGGGTTCATCGAACTCAAGACGCACGCCAAGATGAGCCAGGTGGTGCGGCGCGAAAAGGGCAAGCTCGTCAGCTATTGCCATATCGGCACCGGCAATTATCACCCGATCACCGCCAAGGTTTATACCGACCTCAGCTTCTTCACGATCGACCCGGCCGTGACGCGCGACGTGGCGCGGGTGTTCAACTTCATCACCGGCTATGCCAGACCGACCGAGCTTGAGACGATCGCGGTTTCGCCCGTGAACCTGCGCGAAACTTTGATCAACAATATCGGTCGCGAGATCGAATTTGCGCGCAGCGGCCAGCCGGCTTCGATTTTGCTCAAGATGAATTCGCTGGTCGATCCGCAGGTGATCGATGCGCTTTACGATGCGAGCCAGGCCGGGGTGAAAATCGACCTGATCGTGCGTGGAATTTGCTGTCTGCGGCCTGGGATTCCGGGGTTCTCGGACAATATCCGGGTGAAATCGGTCGTTGGCCGCTTCCTTGAACACAGCCGCATTTATTGCTTTGGCAATGGCGAGGCGATGCCATCGCAGCGGGCCCTGGTCTATATTTCGTCGGCTGATATCATGGGTCGAAATCTCGACGGGCGCGTCGAGGTCATGGTTCCCATTCTCAACAGAACCGTGCACAAGCAGATTCTCGACCGGATCCTGGTTGCCTATTTGCGGGACAATCAGCAGAGTTGGGAAGTATTGCCCGATGGGAGTTCACATCGGCTACGCGTTGCCGAGGGTGCGGAACCCTTTAATGCGCATGACTATTTCATGACCAATCCGTCGCTGTCCGGTCGTGGCAGTGCGGGTATTGGGGACGGCGACGAGGGTTGAATTTGACGCAATTCTGGGGGGTCGACGCTGATCCCACCGCACAGGGCCGTCTAAAAGGAGCATTGCCGGTGGCGGTGCTCGATATTGGCTCGAACTCGGTTCGTCTGGTTGTCTATGAGCGGCATGCCCGCTCGCTGACGCCGCTCTACAATGAAAAATCGGCCTGCGCCTTAGGGCGCGGCATCGCGCAAAGCGGGCGATTGGCCGACGAAAACGTTGCCAAGGCGATCGATGCCATCAAGCGCTTTGCGCTGGTTGCGAAGATGATGCGCGTGGGGCAGGTGCATATTCTGGCGACCTCCGCTGTCCGCGACGCCGCCAACCGCGAAGAGTTCGTCTCGGCGGTCGAAGCGATCATCGAAGCGCCGGTGCGGGTACTTTCGGGGGAGCAGGAAGCGCATTATGCGGCGCTCGGGGTGGTTGCCGGCATTCCCGGCTTTGAAGGCGTTATGGGCGACCTTGGCGGCGGCAGTCTCGAACTCTCGGCGATTTCCGTCGGGGGGGATGGCGAGGGCCAATCCTACGAGCTCGGCGTAATCCGCCTGCAGGACGACGCCGATGGGTCACCGAAAAAGGCAGCGACGATGGTCCGCGAAAAGCTGGCGACATCGCTCCTGGCCGATGTGGTGCCCGGCAAACAGTTCGCTGCGATCGGCGGCACTTGGCGATCGCTCGCCAAACTTCATCTCGAGCTGCGCGATTATCCGCTGCATATGGTGCAGGACTATGTGGTGCCAGCCGAAGAGATGATTTCGGTCTGCGACGAGATCGTCGCGGCAGAATCGCTTAAGAGCTATCCCGGATCGGGCAGCGCCAGCAATTCGCGGCGCGAACTGGTGCCGTTCGGCGCGGCTGTGCTGGCCGAAGTGCTGCGGGCCGGAAAGTTCGAGAGTGTCGTATTCTCAGCGCTCGGTGTGCGCGAGGGCTATCTCTACGGGCTTTTGTCCGAGGCGGAAAAGCATGTCGATCCGCTGATCCAGGGCGCGGAAGAGCTTTCGGTGCTGCGCTCGCGCTCGCCGGCGCATGCGGCGGATCTGATTGAATTCACGGCTCAATATTTCGATGCTGTCGGGGTTGTCGAGACCGCCGAAGAAAAGCGTGTGCGGCAGGTTGGGTGTTTGCTCGCCGATATCGGCTGGCGCGCGCATCCTGACTATCGTGGGCCGCAGAGCGTCGATTCTCTGGCCTATGGTTCGCTGACGGGGGTCGATCACCCGGGCCGAGCCGTACTCGCGCACATGATCGCCGTGCGCTACGACGGCCTCAAATCCAAATCGGCCAATAGCCTCAACACACTGGCGCCTGCCGAGATGATCCGGCGCGGACGGCTTTTGGGGGCGATGTTCCGCGTCGCTTATCCGATGAGCGCCGCCATGCCTGGGGTTTTGCCGCGCATCCGGTTCCGGCTCGAGGGCAACACGATCGTCCTCGCGCTGCCATCAGACTTTGCTTTCCTCAATGGCGAGCATCTGCGCAACCGGCTCAATCAGTTTGCCAGCTTTGCAGAGCATGAGGATTCGCGGGTCGAGGTCGGCTGACCCGCGAGATCTATTCTGCTGCTTCGGTCTTCGGGACGGTGAACTCAACGATGCCCTTGCGGGTCGCGACGAGGCCTATGCGGCCATGTTTGATCGCGAGCGCTTTTTCGCCGAACAGTTTGCGGCGCCAGCCTTTGAGGGCAGGGACGTCGGCCTCGTCATCGAGAACGAGCGCATCGATTTCGTCGGAGGTCGCGAGGATGCGTGCGGCGACGCCATGCTGTTCAGCAACGGACTTCAACAAGACCCGGACCAGATCGCCGACGGCGCCTTTTGGCGACGGGCCGCGATAGCGTTCGGGGAGAACCGGCAGCTCGGCCTTATTGATGGCTTCGACGCCCTTGAGCAATTCGATGATCTCGGCGGCGGCGGAGCTACGGCCGAAACCGCGCGGCACCGCGCGCAACTTGTCGAAAGCGTCAGGGGTCAGCGGTCGCTGCATGGCGAGATCGTAAAGCGCATCATCCTTGAAGATGCGGCTGCGCGGCTGATCGGTGAGCTGCGCCTTGCGCTCGCGCCATTCGGCCAGGACTTTTAAGGCTGCCAGATCGCGCGGACGGTTGATCTTCATCTTGAGTCGTTCCCAGGCCTCTTCTGGCTGGACGACATAAGTATCGATGCTGCGGAGCGTGGTCAGCTCGTCTTCGACCCAATCCCAGCGACGGGTCTGTTCGACCTGCTTGCGCAGTTCGCGATAGATATCGCGGAGATAGGTGACGTCGGCGAGCGCGTAGAGGCGCTGCTTTTCGGACAGCGGACGGGCGGACCAATCGGTGAAGCGCGAAGACTTGTCGAGCTCGACCTTACAGATGGCGCGGACGAGGCTGTCATAGGAGGCGCTATCGCCAAAGCCGCAGACGCTGGCCGCAATCTGGGTATCAAAGATGTTGTGAGGGACGGCACCGGTCAGCTTCACGAAGATTTCGATATCCTGCCGTGCGGCATGGAAAACCTTGGTTACCGCAGGATTGGCGAGGAGAGCAAAGAAGGGCTTCAGGCCGAGGCCATCGGCCAACGGATCGATAAGGACGGCTTCTTCGTCGGTCGCTGCCTGGATCAGACAAAGGCGCGGCCAATAAGTGGTTTCGCGCAAGAATTCTGTATCAACAGTTACAAAGTCGAACTGGGCTGCACGCTCGCAGAAAGCCGAGAGCGCCTCTGTGGAAACTATCAGGTCCATACGGCTACCGTCTCAATATCGTCAACTTCGTTCCTAGCAGGTGCTGAAGGATTGCTCCACCTCGGAATTCCGCCTTGGGCACGGAATGCCCAAGAGCTTGACAAGCGGGGTGCTCCATGCGCTTTTCGCGCCCGAGAATCCGGCCCTTTTTGCTCAATTCGGAAAAGAAAATGACGATACATCGCTACCGTACCCACACCTGTGGCGCTCTCACGGCGGGTGATGCCGGCAATAATGTCCGTTTGAGTGGCTGGGTCCACCGTATCCGCGACCATGGCGGCCTGCTGTTCATCGACCTGCGCGACAACTACGGCATCACGCAGTGCGTCATCGATCCTGATTCTGCGGCTTTTGCGCAGGCGGAGAAGGTGCGCTCGGAATGGGTGCTGCGCATCGATGGCGAAGTGAAGCTGCGCGACGCTTCGGCCGTGAACAACAACATTCCGACCGGCGCGATCGAAATCTTTATTCGCGAGATCGAGGTGCTGTCGGTTGCCAAGGAGCTACCGATGCCGGTGTTCGGCGATGCCGAATATCCGGAAGACATTCGCCTGCGCTATCGTTTCCTCGATCTGCGCCGCGAAAAGCTGCACGCCAATATCCTCAAGCGCACCAAGATCATCTCGGCCATGCGGTCTGGCATGGGCGGGGCGGGCTTTACCGAGTTTTCGACGCCAATTCTGACGGCCTCGTCGCCGGAAGGCGCGCGCGACTTCCTCGTGCCGAGCCGCATTCACCCCGGCAAGTTCTTCGCGCTGCCGCAGGCGCCGCAGCAGTATAAGCAGCTGCTGATGGTGGCCGGCTTCGACCGCTACTTCCAGGTGGCGCCATGCTTCCGCGACGAAGATCCGCGTGCCGATCGTCTACCGGGCGAATTTTACCAGCTCGACCTCGAGATGAGCTTCGTGACCCAAGAAGAAATCTGGGAAACGGTCGAGCCGGTGATGACTTCGGTGTTCGAGCAGTTTGCCGATGGCAAGCGCGTCACCAAGAGCTGGCCGCGCATTCCTTATGATACGGCAATCCGCAAGTATGGCTCGGACAAGCCGGACCTGCGCAACCCGATCGAGATCGAAGGCGTGACCGAGCACTTTGCCGGTTCGGGCTTCAAGGTCTTTGCCAACCAGATCGAGAGCGATCCCAAGGTCGAAGTCTGGGCAATTCCAGCCAAGAACAAGGCCGGTGCCGAGCCGATCGGACGCGCTTTCTGCGACCGTATGAACGCCTGGGCACAGGGCGAAGGCCAGCCGGGCCTTGGCTATATCTTCTTCAAGGACGGTGCCGGTTCCGGCCCGATCGCCAAGAATATCGGCGAAGAGCGCACGGCTGCGATCAAGGCCCAGTTCGGCCTTGATGACGGCGATGCCGTGTTCTTCGTCGCTGGCCGCCCGGAGAAGTTCTACAAGTTTGCCGGCGAAGCCCGCACCAAGGTTGGTACCGATCTCGGCGTCGTCGACACCGAACAGTTTGCACTGTGCTGGATCGTCGACTTCCCGTTCTACGAATGGAGCGAGGAAGAAAAGCGGATCGACTTCGCGCACAACCCGTTCTCGATGCCGCAGGGCGGAATCGAAGGGCTGAACTCGGCCGAGCCGCTATCGCTCAAGGCTTATCAGTATGACGCGGTCTGCAACGGCTTTGAAATCGCTTCCGGTTCGATTCGTAACCAGGAGCCGGAGACCATGGTCAAGGCGTTCGAGCTGACCGGCAAGTCGCGTGAGGAAGTCGAGGCACAGTTCGGCGGTCTTTATCGTGCGTTCCAATATGGCGCTCCCCCGCATGGTGGCGCGGCGTTCGGTATCGACCGCATCGTCATGCTGCTCTGCGGCGTTGCGAACCTACGCGAAATCACGGCCTTCCCGATGAACCAGCAGGCGGAAGACCTGCTGATGGGCGCGCCAAGCCCGGCGGACAACAAGCAGCTCCGCGAGCTCAGCATTCGGCTCAACGTTCAATAACTTTGAGCGATACGGCATAGGTGAAAGCGGGTCGCAAGGCCCGCTTTTTGCTTTTCGCCCAGCGCTCTAAAGGTGCTTAAGGGGTCCTTAAGTGGGGCTGCCTTAACAATGCAATAAAGCCATGTTGAAGTGGATTCGTCGGTGAAGGCCAAGTTCTCGCACGTCCTTATGTTGCTTGGCGGCCTTTTGGCGTTCGTGCCGATCCTGTCGGTCGACTTCGCACTCGACGCCTATGTGCGCTCCAAGGAGACCGCCGCGCTGCAGACGCGGATGGATGCCCTCAGCGCCGAGATCAATTACAACGCCAATAACGCTGTCAGCGTGTTGCGCAAGGTTGTTGCGGATAGTCCATCATTCTGCACGCCGACCTTTACTGGGATCGCGCAGGCGGCGATCGAAAACAGCTATAACGTCAAGCAGATCCTCGTCGAGAATATGGACGGCGTGCAGTATTGCGACGCGTTCGGGCGTGGCGTCTCGCATTCCCCGCTATCGACGTCTCTGCCCGTGCCGGGGCTGACCGAGACCATTACGGTGGTCAAGTTTGCCGACATGACGATGCCGGCGCTGAAGGTGACGCAGACGCTCGGTGGGGTGCGCCGGATTTCGGCGTTCGTGCCGCTGATGGCGACGACCGAGGAGTCGCTGGTCGAGAACCTGCCGCAGGGCGCGATGATCGACATTGCGCTCACGAGCGGCACGCCGGTGCTGTCCCTGGGTGAATCGATGGATTTCGACCGCTCGGTGAACCGGCAGGATTATCTGGCGGTGCAAAGCTATGCCGGCGAGTTGCCGATCAAGGTGCGGTACCTTCTGCCATTTGCGGAAGCCCGCGCGGGGTATGCAGATCTCGATGTGGTTTTCACGCTGCTCTCGTGCGTCGGCAGCGCAATGTTGCTTCTTGTGACGCTGGCTTATGCCCGCCGGTCGCGGACGCCGTCTTTCGATCTCGAGCGCGCTATCGGCCGTAACGAAATCAAGCCGTACTATCAGCCGGTGATCAACCTCCGCACTGGCGGGCTTGTGGGCTGCGAAGTGCTATGCCGCTGGGAAAAGCCCAATGGCGAAATCGTGCCGCCAGGTGTGTTCATCGACTATGCCGAGAACAGCGGCATGGCGATTCCGATGACGCTCTCGCTGATGCAGCAGGTGCGGTATGATCTGAGCGAACTGGCGCAGAAGATGCCGGGCCTCAAGATTTCGATCAATCTCTTCGAAGGGCATTTCCGCGATGTCGGCATTGTCGACGACGTGCAGGCCATCTTCGGGAATTCGCCGATCAGCTACGATCAGCTCGTGTTCGAAATCACCGAGCGCCGACCGCTCGAGAACTCGACTGCGGTCAATAGCGTCATCTCGGGGCTCCATGCGCTTGGTGCCAAGATTGCCATGGACGATGCTGGCACCGGGCACTCGAACCTGGCTTATATTGCGACGCTGGGTGTCGACGTGATCAAGATCGACCGTGTGTTCGTCGATATGGTCAAGCCGGGGACGACGCAGGTTGCCGTGCTCGACGGGCTGATTTCTATGGCCGCCAACCTTGGGTGCGAAATCGTCGCCGAGGGCGTTGAGACGGAGGCGCAGGCGGTTTATCTCCGCTCGCGAGGCGTGGTGCAGGCGCAGGGCTATATTTTTGCACCGGCGCTAAAAGTGGGCGCATTCAAGGAGTTGGCGTTGGCGCTGCAGTCCGTGCCTCTCGGCTATGGCGATGCGCCTGACGCCAGCGAAATCGTTACCGACGCGGCCTGAGACCAACCAAGACCAATTGCTTAGACGGCCGGCGCTGATTCTTGCGACGGCTGTGGGCTGACGCCCCTTTTCTTCGGCGCCGATTGGTGGCAGGTACGGCACGTATTTGCCTGTGCCGGAGGAAAGCGTGTCGACCGATCCCAATGAGCAACGCAAGATCCTGCGCGACGCGGCTCTGCACTTCCACGAATTCCCCAAGCCCGGCAAGCTTGAAATCCAGCCGATCAAGCCGCTGGGCAACCAGCGCGATCTGGCACTAGCTTATTCCCCTGGCGTCGCCGCGCCGTGCGAGGAAATCGCCGAAAATCCTGAAACGGTCGCACGCTATACATCGCGGCAGAACCTCGTCGCCGTGATCTCCAATGGTACGGCTGTGCTGGGGCTCGGCAATATTGGGGCGCTGGCGTCGAAGCCAGTGATGGAAGGCAAGGCGGTTCTGTTCAAGAAATTCGCTGGGATCGACGTGTTCGATCTTGAAGTGGATGAAATCGAGCCGACCAAATTCGTCGATGCCGTGGCGCCGCTCTGGCCGACGTTTGGGGGCATCAATCTTGAGGATATCCGGGCGCCGGACTGCTTCGAGATCGAGGAAAAGCTGCGCGAGCGCATGCCGATCCCTGTATTCCATGACGACCAACATGGCACGGCGATCATTGTCGGAGCAGCGGTACTCAATGGGCTCGAGCTGACCGGAAAGAAGATCGAAGAGGTCAAAATTTGTACGTCCGGGGCAGGGGCCGCGGCCATCGCTTGCCTTAACGTTCTCGTGGCACTTGGGGCCAAATATGAGAACATTTGGGTAGCGGACAAGGACGGTTTGGTTACCCATAAGCGCAATGACGTCAACGACAAGTGGCGCGGCCAATTCCGGCGCGAAAGCGACGCGACGACGCTGGCTGAAGTCATCGAAGGTGCCGACGTCTTCCTCGGCCTCTCGGCTGCCGGTGCGTTGAAGCCTGAAATGCTGATGAAGATGGCGCCCAAGCCGCTCATCCTCGCGCTCGCTAATCCAAATCCAGAAATCATGCCCGAAGTCGCCAAGGCGACGCGGCCCGATGCCATGGTCTGCACCGGCCGATCGGACTATCCGAACCAGGTCAACAACGTCCTCTGCTTCCCCTTCATTTTCCGCGGTGCGCTCGATGTGCATGCGACGACGATCAATGAAGAGATGAAGCTGGCTGCGGTGCGGGCGATCGCCAAGCTCGCGCATGAGCCGGGCCTTGAGGTCTCGCCCTCGGGTGCGCCGGCCGTGTTTGGGCCGGACCACATCATCCCTAATCCGTTCGACCAGCGACTGATCCTGCGCATTGCGCCGGCTGTAGCGCGGGCGGCCATGGAATCGGGCGTGGCGAAGCGCCCGATCGAAGATTGGGACGCCTATCAGGATCGCCTCAACCGCTTCGTGTTCCGCTCAGGCCTCGTGATGAAGCCGATCGTCGATCGGGCGCAGGGGAAGGGCAAGCGGATTGCATTTGCCGATGGCGAAGACGAGCGCGTGCTGCGTGCGGCACAGGTGGTGCTTGAAGAACGTATCGCCCGGCCGATTCTCATCGGCCGTCCGGCCGTCATCGAGGCGCGCATCGAGCGCTTTGGCCTCAGCATCCAGCCGGGCCGCGATTTCGAGGTGATCAACCCTGAAGACGATCCGCGCTATCGCGACTATGTGAGCCTGTTCCACTCGCTGGTGGGCCGCAATGGCGTGACGCCGGATACGGCGCGCACGATCGTTCGCACCAATACCACCGTCATTGGGGCGTTGGCGGTGAAGCGTGGCGAGGCCGATGGGCTGATCTGTGGCTTGCAGGGCCGCTTCATCAAGCACGTCCGCGATATCCGCTCGATCATCGGGCTGCAGGACGGCGTCAATGACGCCTCGGCGCTATCGATGCTGATCATGTCGCGCGGCGCATTCTTCCTCGCCGACACCTATGTGAACATGAACCCGTCGGCCGATGAGTTGGTGAGCATTACGCTGCAGGCCCGTGATCACCTCAAGCGCTTCAATATCGAAGCGCGTGTGGCGCTGCTAAGCTATTCGAACTTCGGTTCGCGCGATGGCGACAGCGCTTTCAAGATGCGCGAAGTCTATGCCAAGCTGAAGGTCGCGGCGCCAGACCTGATCGTCGAAGGCGAAATGCAGGGCGACCTGGCGCTCAACCAGGAACTGCGCGAGCGCTATGTGCCCGAGACGGTGCTGCGCGGCGAAGCCAATCTGCTGATCTTCCCAGATCTCGATGCGGCCAACCTTTCCATGACGCTGCTCAAGGAAATGAACAATGCGCTCGCCGTCGGGCCGATCCTGATGGGCACCAAGGCACCGGCCCATATTCTCGCGCCGTCGGTGACGAGCCGTGGCATCGTCAATATGGCGGCAATTGCGGCCAATGAAGCTGTGGGAGCTTAAGCGATGATTCGTCACACTGTGGTTTTCTCGCTCAAGCATGCTTCGGGTTCGTCTGAGGAACAGGCATTTCTGGACGCAGCCCTCGTGCTCGAGGCCATTCCGGGCGTCCAGAAATTCGAGCGTCTTCGACAAGTGAGCCCGAAGGCGGATTATGCCTTTGGCTTCTCGATGGAGTTCGCCGATCAGGCCGCCTATGACGGCTATAATGTGCATCCCGATCACGTCGCCTTCGTGCGGGATCGTTGGGTGCCTGAAGTCGCGCGGTTCCAGGAGATCGACTACGTTGCGCTCTGAGGTGTGACAGGGTAAGACCTGCTGCACATCCCGCGACGAACAGCCGAGGAAGTCACCATGAACCAGATCGCTGTGTTCAGTGGCAGTGCGCATCCGGAGCTGGCCAGCCAGATCTGCGCGGAACTTGAGGTTCCGCTGCAGCCGACGCGGATCAAGCGCTTTTCCAACGACTGTATTGAAGTGCAATTGCAGGCCAATTGCCGCGAACAGGATGTGTTCCTCGTCCAGACCCTGGCGGAGCCTGTGCAGGAACATCTAATGGAATTGCTGCTGATGCTCGATGCGGCGCGGGGCGCCTCGGCAGCGCGGATCACGGCTGTCATCCCGCACTATTCCTATGCCCGATCGGACAAGAAGGATGCCCCGCGCATTTCGATCGGCGGGCGCCTTGTTGCCGATCTCCTCAAGACGGCGGGCGCCGATCGCGTTCTGACCATGACGCTGCACTCGCCGCAGGTGCATGGCTTTTTCAGCGTGCCGGTCGACCACCTCCATGCGCTCACGGAACTGGCCGAGCATTTCAAGCGCTTCGATCTCTCGAACTCCGTCGTGGTTTCGCCCGACCTTGGCAACGCTAAGACGGCGGCGGCTTTTGCCAAGCGGTTGGGCTTGCCGGTGGCGGCGGGCGCCAAGGAGCGGATTTCGGATACGCAGGTGCGGATCTCGGCCGTGATCGGTGATGTGCGCGGCAAGGATGTGATCATTCTCGACGATGAGATCGCGAGCGGCGGGTCGATCCTGGAACTGCTCAAGCATCTGCGCGCCAATGGCGCGCGATCCATGCGGGTCGCGTGCACGCATGGGATTTTTGCCGGCGGGTCGGTGGCCCGGCTCGCGGCGGAGCCTGATGTCGTCGAGATCGTTTGCACCAATACCTTGCCCAATGCGGCACGGCAGGCTCATGGCAAGCTGACGGTTCTGTCGGTTGCGCCAGCTTTGGCCGAAGCGATGCGCCGGATCAGTTCGGGCGAGTCGGTCAGTGCGCTATTTGACGAAAATACATCCATGCCACGCGTGGCGGCGGAATAGCTAACTGCGCATTAATCGATAGCTGAGATAGTGAACCTTCCTGGGAATTGGTTCTACTATGCCAACTCGTTTAAAACGCCGGCCTTTCTGGCGCCCCTTGGGGCTTGCCATCGCGCTCCTGGCCTTTCAAGGCTATCTTGGCTATTCGGCCATCAGCGGGCAATTCGGCATCGAAAGCCGCGAAGCTATTCATAACGACATCCAGGTTTTGAAGGATAAGTCTTCGGCACTGCAGGCCGAGATCGACAGTTTCGAACATCGCAATTCGCTGATGAATCCGCGCCATCTCGACCCCGATATCGTCACCGAGCGGGCCCGTGCACTGCTCAACATGGCCAATGCCGACGACATCCTCGTGATGGTGGATCCGACTACCGGTAAACCTATTTCCGGTAAATTCGAAGAATTAACCGACGGCGAGTTAATCAAGATTATTGAAGACGGGTCAACGCTTTAGGTTGATCTGCGTTGCTTGCTCTTGGCAATTTTATCTGCTCTAAGCTTGCGCTATAGTGTCGGAGATGGCCTGATCGGCCCAGCGGCAAATTCCATTCTAGACGGGAGCCTACCATGGCGCGCAAGGCGACGGCCACTTCGGCCACGACGCAGCCCAACGTCCCACAGTTCACCAATGAACAGGATCTCGACGCATTCCGCGAGATGCTGCTCATCCGCCGGTTCGAAGAAAAGGCCGGCCAGATGTATGGCATGGGCCTCATCGGCGGCTTCTGTCACCTCTATATCGGCCAGGAAGCTGTCGTGACCGGCATCACCATGGCGAGTGAAAAGGGCAAGGACGCCCAGATCACTGGCTATCGCGACCACGGCCATATGCTGGTCATGGGTCTCGACCCCAAGGGTGTGATGGCTGAGCTCACCGGTCGCCAGGGCGGCTTGTCGAAGGGCAAGGGCGGCTCGATGCATATGTTCTCCAATGAACATCGCTTCTATGGCGGCAACGGCATCGTCGGCGCGCAGGTTTCGCTCGGCGCCGGCTTGGCCTTTGCTGCAAAATATACCGGCGACGGTTCGGTCAGCATTGCCTATTTCGGCGACGGCGCGGCCAATCAGGGCCAGGTCTACGAAACCTTCAACATGGCCAAGCTCTGGAAGCTTCCGGTTGTCTTCGTGATTGAGAACAACAAATATGCCATGGGCACCTCGATCGAGCGCGCCGCGGCAACCACCGACTTCTCCAAGCGCGGCGCTTCGTTCGACATTCCGGGCGAGCAGGTCGACGGCATGGATGTGCGCATGGTCCATGATGCCGCCAAGCGCGCCATCGAGCATGCGCGTTCGGGCAATGGTCCCTATATCCTCGAAATGCTGACCTATCGCTATCGCGGCCACTCCATGTCCGACCCGGCGAAGTATCGCTCAAAAGACGAAGTGACCAAGTATCGCCAGGAACGCGACCCGATCGAACAGGTGCGTGCACGCCTTCTCGAAGCCGGCAGCGTCACCGAGGAAGATCTCAAGAAGATCGAGACCGATATTCGCGCTATCGTCACGGAAGCGGCCGATTTTGCGACGAACGACCCAGAACCCGATGCTTCGGAACTCTGGACCGACATCACGATCGAGGCCTAAGCGCAGATGGGCATCCTGCTCGGCGTTATCATGCTGTTTGCCCTGTTGTCCGGCGCGCTTGCCGCCGGACAGGCCGTGGCGATCAGCCGCCGTGCATCGGTCAGCGGACCGAGCCTGCGCGACTGGCTTTTTGGCTGGTGGCGTTTCGAGCGGATTTCCGGCTGGGCCGGTCTCAGCGGCGAAGTGCAGGCTGCCACCTATAAGCGCGCCGTTATCGCGTGCCTCGTCTTTATCATTTTCGGCCTGATCCTAAGCGGCTGGGTCGTCAATCAACGTCAGGGTCCGGCGCAGGTCAGCGCCGTCACCTCAACCGATTGGCACGTGCGTCCCGCCCGTCTCGCCGAACACTTTGACATTCGCCGCGCGGCTGACATGCCCGGCGCGCTTATTCTGGAGAGCTGATATGCCCCAAATCCTCATGCCCGCCCTGTCTCCCACGATGGAAGAGGGCAAGCTCGCCAAGTGGCTCGTCAAGGTCGGCGACACCGTCAAATCCGGCGACGTGCTGGCTGAAATCGAAACCGACAAGGCGACGATGGAAGTCGAGTCGGTCGATGAAGGCGTGGTCAAGGAAATCCTCGTCGAGGAAGGCACCGAAGGCGTAAAGGTCAATACGCCAATCGCGCTCGTCCTCGGCGAAGGCGAAGAAGCCGGCGAGGGCAATCGCCCGGCAGCTCAGGCCACTTCGTCCGATCCGGAAGGCCGGTCGGCTGTGCCGGAAGCCGCTCCCGCGCCAGTGCCCGCCGAGCCCAAGACCGGCGGCGAAGCCCCGAAATTCGTGGCGCAGAACGATCCCGATCTGCCCGAAGGCGTCGAGATGGTCGAACTGACCGTCCGTCAGGCGCTCAACGAAGCCATGGCCGAAGAAATGCGCTCTGACGCCAATATCTTCATCATGGGCGAGGAAGTGGCCGAATATCAGGGCGCCTATAAGGTGACCCAGGGCCTGTTGCAGGAATTCGGCCCGCAGCGCGTTATCGATACCCCGATCACCGAGCACGGCTTTGCCGGTCTCGCAGTTGGTGCGGCCTTTGCTGGCCTCAAGCCGATCGTTGAATTCATGACCTGGAACTTTGCCATGCAGGCAATCGACCAGATCATCAACTCTGCTGCCAAGCAGCTTTACATGTCCGGTGGCCAGGTCAAGGCGCCGATGGTGTTCCGCGGCCCCAACGGCGTCGCCTCGCGCGTTGCCGCCCAGCACAGCCAGGATTATTCGGCATGGTATAGCCATGTGCCAGGGCTGACCGTGATCGCGCCCTATAGCGCGGCCGACGCCAAGGGCCTTCTCAAGGCGGCGATCCGCTCGCCGAACCCGGTCGTCTTCCTTGAAAACGAAATTCTCTACGGCTCCACCGGCCTCGTGCCGAAGATGGACGATTTTGTGCTGCCGATCGGCAAGGCGCGGATCGCCCGCAAGGGTGCCGATGTGACTATCGTGTCGTTCTCCATGGGCATGCGCTACGCAACCCAAGCGACGGAAAAGCTGGTTGCGGCCGGTGTCGACGTCGAACTCATCGATCTGCGCACGCTTCGTCCTATGGACAGCGACACTGTCATCGAGTCGGTGAAGAAGACCGGCCGCCTCGTGACCGTCGAAGAAGGCTGGCCGCAGGGCGGCATTGGCGCCGAACTCGCCGCACGCGTCATGGAACAGGCTTTCGACTATCTCGATGCGCCCGTGCTGCGCGTGACTGGCAAGGACGTTCCGATGCCCTATGCCGCGAACCTTGAAAAGCTGGCCTTGCCCCATGTTGACGAAGTGATCGCGGCCGTGAATGCCGTGACCTATCGGAGCTAGGAATTGGGCAGGGGTGAGGCCGAATGAAACTGCTGCAAACTATCTCTGTTCTATGTGCTGGTCTTTTCGGCGCCTCGGCAACGAGTGCCGAGCAGGTCGGCGAACAGGCACTGATAGTGCATTTTCAGTATAATTCGACTGACCTTGGCAACCTAGTTGAGCTTGAAAAGCAGCTTACTGCTGCAGTTGAAGGCGCGCAGTTGGGACAGGTTGACGGACATGAAATTGCGGTCGATGGATCAGATGGGTATCTTTATATCTACGGTCCTAGCGCGGATCGTCTTTTCGATGTCGTAAGCCCAATAATTGCAAAAACTAGTTACGTGACAAAACCCGTTGCTCGACTTCGCTACGGCGGGGTCGGCGACCCGAGTGTACTAGAAAAGATCGCCGATATTGGCGCGGAACCGGACAAGGGACCGAAATGAGCATTAATATCACCATGCCGGCGCTCTCTCCCACGATGGAAGAGGGCAAGCTTGCCAAATGGCACGTCAAGGAAGGCGACTCGGTCTCTTCCGGTGACGTGATCGCCGAGATCGAAACCGATAAGGCCACGATGGAAGTCGAGGCCGTCGACGAAGGCAAGATCGGCAAAATCCTCGTTGCCGAAGGCACGGACAATGTGAAGGTCAATGCCGTCATCGCCGTCCTGCTGCAGGAAGGCGAAGACGCCAGTGCCATTGGTTCGGGCGGGGCCAAGCCTGCCGAGGCGTCGAAGGCTGAGGCCAAGACCGAAGCGCCCAAGGGCGATGCGGGCACGCTGCAATATGACAAGGGCACGTCGACGACCTCGACCGCGCCTGTTGGCAATTCCAATTCCGGCTCCAGCGCGCCGAAGGCTGCTACTCCGGCTCCGGCTAAGTCTGAAGGCGGGCGCGTCTTCGCCTCGCCGCTCGCCAAGCGTCTTGCCAAGGAAGCGGGGATCGATCTCGCTTCCGTGGCGGGTTCAGGCCCCAAGGGTCGCGTGATCAAGGCTGACGTGGAAGCGGCGAAGTCCGGCAAGGGCTCTGCCAAGCCTGCTGCTGGTGCGCCGGCTGCTGCCGCTGCGCCTGCGACGGGCATGAGCAAGAACCAGGTCATGGCGCTCTACGAAGAAGGCACCTACGAGGTCGTGCCGAACGACGGCATGCGCAAGGTCGTGGCCGCGCGACTGACCGAAAGCAAGCAGACCGTTCCGCACTTCTATCTCACGCTCGATTGCAAGATCGATGCGCTGATGGCCGCCCGCGAGCAGATCAATACCGCGGCCCCCAAGAGCAAGGACGGCAAGCCCGGCTACAAGCTCTCGGTCAATGACTTCGTCATGAAGGCCTGGGCCATTGCGCTGCAGCGGGTGCCCGCCGCCAACGCTACCTGGGCCGGGGACTCGATCCTCTACCACAAGCGTTCGGACGTCGCGGTTGCCGTTTCCGTGCCGGGCGGTCTCTTCACGCCGGTGGTCAAATCCTGTGACACCAAGACCCTTCGCGAAATCTCGGAAGAGGTGAAGGATCTGGCGGGTCGCGCAAAATCGAAGAAGCTGGCGCCGCATGAATATCAGGGCGGTTCGTCCTCGGTGTCCAATCTCGGCATGTTCGGGATCAAGCACTTTTCGGCCGTGATCAACCCGCCCCATGGCACGATCCTCGCGGTCGGCGCCGGTGAAGAGCGCGTCTATCCCGAGAATGGTCAGATCAAGATCGGCCAGTTTATGACGGTCACGCTCTCCTGCGATCACCGCGCGGTCGATGGTGCCCTCGGCGCCGAACTGCTCGGCGTCTTCAAGGGGCTGATCGAAAACCCGGTGATGATGCTGGCTTAAGGAGGGGATATGAAAACCATCCTCGCCTATGGCGACAGCCTGACGTATGGGGCCAATCCGCAGCCGGGTGGTCCCCGTCATGCCTATGAGGATCGCTGGCCGACTGCGCTTGAGCGTGGTCTCGGCGGCGCAGCGCGTGTGATTGCCGAGGGTCTTGGTGGTCGCACGACGGTTTCGGACGACTGGTATGCGGCGGCCGATCGCAATGGCGGGCGCATCCTGCCGACAATCCTTGAAAGCCATTCACCGCTCGATCTCGTCATCATCATGCTCGGCACCAACGATCTCAAGCCCGCGATCTGCGGCTCGGCGATCGAAGCCTCGTTCGGCATGCGGCGGTTGGTGCAGATCATCCGCGGCCATTATGCCGGCAAGGGCGAACAGGCGCCTGAGATCATTCTCGTCGCACCGCCGCTCGTTTGCGACAGCGACAATGCTGACATGATGGGCCACTTCGGCGGCTATGAGCACGGGCTGAAGGAATCCAGCCAGTTCGCGACGCACTATGCCAAGCGGGCAGGGGAGTGGAACACCGGCTTCTTCGACGCCGCGACCGTTGCCAAAGCATCGCCGCTCGACGGCATTCATCTCGACGCGGCCAATACCCGCGCCATCGGCGAGGGCCTCGTGCCGCTCGTCAAACAAGTACTGGGCCTCTGAGCCCGACTCTTTCTGGAGGCCCTCATGGCTGACCAATACGATCTTCTCGTCATCGGCGCCGGCCCCGGCGGTTATGTCGCTGCCATTCGTGGCGCGCAGCTGGGCATGAAAGTCGCCATCGTCGAGCGCGAGCACATGGCGGGCATCTGCTCGAACTGGGGCTGTATCCCGACCAAGGCGCTGCTGCGTTCGGCCGAAATCTACGGCCATATGGGCCATGCCAAGGACTATGGGCTGACCGCCGAAAAGTTCGGCTTCGATCTCGACGGCATCGTCAAGCGTTCGCGCGCCATTGCGGCGCAGATGAACAATGGCGTGCAGTTCCTGATGAAGAAGAACAAGATCGACATCATCTGGGGCGAAGCGACGATCACCAAGCCGGGTGAGATCAAGGTTGCGCCGAGCAAGAAACCGGTCGTTCAGCCGCAGGGTCCCGTGCCGAAGAATGCGCTCGGCGAAGGCACCTATAAGGCCAAGAACATCATCATCGCGACTGGTGCGCGTCCGCGCGTGTTGCCGGGCATCGAGCCAGATGGCGACAAGATCTGGACCTATTTCGAAGCGCTGAAGCCGGCCGAAATGCCGAAGTCGCTGGTGGTCATGGGCTCGGGCGCGATCGGCATCGAATTTGCCTCGTTCTACCGTTCGTTCGGTGCCGAAGTGACCGTCATCGAGCTGCTGCCGAATATCCTGCCGGTGGAGGACGTCGAGATTTCCGGCCTTGCCCGCAAGCGTCTGGAAAAGCGCGGCATCAAGATCATTACCGAAGCTAAGGTCGCGACGGTCGAAAAGACCGGTAACGGCGTCGTTGCGCATGTCGAAACCAAGGACGGCAAGACCCAGCAGATCGCCGGCGACAAGCTGATCTCGGCTGTCGGCGTCATGTGCAATATCGAAGGCCTCGGCCTCGAAACGGTCGGCGTCAAGACCGAGCGCGGCGCCATCGTCATCGACCATTATGGCAAGACCAATGTCGACGGCATCTGGGCCATCGGCGACGTCGCTGGCCCGCCAATGCTGGCGCACAAGGCCGAGCATGAGGCTGTCATCACGGTCGAAAAGATTGCCGGGCTCAAGGTCCACGGTCTCGACAAGACCAAGGTGCCGGGCTGCACCTATTGCGAGCCGCAGGTGGCCAGCGTTGGTTTGACTGAAGCCAAGGCCAAGGAAGCCGGCCGCGAGATCAAGGTGGGCCGCTTCCCATTCGTGGGCAATGGCAAGGCGATTGCCCTTGGCGAGCCGGATGGCCTTGTTAAGACCATTTTCGACGCCAAAACCGGGGAACTTCTCGGCGCGCATATGATTGGTGCCGAGGTGACCGAGCTCATCCAGGGCTTCGTTGTCGCCATGAATCTCGAAACCACCGAAGAAGAACTCATCCACACCATCTTCCCCCATCCCACACTAAGCGAAACGATGAAGGAAAGCGTGCTCGATGCTTATGGTCGCGCGCTGAACATCTGATCGGCCGACGGTCGCTGGTGACCAGTGTCCGTCGTCACCACCGGGCTTGTCCCGGTGGTCTATGCGGATCCAAAGGAATCGCAGACCGCCGCGAGAGTGGGTTGCCGGGACAAGCCCGGCAATGACGACGATCCGGACAGTGCGGGCTTGGGAAGATCACCAAACCAGAGGAGTTATCCACATGGTCAAGGCAATTCAGATCGGCTTGGGACACTGGGGTTTCAGTTGGTCCAAAGAAGTTATCCCCAAAGTTCACGCTGTTGAAATGGTGGGCTATGTCGACACCAGCCCCGACGCCACGGCACGTGTTCAAGGGGAACTTGGGATCGATCCAAAACTCTGTTTTACGAGCCTCGATGAGGCGGCCAAGCGCACCGATGCAACGCTGGCAATTTGTACGCTGCGCACCGAAGCGCATTATCCGGTCGTCAAGCGCTGCCTCGAGCTTGGCTACAATGTCATCGTCGAGAAGCCCTTCACCACCACCATTGCCCAGGGCAAGGAGCTCGTTGCGCTTGCGGCTCAGCAGGGCAAGGTGCTGATGGTCAGCCAGAACTACCGGCACCAGCCGGGCCCGATCGCGGTCGCCGAGCTGATCGCCAACGGCAAATTCGGCGCCATGAACATGGTGTCGCTCGATTTCCGACGCCATGGTCCGACCCAGGGCTATCGCTATTGGGATATGCCCGATCCGCTCCTCGCCGACATGTCGATACACCATTTCGACCTGATGCGCTATGTGCTGGGCGACGAGCCGGTGCGGCTCTCTTGCCGTACGTGGAATCCGCCGGGCAGCCCATTCCATTTCCATCCGAGCGGCGTTGCGACGATCGAATTTTCGCGCGGCACCATGCTGTCCTATCGCGGCAGTTGGATGAATTCGGGTCCGGTGACGCCATGGGCGGGCGAATGGGTGATGGATGCGGCCGAGGGCCAGATTCGCTGGAGTTCGCGCGATCATTTCCGCGACAAGGCGGGCCCGGACGTGTTGACGCTACAGCCGATCGATCAGTCAGCGGAGACGGTTTCTTTATCGCCAGTCAAATATCCTGACCGCACAGGTACGCTCAACGCCATTGCCGGCGTCGTCGACACGGGGATCATCCCGACCGGGTTCAGCTCGGGTCAGGACAATCTTGGCTCGCTGGCGCTGGTGCAGGCCAGCATCATGTCGGCGTCGCGCGGCGGTGATTGGGTCGAAATGGAAGAAGTCCTGGGCTGAGTCTCGCAAACCAGCCTAGCAATAAGGCCGGGTTGAACCGGCCGCCCAAGGGAGCGATATAACGGGCACACGCCCAGACAGGACTATCATGGTCACGCTCATCGATAATGCGGCCCGCCCGCGCCATCCGGAAAAGGCCAATCGGCCCGAAAGCATCGTGCTGCGCAAGCCGGACTGGATTCGCGTCAAGGCGCCGGGCTCGCCGGTTTATAAGGAAACTCAGCAGATCGTGCGCGAGAACAATCTCGTCACGGTCTGCGAGGAAGCCGGTTGCCCCAATATCGGCGAGTGCTGGAGCAAGAAGCACGCGACCATGATGATCATGGGCGAGATCTGTACCCGCGCCTGCGCCTTCTGCAATGTGCGGACGGGCCTGCCGACCGCACTAGACCCCAACGAGCCGGAAAACGTCGCCAAGGCCGTAGCCAAGCTTGGCCTCGAGCATGTCGTCATCACATCGGTGGACCGTGACGATCTGGCCGATGGTGGTGCGCAGCATTTTGCCGGCGTTATTCGTGCGATCCGCGCCGCGACGCCCAAGACCACGATCGAAATCCTGACGCCGGACTTTCTGCGCAAGGATGGCGCCTTGGAGATCGTCGTGGCGGCAAAGCCCGACGTTTTCAACCATAACCTTGAAACAGTGCCGTCCAAGTATCTCAAGGTGCGTCCGGGCGCGCGCTATTTCCACTCGATCCGGCTGTTGCAGCGGGTCAAGGAACTTGATCCGACCATCTTCACCAAGTCCGGCATCATGGTGGGCCTGGGCGAAGAGCGGAACGAAGTCTTGCAGCTCATGGACGATCTGCGTTCGGCCGAGGTCGATTTCCTGACCATCGGGCAGTATCTGCAGCCGACCAAGAAACACTACCCGCTGCAGCGCTTCGTGACGCCGGAAGAGTTCAAGTCGTTTGCGACGGTCGCGACGGCCAAGGGCTTTCTACTCGTCTCCTCGAGCCCGCTGACCCGTTCGTCGCACCATGCCGGCGAGGATTTTGCGAACCTCAAGGCAGCGCGGCTGGCCAGGCTCGGACACTGATGAAGCGTTTCTTCGAGCGGCATGTGCCGCATCTGCCGCGCGCCATGTTCGATATCGTGGCCGATCTCGAAAGCTATCCGGCCTTCATCCCGAACTGCAAGGCGATGGACGTGCGTCCCGATCCTGCGGCGCGGGGCAAGGATGTGCGGCTCGCGCGCATGACGCTGCATTTCGGCCCGATCACGCAAGCCTATACGAGCCGCGTAACCTCGGACACCGAGGCGCTCACCATCGCCGCCAAGGCCGTTGATGGTCCCTTTGCCCATCTCGACAGCCTTTGGCGGTTCGAAGCCGAAGGGCAGGGGACGCGCGTGCGCTTCGAGATTGACTTCAAGATCTCCAACATGCTGATCGCCGCTGTGGCCGAACCGGCCTTTGCGGCGAAACAGGATGAGATCATGCGCGCCTTTGCCGAAGAGGCCGACCGCCGCTACGGCGACTGAAGGCTTCAGTCGGCTTCGTCTGTCGTCAGCACCTGATGCACAAGATCAAGCGCAGCGGCGACGGTTGCCTTGCGCACCGCGTCGCGGCCGATGTCTCCGAAGCGATGCTCGATGACGACCGTCGCGAGATCAGTCGATACGGCGACATAGACAAGGCCGATCGGCTTCTTATCTGTGCCGCCATCGGGGCCGGCTATGCCGGTGGCAGAGACGGCAACATCGACGCGGGCCGTATTGCGGGCGCCGTCGGCCATGGCGCGGGCGACCTGATTGCTGACCGCGCCATAATCGTGGATGAGGCGAGAAGGGACCTGGATCATCCGCGACTTGGCGGCATTGGAATACGTTATGTAGCCGCCATGGACCGCGGCGGACGAGCCGGGCACGTCGGTCAGGGCTGCTGCGATCAGGCCGCCCGTGCAGCTTTCGGCGGTGACGATCGTCTTGCTGCTGTCACGCAGCAGATCGATGATGTGTTTGCTGACGCTCGGTTCGGGGGATTTTGCCATCACTCATCCCTCGGCACTTCTACGCTTGCGCTTGCCATGGCCACGATACCTTCCTCCCGCCCGGTAAACCCGAGCCTTTCACTTGTCGTCGCCTTGACCGCAATGCGATCAGGCTTGATCCCCAGCGTCTGGGAAATCACAGTGCACATCGCCGGGACGTGTTTGGCAATCCTCGGCGCTTCACAAACGATCGTCACATCGAGGTTGACAATGCGCCCGCCGCGCTTTGCGACGAGATCGCCGGCATGTTTGAGGAAAATAGTGGAGGCCGCGCCCTTCCACTGCATGTCGCTCGGCGGGAAATGAATGCCGATATCGCCCTCGCCGATGGCGCCCAGAATGGCGTCGGTCAATGCATGGAGCGCGACGTCGGAATCGGAGTGGCCATTGAGCTTTGAATGGTGCTCGATGCGGACGCCGCCAAGCCAGACATGATCGCCGGGCTCAAAGGAATGGACGTCAAAGCCTGTGCCGACACGAGTTTCCATGGCGATATCTCCTTGGAGCATGCGCTCGGCGCGCTGAAAATCTTCGGGATGGGTGATCTTGATATTGTTGCGGTCGCCCATGACCATGGCCACGCGCATGCCCGCCCATTCGGCGATTTCGGCATCGTCGGTAAATTCGCGACGGACATTGCCGGCGCGCATATGGGCCGAAAAGATCTGTCCGAAGCGGAAGCCTTGCGGGGTCTGGGCAGCAGAGAGTAAGCGGCGATCTTCGGTGGCGACGACTTCGCGACCATCGAGCGAGCGCTTTATGGTGTCGGTGAGCGGCACGGTGGGCAGCGCGCCATCATACTGGCCAAGCACGGCGATGACGTCGCCAATGACCTTCGGGTCGGTGAAGGGGCGGGCTGCATCCTGAATCAGCACGAGATCGGGGCGGCTGGGTGCCAGGGCCTTCAGGCCCTCGAGAACAGAGGCTTGACGTGTAGTGCTGCCAGGGATCGGCGCGAGAATGCGCCGGTCGCTCAAGCCAAGAGCATCAAATCGCTCGGTATGATCGGGGTGGATGACTGGGAGGATCTGGCTGATCGCGTCGAAGGCGAGAAACGCGTCGATGGTGCGGGCGAGGACGGCGCGGCCAGCGATGGTGCGATACTGCTTGGGAGTTGCATCGCCACTGCCTTGGGCGCGCTCGCCTTTTCCCGCTGCGACGATGATTACGGCTATGGATTTTGGGCGTGTGGACATATAGGCAGATGCAACTCAACCGTCATACATCTGACTGGTCTAGCCCCGAGCATGCCATGCGGCAAGAGCACCGCTGGTTCCCGGTGGTCGCGCATTGGTTCTGTATTGCACAGGATATAAAAATGACTATTGTGCGGGCACCTCGCGCTAAATGGTCATTTCTGGGGCAGGCGATTGTCTGGTAGTGCCTTCACATTAAGCATTGGCGGCCACAGCCTTCGCAATCGCGCGCTGCTCGCGCCAATGGCTGGAATCACCGATCGGCCTTTTCGCGAGATCGCCGAGCGCTATGGCGCCGGCATGGTCGTTTCCGAAATGATCGCAAGTGCGGCGCTTGGGACTGGCCATGCGGATATGGTCAGGAAGCTGCGCAAGGCTGGCGGTTTGCCACATATGGTGCAGCTTGCCGGATGCGAGCCGACCTGGATGGCGGAAGGTGCGCGCATCGCCGCGGACGCGGGCGCCGATATCATCGACATCAATTTCGGCTGTCCTGCCAAGCGGGTGACGAGCGGCTATGCCGGCTCGGCGCTGATGCGGGTGCCGGATCAGGCGCTGGCCATCGTTGAGGCGGTGGTTGGCGCAACTAGCTCGCCGGTGACGGTGAAGATGCGGCTAGGCTGGGACGACGAGAGCCTCAATGCGCCGCAGATTGCGCGCATGGCGGTCGACGCTGGCGCGCAGATGATCACCGTGCATGGGCGCACGCGGCAGCAGTTTTATAAGGGCACGGCCCGCTGGGAGCTTGTACGATCGGTCGTGGAGGCCGTTTCGGTGCCTGTGG
Organism: Devosia sp. Leaf64; assembly: GCF_001421945.1. Classification (NCBI taxonomy): domain Bacteria; kingdom Pseudomonadati; phylum Pseudomonadota; class Alphaproteobacteria; order Hyphomicrobiales; family Devosiaceae; genus Devosia; species Devosia sp. Leaf64. Next base: position 171,459 of record NZ_LMLO01000018.1, on the reverse strand, counting down.
TCGTCAATGGCGACATTCTGGATGAAGCTGGTGCCCGGACGGCCCTCGAACAGTCAGGCGCGGCTGCGGTGATGCTCGGCCGCGGCGCACAGGGGCAGCCATGGCGCGTCGGCCAGATCGGCGCGGCGTTGGCGGGAGAACCTGTTGGTGAGGCGCCGACAGAGGATGCGCTGATCGCTCTGATCCAGGAGCACTATCAGGAAATGCTCATTGAATACGGCACCGAGGTCGGGCTGCGCGCCGCGCGAAAGCACCTCGATTGGTATGCCGAGGCGGCCAATCTCAATCTCGACAAACCCACCCGCAAGGCGCTGCTCGACAATGACCAGCCGGCAGAGGTCATCAAACTGATCGGGCGGGTGTTTTCAAATGACTGGAGTGTGGCCGCATGAACGCTGCCATGTCTGCCCTCGAATCTTTCCCGTCCCGCTCCGTGCTGCAGGCGCTGCCGCAGCCGATCATCGTGCTCGATGAATCGCGGAAAATCCAGTTCGTGAACTACGCGGCCGAGGCCTTCTTCGGTGCGTCGCTGAGTGTGCTGACGCGGCAGAAGCTCGATGACCTGATTGCTTTTGGTTCGCCCATCATTTCGCTGGTCGAGACCGTGATCACGCGCCGCGCGCCGATGACGGAATACCGGGTGCGGATTGGCTCGTCCCGATTTGGCGACGAGCGGATTGCCGACGTTTTCGCTAGCCCGATTTCGGACGAGGACGGCCGCGTGGCCGTTCTCATCCAGGAACGGACCATGGCCGACAAGATCGACCGCCAGATGGTTTCGCGCGGTGCAGCGCGGTCGGTGACGGGTCTCGCGGCCATGCTGGCGCATGAGATCAAGAACCCGCTCTCTGGTATTCGCGGTGCGGCGCAACTCTTGGAGCAGACGGTTTCGGCGGATGAAATTCCGCTGGCTCGGCTGATCCGCGAGGAGACGGACCGGATCGTTGGCTTGATCGATCGAGTGGAGGTGTTCGGTGACGAGCGTCCGATGGAGCGCGAGCCGATCAATATCCACGTCGTGCTCGACCGCGTGAAGCTTCTGGCGCGCAACGGTGTCGCGCGCGGGATTACCTTTTCCGAGGAATATGATCCGTCGCTGCCGCCGGTGTTTGGCAACAGGGATCAACTGATCCAGGTGTTCCTAAACTTGGTGAAGAATGCCGCGGAAGCCCTTGAGCGTACACAGAAACCCGAGATAAGCCTCTCGACCGCGTTCCGTCCTGGCATTCGCATTAGTGTTGCTGGCGTCGCTGAGCGTATTTCGCTGCCGCTCGAGATCGTCATCGAGGACAATGGCCCTGGCGTATCCCCAGACACTTTGCCTTTCCTCTTCGATCCGTTTGTCACGACGAAGACCAATGGCTCGGGTCTCGGTCTGGCTTTGGTCGCAAAAATCGTCGGCGATCATGGCGGTGTCATTGACTGCGACAGCCGGCCGGGCCGCACGCGGTTCCGTATTCTCCTGCCCGTTGCGAGCGGCGCCTTCCAACAAAGCCCTGAAGAGGTATCGACGAAATGAGCCATGTTGTCTTGCTCGCTGACGACGATGCCGCGATCCGCATGGTGCTCAACCAGGCGCTGACCCGCGCCGGTTACGAAGTGCGCCCGACGGGCAATATTTCCACGATGTGGAATTGGGTGAGCCGTGGGGAAGGGGATGTGCTGATCACCGACGTCGCCATGCCCGATGGCAATGCCTTTGAGGTGATGCCCAAGATCAAGAAGCTGCGGCCCGATCTGCCGATGATCGTGATGTCGGCGCAGAATACGTTCATGACGGCCATCCGCGCATCGGAAGTTGGCGCCTACGAATATCTGCCGAAGCCGTTCGATATTACCGAAGTGCTGTCGGTCGTTTCTCGCGCACTGGCGGACGCCAAGAAGCCCAGCAATGCGGAGCGCAAGGCTGAAGAGCAGGGCGATTCCATGCCGCTGGTGGGCCGCTCGCCCGCCATGCAGGACATTTACCGCGCTCTTGCCCGATTGATGCAGACCGACCTCACGGTGATGATCACGGGCGAAAGCGGCACCGGCAAGGAATTGGTAGCGCGCGCGCTCCATGACTTCGGCAAGCGCCGCAATGGGCCGTTCGTTGCCATCAATATGGCCGCCATCCCGCGTGATCTCATCGAAGCCGAACTATTTGGGCATGAGAAGGGCGCCTTTACGGGGGCGAACACGCGCTCTTCGGGCCGGTTCGAACAGGCCGAGGGCGGCACGCTTTTCCTCGACGAGATCGGCGATATGCCGATGGACGCGCAGACACGTCTGCTACGCGTGTTGCAGGAGGGTGAATATACGATGGTGGGTGGCCGGAGCGCCATCAAGACCAATGTACGCATCGTCGCGGCGACGCACCGCGATCTTAGCCAGATGATCCGTCAGGGCTTGTTCCGCGAAGATCTCTACTACCGACTCAATGTCGTGCCCATCCGCCTGCCGCCGCTGCGCGAGCGCATAGACGACATCTCCGATCTGGTGCAGCATTTCCTGCGCGCGGCGGAGCGCGAAGGCGAGGCGCCAAAGACGATTGCGCCCGATGCCATTCGGCTGATGCAGAACTATTCCTGGCCGGGCAATATTCGCGAGCTGGAAAACCTCGTGCGACGCCTGTCGGCGCTTTATGCCGACGAGAGCATTTCGGCGGAGATCGTGCAGAACGAACTCAACATTTCCGATCGTCCAGTGGCGGTTGCGGGAGTTGGGCCGGTGGACGTTTCGACGGCGGTCGAAAGCCATGTCGGGCAATTGCTGCGCGAGTACGAGCCGAACCTGCCGCCTGCCGGGCTCTATCAGCGGGTGATCGACCGGGTCGAGGCGCCGCTGATCGCCATGGCGCTCAACGCGTGTGGTGGCAACCAGATCAAGGCGGCGGACCTGCTAGGTCTCAACCGAAACACCTTGCGCAAGAAGATCCGGACGCACTCGATCGAGATCGTCAAACATAGCCGCAGGAACTAGCGCCGCATCTGATTGCGGCGGGTTCTATGTTCGGTCAATGCCAGGACAAAACCAGCCGCAACAACAAAGCCGGCGCCGACATAGACGTTGAGCAGCGGCGTCTCGCCCCAGAAAAGATAGCCGAAGACGAAGGCCCAGATGAGGGCGCCGTACTCGACCGTTCCCAGCACACTGGCCGGCACCAGTTTTGCCGATTCGACGAGGATGAACTGGGCGGAGCCGCCGACGAGACCGGCGGCCAGGACGAAGGCAAGCTCCGTTGGTCCCATACCCTGCCAAAGCGGGATGCTGACGACGCCCATCACCACGGCATGGATGAGGTTTTGGGCAAAGACCTGCACGAGGGCGCTATCCGACTTGGAGATGGTGCGCATGAGGATCATGGACACGGCCCAACTGAGAGCGGCGAGCAGCACCATGATAACAGGCAGGGTCAGCGTGAAGCCGCTGGGATTTGCCGCGACGACGACGCCGAAAAAGCCGATGGCGGCGGCGCCGACACGGGCGAGGGTCAGCCGCTCCTTGAGGAAGATGACCGCCAGGATGGTGGTGAGAACTGGCGCGAAATAATAAAGCGTCGTCATCTCGGCGAGCTGCAAGTCGCGGCCGGCACTATAGTACATCACCCAGGCCGCCAGTGTGAGCAGGCCGCGGCCGAGGATCATGCCGCGATTGGACGACGCAACGAGCCGCGGGAACATCCAGCTTTTGCCGATCACCATGCAGAGAATGACGATGATGACGCCGCGGACAAAGAGAATTTGGGCGGCCGGCAGGGCGTGGATAATGCCTTTGATGAAGGCGTCATGGACCGCGAAAAGTGTATAGGCCGTAATGCCCATGGCCATGCCCTTGAGGCTGGCGGAATCGGTGGCGGGAAAAGCGGGGGTGGTCAATTTCGATGCTCGAGGGAGAGCGTCTGTTTGCGCTGGGATGCCGGACTTGTCCAGCCGGAGGATTTCCCCAGCTCACGGGGCAGTGTCACATTTCGGCAACAATTATCTTGAAGGGTGCGGCGATTTCAGTCAGGCTTTGCTGCCTAGGATGCCGTGTGCCGCGCTTTGATCGTGCTGCAGGTATTGCCACAACCAGCCGGAGCGAACCGATTAGTGCATGACTGAGTTGGTCAGCGATGACATAGCCGCACAAGCCGACACCAAGGCGCGGACGGCGGATCAGCGTTCTCTGTTCTCCGGCGAGGGGAATGGGCCATTGCGTGTGCTCGGCTTCCTTGTCGTCTTTGCATCCGTGCTCATGTCTTCGGTGTCGTTCCTGATCCTTTCGGGCACGACCAATATCGAGCCGTCCGCCGAAGTCTGGACGATCATCTGGGTCGTTACCGGGCTGCTCGTGCTGCTGGTGCTTGCGCTGGTGGTGACCGAGGCAGTCTTGCTGTTTCAGGCGCGGATGCAAAAGCAGCCGGGTTCAGCGCTTCAGGTTCGCATGGTCGCCATGTTTGCCGTCGTGGCCGGCATCCCGGCCATTCTCGTGGCCATCGTGGCCACCATTGCGCTTAACCAGGGCCTTGATCAGTGGTTCTCGGATCGCACCCGGTCGATGGTGGAGAGCAGCCGACTTGTCGCGCGCTCCTATATGCTCGAACACGCCCAGGTTTTGCGCGACGACATCATATGGGTAGCCAGCGAACTCGAGCAATCCCACTCTACCTATCTTGCGGATCGCCAGCGGTTCGAGCGCATTCTGACCGCGCTTGCCGTGACGCGTTCGCTGCCATTTTCCTCGCTGCTCGACAGCAATGGCAACGAAATCATGCGGGCGCAGATCAGCGTGGGCGGGTCTTATCCCAAGCCACCGGCAGGGGTAACGGAGGGCGTTGTCGAGGGCATCCCGACGCAGATTGCGCCCGGGTCGACACAGTTCGTCGGCTCGATCATCAAGCTGCGCGGCTATGACAATGTGTTCCTGTTCGTGGCGCGGCCTGTGGACGCCGAAGTGCTGCAATATATGCGGCTGACCGACGACAATATCACCGAATATCGGCAATATGCGTCGAACCGGCTGGTGTTCCAGATTACCTTCACCATCATGTATGTCGGCCTTGTGGTGGTGCTGCTGCTGTCAGCGCTTTGGATTGGTATTGCGCTCGCCAACCGCTTCGTCGACCCGATCAGAAACCTGATGATCGCATCGCGCCGGGTGAGTGGCGGCGATCTCGATGTGCGCGTACCGGTGCAGGAGGGGCGGGGCGATCTCCGCGACCTCTCCAACGGCTTCAACCGCATGACTCAGCAGCTCAAGACGCAGCGCGAAGAGCTGCTGATGGCCAACGAGGTCAACGAAAAGCGACGCCAGTTCACCGAGGCCGTGGTGGAAGGCGTGTCAGCCGGGATTATCGGGCTTGATCCATTTGGCGCGGTAACGCTGGCCAATGCGCGGGCCTGTGAAATGCTGGGCCATTCTGAAATCGAGATGATGGGCGAGCGGATGGAAGACATCCTTCCCGAAATCGCGCAGGCCATCGACAAAGCGAAATCGGCGCGGCGCGGGCAGGTGCGCGACCAAATCCAGCTTGGCAACGAAACCAACCGGCGCATCTACCAGATCCAGCTCACCCGCGAAGGGTCGATCACCGAATCCAAGGGCTATGTCCTCACCTTCGACGACATCACCGAACTTGAATCGGCGCAGCGCACCAGCGCCTGGGCCGACGTTGCGCGCCGCATTGCGCATGAAATCAAGAACCCGCTGACGCCAATCCAGCTTTCCGCCGAGCGCCTGCGGCGGCGCTATGGCGCCAAGCTCGAAGACGATCGCGATGTTTTTGATAAATGCATCAATACGATCGTGCGGCAGGTGGGCGATATCGGGCGGATGGTCGACGAGTTCTCCGCCTTTGCGCGCATGCCTGAGGCAGCGCCCGAGGTGGCTGACTTATCCGACACAATCCGGCAAGCTGTGTTTCTCGAAAGCGTTCGGCTGCCGGAAGTTGCAATTGTCACCGAATTGCCGGATGACACGGTCTATGCCTGGTTCGACACGCGGCTCGTGTCGCAATCCCTCACCAATCTGATCAAAAACGCGGTCGAGGCATTCGAAGGGCTGGATTTGGGGGCCGACTGGCAGCCCACGATAAAAGTGGAAGCCCACTATGAGGGCAATCACGCCCGGGTGTCGGTATCTGACAATGGCAAGGGGTGGCCGGCGGAAAACCGCCAGCGGCTGCTCGAGCCTTACATGACGACTCGGGAAAAAGGCACGGGCCTGGGTCTCGCCATCGTTGCGCGCATCATCGAACAACATGGCGGCATAACTGAACTGATCGACGCTGAACCTGATGAACAGGGCAGGGTGGGGGCTTGCGTGACATTCACGCTGCCACTGCGTGCCCCACAAAAGACCAACGAGAAGGACAATCCGGAGCGCGGCTCTGAATTGCCCCAGAAGGAGGAATCGCTGATGCCAGCGATTGTTCACGAGTAATGGCACTAGACATTCTGATCATCGACGACGAAGACGATATTCGCGATCTGATCGCCGGTATCCTAGAGGATGAAGGCTTCGACACGCGACAGGCGCACGACGCCGACAGCGGGCTCAACGAAATTGCGCGACGGCGACCAAGCCTCGTGTTCCTCGACATCTGGATGCAGGGCTCGCGCCTCGACGGGTTGCAGCTGCTCGACGTCTTCCAGAGCCAGCATCCCGACATGCCGGTGGTGATGATTTCGGGCCATGGCAATGTCGAAACAGCGGTTTCGGCCATCCGGCGTGGCGCCTACGACTATATCGAAAAGCCATTCAAGATCGACCGGCTGCTCCACGTAACCCAGCGGGCGATGGAAGCCACGCGGCTTCGGAGCGAAGTGGCCGAGCTCAAGGAGCGTTCGGCTGGAAAAAATGCCGACATGGTCGGTAACTCCCCCTCTCTCCAGCAAATCCGCGGCCTGATCGAGAAGTCAGCGCCGACCAATTCGCGCATTTTCATTGCGGGCCCGTCCGGCGCCGGCAAGGGCCTAGTGGCGCGGCTGATCCATCAGCGCAGCCCGCGCAGCGACGCTCCCTTTGTGGAGATCAACGCTTCGCTCTACGCGCCCGATGAGGTGTCCGTGGTGCTGTTCGGGCGGGAAGCCAGGGACAAGTCGGGACTTCTGCAGGTCGAGGTGGGCGCGCTCGAGCGGGCACATGGTGGCACGCTCTATCTGTCGGAAGTGACCACACTGCCGCCGCAAGTACAGACCGCCTTGTTGCGCACGCTGGTTGAAAACCGGTTCAACCGCGTGGGCGGTGCCCAAGCTGTACCAATCGATGTGCGCATCATTTCGTCCAGTTCGCAGAATATTTCGGCGCTGACCGAGGGCGGCGAATTCCGCTCCGATCTTTTCCATCGGCTCGCCATCGTGCCGGTTCAGCTTGTGCCCCTCAAGGAACGCCGCGAGGATATTCCGCCGCTGGTCAGCGTCTTCATCGAGCAGATCTGCCGCATGCATAACCTGCAGCGCATCAGTATCGGCGAAGACGCCATCGCTGTTCTCCAGGCGCAGGACTGGCCGGGCAATGCGCGCCAGCTCCGAAATTCCATCGAGCGGCTTCTCATCCTGATGAAGGATCAGCAGCCGGAGAATGGTGTAATTACCGCGACCATGTTGCCTTCGGACATAGGCGAGGTGCTGCCGACGGTTGGAGACACCGACACCTCGGCGCACCTTATGAGCTTGCCGCTTCGCGATGCGCGCGAAGTGTTCGAGCGCCAATATCTCCTCGCGCAAATCGAACGGTTTGGCGGAAACATCTCCAAGACCGCAGAGTTTGTGGGCATGGAGCGCAGCGCTTTGCACCGCAAGATCAAGTCACTAGGGCTGTGATGGCGCACTAAATCGGCAGTGTGCCATGCATCCGCCGCGGGTAGGCAGAGACGGGGATGTGTGGCATAGTTGTAATTGTATCATAATTCCGGATGGACGACGACTGGGCGGCAGTTTTCGTGATATTCGGACGCAAGCGATTGCGACATAACAGCGACAATAAATGCCGCGGCAAAGAGGCCTAAATGCCCAGCGAGAAGCAGCAAAATCTGCAGGATTCCTTTCTCAATCACGTGCGCAAGCAGAAGGTGCCGGTCACGATATTTCTCGTGAATGGCGTCAAGCTGCAGGGCGTGATCACCTGGTTCGACAATTTCTGTCTGTTGCTGCGCCGTGACGCGCAGTCCCAACTGGTCTATAAGCACGCCATCTCGACGATCATGCCGGGCGCGCCAATCCAGCTGTTCGATCCAGAACAAAACAACGACCACGACTGACGGATCATATGGACGATTTCGACGAGGAGGATGGTCGCCACCCAGGCGGCCCCAAACCCTATATTGACAGGCAAGAGCAGCCCACGCGCACTGGCCTCGTCTGCCCTGATGTGAGGGGCAAATCGTCCAGCCACAGCATCGAGTCCCGCAAGGCTGAATTCGAGGGTCTGGCAGAGGCCATTCGGCTCGATATCAAATTTTCCGAGATCATGAAGGTCCGGGAAATCCGGCCTGCGACTTACCTTGGCGGCGGCCATGTCCAGTCCCTTGCTGAAAAGGTGAAGGCCGAGGATATCGAGCTTCTGCTGGTCGATGCGGCGCTCACACCTATCCAGCAGCGCAATCTCGAACGCGAAACCGCCACCAAGGTGCTCGATAGGACAGCGCTGATCCTTGAAATTTTTGGCGAACGCGCCGCGACCCGCGAAGGCGTGTTGCAGGTCGAGCTCGCCCATCTCAATTACCAGAAGGGGCGCCTGGTGCGCTCCTGGACCCACCTTGAACGCCAGCGTGGCAGCGGCGGCACAGGCTTTATGGGTGGTCCCGGCGAAACGCAGATCGAAAGCGACCGCCGGCAGATCACCGATCGTATCGTCTTGCTCGAAGATCGGCTCGATAAGGTCAAGAAGACGCGCGCCCAGCAGCGGCAACAGCGTACTCGCGCGGCGATCCCGGTCGTCGCGCTCGTTGGCTACACCAATGCCGGCAAATCGACGCTGTTCAACCGGCTGACGGGGGCAGGGGTCTTTGCCGAAGACCTGCTCTTTGCGACGCTAGATACGACGGTGCGCAAGATCGAATTGCCCCATGGCCGCGAGGTGATGCTGAGCGACACGGTCGGGTTCGTTGCGGACCTGCCGCACGACCTTGTGGCCGCGTTCCGCGCGACGCTGGAAGAGGTCGTGGACGCCGATATCATTCTCCACGTGCGCGACATAGCCAATCCCGATCATGCCGCCCAGGCTGAAGATGTGCTCACCGTGCTCGATGAGCTTGGTGTGTCATCGGAAAACACGCCAGTGGTCGAGGTCTGGAACAAGATCGATCTGCTCGAAGAGCCCCAGCTGACCTTGGCTGCAGCGGCGCCGGCCGGCAAGGTGCTGGCGAGCATGCCGGTTTCGGCCCATACCGGCGCGGGCATAACGGAACTGCTCGAACTGATCGAGCGGTCCCTTGGCGAGCAGAGCCGGACCTACCATGTCCATGTGCCACACAGCGCCGGCAGCGATATCGGTTGGCTGCATGGCAATGCCGAAGTCATTTCGCGCGATGAGCCGACCGAACAGGGTCAGGACTACGTCGTGCGTGTCGATCCCCGGCACAAGGCAGCGTTTCTGGAGAGGTTCAACGGCCGGATTGCCTTGTCAGATCTCTGACGGGGCTTTCTGCTTGTCCGCAGCGCGGATCTCGTTCCAATAAGCGTCGAGCCGCTCAAGACCGGCGTCGGGGGCTGCAATGCCGTCCTCGCGGCAGCGGGCTTCGACATAGTGAAATCGGCGCGTAAACTTAGCATTGGCGTCGCGCAGTGCGGCTTCCGGATCAACGCCGGCGTGGCGCGCCAAATTGCTGATCGCAAAGAGAAGATCGCCGATTTCCTCATGGACGGCGTGCTGATCGGCGGCGGCCTTGGCCTCCTCGACCTCTGCCAGTTCCTCGCGAACCTTTGCCATTACGGAATCAAAATCTGGCCAGTCGAAGCCAACTTTCGCGGCCTTTTTCGTGAGCTTTTCTGCACGTGTCAGGGCAGGGAGTACCTGGGGTACGTCGTCAATCGCCGACGATGATTTGGCTGCCTGGCGCGCGGCCTTGGCCTTCTTTTCCGCCGCTTTGACGCTTTCCCAACTGATCTGAGCACCAGCGGCGCTATCGGCAGTTTGATCGCCAAAGACGTGCGGATGGCGGCGGATGAGCTTTTCGGTGATGGCGTAAATCACATCGCCAATATCGAAATGGCCGACTTCCTTGGCCATCTGAGCGTGGAAGATTGGCTGCAAGAGCAGATCGCCAAGCTCCTCGCGCAGATCGTCAAAATCCTGACGCTCGATCGCATCTGCAACTTCATAGGCTTCCTCGATCGTGTAGTTCCGGATCGTCGAAAAATCCTGCTCCAGATCCCACGGACATCCGGAAACAGGATCGCGCAGGGCCGCCATGATCTCGATGAGCCGGGCGATATCGCGAGACGGTTGCATGCTGGGCTCCAAGGACGGTGGATCGACCTCGGCGTCGTTACATCAAAGGCGGGGGGCCGTCACCCAAAAGCCAAGCGCACTTCATTCGCATAATATATATTATGGAACTTTTATCTGTGAAACTGCTGGTTTCTCAGTTATTTGGCTCTGAATTGCGCGTTTGATATGGGCACGCGAATTTCGCCGCCTTGGACAAACCCACCCGAGCCTGCCACCGGTTATCTCCTTGAACCTGCCTCGGCTCAAACTATTTGCTTGCTCGCGTCGAAAATGAGCGCTCTCGTTCGTCTTGAAGGCATATTCCATGTGGAGGACCTTCGGAATGGAACGGCACTATGGTTGGGTGATTGTCGCTGCAGGCGCAGTCATCACCTGTTTGGCAATGGGCGCCATGTTTGCCCTGCCAGTCTATCTACAGCCTATCGCTGACGAAACCGGCTGGACGCGGGCCGGCATTTCCGGCGCCATGACCATCGGCTTCGTCGTCATGGGCGTTGCCGGATTTTTGTGGGGCACGTTGACGGATCGCATCGGCGCGCGGCCCGTAGTGCTGATCGCGGCGGTCATGCTCGGGCTCGGATTGTTCGTGGCCAGCCGAGCGACGAGCCTCCTGGTGTTCCAGATCGCCTATGGCGGATTGGTCGGCGCATCGGGCGGCGCGTTTTTTGCGCCGTTGATCGCGACCACTTTGGGCTGGTTCGATAAGAACCGTAGCCTCGCCGTTTCGCTTGTGTCGCTGGGCGGCGGCATCGCACCCATGGTTATAACGCCTCTGGCGACAGTATTGATCGGCGCGATCGGTTGGCGCGATGCGATGATGTATACGGCGGTCGCCGCGACGGCGCTGATCGTCCCAGCAGCGTTCCTCATCCGGCGCGCGCCTGCCGCCAGCATGGCCGCGCCAACGCCCGGCAGCGATGTTGCGCCAGCAGAACCCGCTCCGACAAATATGGCGGCGATCTTCCGCAAGCCGCAATTCTTCATTCTTGCCGGCGTCTTCTTTCTCTGCTGTGCGGCACATTCCGGGCCGATCTTCCACACAGTCAGCTATGCGATGCTTTGCGGCGCGTCGGCTCTTGCGGCAGCCAGCATTTACAGTGTCGAAGGCGTTGCGGGGCTGTTCGGCCGCCTGATCTTTGGCGTGCTTGCTGACAAGATCGGCGTGAAGCGGGTGATCGTCGGCGGCTTGGCGCTGCAATCGATCGGCATTTATTGCTATATCTATGTCGGCGAGTTGCAGCAGTTCTACATGTTGGCCGCCGTGCTCGGCATGGTCTATGGCGGCGTCATGCCGCTCTATTCGGTGCTGGCGCGCGACTATTTCGGCCCCAATGTCATGGGCACCGTTCTTGGCGGCATTACCATGACGTCGTCGATCGGCATGGCCTTTGGCCCAGTCGGCGGCGGTTGGCTGTTTGATACTTTTGGCGACTACCATTGGCTTTACGTCGCTTCGGCCGCTGTTGGGCTCGCCGGCGCCGCGCTGGCGCTGGCTTTCCCGCCCAAAAGCGTCGATGAGCCGCCGGCAGAAGCTATCCCAGCCTAGCCTCGTTCAGGCGGGATTGGCGACAGCCGTCCCGCCATCCTCATCATCATCCTTGTTGTTGCGATACGCCGCCGAGAGCTGGCGATAATAGCGCGAGTTGAACGCAAGGATGGTGACGAGAAGTCCCACAAAGCCTGCGATCGTAAAAACCAGCGCAATGCCGCGCGCCGGCCCTGTGCCGAACCATGCCCCGATCGTAGCGGCCCCTGCCCCATCCGTCATGAAGGGGATAACGACGAACTGCGTCAGCGGCCCGATGAGAAATGCCGTCAACGGCGAGGCCGCCTGTTCAACCGATTGGGCAAACCCAAAAACGCGACCCTGACGCTCGAGCGGCACCACTTTTTGCAGTGTCGTGTGCTCCGCAGCTTCAGCAAATGGCCCCAGCAGCATCCAGACGAAACATCCAGCGGCCAGAAGCCAGATGGAGGATTGCAGCGTGAACACGCAGCAGACCGCCCAGGTAATCGCATTCACCATCAGCAGTGTCTTCAATGGATTTTTGCCGAGCCCGGTTTTGGAAATGATGATCCCGCTGGCAATGAATGCCGTCGACAGCACGCCAAACAGGAGACCCCATACCTCGACCGAAACCAGCGACAATCCATAGGCGTCCAGCAGCGCCATGAAGATGCCGCCGAGGAAATTGTTGAAAGTAGCAAAAAAGATCAGCGCGAAAAGTCCGGGCACGCCAGCAATGACTCTTATGGTGCCAGCGATATCGACACGCTTGGGCTCTGATGGCTGATCGCCGTCGACAGGCGCCCTGCCCTCATCGATTTTCACGGATAGCAGGTGCAGATAGGCAAGAGCCGTCGCCGAGAGCGCAAGAGCCAACACGCCCAGCATGCCGCCATAGGCCACGAGCAGACCCGAGATCACCGAGGTCGTCAGGAATCCGATGCCCGACACCATGCCAACCAGACCATTGGCCTTATCGCGCTCCGGTTCCGGAATGAGAATGGTCACCAAGGTTGGCAAGGCGATGGAGCGGATATTGCCGGCAATCACGCCGAGCATGACGGTCAGAATAAACGCCCAAAAATAAATCCCATAGGGGTCGCGAAACGCGCCCTCCGGCTCGGTCAGCACCAGGATGAACCCGATCAGGTAAAATGCTTCTGAGGCGAGGCTCGAGCCGAGCATGCTCAGGCGCTTGGAATTATGGTCCACGATCGAGCCGAACCAGAAGCCAAAGGCCGCGGTGAAGACCAGATAGATCCCGGCCACCATGCCCGTGGCGAAAACCGATTGGGTTTCGAGGAAGACCCAAAATGTCACCGCGAACCACACGGTAAAATTTGTAATATTGGCGACAAGATTATTCGCCAGCAGATGGTGGAAAGGCCGCATGATCATCCTCACTGAAGTCTGATCGTCTTTGCCAAAGATAGATTATCCCGGCTGACAGATCGTGTCAGCGTCTCTCCCAAGACGAATGTGAGGCCTCGCTTTCGACACGCCGAGCCATTGAACTGTCTTTCGCACGAAGTCTTCGTGGTCAGGCGGCATTCACCAAAGCAGCTAAAATAGGCCAAGACCGTTGACACTCAAGGGCTTTGCGCTATGGTCCGCGCCGCAAGGTTCGACCGGGCTCAAATATTTACTGGGCGCAAGTATCACTATTGCTCGCGTTTACTAGGGCTTCGGTCTGCCGAAGTGTTGGGTTTTGGGCCACGGACCCCGACACGGGCTTTGCATTTGATTTCCGCGGTAAGCCGCCCCGAGCATTTCGCTCCGGCCCGTTTCCCGGATGACACGCTGAGTGGATTCTCTGACGTTGACAGACGATTTTTCTGGCCTTGGCCTTTCGAGCAAAGTTACCGACGCAGTCTCCGCTGCGGGGTATACAAAACCGACTGAAATTCAGTCGCAGGCCATTCCGCACCTTCTGCAGAAGAAGGATCTGATCGGCATCGCGCAGACCGGCACCGGGAAGACGGCTTCGTTCGTTCTGCCCATGCTGACGCTGCTCGAAGCAGGGCGCGCCAGGGCCCGCATGCCGCGCACGCTCATTCTCGAACCGACGCGCGAACTTGCGGCGCAGGTTTCGGAGAATTTTGAAAAGTACGGCAAAAACCATCGCCTCTCGATGGCGCTGATCATCGGCGGCGTATCGTTCGAGGACCAGAACAAGAAGCTCGATCGCGGCGTCGACGTGTTGATCGCGACACCAGGTCGTCTGCTCGACCAATTCGATCGCGGCAAGATCCTGCTGACGGGCGTCGAAATCCTCGTTATCGACGAAGCCGATCGCATGCTCGACATGGGCTTTATCGACGATATCGAAAAGATCTGTTCGCGCCTGCCGCCGCGTCGCCAGACCATGCTGTTCTCGGCGACGATGGATCCGCAGATCGAGCGCCTGACCAAGAAATTCCTGCGCGATCCCGTACACGTGCAGGTTTCGCGGACGGCGTCGACGGCTGATACGATCGACCAGAAGCTGGTGAAAGTTTCGTCGCGGCCCGATCAGAAGCGCGCCATGCTGCGCGCCCGGATCGATGCAGCCGAAGGGCTGACCAACGCCATCATCTTCTCCAATCGCAAGCGCGACGTGGCCACCCTCGCCCGTTCGCTGCAGCGCCACGGCTATAGCGCCGGTTCGCTGCATGGCGACATGGATCAGAAGAGCCGCATGGAAACGCTGGATGCTTTCAAATCCGGCAATCTTTCGTTGCTCGTCGCCAGTGACGTCGCGGCCCGCGGCCTCGATATTCCGGCGGTTAGCCACGTGTTCAATTTCGATGTGCCTGTCCACGCCGAAGATTATGTGCACCGCATTGGCCGCACGGGTCGCGCCGGTCGTGCCGGCACGGCCTACACCTTTGTCGGCCCCAGCGACGAAAAGCATCTCGACGCCATTCTAAAGCTGATCCAGAAGCCTATCGAATACCTTGATGTTGCGCCGGTAGCCTCGTCGCAGGATGCCGAGGAAGAGCCGCGCGAAGAAAAACCTGCACGGACCTCGCGCCGCCGCTCGTCGCGCCGTGGCGAACCAGCCGAGGCGCCTGTTGCCGCCAGCGAACCAGCGCCAAAGCGCCAGAGTCGGCAGCGGCCTAAAGACACGCCAGCGGTATCGTCCGATATCGTGCCTGGATCGCCATTCGGTGATGCAGGACCGATTCCCGCGTTTCTGCTTCGTTCGGCGCGGATTGCCGAACAAGAAGCGGAATAAATTACTGGCCGGGTTGGAAAATTGCTACCAGCGCGCTTGTCTTGCAATTGGTATGACTTGTAAATGACTTTGACGTAAGACTGATTTGCTGATGGTTGGCGCAACGAGGCGCGGGGACGGCTGTGTCGGATCACGAATTCACACGAGCATTGGGCTATGCGAACGCAGCGCTCGAGCTTTTGAAGAAGAGTTCTATTCCACCCTACCCGCAGTTCTATGAGCTGCTCTACACCTATGCGACGGGCGTAAACCCGTCGCTCAACCATCGCATCAACGCCATTTTCGCGACGGGCAACTCGCCATCGGCGAGCTTGGCGGAAACGCTCTACAACGAATTTCTGAAATCCGACGTCAATGACCGAATGTCGACGGTTTCCGAGCGCATGCAGGTGCGTATCGAGGCTGTCCATTCGGCGATTGACCACGCCATGACGACGGCGAACGCCTATTCTGGTTCGCTGCAATCGGCCCAGGGCGACCTTGAACGCGATATCGGGCCGGAGGCGCTGAAGGCGCTCGCCACACGGCTCTTGGCCGAAACGCGCCGGATGCAGGATACCAACCGCACCCTTGAACAAAAGCTGGAAGCATCTCGCGAAGATATCGCGTCCCTCCAGCGCGATCTCGACGATGTGCGGCGCGAATCTTTGCTCGATCCGCTGACCAAGATCGCCAATCGCAAAAGCTTTGACGAGGGGCTCCGTGCAGGCATTGCTGAGGCGCGACAGACCGGCGGGCCGCTCTGCCTCATCCTCATCGACATCGACCACTTCAAGAGCTTTAACGACACTTACGGCCACCAGACGGGTGACCAGGTGCTCCGGCTTGTGGCGATGACGATCAAGTCCAATATCAAGGGTCGCGATCTTGCGGCGCGCTATGGTGGCGAAGAATTCGTCGCCATCCTGCCCAATACCGATATCAACGGCGCTTCGATCGTTGCGGAAAATGTCCGCGCCGCGATCCATGGCAAGGAATTGCTGAAACGCTCTACCAATGAAAAGCTCGGCCGCATCACCGCGTCCTTCGGCATTGCCGCCTTCCGGCCATCAGATACCGCCGGCTCGCTGATCGAGCGCGCGGATCGCTGCCTTTATGCTGCCAAGCATGCCGGGCGAAATTGCGTCGTTACGGAAAACACCATTGCCGACCTCGCCGAGGCCCCAAAAACCGGCGTCTCGGCGGCATAAAGTTCATTCCGCGGGCTTGAGCTCGACCCCGAGGCTAGTCAGCATTTCCCAATATTCAGGATAGGTCTTGCCGGTGCAGGCAGGGTCCAAAATGGTCACGCCACCAATACGAAGGCCAGCAAGCGCAAAGCTCATGGCGATGCGATGATCGTGATAGGTCTCGATCCGCGATGTCGCATTGCGTTGAGCGGCGTCGAGCAGCGCTGGATCGGCATTGACCAAGAGATCATCGCCTTCTTCGACTGCAAGGCCAGGACGAATGCGGTTGAGCTCGTTGGCGACGGCGCGGACGCGGTCGGTCTCCTTGACGCGTAGATTGGCGATGCCGACGAAGCGCACAGGTGAATTGTTGAAGGCGGCGACGACCGCGATGGTTGGCACGGCATCCTGCATTTGCGAGCCATCAATGATAGCAGGCATATTCGGGAATTGCGCGATGACGGCCTGTGCAGCAGCGTCGGGTTGGGTAAAGGCGTCTGCGGCCACGCCGAGGTCGATCTTGCCGCCAGTGAGCGCCTCTATGCCCCAGAGATAGGTGGCGGCCGAAGCGTCGGGCTCGATGTGGAAGTCGGTCGCCACGTAGCCGGTTGGCTCGACCTGCCATGTCCCCGGCGCTGATTCTTCGACCTTGGCGCCGAAGGCGCGCATGGCGGCGAGCGTCAGATCCACATAGCCGCGGGCGCCGATGTCCTGGCCCGCCAATGAGACTTCGATCGGGCCTTCGCCGAACGGCGCGGCCATGAGAAGCGCTGACACATATTGGCTCGACAGAGAGGCATCGATCTCCACCCTGCCCTTCCCGAACCGGCCCGTGCCATGGATGGTCACAGGTGGGCAGCCGGTTGGCGCGGTGGCGTCGATGCCGAGAGACTGAAGGGCGTCGACCAAGGGCTTGATGGGGCGAAGGTGCATGTCTTCGTCGCCATCAACCACAACAGTGCCGTCTATGGTCGCGACGGCAGCCGTGAGGAAACGCGTAGCGGTGCCCGCATTGCCGAGAAAAAGTGGTGTGTTCGGCGCTGCCAGTTTGCCGCTGCTGGTGACGAGAAAGCTTGTGCTGTCTGGTTCTTCGACTGTCACGCCCATCTGCCGTAGTGCTTCGGCCATAAGCACCGTGTCCTTGCTCTTGAGCGCGCCGGTCAACCGGCTCGTGCCCTCGGCAAGCGCCGCCAGCAGCAGCACGCGATTGGTGATGGATTTGCTGCCCGGCGGCGACACGCGCCCCGAAAGCGGGCGGCCGGGCGGGACGATGGTGTAGGCAGGCGGGAGCGTTTTCGGCATGATGCCGTGGTGTTAGGACAAAGCGCCCAAAGAGGCAATCGCCATCAGGCGGTTGCACGCGCCTCGGCGATAGCCTTCAAATCCGCAGCCTTGAGCGTGACGCTCTCGCCGCAGCCGCAAGCGCCGGTCTGGTTAGGGTTTTTGAACGTAAACCCAGCGCTCATCTTGGATTCTTCAAAATCCATGACGGTACCGAGCAGATACATCGTTGCCTTGGGGTCGACCCAGACATCGACACCCTGATCGGTAACGTGGTCATCACCCTTCAGCGGCTCGCTGACATAGTCCATCGTATAGGAAACGCCCGCGCAGCCGGCATTCTTTATGCCGACGCGGAGGCCGATGACCGGCTTGTCGGAATCTTCCATGATTTCACGGATGCGCTCGGCAGCAGCATCGGTCAGGGACATGATCTTGAAGGCCATGGTGTCTTCCGCCTTTATCGGTAGTTCACGATATATAGCAGTGAACGCGCGATCCTACCACCAGTTCAACGCAACTTGTGCTTCTTCGCTCATGCGACTCGCGTCCCATGGTGGATCGAAGACCATGTTCACGGTGACATCCTGGATGCCTTCGACGCCACGCGCCGCATTTTCCACCCAGGCCGGCATTTCGCCCGCCACCGGGCAACCCGGCGCGGTTAGCGTCATGTCGATCGTCAGGTTGCGGTCGTCATCGAGATCGACCTTATAGATCAGGCCAAGCTCATAGATATCGACCGGAATTTCCGGATCATAGACGGTTTTCAGCGCGCCGATCAGATCGGAGGTGATGCGTAGCACTTCTCCATCGCCGAGGTTTTCGGGCATGGTCGGCTGTAGGCGCACATCGATCTGTTCGTCGGCGGCAGGTGTTGTGTCTTCGCTCATATTGAGCCTCTCAGGCGAAAAATTTACGGGCGCGCTCGATGCCATCGACCAGAGCGTCCACATCATCCTTGCCGTTATATAGGGCGAGCGACGCCCGGCAGGTAGAGGTAACGCCAAATCGTTTGAGCAGCGGTTGTGCGCAATGGGTGCCGGCACGGACGGCAATGCCGTAACGGTCGAGGATGGTCGCGACGTCATGAGCATGGGCGCCGGCGATCTCGAAGGAGAAAATGCCGCCCTTGCCCGGCGCCGTGCCGATCATGCGTAGTGAATTGATGCGGCTGAGTTTTTCGTGGGCGTAGTTGGCCACGTCATGCTCATGCGCCGCGATATTGTCGCGACCGAGCGATTCCATATAGGTCAGCGCTGCGCCAAGTCCGATGGCCTGCACGATTGGGGGTGTACCTGCCTCGAAACGGTGCGGCGGCTCATTATAGGTGACGGTGTCGAGGCTGACTGTCTCTATCATTTCGCCGCCGCCCTGATAGGGCTGCATTTCGGCGAGGAGATCGTAGCGGCCATAGAGCACACCTATGCCGGTCGGCCCATAAAGCTTGTGGCCTGTCATGATATAGAAATCGGCGCCAAGGTCCTGCACGTCGACCTTGGTGTGGACCGCGCCCTGGGAGCCATCGACAAGCACGGGAATGCCCCGAGCGTGTGCAATTTCAATGACTTGCTTGATCGGGACTATAGTGCCCAAGACGTTGGACATATGCGTAACAGCAACGATACGCGTTTTGTCGGTCAGCGCCGCTTCGAACGCATCAAGGCTGAAGCTGCCATCGTCGCCGACATCGACCCATTTGATGACAGCGCCTTTGCGCTCGCGATGGAAATGCCAAGGGACGATATTGGAGTGGTGCTCCATGATCGTCGTGACGATCTCATCCCCTGCCCCAATTCGCGGACCGGCAAAGGATTGGGCGACGAGGTTGATCGCTTCAGTCGCCGAGCGGGTAAAGATGATTTCCTCGATGCGGCCGGCGTTCAGGAACTTGCGCACCGCCTCGCGCCCGGCCTCATAGGCTTCGGTCGCGCGATTGGCGAGCGTGTGCAAGCCTCTGTGAACATTGGCATATTCGTGCCGGAACGCGTAATCCATCCGGTCGAGGACCTGAACAGGCTTCTGCGCCGAAGCGCCGCTGTCGAGATAGACCAGGCGATGGCCGTGGATGACTTCCGAGAGGATCGGAAAATCGGCGCGCGCTTTTTCGAGGTCGATGGTCATGTTTCGTCCCGTGGCGACTGTCGTCGCCGCTGGCCCAAATCCACGATTGGAGTGGGTCGGGACGTGGCGCAGTAACGCGTCACATCCAGTAATTTAACAGAAAGCCAGCGACCCGGGGATTACTTCCCGAGAAGCCAGGTGTCGACGATGCCCTGCAGGGCCTCGTTCAGCGCTTCATCTTCAATCGGATCAATGAGTTCGGCGATGAAACCGCGGACCAGCATGGTCTCCGCCTCGGCCTTGGGGATACCGCGGCTAAGGAGGTAGAACAGGCTATCCTCGTCGAGCTTGCCGCACGTCGAACCGTGGCCGCAGACGACGTCGTCGGCATAGATTTCGAGTTCGGGCTTGCTGAGGATTTCCGCGTCGTCGGAGAGCATAAGTCCTTGATGCATAAACTTGGCATCGGTCTTCTGCGCATCGCGAGCGACGATTAGCTTGCCCTGAACCACGGACTTGGAGCGGCCGCGGGTGATGGATTTGAACAGCGGCTGCGACGAGGTGTGCGGCACCGCATGGGTGGTTTCCATCGTGATATCAGCATGTTGACCGTCGGAGACCAGATTGAGGCCCGTGACGTTGGCATGCGCACCGGCACCGGACATCTTTGGGAAAAGATGGGTGCGAGCAAGGTTGGCACCAGCGTGGACGACGAGCGTGCGAAGCTGGGCACCATCGGCCAAATGATATTCGTTGGTCGCAAAATGCGAGGTGGCACGGGCACTTAGATCGATCGTCACGTGGGTGACATTGGTGTCCTTGCCGAGCGCAATATAGGTCGCGTGGTTGCCGACATGGGCAGCTTCGGAACCGGAGAAGGTTTCGAGGATGACGACAGAGGCGCCATCAGCAACGAAAATCTTTGTGGCATCAACGACATGGGCGGCTTCGCCCTCGATACGGTGATCGATCTGGATGACCTGCTGCACCTGGCCTTCAAGCGTTACGCTGAGGGCGTCTTTCGTTAGCACTCCGTTAACATTGACGAGCAGATCGTCGCGATTGGTCAAAACGCCGCCATGGGTCTTGCCGACGATGACGCCTTCGGGGGCCGTCGCAGCATTTTGGACGACGCCATTGACGATCGAGAGCGCAAAGGCGCCGGGGATACGAAGACCCGTGCCCGTCGCTTCATTGGCCGGCTGGGCCAGCGGCGGAATGGTCCGCAGCAGCGTCTTGAGGTCGGTATAGTGATAGGCCTCGACGCGGCGGGTCGGAAGGCCAGCCACGGTGACGCGCTCGGCGACCTGGTCAGCGCCGACAGCCTTGAGCTGGGCGATCAGGGTTTCCTCGGCAGCGCCGAGACGAACTGGAAAAGCTGGGCGCATGGTTGGTTACGCCGCCTGACCGTCATAATCGGCATAGCCCTTGGCTTCGAGCTGCAGCGCCAGATCCTTGTCGCCGCTTTCGACGATCCGGCCATCCGAGAAGACGTGCACGACATCGGGGACGATGTGGTTGAGGAGGCGCTGGTAGTGGGTGATGACGAGCATGGAGCGCTTGCCATCGCGGAGCGCATTCACACCCTTCGAAACGACCTGCAGCGCGTCGATGTCGAGACCGGAATCGGTTTCGTCGAGCACGGCCAGAGCTGGCTTGAGGAGCGCCATCTGCATGATCTCGGCGCGCTTCTTTTCCCCGCCAGAGAAGCCGACATTGAGCGGGCGCTTGAGCATGGCGCTATCGACGTTGAGCTGAGCGCCGGCTTCCTTGACGGCACGCATGAAATCGGGCGTCGAGAGTTCGCCCTCGCCGCGCGCCTTGCGCTGGGCGTTGATGGCGGCCTTGAGGAAGGTCATGGTCGCGACGCCAGGAATTTCGATCGGGTACTGGAAGGCGAGGAAGATGCCGGCAGCAGCGCGCTCGGCAGGCTCCATCTCAAGAATGCTTTCTCCATTGAGGAGGATTTCGCCCTCGGTGATCTCATAGTCTTCCTTGCCCGCAAGGACATATGACAGGGTCGACTTGCCCGAGCCGTTGCGGCCCATGATGGCGTGGACTTCGCCCTGCGGGATCACGAGATTGACCCCCTTGAGGATTTCGCGATCCTCAATGCGGGCGTGCAGGTTGCGGATTTCAAGAACGGGAGTGGTCATTTGCTTCTCCGTGGCGCCAATTAGTCGCCGGTGTTTGTCTGAAAGCCCCCTCACCCGCCCTTCGGGCGACCTCTCCCCCAGAGGGAGAGGTGGAGTTGGCCGCGATTTTTGTTTTAGCCGACTGAACCTTCGAGGCTGATCGAGATCAGCTTTTGGGTTTCGACCATGAATTCCATCGGCAGGTGCTGGAGCACGTCGCGAACGAAACCGTTGACGATCAGAGCCACAGCTTCTTCCTCGTTGAGGCCGCGCTGGAGGCAATAGAACATCTGGTCGTCGGAGATTTTCGAGGTCGTCGCTTCGTGCTCGAAGACGGCGGTGCCGTTGCGGCTTTCGATATAGGGAACCGTGTGGGCGCCGCACTTGTCGCCGATGAGGAGCGAGTCGCACTGGGTGAAGTTGCGGGCGTTCCTGGCCTTGGCATGCGCCGAGACCTGCCCGCGATAGGTATTGTCCGAGAAGCCGGCGGCGATACCCTTGGAGATGATACGGCTCGACGTGTTTTTGCCCAGGTGGATCATCTTGGTGCCGCTATCGACCTGCTGATAGCCGTTCGAAATGGCGATCGAGTAAAATTCGCCACGCGAACCGTCGCCGCGCAGGATGCAGCTCGGATATTTCCAGGTGATGGCCGAACCGGTTTCGACCTGGGTCCAGGAAATGTGCGAATTGACGCCACGGCAATCGCCACGCTTGGTGACGAAATTGTAGATGCCGCCCTTGCCGTCCTTGTCGCCCGGATACCAGTTTTGGACGGTGGAGTACTTGATCTCGGCATTGTCGAGGGCGACCAGCTCGACAACGGCGGCGTGAAGCTGGTTTTCGTCGCGCGACGGTGCGGTGCAGCCTTCGAGATAGGAGACATAGCTGTCATCGTCGGCGATGATCAGCGTGCGCTCGAACTGGCCGGTGTTCTTTTCGTTGATGCGGAAATAGGTCGACAGCTCCATGGGGCAGCGGACGCCCTTGGGGATGTAGACGAAGGACCCATCGGTGAAGACGGCCGAATTCAGCGTCGCATAGTAATTGTCCGAGACCGGAACGACGGTGCCGAGATACTGCTTTACGAGCTCGGGGTGCTCGCGCACGGCTTCCGAGATCGAACAGAAAATGATGCCGACCTTGGCCAGTTCTTCGCGGAAGGTGGTGACGACGGAGACCGAGTCGAACACAGCGTCGACAGCGACATTGGCACCAAAAGGCGTGCCGACGGATTCGGCAGCGCCTTCGACACCGGCGAGAATCGCCTGCTCTTTCAGCGGAATGCCGAGCTTGGCATAGGTCTTGAGCAGTTCAGGATCGACTTCATCGAGGCTCTTCGGACCCTTGAAGCTCTTTGGAGCCGCGTAGAAGCTGATCTGCTGCAGGTCGATCTTGGGATAGTGGAGCTTGGCCCAGTTTGGTTCTTCAAGCGTCTGAAAGCGTCGGAAAGCGTCGAGGCGCCATTCCAGCATCCATTCCGGCTCTTCTTTCTTGGCCGAGATGAAGCGAACGGTTTCTTCGGTGAGGCCGGGCGGCAGCACGTCGGACTCGATATCGGATTCGAAGCCGTACTTGTATTTGTCGACGTCGAGGGCGAGCACCTGCTCAACCGTTTCGCGATCGATCTCTTCCTTGAGCGTCGGAATATCGTAGTCCGCCATCAGGCTTCTCCTTTGTGCCCATCGACGGTTCAAGGCCGCCGCGAACGAAGTCTCTATCTATAAGCGGCTAGGCCGCTTTTCCCGCGCGCCGCTGGCGAACGAGGATCGTTTCAAATCCGGCAAGGAATGCATCGGCATCCGCCAGTGTGGAATTCCAGCCGAAGCTGACGCGCAGGGCGCATTCGGCGAGATCGCGCGAGACGCCCATGGCAAGAAGCACATGGCTCGCGCCGACCTTGCCCGAAGAACAGGCCGAGCCGGACGAAACGGAAAGCCCCGCAAGGTCCAGCGCCATCATCGCCGTCGAACTGCGAATACCCGGCACGGCGAAATTGACGACATTGCCGACGCGGCTTGTTGCCTCGCCAAAGATGACAGTATCGGGCGCCATGGCCTTCAACCCGTCCTCGACGCGCTTGGTCAAAACCTCAAGGGCACTCATATCCATGCGCTCTGCCGCGGCCGCCGCGCCAAAGGCGGAAATCAGCGCTGCCGATTCCGTGCCGCCGCGACGGCCCTGTTCCTGGCCACCACCAGGGATCAGGCGGACCGTGTCGGCGTGGCCTTTGACCAAGAGCGCACCGATCCCAGCCGGCGCGCCGATCTTGTGGCCGCTGATGGCCACCATATCGGCAGCCGAAGCAGCGAAATCCAGATCGAGCTTGCCCAGCGCCTGGACCGCATCGACCACAAGTGTGTGACGGGTCGGACCAACGAGCACCGAGATCGCGCCGATGGGCTGGACGACGCCGGTTTCATTATTGACCCAATGCACCGCAACGAGGAGCGTCGTGCCGTCTTCGTCAGCTCTAGTGAGCACAGCGCGCAGTTGATCGAGATCAATGCTGCCATCGGGCAGAAGACCGATGGTATGGACAGGCAGGTCCGTGGCCTCGGCCGCCTTGGCGACCGCAGCATGCTCCCCAGCACTGATCGCCACGGCGCCTGCCGAAAAGGCTCTGGCGCCACCAACGATGGCTTGGGTCAGAGCTTCAGTTGCAGAACCGGTGAAAACGACCTGGCGGGTTTCGGCGCCGGCTAGGCGGGCGACCTGGGCGCGGCCAGTCTCGATGAGATCGCGCTGCTTGCGGCCATGGGCATGAACTGAGGATGGATTGCCCGTCATATCAAGCGCAGCAAGAAGCGCCGCGCGCGCTTCGGGACGAAGCGGGGCGGTGGCGTTATGATCGAGATAGATGCTCTCTTTCGCCATCTGCCTTCTTGGGCCCATATGCCCGAAAGAACCGCATGTCTGGAATGAGCCAATGGAAAGGCCCGGAAACCAAACACTTCTTGAAATTTGCCGCCCACTTTCATTACAAGGGGCGCTCAACGTGGCCGCTCGCGGCCAAAAACCGAATTTCGAACCATTCTAAACTGGTTTTTTCGACCCATGTTTTAGGGATCGTCCCGCCCATAGTCAAGCGGCGCAGACGATTTCCTGACCAGTCGGATCAGCTTAGTGACAGAGCCGAAAAAGGCCAGAAAACACCATGCCTGAAGTTATCTTCAATGGCCCCGAGGGGCGCCTCGAAGGCCGGTACCAGCCGGGCAAGGAACCGAACGCGCCGATCGCCATCGTTTTGCATCCGCACCCGCAGTTCGGCGGGACGATGAACAATCAGATCGTCTACAATCTCTTCTATATGTTCGCTCAGCGCGGCTTTTCGGTCCTGCGCTTCAATTCGCGCGGCGTCGGCCGTTCGCAGGGCGTCTTCGATCACGGGATCGGTGAGCTTTCGGACGCGGCTGCCGCGCTCGATTGGCTGCAGATCATCAACCGCGAGTCGCGTGGCTGCTGGATCGCCGGCTTCTCGTTCGGCGCCTGGATCGGCATGCAACTCCTGATGCGCCGCCCGGAAGTCGAAGGCTTTATTTCGGTGTCGCCGCCGGAAAACCTCTATGACTTCTCGTTCCTCGCCCCCTGCCCGTCGTCGGGCCTGATCATCCATGGCGACAAGGACCGCGTGGCGCCGCCGCAATCGGTTCAGAAGCTGGTGGATAAGCTCAAGACGCAGAAGGGCATCACCATCGAACAGCAGATCGTTGAAGGAGCCAACCACTTCTACGAAGGTAAGGTGGATGAACTGACGACGGCCTGCGCGGAGTATCTCGACCGTCGCCGTCAGGAGATCGCGGACGGCGGCGGGCGCTAAAGAGAGCGCATTTTCGGGCGGTCATTCACTACCGCGCCCAGACATTCACGACGTCATCCCCGCGCAAGCGGGAATCTCCTGTCGCATCGCATGAGATCCCCGCTTGCGCGGGGATGACGCAGCGGAAAATGGACCGACGCGGCGAAGAACACGACATTTCCGGATCGCACCAATGACCAAATACAAATCCGACTTCCTCCGCGTCCTCGATGAGCGCGGTTTCATCCATCAGATTTCCGATCCCGAAGGGCTTGATCAACTCGCGGCGACGCAGAAGATCACCGGCTATGTCGGCTACGACGCGACGGCGACCTCGATCCATATCGGCAATCTGATCACCGTCACCATGCTCTACTGGCTGCAGGAAACCGGTCACCAGGCGATCAGCCTGATGGGGGGCGGCACATCTATGGTGGGCGATCCGTCCTTCCGCGACGATCAGCGCAAGCTGCTTACGGTCGAGCAGATCGAGACCAATATCGAGAGCATCAAGCGCGTCTACGGCAATATCCTCAACTATGGCGGCTCCAACCCCGCCATGATGGTGAACAATGCCGATTGGCTGCTAAAGCTCAATTACATCGAGTTCCTGCGCGATGTCGGCCGACACTTCTCGGTCAATCGCATGCTCTCCTTCGATTCGGTTAAGCTGCGGCTCGATCGCGAGCAGTCGCTGAGCTTCCTCGAATTCAACTACATGATCATGCAGGGCTACGACTTCACCGAACTCAACCGGCGCTATGGCACCGTGTTGCAGATGGGTGGATCGGACCAGTGGGGCAACATCATCAACGGTGTCGACCTCAGCCATCGCATGGGCGGGCCGCAGCTCTACGCGCTGACGACGCCGCTGCTCACCAAGTCGTCCGGCGAGAAAATGGGCAAGTCGGCCTCCGGCGCCGTTTGGCTCAATGGCGATCTCTTCTCGCCCTATGATTTCTGGCAATATTTCCGGAATACCGAAGACGCCGACGTGGTGAAATTCCTCAAGATTTTCACGCGCCTGCCGCTTTCGGAAATCGAACGCATCGGCGCGCTTGGCGGCAATGAGATCAACGAGGCCAAGAAGATCCTCGCGACCGAAATCACCGCGATCGTTCACGGACGGGATGCGGCGATCCAGGCAGCGGCAACCGCGCTGGCGACCTTCGAGTCGGGGGCCATCGATCTGTCCTTGCCGACGGCCGAGGTGACTCATGCTGAGCTCGCTTCGGGCATCGGCATTTTGAACGCGCTGGTGAAGGCTGGTCTCGCGGCTTCCAACGGCGAAGCCCGCCGTCACGTCGCCTCAGGAGCCGTGAAGGTCAATGACGCGACGGTCGACGATGACAAGCTCAGCCTCGGCGACAATGCCTTGCTCGACGAAGGCGTCATCAAGCTTTCGGTCGGCAAGAAGCGGCATGCGCTGATCAAGCCGATCTGATTCACCCAGCCCCCGCCCAATCGTCACCACCGGGCTTGTCCCGGTGGTGACGACGAAGGGGTGGGTTCGGATTTGGGCGTCGCACCTCGGTGCGGCGCCTTTTTTATTGCTGCGGGAGTTCGTTGGCGCGGAACTCGAAGAGCTCGCGGAAGGCGCCGGGGAGCAGCAGCGAGAGCGGGTTGATCTGGAACTGTGGCTGCTCGAGCGGGCCGCGCACGGCGAAGGTGACGCCGACAAGGCCCTCGCCATCGCGGCCGCCGAGGAGCGGCCCGAGTAGCGGGATCTGCTGGAAGGCGTTGTTGAGGCCGAACAGCGGCACATAGGTGCCGGTCAGATCGTATTGGCGCTTATCGGTATAGATGAAGCCGCGCATGGTGCCGCCGACCGTTGGGCCGGAGAGAATGCCGCGGGTGACTTCGACACGATCGCTACGGCGGATGAAGTCGATCTCGCCGGCTTCGAAATCGAGCCGGTTGTTGCGCGCGATGGCGGCGCGGGAATCAGAATGGTTACCGAGCACCTGGGCGACATTGGCTTCGTCGACGATGGCGAAATTTCTCATCAACAGGCGCCCGCCTTCGGCATCGGCGTCGCTGTCGGTGGTGAGGACGAGGCTGCCGGTGCCGCCGGCAAGCTGAGAATAGACCCCGAGGAAGCGGAGGACGGTGCCAGCATCGTTGAAGGCCACGGTCATCGTGCGGCCCTTGGGCGCAGGATTGGTGGTGACCGAAAGGGCGTTGCCTTCGCTGAATTGGGCCGAGAGCGTCGCACGGCGGAGGTTGGAGCCGCGAAGGCTGAGTTTGAGATCGACGTTGAAGGCGGTCGTCGCATAGTAGCCCAGCGCCCGGTCGAGTTTGACGTCGAGACTGAGCGCTTGGTTGATCTGCGTGGTGCGTACGCCGCCACTGCCCTGCCCGAGGCTGAAGAACTGGCTGAGGACAGGTTTCAAATCGAGTTGGGCACCGCGGATCTGCACGTCGAAACCGCCATTGGCGGGTTTGAGGGCCACCTGGGCATTGTCACCTTCGCTCAAGGCGACCTTACTGAACTCGGCGAGGACGAGGCCATCCTTGGTGCTGTAATCCGCCTTGCCGGCCAGTTGGACGGAGCCGAAGCCGACGGCGATGTCTTCGAGATGGGTGACGTCGCCGTCCGGGCGGACAGTGGCGGCGACGCTGCCCGGGGTGCCGGCGCTTTTGCGGATGCCGACATCCTTGAAGTCGAGGCCGGCATCGGCAAGATCGGCAGAAATCTTGATGCTGCCGTCAGCGGCGGGTTCGGCGATGAAGCGAAGGCTTCCCGACAGGAAGGACGAGGCATCGAAGCCGAAGGCGGCAAGATCGGCGACCTCGACGGTGGCACCGAGCTTGAACGCGGGGTCGGTCGTCGGTGTGCCGTCAACAGATAGCTCGGCTTCCATGCCGTCGATGTCAGCTGAGCCCCCGAGATGATAACCCTCTTGGGTCGCGGAGAAGCTCAATTGGCCATTGGCAATGGTGCGATCCTGGATCGGAGCGCTGCTGGCGAAATTGGCGACGGTGCCGTTGACGACATAGTCGATTTCCATCGGCTTGCCGGTGTCCTCATTGGCAAGGCCAATGGTGGCGACGAGACCCAGATCGACAGTACCGGTCAGCGTTGCCGGATCGATCGGCAATTCGACTTGCGCCAACGCATCGGGCTGCAACTGCTTGGTGATGGCCAGCAGCGCCGGAATGGGCGCGGAGAGATTGCCGGAAACTTCGAAAATGCTGTCATCAGGGGAAGAGCTGTCAAAGATCATCGCGGGGCGGCGGACATCGATCGTGCCTTCGGCCGTATCGACGTTGCCGCCTTCGGCCGAGATGGTGACCTTGGAATCGTCGATCTGGAGGCGCGTAATGCCGTCGATCTTGATTGGGTCCATGGCCTCGGTGGCGCGCACGGCGACGTTCTGGCCGGTCATGTCGATCTGCATGGCGCCATCGGGTAGCGGCTTGCCTTCGGCATTAGGTCCAAGCGAACCGACCGGGAAGTCAAAATTGAGCCGCGCTTCGACGACCTGGCCATTGGTGACATTGGCGACGAACCAGTCTCGGCTTTCCTGGCCCATGAAATAGGGCCAGATGCGCTTGATATCGTCGGCGCTGACGCCCTTACCGGCCACGCTGATCTTGGCGGAAAGGCCGGCCTGGAGCATGTCCATGCGGCCCTTGCTCTCGATGATCGCGTCGCCCTTTCGCGCCACGAAGCGATCGATGCCCAAGGCGCCATAGAGCGGTGCGGACCAGCCGGAAAAGTCCATGGTCTCGAATGGCAACTCGGGCGCGGCCATATCGTTGGGGTGAAGGGTTACATCGGTCGCCTTGATCGACATGCCGATGGTCGGGCCATAAGTGGCGTCGAGCCCCATGGCGAAGGTGCCGGAAATCCGCGCATCGCTCTGGCCGATCTGGATGGCGGAATCGGCCAATTCGAATTGGCCAGTCTCGGGGCTCCAATCGATTTCCATGATCGAGCTGGCGACGGGGAAATAATCCGTACCGATGCGCAGATCGACGCCCGTCAAATCGATGCGAAACTGGCCATCGACAAGCTTGCCACCGGCCGGGTCGAAGCCAATGTCGATCGAAAGCGCGCCGGCGCCGCGCATCGCGGCCATGCTGGTTGCGTCGTCGATGAAGGGCAGAAGCGCTGCGAAGTCGAGATTGAGAACATCGACCTTGAGCCGGGAGGTACCATCATCAGCTAGGATACGATCGATCGTGCCGGAGACCTGACGGCCGCCGACTTGGGCGGCAAACGTGCCCGCGGTTTGCTTGCCGTCCGCTGATGGGCCGATTTCGAGATCGACCTGATCAAAGCGCCGATAGAGCCCATAGACAGAATCGGTCATGTCGATGGTCGCGTCGCGCACGATCAGTTTGGAGAATTGGCCTTGCGTGCTCATCTTGACGAAGTCGCTGAGCGCAACCTCGGTCGATTCAAGATTATAGACGAGCCAATCGTTGTCGGAGCGCAGCTTGGTGCCGTCAGCGCCCAGAGCCAGTCCCTTCTCGCCAATGCCGATGGGTGAATAGGCCTGATCGCCCTCGAGCACCCGGAGGGTCGGGACGCTGCCATCGGCGTTTTCGACGAGCTCCATATGGCCGAGGCGCGGCCCATGAAGATCCTGAACCAATTGGAGATGCGGGCCGACGACTGTGACCGAGGCCCCCGGCTGCCCCATCAGCGCGCGGAGCGGGGAGAAGCCGACCTCCAGCGCATCCATCGCGATTTGCGCGCCCGACTGGGTATCGTCGAGCACGACGGGAGAAAAGCGGACGACCGGCCAGACGCCACTTTCAACGGCAATCGAGAGATCGCCCATTTCGAGTTTCGACGTCGGGGGCAACATGGATTGAACCACGTTCCGCACGGTATCGCCGGAGAATGGCAGACGGATCGGGGTGACCAGAAGGACGAGATAGAGAACCAGAAGCAGCGCAAAGAAGCCGCCAAAGATCCAGCCCAGTATTTTGAGCAGCCGGCGAGAGCGCGCAGGCGGAGGGGTAGATGTCAGTGATGGTGCGGGCTGATCGGCCGGAATTGTCACTCGCTCACGTCTATCCAGCTTGAGGAAACCTACAATACCGCAGAATTCCTCACAGAATCATTCACCCGCCGGGCTGCAATTGCACAATGATACCGGCTGGAATGTGGCGCCGACACCCTCTATTGGATCAGGGACTTGGGAGACCCACGATGACACATCTGAACCAAGGCGACCTTGCCCCGGACTTCACCTTGCCGCGCGACGATGGCAGCGTGTTCACGCTTTCGGCGCACCGGGGAAAGCGCGTTGTTCTGTTCTTTTATCCCGAGGATGATTCCGGCGGCTGCACCGACGAGAATGTCGAGTTTTCCAACCTGCTCGACGAGTATGAAGCGGCGGGCGCCGTGTTGCAGGGGATTTCGCCCGACGACATCGCCAAGCACCAGAAATTTCGCGCCAAGTATGACCTGCGGATCCCGCTCGTTGCCGATCCCGAGCGGCAAGCGATCGAAGCCTACGGGCTCTGGCAGCTCAAGAAGCTTTATGGGCGGGAGTTCATGGGGCTCATCCGTACCAGTTTCATCATCGGCACCGACGGCAAAATCGAGCGGATCATCCGCGCCGCGCGCATCAAGGGACATGCCGCAAAAGTCCTCGAAGCCTTACGTGAAAAAACGGCATCTGCCTGAAAACCCCCATCTTTCGGGGTTTCTTAACCATGAGCGCTCATAGTCTGCTTACCATAAGGTGGCAGTGCGAGGGGCGCAAAGTGGTAGGGAAAGCCGGCTTCGGAAACCGCGGAAACAAAGCTAAAGCGCCGGTGCGCGGCATCCACCCTGCCCTGTTTTACGGCATGTTTGCCGTGCTGTTCGGCGGCAATGTCTTTGCCGGCACAGCGCTCTATCTCTCCCCAGATATCACGCGGATGCTCAATGGCCGGACCGATGAAGTGATCGGCGCCTATGAGGATCGTATCGCGCAGATGCGGGTCGAAATCGACCGGCTCCACTCGCGCAGCTTCGCCCAGACGGGCGATATCAACTTGCAGCTCCAGGAGCTATCGCAGCAGCAGGAAGTGCTGTTCGAGCAGCACCAGCTGGTCAAGGTCTTGGTGGAAAAAGCCGATGCGCTGGGCATTGCGGCCGCGGATATCGCGCCGCCGGCTGCTCCACAATCGGCCGACTTGGCGAGCCTGACCGGCAATCCCGATGTGGATGCGACGGCGCTCAGCATCGAGCGAATGATGGGCGAGACACAAATGGCGATGGATGGCATTGCCCAGGTCGCCTCGACCCGCGCAGACGAAATAGCCACCGAGATGCGCCAGCTTGGTATTCCGGTGACGCTGCCCGATGCCGATGACGAAGCGATGGGTGGTCCTTTGCTGCCAGCGCGCGATGATCTGGCCGGTACGCCGATGCTTGAAGATGCCAACGAGGTCATGTCGGCCCTGATGCGCTACAAGATGGCGCGGGAAACGCTCGATGATGCGCCGGTACATATGCCGATCAGCGGCACGTTCCGGCAAAGTTCGAACTTCGGCAATCGCCGCGATCCATTCACGGGATCACGGGCGTTTCACTCCGGCATCGACTTCTCCGCGCCGACAGGCACGACTGTGCTGAGCGCTGCGGCCGGAGTGGTCACCTATGTCGGGACGCGATCAGGCTATGGCATGGTTGTCGAGGTGACGCATGCGAATGGGCTGCTCACTCGCTATGCGCATTTGAGCGGTTATTTGTCGCAAGAAGGCCAGAAGGTCGATACCGGGACGCCCATCGCCAAAGTCGGGTCGACGGGACGTTCGACGGGGCCGCATCTGCATTTTGAAATCCGCAAGGCCGATGAGGCGATCAATCCCAAGGCGTTTTTGGACGCTGGGAAGCGGTTGGTTGCGGTGCTGGGTTAGGTTTCAGCATCGTACGACAGTTAAAAAATGGGAGTCCGTAGCCTCCCAAACTTTTTATTCGCTGGCCACGTCCGTTGCGACGCCAACGCGCTGCGCAAGCGCCGCTTCCATGAACTGGTCGAGGTCGCCGTCGAGCACCACTGAAGGCTGGCCGCTTTCGACGCTGGTGCGGAGGTCCTTGACCATCTGATAGGGCTGCAAGACGTAGGATCGGATCTGGTGGCCCCAGCCGATATCGGTCTTGTTGGCCGCCTGAGCGTTTGCCGCTTCTTCGCGCTTCTGCATTTCCATCTCGTAGAGACGGGATTTCAGCATGGCCATGGCCGTTGCACGGTTCTTGTGCTGGCTGCGTTCCTGCTGGCACGCCACGATGATGCCCGAGGGCACGTGGGTGATGCGGATGGCGGAGTCGGTCGTGTTGACGTGCTGACCACCGGCGCCCGAAGCGCGATAGGTGTCGACCTTGAGGTCGGCTTCGCGGATTTCGATATCGATGGAATCATCGATCACCGGATAGACCCAGCAGCTCGAGAAGCTGGTGTGTCGACGCGCGGCCGAATCGTAGGGGCTGATGCGGACGAGGCGATGCACGCCGCTCTCAGTCTTGAGCCAGCCATAGGCATTGTGGCCCTTGATCTGGATGGTCGCGGACTTGATGCCGGCTTCTTCGCCGTCGTGCATTTCGAGCACTTCGACCTTCATTTTCCGGCGTTCAGCCCAGCGGGTATACATGCGCAGCAGCATGTTGGCCCAATCCTGGCTCTCGGTGCCACCGGCGCCGGAGTGGATTTCGACATAGCAGTCATTGGCATCGACTTCGCCGGAAAGCAGCGTTTCGATCTGCCGGCGGCGAGCCGATTGCTTGAGTTCGATCAGCGCCTGTTCGGCATCGCGCACGATATCGGCGTCGCCCTCGGCATCGCCGAGTTCGATCAATTCGACATTGTCACGAATGCCGGATTCGAGCTCGCGCACGGTCTTGACCGCCACATCGAGTTCGTCGCGCTCGCGCATGGTGACGCGCGCTTTTTCCGGATCGTTCCAGAAGTCGGGGGATTCAGTTTGCGCTGTCAGCGCGTCGAGACGGAGTTGTGCAGTATCCCAGTCAAAGATGCCTCCTCAGCAGGGTCAGAACCTGCTCGATTTCGGCGACGGTCTTTTCGATTTCCGCGCGCATTGAAAATTCCTTGTGTTCAGTGCGTCCCGTTTAACGGAGCCGTGCAAGGGGATCAACCCGCCCGGCGCCCGAGCTTGGCAAAACGCTTGAGAGCCGCATCGCGCTTGAGACGGGACACCCGGCTGAGGAAGAAGACGCCGTTGACCTGATCGATTTCGTGCTGGGCGACGCGGGCGGCAAAGCCCGAAAGCGAGAGGGTATGGCGAATGCCATTTTCGTCGTCGAAGGTGATTTCGACGGCGCGCGCCCGGAGCACGTCAACCTCGATGCCGGGGAGCGAGACCGAGCCTTCGGTGCCGATTTCCTGTTCTTGGGCGGATGAAACGACCGTGGGATTATAGAGGAGACGATAGTCCCGTTTGTCGGGTTCGCTGATGCTCACCAGTGCGATCGGGGCTACTTCGCCAATGTGGGCTGCGGCGAGGCCATAGGCCTTGGCCTCAGTTCCAGCAGCGAGCAGCCGCTGGCCGATGGCGCGGAGGGCGGCGTCGACGGGCTGGGGCGTTGCAGCCTCGCTAAGGCGGGGATCGGGATAGGTGATGAACGTGCTCATGGCTGCCATCTTGCATGTTGCCGGCCCGGCTGGTAGGTCGAAATCGGCTGGTCTCGTAGCTCAGCAGGATAGAGCACCGGATTCCTAATCCGGGGGTCATGGGTTCGAATCCCGTCGAGATCACCATTCGGATCCCTATAATCTTTGTTGGTCTAAACTGCCTTGAGCGGTTCCATGCGTCTTGCGCAGGGCCCCAATACTGCTCGCAAACCGAAGAATTAGCCTGACCTTAACCTTGCGGGCTCACGCTACCGATCAGTTACATTTCACCGGAGCTGAGAATGCACGAACAGATCGAGCGCAAGGCCTATGACCTCTGGAACGCGGATGGCCGCCCCGAGGGGCAGGATCAGGCCTATTGGTTCAAGGCTGTCGCCGCACTGGCTTCCGAAGCAGCCGCCACGATCAAGCCGCCCCGCAAGCGCGCGCCGCGGGTCAAGAAGGCCGCCTGATTCTTCAGGTGTTTTGAAATTTTAGCAGGCGCTGCGGATCTCGCGCCGCCTGTTCTATTTTACCAGATGCGGGGCCAATAGACGTCGTCGGCATAGTCCGACGGGATTGGCGAGAGACGGCCGATGGCCTGGGCGGCGAATTCGATCTGCAAAGCCAGGTGGCTGACATGGTCGGGCACTGGCGTGCCGGTGACGAATTCGCGCAGCCGCCACTCTTCGATCTTGAGGCATCGGAGGCGACGGCGCGCTTCGGCCTGAACATCTTCCACCACAAGGCCCTGAGGAGCGGCAGCGCGCTCCGGCATTGCCTCGGTCCATTCTCTTGAGCCCTGGATGACTGCGAACCGCACTTTCAATCTGCCTGGTTGGATCGCCTATCGGGCGGCGACCAATTCAATATGTCATCATTCCGTTACATAAGCGGTAACGCCTAGAGCTTGAGCGGCATGGCAGCCATGCTAGAAGGCGGCATGTCCATTCTCTATCTCATGGCCGCAAAGGCCGAATTCGGGCCACATCTGGCCGCACGCATCCAGCCGGAAATGATCGGGATTGGTCCTGTCGAGGCCGCGGTGGCGACGACCCGCGCCCTGGCGCGACGGGCCGAGAACCTGCCAAAGCTCGTTGTCAGTCTGGGCTCGGCAGGCTCAAACAGGCTTGAGCAGTGTGCCGTCTATCAGGCGATTTCTGTGTCCTATCGCGACATGGATGCTTCGGCGCTGGGATTTGCCAAAGGAATAACGCCGCTGACAGACCTGCCCGCAACGCTGCCTCTGGTCCCTGCCCTGCCGGGCCTTACAGCAGCGACGCTTTCAACCGGTGGCAATGTGGTTACGGGACCGGCCTATGACGCCATCGTCGAGGACATGGTCGATATGGAGACCTTTGCGGTCAAGCGCGCTTGCCAGTCTTTTGGGGTGCCGCTCCTAGCTCTTCGCGGCATTTCGGACGGGACAGAGACGATCAGCAAGATCGAGGACTGGACGCAGTATCTCCATATCATCGACGAGAAACTGGCCGAGGCTGTAGATTTGATCGAGGCCGCCTATGCCGACGGCCTCATCGATCTCACGCCTTAGGCATGGCCTTCTTGTCGCGGCGCTTGCGGCTCCAATTGGTGTAGTGGCGGCCGCCGCGCAGGATGGCGTGATTGACCGGGCCTTGCAGGAAGATGAGGTCGATCGCGAGGATCAGGAGGCCGAGCGGCAGCATCCAGATACCAAGCACCGGCAGGAAGCTGAAAATGCCGCCGAGGACCAGCAGAATGCCGAGCGGGATGCGGATCAAGCGCGCCTCCGGCCGGCGGATACGCTGTAGCAAACCGGCAGCCTTGGCCGGTATTTTCCGCTCCAGTCTATCGAACAGTCGGTTGAGACGTCGGGCGCTCTTGGTTTCCATCAATCTGTCGTTCCGTTCCTGCGCTAGATGACTTGCTTTATGTAGGCCTCGATCCCGAAACGGGTAGTGCCATTCTCGAAACAAACTCTAGAGATTAATCTTGGTTAAACGGTGGACGGAACTTCCGCGCGGCACGTGGCGTTCCCTCGCGAAAGATGGAGTAAGCCATGCTTCTTGAAGAACTGTTCCCGTCCCGCCGCCGCCGTCAGGATCCACTCGATCAGATTGCTGCACAACTGCATGACCTGCGTCGCCAGACGCGCCATCTCGGCCGTTCGCTGTCCGGCAATGCACGGTCTCTGTCGCATAATGCCAGTGAAGTCGCAGATGATGTCGGTGACGTGGTCGCCGAATGGGGCCGCGATGCTGCCAAGCAAGGCGCGTGGATTGCCGGTGTTGCAAGCCGCAAGGCCATGGAGAGTGCGAAGGCTGTGCAGCGCGACCCAGTGCCGGTGATCGCGGTTCTCGGCACCACGCTTTTGCTGACCACCTTGCTCTTCCGTCGGCGCTAAGAGTTTCTTTACCAAACCGGTCAAACCTTCCTTAGGGCTGTCGGAGCATTTTCGGGGAAAGCCGCAACTCGGCAACACTCCGGAGATGCACCGTGGCCCTTTTTGCTCGCCTCGCCATCAAATTGTCAGCCGTCGCGATTGTCGCCACCAGTCTCGGGGGCTGCAGCTTTCTCGGCATCAATTTCGGCATGGCGCAGATGAGCGAGAAGGAATGCATGATGCGCGCCATGTATTTCGAATCCAATCGCTCCAGCTCCGAAGGCATGCTTGCGGTGGGAACGGTGGTGATGAACCGGCTGAACGACCCGCGCTATCCTAAAAATGTCTGCGGCGTTGTCGGGCAAAAGAACCAGTTTGCGCAGGGTGTACTAACCAAGCCCATGACCGATAGCGGCGCTGTGCTCGCGGCGCAGGTCGCCGATCAGGTGCTGCATGGGGCGCGGCATCCCGGCGTGCAGAATGCGCAGCATTTCCACACGGCGGGCCTCCGTTTCCCATACAACAATATGTTTTACGTGCTCGAAGCGGGCGGCAACGAGTTCTACGAGAAGCGGACGAACTAGCCTCTAGAAGTCACCACCGACGTCGAAATCGTCGCCCATGTCACCGCCATCGTCATAGCCTTGGTCTTCAGGCGCATCCTCCGGTGGCGGTGCCTCCCCGGCCTGCGCATCGCCGGTGAAGAGACCGGTCAGCATGCTGCCAAGCAGCAGGCCACCCGTGACCCCGAGCGCGGTCTGGGCAGCGCCAGCCAAAAAGCCGCCATTGCCGCGGGAGCGGCGGAGATCATCTCGCGGATCGTCCGACCGGCCCCAGGGTCCACCTTGCGAGGTCTGCGCCTGCGCGGGGCGATCGCCACCAAAGATCCCGCCGGGAAAACCGCCCTGGCTTTGCTTTGATTCGAGCTGTTCGATTTTCTGTTGGGCCTCGCGCAGAGCTGCTTCCTGCACGATGATCGTCTGGGCCATGAAATAGGCAGCGGTCGGATTTTCCGCGAGCCGCTGGCGGATCAGCTGCTCGGCATCGGCGTCGCGCGCAGCGCTATTACGCTCCACATTACGCAGGCGTTCGAAGAGGTCTTCGATGGCGCGTTCGTCTTCCTGTCTCAGCATGATCAACTCCCTTTCAAAATTGACATGGGAAGCCGCACGATGAGGCGCAATGGCGCAGAGCGCGATCACGCCGAATTCAGGACGTCTTAGCGGGGGCCGGAGCCTTGGCATTTTGCTTGAGGACAAAGCCGATGACGGCGGCAACGGTCTCGTAGAGTTCGATGGGGATGCTGTCGTCGACCTCGACATGGCTGAGGGCTTCGGCGAGGAGCGGATTGGATTCGATGACGATGTCGTTTTCTTCCGCGAGTGCGACGATCTGCTCCGCGATCAGCCCTCTTCCCTTGGCGACGACGCGGGGCGCGTGGTCCGTGCCTTTTTCATATTGGAGGGCGACGGCGAGTTGGCGGGTTTTGGGGTCTTCGCTCATCCTCTGGCATCCACAGAATGGCCGAGACGGGGATCGGTCGGGTCTTCCGCGGGCGCACCGCTGCGCACGACGAGCGCCCCGGGGTATAGGCCCGCTGCTTCAAGCGTTGTGCGCAGTTCCTCGATGGTCTCGGAAAAGATCTTGGCGGTTTCGCGGTTTTCGGCCCACAGCAGGATGCCGGTCGTCTGGCCACGCAGGGAAATCTGCGCGCCGACCTCGCCGAGAGCGGGCAAGTTAATCGCGAACTGCACCTGCCAGCCGCGATCTTCGCTGCGCGTGTCGCTGCCGCTGCCTTCGTGGTGGATCTGAAGCTGCAAAACGGCCTGTTGCTGGCCGACCAGCACGGGCAAATCGAGGCTCCATTGCGTATCGCCGGCCTTCTGGCCGTCCGGCAGCGAAGCGTGCTGATGCAGCCGGACCCGAGCCAAAGCGCCTTCGGTGCGCTCGAGGAGCAGTTTGCCCAGCGCTTCGCCATCATCGGGAAGCTCATCGGGCAAAGCCTCGGGGAGACGCGCGCGGGGCAAGACATGCTTGAGGGGCGGCGGGATCTGCGTTGCCGGCGCGATCTGCGCCTGGTTGCCGAGCCACTGCCCCAGCCCGTGACGCATGGCCATAAGGCTCGATTTCGTATCGGTCGCGGCCGCGCCCGGCGCGCCCTGGCCCAATTGCGCCTCCTGGAAAATGCCCGAATTGCGGATCGCGGCCTTAAGGGTGGCGCCATCCAGCTTGCCGGCACTGTCCAACTGATTGCCGAGAATTTGCCGCGCAGCTTTCAGCACAGGCTCGGGCAAGGCGGTCTTGCCGGCGACCGCGACCAGAAGACTGGTGACCGCGCCGATGCTGCCTTGAATCGGGAGCGACTGCTGGACCATCTGGGCGAGGAGAGACGCCTGCGGGCCCGGTTGGGCGGCAGGCGCCGGGGTCTGTTGGGCCCCGGTCATCTGCGGCATGCCATAAGGCGCACCGCCCGGCCGTTGCTGAATGCCTGGCGCGACGGGCTGCGTAGCCATTGGCGAGCCGATGGCGGGTTGGGCCACTGGCTGCGGAGCAGCGGGTGTAGGCTGGGCAGTGATCGGCGCTGCGATGACAGGCGAAGAGCTGCCGCCGCTCGGCGTCAGGCTTGGCGGGCTATAGGTGATCGGGCCCTGAACGACTGGGCGCTGAGCGATTTCGACGCTGGTTGCGGGAGCCTGGGGCGCGGGCGTCGTGGGCGGTGGACGGCTCGACACCAGCGCGAGGCGCAACTGGCCTTCGGTCTGCTGGACGCTGAGCGTGAGGATGCTGCCGGGCGTCGCGCCCCCGGGCAGTGACAGGGCCATGGGCTGGCGGCCAATCTGGACGAGCGTTGCGCCGCCCTGCCCGGCGCCAAGCACGCGCCCCTCGATCACCTGCCCCGGTGCCAGCGCGAGCGCACGGAGGGCCGAGCCTGATTGGGCCGGTGATACGACGGGGAACTGCGAGGCAATCGACATCCGTAACGCATCCTGGCCGCCAAATGCGGCCAAGATCGATCCTATCGATGATTCTCTAAAATGTGGAAGACCGAGGTTTCCTCAGAGGGTCAATCCTTGCGGACGTCCTTGTATTCCATGGTCGCGGGCTTACCGCGGAAGGTGACCCAGAAGAAATTGAGCGTATAGGTCGCGGCGGTCTGGAATACGCCTTCTTTTTCGAGACGACGGCCTGTGGTCTTCATCTTGAAGCTCGTGAGCCACTTGACCCCGCCAACGCGAGAAAGACGCACGGCCACATCGGTGTCTTCGCCAAAAAACTCGATGGTCCGGTCATAGCCGCCGACCTTGACCCAGGCTTCGCGCTTGAAGACGAAATTGCCGCCCTGCACTACCGACCCAACCCGCAGCACAAAGCGATTGAGCAGGTAAATCACGTAGGTCAGGCCATAGAACATCTCGATCATGAGCCGGTTGTGCGGGGCCATGTCATAATAGACATAGGGGCCGCTAAGGCAGACGAGCTTTGCGTCCTTCTCGAACTCGCGCATGACCGTCGTCAGCCAGCCTTCGGGCACGATCGTATCGCTGTCGATATTGGCGATGAGGTCAAAGCCTTCGCTGGCGGCAAAGCCTGCGTCGCGCGCATTGACGAGGCCCTTTTTGGGTTCATCCACGACGCGGACGCCAGCAAAGCTGCGGGCGATTTCGCCGGTCCGGTCGGTCGAGGCATTGTTGACCACGATCACATCGGCAGGAACGCCGGAGCGCTTGATTTCGGCCAGAACCGATTCCAGGCACTTTCCGATCAGGGCCTCTTCGTTATAGGCCGGGATGACGAAAGCCAGCTTCATGGCACTCCTTCTGCCGGCCAAAACCCGCCAGCGCTGGGGTGGCGCTGCTCATAGCGCGACAAGCGGAGCGGGGCAACCTTCAGGTGCGTGAGGCAATGGCCCGAGTTTCCATGCCTTGGGGCATTTGCTAAGAAGCATTTCAATCAACCAAGGGCCGAGTGGTCCGTGAGGTGAATTCTGACTGCCTCCAAACCAGACGCGGCCCAAGACGACACGCAGATGGGCTGGTTGCCGCGGCTGCGCTCAAAACTCCGGATTTTGTATCACAGCCAGCAACCGGCCGCCTTGCGCTTCCAGGCGACGATCCTTGTCGTCGACCTCGCCATCATCGCGTTTTTCATCGCGAGTCCCTTGCTGAAGGGGCGCGAATATTTTCTCTGGATCGATTATTCGATCGCTGCGCTGGTGTTCATCGAATTGTGCGCGCGGGCCTTGGCGACCAACGATATTCCGCGCTGGATTCGTCAGCTTCCCGTCGTCATCGACATTTTTATCCTGATCACGCTGCTCGCGCCCACCTGGCTCTTCAATCTCGGTTTTCTCCGAATTCTGAGGCTTTGGACGCTGAGCAAATCGCCGTTGATCTGGCGGCCGCTGAGCAAGCGCGGGCTTGATGGGTATAAGGAAACCATCCAGGCGGTCATCAACCTCTTGGTGTTCATTTTCGTCGTGACAGGGTTCGTCTACACGGCTTTTGTCGGTGAAAAATCCGGCATTTCGGGCTATGTCGACGCGCTCTACTTCACCGTCACGGCCATGACGACGACGGGGTTTGGCGACCTCACCCTGCCCGGCACGTTTGGCAAACTTGTATCCATCGTCATCATGATCATGGGCATTTCGCTCTTCGTGCGGCTGGCGCAGCTCATTTTCCGGCCGGCCAAGGTGCATTTTCCCTGTCCACAATGTGGGCTGACCAAGCATGAGCCGGACGCGGTGCACTGCAAGGCGTGCGGACATCTTCTCAACATTCCCGACGAAGGGCATGGGCTCTAGCGGCGGATGACTGGCAGGCGCAGGCGGAAGCAGGCGCCGGGCAAGGTGCTGGGCGCGAGATCAAGCGTGCCGTTCATGCGCTTGACGATCTGGCGGCTGATGGCGAGGCCCAGGCCCGCCCCTGTCTGATCGGCAGCGCCGCGCCGGCCACGCGAGAATTTTTCGAAGATCAGCTTGCGCTCGCCCTTGGCGATGCCGGGGCCATTGTCGGCCACTTCGGCGACGAAATTTCCGGCGCGCAGGGCCGAGCTGATGCGGACGACGGGATCGGACGAGGTGTTGTATTTCACGGCATTTGAAATCAGGTTGATGAAGACCTGACAGAGCCGATCGGGATCACCCTCGATCATGGTGCGACCGGCGCGCGGGCCGTGGTCAAGACGAATGGTCCTTTTGCGCAACAGCGCGTCACAAACCGAAATGGCACGGTCGAGCACGGCGTCGGCATCGACGGCCTGGCTCGTCCAGTTCTTTTCACCCCGTTCGAGCGCCGAGAGATCGAGGATTTCGTCGAGAAGTTTGGTAAGCCGCAGGCTTTCCTGATGGATCGTCGAAACGAAGCGTTGGCGCTGGGTGTCGTCGAGCTGATCGCCATCGAGCAGGATTTCCGAGAAGGAGCGGATGGAGGTCATCGGGGTTCGGACCTCGTGGCTGACCTGGCTCAAGAATTCATCCTTCTGGCTATCGAGCTGGCGGAGCTGCTGATTGGCGTCTTCGAGCTTTTGTGCGGTCATGCGGAGTTCGGCCGAGGTGCGCTCCAACTCCTGGGAATATTCGATGGCCTGCTGCGTTTCGTCGGCCATCTGCATCATCTCTTCGAGCGACACATCTGCTCCAGCGACAACTTTTGAAAGCATGACATGGGCTGAGGCCGCGCCGATCGAACCGGCCAATTCGCGCTCGAGGCGGCCGACGAATTCGGGCGTCGGTTCGAGAAGGACCGGGTCGACGCCACGCTCACGCGCCGCGACTTCAAAGAGCGCGGCAGCGCGGCGCTCGCCGAGGACGCGTTCGGCGACGAAATAGAGATCGGTTGCGGTGGCAGAGCCCGGCGCAACGCCGCGCAAAGCGAGGCTCGGGCGCTTGAAGACATCGACAAAGGCTGCCGCCTGGATGCGTTCAAGGGCAGAAGGCGTTGTCAGCAGCGAGCCGAGGGTCAGCGTCAGCACATTGACCGAAAGACTCCAGAAGGCGGCGTGGGCGAGCGGGTCCCAACCGTCTAGGCCAAACATGGCCTCGGGCCGTAGCCAGGAAATGCCCGCGGGACCGTCGGCCAGAAGCTGGGAGACGGCAGGCGAAACGGATTCGAAAGACGGCAGGAAGCAGCACCAGGCCCAGGTGACGAAACCGGCCAAGATCGCGGCCGTAACGGCTTTCAGCGATGCCTCGCGCCAGAAGATGGCGGCGAGGAGCGCGGGGAAAAACTGGGCGATGGCGGTGAAGGAGATAAGGCCGATCGGCGCCAGCGCGTTGGAGTCGCGGGTGAAGAAGAAATAGAAAAATCCGAGCGAGAGGATCAGCATGATCGAGAAGCGCCGGGCCACAAGCAGCGTGCGGCTCATGCCTTGGCCTTCCCCGAATTGTGGGCGGCTGAAGCGCAGCACCAGCGGCATGATGATGTGGTTCGAGACCATGATCGAGAGCGCGATGGATTCGAGAATGATCATCGAGGTGGCCGAGGAAAAGCCGCCGATGAAGGCAAAGAGCGCAAGACCGTTCTGGCCCGCAGCCAATGGCAGGGTCAGCGCGAACATGTCGGGATTGGCATCGGCCGGCATCACCGTCAGCCCATAGATGGCGATGGGCAGGATGAAGATGCTCATGAGGAACATGTAGGCAGGGAAGGCCCAGCCGGCGACGCGAAGATGGTTTTCGTTCGAGTTCTCGACGACCGTCACCTGGAACTGGCGCGGCAGGCAGACTATGGCGGCGATGGAGAGGACGAGCGTGGTCATCCAGCGGCTGTCGAAGCTTGCCGAGGTGTCGACCACGACGCCTCGCGCTGCCGCCTGGCTAAAAATGCCTTCGAAGCCGCCGCCGATATAGAGGACGAAAATGCCGACGGCGACGAGCGCCGCGAGTTTTACGACGGCCTCGAAAGCGATGGCGGCGACGACGCCATGGTGCTGCTCCTTTGCATCGACATGGCGCGTACCGAAAAGAATGGTGAAGAGCGCCATGCCGGCGGCGACGCCTAACGCGAGGCCGACATCGTCGATGCCGCGGAGGCTACCCTGGCCGAACTCGGAGGAGCCGGCGACCGCCTGGATCGACGAGGTGACGGCCTTCAACTGCAGCGCGATATAGGGCGCGATGCCGATGACGGCGATGCAGGTGACCAGCACGCCGAGCCGGCTCGACTTGCCGAAACGGGACGACAGGAGGTCAGCTACCGACGTAATGCGGTAGAGATGGCCGATCCGGACGAGGCGGCGGAGGAGGAAATACCAACCGACGAAGACTATGGTTGGTCCAAGGTAAATCGTGAGGAACTCCAATCCACTACGAGCAGCATTTCCCACGGCACCGTAAAAAGTCCAACTGGTGCAGTAGACCGAGATCGAGAGCGTATAGACCGCGGGCGAATGGAGCCAGGAGCGCTGATTGATGCGGGCGCGGCGGTCGCCGATATAGGCGAGAACGAAGAGCAGACAGACATAGCCGAT
Organism: Devosia sp. Leaf64; assembly: GCF_001421945.1. NCBI lineage: Bacteria > Pseudomonadati > Pseudomonadota > Alphaproteobacteria > Hyphomicrobiales > Devosiaceae > Devosia > Devosia sp. Leaf64. The sequence goes on along the minus strand of NZ_LMLO01000018.1, from coordinate 127,466 downwards.
CGCGGTCGCAATGACGAAATCGGCCGACAGCATTACCCCTCGCCCTCCTCTTGCCGCGGCTCAGCTGGGATGCGGTTGGTCAGCCAGGCGGTGCCTGCGATGAGCGCCAGCCAGACGCCGAAAAGGTAGAAAACGATCTGCGGTACGCCAAAGACGGCAATGTCGTGATTGAAGACATGCACCAGCGGCGGCACGAGCAACAACAGCCCGCCTGCCGTCAGCAGGAACATGCCGCCGACGATCCTATGCCGGTCGGGCATCTTCACCCAGAAGGCTGCGCACCGCGCCCACCACCTCGGCATTGGAATAGGGTTTTGTCACGAATCCATTGGCGCCGAGTTCTTCGGCTGTGCGTCGATCCTGCTGCTGGCCCTTGGCGGTGAGGATCAGGACGGGCAAGTTTGCTGTGTCCGCATCGGCGCGTAGATGCTTCAGAATGTCGAAACCGCTGCGCTTGGGCAGCATCACATCGAGCACCAGCATGCGCGGTCGCAGCCGCCGCACGACATCGAGCACGGCGTCGCCATCGGTGACCGAACTGATGCTCCATCCGGCACGACGCAGGATGAAATCCAGCGATTCAAGAATCGACGGTTCATCCTCAGCAATCAGGATATCGATAGCCAAATCTCCCCCCTCGCCTGCGGTCTCCCCTCCGCAAGCTGCGTCACTAAAGCGCAATCAGCCGGAATCGCCAAGGCCGAATTCTTGCGGGATCAGCGGCTGGCGCGTTGCCGAGCGCTGTTCGCCCGGCGTCAGCATCTCCTCCTGCCGCGCCGGACAGCTCTTTCGCGTGCAGAGCCGGCAGGTCGGACCGACCGGCAAATCGGCCGACTGGTAGGCGAGATCGAGGCCGCGCGCATAGACCGTGCGATCGGCGTGGAGCACATCGCAGGCGAGCATAATAGAGATATGGGTCGCTGGTTCCTGGAATGCGCCCGCGCGGCGCTGCAGAGAGCGGGCGAGGAAGAGATAGCGCGAGCGATCGGTGAACTGAACCACCTGGCGCTGGAGGGTCTCGGGGTGACGAAAGGCGCTATAGATCGGCCAGAGCGGACAGGCATGGCCAGAGTTCGGCAGCAATAGGCCCGGCAGAGGAAAATGCTTGGTGAGGCGCCCGGCAGGGTCGGACCGAAGGAACCCGAAAGGAACGCCCTCCTGGCCCGGCTTGCGCAGGGAAACCAGCCGATGCGCCACCTGTTCGAAGCTGCCGTTAAATGTCTGCCGGAGTTGGTCGATGTCGTAGGCCAACGTTTCGGCCGCTTCGTGAAACGCCCCATAGGGAAAAGCGATGGCCCCAGCGAGATAGGAGCCCAGCGCCCGCGCTGCCAGGCGTCGCGTCGTCGGACGGGTCAGCATGGCCGCATCGAGCGTTTCGCGCAGCACGTCGGCGGCGCTCAGTTCGCCGAGCAGTCGAGCAAGTTGGAACTGGCGCGTTGCGAGCGTGGTCGAGCCCTGAAACCACATGACCCGAGCGCTGGAATCGAAGCGATACTGACCCGGAAATTCGGCAACACCGCTATCGCCGCCGATCCGGGTCGTGACGCCAAAGCGGCGTTCCAGCGTTTCGACGAGTAGCGCGGGACCGAATATACCTTCGCTTTCCAACTCCCACCGCAGGTCCGCCGCAACAGCTTCAAGGGTCGGAAAATAGTTCTCCTGCTCGATGATGAGATCGTCGATCTCGCGCAAAGCCGAAGCCTTGCCCATCACCTTGCTGCTGCTTTCGAACTGGCCGATGAGGCTCCGCGCCACATCGCTGAGCGCCCGCGCCTCGCGCCCAATAGCGTCGACGAAGCGTTTGCGCTCGGCATCGTCGAGATCGGGCACATCTTCGAGAATTTCGGCGCTCGAGCGAACGGCGGTAATGCCGGACAGGATCTGGTGCAGAAGCTGGCTGAGCAGTGGGTCAGACCGCAGGCGGTCGGCATAGATATCGGCATTGGCGACGGCGCCAGTATAGGCGCGATGTAGCCGCGCAATCGCTGCAGCGCTCGCCGGATATTGCGCGACGAGATGGCGGCGTTCCTCGGGCTGGAAGCGCAGCGACTCGACCACCGGATCCGCATAGGCCTCTTCCAGGTCCTGCAGCAGCTTCTGTTCGTCGTCGCCCGTGAGATCGGCAATCTCGATGCGCAATTGCTGAGCGATCCGCTGCAGCAAGATGCCGCCGACATCGCGTTTGTTGTTTTCGATCAGGTTGAGATAGCTCGGCGAAATGCCGGCGAGACGCGCCAGAGCCGCCTGGGAAATGCCCAGCGATTTCCTGCGGTTGGATATCCGGAAACCAATCGGCGCCCGCATCGCTGTTCCCTCCCCGAAACTGCGATTTGCAAACGAATTGACTGAAAGACAGTCAATCCAGAACAAGTATTTACAGAATAATCGAACGATTACAATGGGATATTGCGGGCGTTTTCAAATGGGGCAAATATCGGGCAGCGCTGAGGCTCCGGCAATGTACCGGTGGCCCGCGCATCAGGAGGAGATCAATGACTATTTTGAAGCGTGGCTTGTCCCGTCGCCGTGTCTTGCAGACCGGCATGGCCGGCATCATCGGCTCCGGCGTTGCCCCTGTCGTTTTCTCCAAGGGCGCCTGGGCCCAGGAGTTCTGCAACAATCCCACCGGCGACACAGTGGTCTTCGGGCTCAACCTGCCGCTGACCGGCACCTATGCCGAAGAAGGCGCGGATGAGCAGAAAGCCTATGAACTGGCGATCGCCCATCTCAACGGCGAAGGCGATGGCGGCCTCTTGAACGTGCTGCAGCCCTCCGCCCTCAAGGGGAACGGCATCCTCGGCAAGAAGGTCACCTATGTGTCTTCGGACAGCCAGACCAAGTCCGACGTGGCCCGCGCCGGCGCGACCCGCATGATCGAGCGCGATGGCGCCATCATGATTACGGGCGGCTCGTCATCAGGCGAAGCCATCGCCGTGCAGGGCCTTTGCCAGGAAATGGGCGTCATCTTCATGGCGGGCCTCACCCATTCCAACGACACGACCGGCAAGGACAAGCGCCGCTACGGCTTCCGCCACTTCTTCAACGCCTATCAGTCCGGCATCGGCCTCGCGCCCGTCCTCGGGGATTCCTATGGCAAGGATCGCCGCGCCTATCACCTGACGGCCGACTATACCTGGGGCTGGACGCAGGAAGAATCGATCAAAAACGCCACCGAAGCGCTGGGCTGGGAAACCGTCGCGGCTGTCCGTACGCCACTCGGCGCCACCGACTATTCGCAATATCTGACGCCGATCCTCAATTCCGGCGCAGACGTGCTGATCCTCAATCACTATGGCCTCGACATGGTGAATTCGCTCACCCAGGCCGTGCAGTTCGGCATGCGCGACCGCCAGGCCAATGGCAAGGATTTCCAGATCGTCACGCCGCTGATTTCCGAGCTGATGGCCAAGGGCGCCGGCGAAAGCGTCAAAGGCATTTTCGGCACCTCGAACTGGCACTGGAACCTGCAGGACCCTGGCTCGATCGCCTTCACCAAGAGTTTTGGCGCCAAATATGGCTCCCCACCATCCCAGGCCGCGCACACGGCCTATGTGCAGGCGCTGCTCTACGCAGATGCCGTCGAACGCGCCGGGACCTTCTATCCGCGCGAAGTCATCAAGGCGCTCGAAGGGTTTGAATTCGACGGCATGGGCAATGGACCGACGCTCTATCGCGCCGACGATCACCAATGCATCAAATCGGTGCTCGTCGTTCAGGGCAATGAAAGCCCGACGAGTGAGTTCGACGTGCTCAACGTGTTCCAGGAAATCGATCGGGATACGGTGACGTATGATCCCACCATTTTCGGTGGCGAGCTCGGCGAAGCTGAACCGGTACCGATGTGCGCGTAAAACAGTAGTCAAACTCTCAANNNNAAAAATCCATGGGATGCCGCCGCGCCCATGGACCGCCCGGACAAGCCGGGCGGTGACGACTTCGTGAGATTCAGTGCCTATCGGTCGACCCGGAGCATCCGATGTTCGAAGTCATCTTTCTGCAATTTCTCAATGGGCTCGATAAAGGCGCGGCTTATGCGCTGATCGCCCTTGGCCTGACGTTGGTGTTCGGCACGCTGGGCGTCGTCAATTTCGCCCATGGTGCGGTGTTCATGCTCGGCGCCTTCTGCGCTGTCACCGTGCGCATGTTCCTCACCATGGAAACCGTGACGGTCGATCCCGAAAAGCTCTCGCCTTGGGGCTCGCCGCTCGAAGTACGTGAGCCGCTGGTGCAGGCCTGGTTCGGCGATTTCGGTGCGGTGCTGGTGAATTACTCCGTGCCGCTCTCGATCATCATCACCATCCCGATCATGCTGGTCGTCGGCATTGCGCTCGAGCGCGGCATCATCAAGCACTTTTACAAGCGCAGCCATGCCGAACAGATCCTCGTCACTTTTGGCCTCGCCATCGTCGCGCAGGAAGTCATCAAGTCCGTTTACGGGCCAAATCCCATTCCGCAGCCCATGCCGACGGATCTGCGCGGGGCTGCCGATATCGGCGCCTTCCTCGGCATGCAGGCTAATATCATCACCTACCCGATCTGGCGGCTGATCTATTTCGTCTTCGCCGCGATCGTCATCGGCGGGGTCTTTGCTTTCCTGCAATTCACCACCTTCGGCATGGTGGTCCGTGCCGGCATGGCGGATCGCGAAACGGTCGGGCTTCTCGGCATCAATATCGACCGCCGCTTCACCATCATGTTCGGGCTAGCCGCCGTCGTAGCCGGCATCGCAGGCGTCATGTACACGCCCCTCCTCCCGCCCAATTACCACCTCGGCATGGACTTTCTCGTCCTCTCCTTTGTGGTCGTCGTCGTGGGCGGCATGGGCTCCCTGCCCGGCGCCGTTGCCGCCGGGTTCCTGCTCGGCATTCTCCAGTCCTTCGCCTCGATGAACCAGGTGAAAGCCGTGTTTCCCGGCATCGATCAGATCATCATCTACCTGGTGGCGGTCATTATTCTTCTCGTTCGCCCCCGCGGCCTCTTTGGTCGGCGCGGCGTAATGGAGGCCTGACATGCCAAAATTCATGTCCCGCAACGACCTTCTGCTTTTCGCCGGTTTTTCCCTCGTCGTCCTCACCATGCCGATCTGGCTGGCGCCTTTTGGCGCCGGCTATCCCGATCTGCTGCAGCGCTTCATGATTTTTGGGATATTTGCCGTCGGCTTCAATATCCTTTTTGGGCTCACCGGCTATCTCAGCTTCGGCCACGCAGCCTTCTTCGGTGTTGGGTCCTATGCCGCCGTATGGTCGTTCAAGCTTTTGACGCTCGATGCCATCCCGGCCATGATTTTCGCGGTCGTGATCTCCGGCCTCTTCGCCCTCGTCATCGGCTTTCTGTGCCTTCGGCGCTCGGGCATCTACTTCTCCATCCTCACGCTGGCTTTCGCGCAGATGAGCTATAATCTTGCCTATTCGGTGCTGACGCCGATCACCAATGGCGAGACCGGGCTGCAGCTGACGCTCAGCGATCCGCGCGTGATCGATGCGGCAGTTGGCCAGGGCTTTGTCGGCCAGCCGGTGCCGAATATTCTCGGCCAGCAACTCTCGGGCTATGCCGGGTTCTATTTCTGCGCCGGCTTCCTGATCCTCGCCTTCTTCATCGCCCAGCGCATTGCCGGCTCGCCATTCGGCATGATGCTCAAAGCCATCAAATCCAACCAGACGCGCATGCAGTTTACCGGCTTCAACACCCGCCCCTATGCGCTATCGGCCTTCGTGATCTCTGGCATGTATGCCGGTCTCGCCGGAGCGCTTCTCGCCGTCACCGATCCGCTGGCCGGCGCCGAGCGCATGCAGTGGACGGCGTCGGGCGAAGTGGTGCTCATGACCATACTTGGCGGTGTGGGCACGCTGGTCGGGCCGGTCATTGGCGCCTGGATCATCAAATATTTTGAAAACATCCTCTCGGCGCTCAATGACAATATCCTCGCCCGCTTCTGGAGCTTCCTGCCCGATGGCGTGGCCGATGTTCTCGTCAAGGTGACGAGCAAGTTCGTCGGCGATGGCTGGCACCTGACGCTGGGCCTCGCCTTCGTCATCGTCGTGATCTTCCTGCCCGGCGGCATCATGGAGGGCGTGCGGCGCGTCGCCGGCCTCTTCCGCCGCTCTGGCTCATCGGGCGCCAAGACGGCCCCGCAAACCCAACCGGCAGAGTAGGATCGCACCATGGCCAATCCCAATGTCGTTCTTCATGTTGCCGACGTCCACAAGCGCTTCGGCGGCCTCCACGCCCTCTCCGACATCGATCTGCAGATCGAGGAAGGCAAGACCCACGCGATCATCGGTCCTAACGGGGCCGGCAAATCGACACTGCTCAATGTCATCATCGGCAAACTCGCGCCATCGAGCGGCCAGGTGGTGTTCGACGGCAATGTGCTAACCGGCAAAACGCCCTATCAGATCAACCAGCTCGGCATTGCCCGCGTGTTCCAGACGCCGGAGATTTTCGCGGACCTTTCGGTGCTCCACAACGTGATGATCCCAGCCCTCGCGAAGCGCGATGGCATGTTTACGCTCAACATGATGCGCTCGCTCGAGAGCGAGACCGGCATTCGTGCCGAGGCCGAACACATGCTTGAAGATGTCGGCATGCTCAACCGCCGCGACATGCTGGCGGGCAGCCTCAGCCGTGGCGACAAGCGGCGGATGGAACTGGCCATGTGCCTGATCCAGCATCCGCGCCTGCTGCTGCTCGACGAACCCACGGCCGGCATGAGCCGGCATGACACCAATACGACGATCGAACTCTTGAAGAAGATCAAGGCCCGCGGCATGACCAAGGTCATTATCGAGCACGACATGCATGTCGTCTTCTCGCTCGCCGACAAAATCTCCGTCCTCGCGCAGGGGCGTATCATTGCCGATGGCACGCCCGATCAGGTGCGTGGCAATCCCAAAGTGCAGGAAGCCTATCTCGGGGGAGCCCACTGATGAGCGCCATTGCCATGACCGCAGACACCACCGTCAGCCAGGCCAGCGAGATCGAAGCCACCCGCCCGTTCTTTTTGGTGCGCGACATGCACGCCTATTACGGCGAGAGCTATATCGTGCAGGGCGTATCGCTCGATGTGCGGCGGGGAGAAATTCTCGCTTTGCTCGGCCGCAATGGCGCGGGCAAGACGTCCACTCTGCGCACCATTGCCCGGACCGATAACCCGCAGATGCGGCAAGGCGAAATCTGGCTCGATGGCGCGCCGGTCCACCAGATGAAAAGTTTTGAGGCGGCGCGGGCGGGTATCCAGCTCGTGCCCGAGGATCGCCGGATCATTCAGGGCCTGACGGTCGAGGAAAACCTGACGCTCGCCAAGGTCGCGCCGGGCAACGGCTGGAGCCTCGAGCAAATCTACCAGAGTTTTCCGCGCCTCGCCGAGCGGCGCACGCAGGAAGGTGTCACCCTCTCAGGCGGGGAGCAGCAGATGCTGGCGATTGCGCGCGCTCTAGCGCGGGACCTGAAGCTGTTGCTGCTCGATGAGCCCTATGAAGGCTTGGCCCCGGTCATCGTGCAGGAAATAGAACGCATCCTCCACTCGATCAAGCCGCTGGGGATCACGACGATCATCGTCGAGCAAAATGCGGTCGCGGCGCTGAAGCTGGCGGATCGGGCCGTCATTCTCGACACAGGCGAAGTGGTTTTTGCCGGCACGGCCAAGGAGGTGCTCGATAACGCCGAACTGCGGCATGAGTATCTGGCGATTTAGCGTTTTCACGACACAACCCCACACTCGATTGTCACCCAGCGAAGGCCGGGGCCCATCCCGAGATCTCAAGATGGATCCCGGCTCAAGGCCGGGATGACAGGCGGTGGTGTGTGAAAGAAACACGGGCCCAAAAGCCCAAAAAATTACCCTGGGTCTTTTGGTCCCAAAGGCATGATGCCGATTTCACCCTCTCCCTCCCGAGAGGCCCAGGGTAACTCCATTTCGAGCGGTGCTGGTGCGATCTTTATGCCTTCGCCTTCGAGCGCATCGCGCACTTCGCGGGCCAGGTCGACGGCGCCCGGCGTGTCGCCATGAAGGCAGATCGAGCGCGCGCCGGAATTCAGCACCGTCCCGTCAATGGCGACGATTTCCTCGGCCTTCGCCAACCGCAGACAGCGCTCGATGACCGCATCGATGTCGTGGATGACCGCGCCCTCCTGGCTGCGCGGGACGAGCAGACCATCAGCCGTATAGGCGCGATCCGCATAGGCTTCGCGGATCAGCGGCACACCGACCGCCTTGGCGGCGCGGACCTGTTCGGAATTGTCGAGGGCCAGCACGGCAAGCTTTGGGTCCATGGCCTGGATGCCGGCGAAAATCGCGACAGCCATGGTCAGCTCTTCGGCGGTCTGGTTGGCGAGCGCGCCATGCAGCTTCACATAGGAAAGCGGCATGTCCACCTCGGCCGCAATGTGGCGAACGAGAAAGATCTGGTTGCGCACCTGGCCGATCAATTGATCGAGTGGCATGACGAGGCGGAAGCGGCCAAAGCGCGGCTTGTCGGGATAGCCCGGATGGGCGCCGGCCTGGATGCCCCTCGCTTTGCAGAGTTTCAGCACGTGCCGGATGGTTGCCGCATCGCCGGCATGCCCGCCACACGCGATCGAGGCGCTCGAGACGAGTTCGAGCAGGTCCTCGTCGGTGCCCATGCCTTCGCCGAGATCGGCGTTGAGATCCACGGTGATCACTGCGTTCCGCTCCGCAACAGCGCCTGCGCATGGTCAAGTCCAATCGATTGGAACATGACTGTTGCATTGGGCCTGAGCTGGAAGAAACGGTCAAGATCGGCCGAAATTATGGTGCCGATGCGCGGATAGCCGCCGGTCGGCTGATGATCGCGTCCGAGCACAATCGGCGTGCCATCGCCGAGGATCTGGATATCGCCGCAGATGACCGGATCGGAAACCAGCGAAAGGATTTGGCTATCGGCGAAGACGCTGGCCTCGTCTTTGAGGCGCACGCCCATGCGGTCCATCATCGAGGCAATGCGGAACGCTTCGGTTACGAATTTCTGTCGCAAGTCCAAAGAGAAGACTTCGGCATGCAGCCCCCAGATGAAACGGATCGGAGCATGCTCTCGAAGTAGCGGCGCCACAGTTTGCGGCTCGGCGCCGGAGCCAAAAATCTGCAGCCGATCTCCCGATTTCAGCGCGCGTCCATCTAGCCCGCCAAGCTTCGCTCTCAAGCTGGTCGACCGGCTCCCCATGATTTCAGATACGTCGATCTCGCCGCCGAAGCGGAGATAGCCATAATTGCCTGCCTTTGCCGGACCAATACGCAGCCTGTCTCCGGGGCGCAGTTCGGCCTGACCGGGCCATGAAAGCGGCGTGTCGTTGAGAAAAATATCGAAGTGGCCACCGTCCCAACCGGTGCTGAGAATGCTGTCGTCCACGCGGATATCAAGGCCCAGCATCGAAAACTCGATCCCCGCCTGGCCTCCGCTCCCCGCCAGCAATCCCGCACGATGAAACGCTGCAAGATCCATCGGGCCGGAGGCACTGATGCCGTCTGCCAGATGGCCAAACCGGCCAGCATCCTGGATACTTGTGAGCGGCCCTGCCCGCTCGATGGTGATGGTGGCGACCATCACACGGCCTCGAAGATCAGCCGATCGCCAGCTTTGAGCTGTGTCGGTGGGACCGCCTTGGGGTCAAAATTGCTGAAGGCGGTGTGGCCGATCACGTGCCAGCCGGTTGGAACATCGGTTGCGGCAATCGCCGTCTGGCCGGCGGCGAAGAGAACGCTTCCAGCCTTCACCAGTGGCCGCACAGAATTGCGACGCGGCAGTATCAGCGTGTCTGGATGAAAACCGCAATAGACGAAGCCCGGCGCGAAGCCTGTCGCCAGGACGCGAAGCGGGTTTGCGTTGTGGTAGGCGATAAAAGCCTCCGCTGACATTTTGAGTAGGCCTGCGACTTCATCAAGATCGGCGCCATGCTCGCCGCCAAAGCGGATTGGGAGCCGCCACTCGCGACCATCAGCGCTAAATTGGGTGCGGCCGAGAAGCAGCCGAACCGTGCCGGCGATGTCCTGATAGCGCGAGATGATTGGGTTGTATCGGATGAGAACCGACACAAGACTTGGGACGATTTCGACGACGCCGTCGATGGGATGGGCTTGCGCAGCTTGCGCGAAGGCTATCGCCCGGCTGTTGGCAGCTTCATCGAGATGGCTGCCGAAGCGGACGAGAAGCGCGCTGTCGCCAAGGGGCTGAAGCATGGGCCGTTCGGGCGAGATATGAGCTTGATCGGTCAAATCTGCCTTCCGTCCGTTGTCGCCTTGGCGAAGTGTTTGAAAACACTTCGCCAAGGCGGGAAGCAGGTTCGGCGCTTGGCCGAATGATGGTGTCAGATCGTCAATCCGGCACGTCGTTTGAAAATTAAATCTCTAATTGGGATCGCGACCCTCCTGTTCGACGACCGCATCAAAAAGCTCGCGGACATTGGCGGCGCCAATGGTTTCGATTGCTACGGCAGCGATGGCCGCGAACAATTCTGCGATTTCTTGGGGATCGGTGATTTCGGCGTCGTCTTCGTCGGCGTCTGCGTTGATCAGGGTAAACACGGTGCGCGCCTCCATTAGAGCGTCTTCGGGGAACGTGAAAACCACCTTCCCGGTTCGAAAACGCGATCCAAGCAACCAAAGGCCGTTCAGCGTTTCAGAGAACAATGAACGTCTCTCGAGTGCTTACCCGACCAATGTGTGCCGATTCCTGTTACGGAATAAATAACGGAATGTCCCAGTGCGGGGCATTGAGGCGGTTGCCAGAAAGGTCAGTCCCGCTTACTCTTCCCCCGCCTCAAGCTTTTCGATGTAGGTCTCTATATCGTCGAGACTCGCCGAGAACGGCTTGGGTATGTCCCCGTAAACAATGGCAAATGTCTTGTCGTCGCGCAGCGCGTGACCGCCCGGCTGGCCGAGCACTTTCATCTTCTCGCTGGTCAGAATTGTCAGGCCATGACGCCCGGCGATACGTTTCATGCGCCGCATGCGCGAAGCGTCGAATTCCTTGCGGCTCATGGCGATCTGTCCTCACTGCGGGATGTGAAGCCGCCTCTTAGCCCGATCAAGCCCGGCCGCTCAAGGGGTTTTGGCTATTCGGCCAGCCCCCGAGCCCAATCGTGCCAGTAGCGTGCCGTCTCGCTGGTCTGATTGATCACCCGATCCGGCGCCGGCGCGGCGGGCCATATTACGATTCTATAGGTGTCGATCGGGTGCGGCCCGTCGTTGGTGTCGGCTTTCGCAGCTTCGTCCATGGCGCGAGCGGAATAGCGAACGCGATAAGGACCAGCCATAACAGCCAGCGGGATGGGCTCATCGCTCGCCCATTCCAGCAGCGCCACTTCGCGGCCGGAGGCCTGCAGCGAAATTTCCACGATTTCGTCCCAGCTATTGTCGACGCTCGGCTCGGCCCCTTCGAGCAAAACGGTGACGCCGACTATGCCGGTGTGGAGGCCCGTTGTTGCATAGAGAAGACCGGGCACGCGGGCGCCCATCAGACCATTGCTCTGACCCTTGAAGCAGCGCGCCATATCGCCGTCGAACCGTGTTCCAGCCTCAAGATAAAACTGGCCATATTGAACATTGAGCAGGCCGGAGAAGAGCGTGGTCAAAGTCGTGAACTCACTATCTAGCCTGAGAGGTGGTCGAGGCGCAGAAGTCGCTTCAACGCAATTGCCTTACCAGATCCCGACTTGAAATATTTTTCAAGCTCGCGCGCATGCCCCTCCGTCTCTACCGCGACATAGGGTTTCAGGTTGCAGGGCAAATGCGATTTGGTCGAACCGGCGCGTGTGGTCAGCAGATTATGCTGTCGGCGTTGCATGCCCCGGTGCAGGCTACTCTAGCCGGAAGGAAAGATCGGGCGCCGCCTCTGTAACTGACTATAACACTTTAGGAATAAATTATTTGCCGAGCAATATCTTGAATCCCCTCACAATATTCTCCATATATTTTCAAAATGAATGAGGTATATTATGGCAGGGAAGAAATTTAAGGCGGGTGATCTCGTTCAACTGAAGGCCGGCGGCCCAAAGATGGTCGTGGAGAAGTTCACGCCTCACAACGAGTCATATCGCTGTTCGTGGTTTGCCGGGGCAAAACACAACTCCGAAAATTTCACCGAAGAATCCATTGAAATCTATTCGGACGACCAGAAATGACTCCAGCACAAGCTGCTCAATGGATGGTGGAGCAGCTCGCCGCGAAGCGTTATCTGGATCAGGAAACGGTCGCTTGGCAGCTTCACAAGATGGACCAGTCTCTGACCTATAGTAATGCCAACGGCAATCTAGCTATCGCAAAGCCAATCTTGGCAGCATTCAACAAACTAACTTCTGACGGCGATGTGGTTTGGTCACGCTCGGAGCGTCAATGGCGCTACAGAACGAAATGGGACAAACCCGGCCGGCAACAGGATTAAGCAAAGCAAGTTCAACAGGGTATTGGCGGATGGGGTGGGATTCGAACCCACGGTACGGTTCCCCGCACGCTAGTTTTCAAGACTAGAGCCTTAAACCGCTCGGCCACCCATCCGTTTCGCCTTTCGGCTAATAGTGCGCTATACCAGAAACGCCTCGGATACAAAGGCATTGTGTAAGCGATTATGTTTATTCCGTCTTTTAGGCTTCACCACTAAACCGCGGTAAGTTTTCAAGACCGGAGCAATCAACCGCTCTGCCACCTACCCGTTGGCTGCCCGTGTAGCCGCGCCGCGCCGCCCTGTCCAGAGGGCGCGACGCGGGAAATCATGGGATGAGGACAACCGAGCCGGTCGTCTGCCGCCCTTCGAGCGCCTCATGCGCTTGTCGGGTATCGGCCAGCGGAAAGCGGGCGGAGATATCGACCTTGATGCCGCCCGAAAGGATGGCCCCGAATAAGGCTTCAGAGCCGGCCAGCAAGACTGTCCGATCGCCGAGATAGGACCCGCTTGTCGGTCTTGTGACGTAAAGCGAGCCTTTGCGCGCGAGAACGCCCAAATCGGGCACCGACACGACCCCCGAGGCGTTACCAAAGCTCACCATGAGCCCGCGCGGCCGCAAGCAATCGAGCGAAGCATCGAAGGTCGATTTGCCAACGCCGTCATAAACGACATCGACGCCCCTGCCCGCAGTAATCTCCTTGACCCGCGCCGCAAAGTCCTCGGTCCGATAGTCGATGACGTGATCACAACCATTGGCCCGCGCCAGCGCCACTTTTTCGGCACCGCCTGCCGTGCCGATTACCGTTGCGCCCAGGGCTTTGGCCCATTGTGTCGCGATCTGGCCCGTTCCGCCCGCAGCTGCGTGCCAGAGGATGGTCTGCCCGGCTTCAACCTTCCAGGTCATGAACAGCAGATAATAAGCCGTCAGCCCCTTGAGCATGACAGCCGCCGCCGTCTCGTCGCTGATGCCGTCCGGGATCGGCACCAACCGGTCTGCCGCAATCAAACGCTCCTTGGCATAGGCACCGATCTGGCCTTGATAACAGACGCGGTCGCCGACCTTGACTGATGTCACGTCCGGTCCGACGGCTGTAACCACCCCTGCCCCTTCATTTCCACCCACAAAGGGCAGCGCCACGGGATAGAGCCCGGAGCGCTGGTAGGTGTCGATGAAGTTGAGGCCGATGGCGGTCTGCTGGATCAAAGCCTGGCCGGGTCCTGGTTGGGAAACCGGCCAGTCTTCGAGCGCCATGACGTCTGGTCCGCCGGTCTGGCGGATGACGATTGCCTGGGTCATCGCGGCGTCTTCGGCTTGCGTGGCGCCGATTTGGGACGCGATTGGGCCTGCCGCACATTGGGGGATTGCGGGCGCTTCGTGACGGCCGCGACACCGGCCTCGGCCGAAACCGAACCGGTATCACCGGTAAATGGCGTTACGCGGTGCGTTCCGCCTGCGGAACGCGCTTTGCGGCTCTTGGCGAAGATATTGACCGCTTCGACCAGCACGGAGAAGGCCATGGCCGAATAGATGTAGCCCTTGGGAATGTGGAAGCCCAAACCATCTGCCACGAGCGTCACGCCGATGAGCAGGAGAAAGGCCAGAGCCAGCATCTTGGTGGTCGGGTGATCGGCGACAAACTTGGCGATCGGGCCGGAAGCGACGAACATGACGCCCACGGCGACGAGCACCGCCGCAACCATGACGGCAACCTGATCGGCAGGCACCATGCCGACGGCGGTGATGATCGAATCGATCGAGAACACCATATCGATGACGACGATCTGCACGAGGATTGCCTGGAGGCTCGCGGTCGCTGCTTCCTTCAACCCGACTTCATGCGGCTCTTCGATCGCGGCGTGCATTTCGTGCGTCGCCTTGTAGATCAGAAAACCGCCACCGGCGATGAGGATAATGTCCTTCCAGGAGAAGGCATGCTCGAACGCAGTAAAGACCGGATCCTGTAGCTGTACGATCCAGCTTATCAGGAACAGCAGCACAATGCGGAAGACCAGCGCGAGGCCAATGCCGAGCTTGCGGGCAAATTCGGCCTGCTCGCGCGGTAGGCGCGAGACGAGGACGGAGATGAAGACGATATTGTCGATCCCCAGCACGATCTCCATGACCGTCAGGGTGAGAAAGGCGACCCAAACATTGGGATCGTAGAGAAGCTCAAGCATCATGGGCTCCGAAATGAGGAATCGCTGCGGCGCGCAGGTCGATCTGACTATGTGAGGATGTGAGGGGCGGCGCGAGACAAAGGCAAGAGCCTCGTGTCTTCCATTCGTCGGCGACAATGATTACGGCGTCGATTTTCGTGATCCCCTGCGGCAAGCCGCACCATCGCCCGGCTCAAGACGGGCTGGCATGCCCGCAATGGCAAGTGATAGACTCTGGTTCCATCGTCACCCCAGAAGCATCGTCATGGAATCGTTTTCGCCTTTAAGTGCCGCCATCGGCGGTTCGCTGATCGGCCTTGCGGCCGCAATACTCTGGCTCGGCAATGGCCGCATCGCCGGCATATCCGGGATCTTTGGCAATCTGCTGCCGGCGACGCATTCCGCGCTTTGGCGCGCCATTTTTCTCGTTGCGTTGATCGCCGGGGCATGGGTAACGGCGCATCTCTTCCCGCAGCTCGGGGTGGGCGGCGTCAAAGCTGCCACACTCGTGCCGCCACCGGCTGGTTGGAACATTCCCATGCCGGTCTGGTTGATCGCGGCTGGCCTACTCGTCGGCTTCGGAACGCGCATCGGCAATGGCTGCACTTCGGGTCATGGCGTCTGCGGACTCGCCCGCTTGTCGCTTCGCTCATTGGTCGCCGTCGCTGTGTTTTTCGGTGTCGCCATCCTCACCGTTACCGTCACGGGGATCGTCTGATGACCCGCCTGCCCTATCTGGCGACTGCCGCGCTCAGCGGAGTGCTCTTTGGCGCTGGACTCTATGTCTCGCAGATGGTCGATCCGCTCAAAGTACTGCGCTTTCTCGATTTCACCGCGATTCCGTCGGGCGGCTGGGATCCGAGCCTTGCATTTGTGATCGGGCCAGCGATCATCGTGATGTTCGTGGCGGTTCGCCTCGGCCGCCGCCGCAACGCGCCGCTCTTTGACACGCATTTTCATGAGCCAAAGACAAAGCAGATCGATCTGCGCCTCATCCTCGGCGCGGCGCTTTTTGGCATCGGCTGGGGCATGTCCGGCATTTGCCCCGGACCCGCTATTTCGCTGATCGCCTTTCCGCCCGAAGGGATCTGGCTGTTCCTTGCGGCAATGCTGGCGGGCTCCTATCTCGGAGGCATGGTTCCAGCGACATTCGGTGCAAAAGAGGCGATCCAGAATGACTGAGCGAAGTGCCGATATCATCGTCGTCGGCGGCGGTCTCGCCGGGGTGGCGTCGGCGGTCAGCCTGGCGCGCACCGGCTTTTCCGTGCTGCACCTTGCGCCAAAGGCGCCGCCTGATCGACGCACTTCCGCACTGATGATGCCAAGTGTCGAATTCCTGCTGTCAGCCGGACTGATCGACAGCGCCGCGAGTGTGGGCCATAAGCTCAGCGCGATCCGCATCATCGACGCAACGCCTCGCCTGATCCGCGCGCCTGAAACGGTTTTCGATGCCAAAGAAGCCGGACTCGACGCCTTCGGCTGGAATTTCGCCAATGCCGCGCTCCTCGAAAATTTCCAATCCGCAGCGCCGGAAACGGGCCTTTCCACGCGCAACGAGGCGGTTACCGCCTATCGCCGGGAAGATGGGTTAGGCTTCGTTACGCTCGCCGATGGCAGCGAACTGGCGGCACCACTCGTCGTCGGGGCCGATGGCAAGAAGTCATTGATCCGCAACGCGTCCCAGATCGCCGCCCGAGAAAACAAATTCGAAGAATCGGCGCTCGTCTGCGATCTCGAAATTGGCCGCTCCATCGGCGGCACGTCCGTGGAATTTCATTATCCGCATGGGCCATTTACGCTGGTGCCGGCCGGCGGCAACCGCGCCAATCTCGTTTGGATCGATGAGGAACCGGTTCTGCGGGCTGCACAGACCGGCGGCGCAGATGCCCTGCTCGCCGCCTTCCGGCAAAAGTCGCAAAACCTCTTTGGCGACATCAAACTCGTCTCGCCAAGCGTGATTTTCCCGCTCAGCGTCCTCAGCGTCACCGAGGCCGGACGGGATGGAACCGTGCTGGTCGGCGAATCTGCGCACGCTTTCCCGCCGATCGGTGCGCAGGGGCTCAACCTTGGCCTTCGCGACGTTGCCGATCTGGTGGCCGTGCTTTCGTGCGTCGATCGCAGTCATCCCGATTGGGCAGAAACGGCCAGCCAGGCCTATGCCGAGCGTCGGGCTGCCGACTTGGCGCGCACCGGCACCATGGTCGACACCCTCTTCCGCTCGCTGCTCGCCGAAATGTTGCCGAGCCAGGCGCTGCGCGCGGCCGGTCTTTGGGCCCTCAAACTAATGCCGCCACTGAGGCGCGGCGCGTTCTCGCTGGGCATGGGCCGTCGATCGGCTTAAGTCCAAATCCAGAAGCCAAAATAAAAAGGGCGCGACCGAGGTCGCGCCCTTCGTGTTTCAAAAGCCCGAAAGCTTTTACTGTGCTGGCGGGGTCGCCGGCGTTTCGGTACCGGCAGCCGGGGCAGCAGGCGCATTGGTCTGGTCGGTCAACTGCTGACGAAGCGTTTCGGCGCGATCCTGAAGAACCTGCTCGAGAGCGTTCTCGCCCGAGGTTTCCTGCTGGAACTGCTCGAAGGTCATTGCAGAATCGCTGTCATAGGCAGCGGTGAAACCTGCGAGGTTGATCTCGATGGCGAGGTCCTGGTTCTGGCGGTTCTTTGCTGTCAGCGTCAGCTTGCCGCCGCCCTTGAGCGAATTGACATACTGCTCGTTGATCACGAGCTGGGTCGCGCACGAAGTCGGGTCACAGATCATGTAGGGCACGCGAACGGGCTTGGCGCCGTCGATCTGCCAGGTCAGGCCGAATGGCAGCAGCACCCCAAGCGGCACGGCAGCAACGGCGAGAAGACGCGATTCCTGACCCGGATCGTCACGCAGCAGGAACGAGCCGAGGAACTGACCATTGGCCAGAACCACCTGGCGCATGATGCATGCCTTCTGCCCATCGGGCAGCGGATCGCAAACCTTGAGCCAGTTCTGGGCCGGAGTGGCAGCCGGAGCCGCTGCCGCATCGCCTGCTGCAGGAGCAGGAGCGGCCGGGGTTTCGGCAGCGGGGGCAGTGGTATCCTGGGCAAAGGCCGTCATCGGCGAAAGAAGCAGCGCGGCTGCCGTAACCACGGCAACGAGGGGTTTCCTGAATTCCATAGAGTGTCCTTGCCTTCCTTGGCGGTCTCGGCGGCACTCCGCCACCTAGAAACTTACCTGCCCTTCAAGGGCTCAAATCGGGCAATAACATGACCGGAACCCCTTGCCAAAATATTATGAGCCCCGCGCACCGCAGGGAATATGGCGTGCCTCACTAAACATTTACGGGGAAGGCCGATCAGACAGCATTGGGCCAATGCCAAACTCAGGCACCAGTGAGGCCATTGATCGCAAGCTGCGCGGCAAAGGCGCGCTGGTAAGCGGGTCGCGCTTCGGCTCTTGCAACATAGGCCGCAAGCGTTTCGTTGCGGGCGAGCAGGCCGGATGGCTTGAGCCGCTGCAGCACATGAACCATCATCAAGTCGCCCGCAGTGAACTGGTCTTCCAGCCATTCCTTGTCGCCCAGATAGGTGGATAGTTCGGCAAGACGCGCATGGATGCGCGCCTCCACCAGCGGCAGCCGTTCTGCCGCCCAGGCTTCCTTTCCTTCCACCAATCTAACCGTCACGAGGTCGAGGATTGGCGGCTCGACAGTCCCGATGGCCGCGAACATCCAGGTGATGGCGCGGGCTCGCCCGTGCGCGTCGCGCGGCAAAAGACCCTCGTGGCGCTCGGCGATATGGAGAATGATCGACCCGGTTTCGAACAGCACCAGATCGTCTTCGAGATAGGCCGGGATTTGTCCGAACGGCTGCACCGCCCGATAGGCCGGCTCTTTGAGGCCGGCGAAGGATACGAATTGCACGTCGTAACTTTGACCGACTTCCTCGAGCGCCCAGCGCACGCGGGTATCCCGCGCCAGACCCTTGCCGCCATCCGGCGAGCGTTCGAAGGCGGTAATGGTGATGGTCATGGCGAATTCCTCGATGGCGTCGTGCCGCCCGTGGGCACGATCTTCTGCCATCCCGACGAGGCGCGTCAGGCTTGTTCGACAAAGATTTTACGAAATCTGCGCCGGGGACCGCATTGGCCTCAGGCGCTCGCCTCCGCCATCTTCGACATTTTCGAGAGGATTGCTGCTGTGCCCTTGAGACGCTGCTCCGGTGTCGGCCAATTGCGCGCAAAGACCAGCTTCTGATCGGGCTTGATGCGAACCTGATTGGCGGGGTCGCTGACCATTTTGACCAGTGCCACCGGATTGGGAAACTCGTTGTTGCGCAAAGTCAGCACCGCGCCCTTGGGGCCGGCATCGACCTTCTCGACATTGGCGAGGCGACAAAGCGACTTCACCAGAATGACCTTGAGCAGCGCCTCCACTTCCTCAGGAAGCGGCCCGAATCGATCGATGAGTTCGGCACCTGCCGCATCGATATCGCGAATGTCGGTGAGATCGCCGAGCTTGCGATAAAGCTGCATACGCAGGGTCAGGTCGGGCACATAGTGTTCGGGGATCATCACCGGCATGCCGAGCGAAATCGCCGGGCTCCACTCGTTGCGATCCTCGTATTCTTCCTCGCCATTCTTAAGCGCGGCAACAGCCTCTTCCAGCATGGATTGGTAGAGCTCGTAACCGACCTCGCGGATATGGCCCGACTGTTCGTCGCCGAGGAGATTACCCGCACCGCGAATATCGAGATCGTGGCTCGCGAGCTGGAAGCCTGCGCCGAGGCTTTCGAGCGATTGCAGCACGCCCAGGCGGCGCTCGGCCGTGTCGGTGAGCTTCTTGTCCGGCGGCACGGTGAACAGCGCATAGGCGCGCTGCTTGCCGCGACCGACGCGGCCGCGGATCTGATAGAGCTGCGCCAGGCCAAAGTTGTCGGCGCGATGCACGATCAGCGTATTGGCATTGGGAATATCGAGCCCGGATTCGACGATGGTCGTTGCCAAGAGGACGTCGAACTTGCCGTCGTAAAAGGCATTCATGATGTCGTCGAGTTCGCCCGGCGGCATCTGGCCATTGGCGGTGACGAAGCTGACTTCGGGCACCTGCTGGCGCAGGAATTCCGCAATATCGGGCTGATCCTTGATCCGCGGCACGACGTAGAAACTCTGCCCGCCGCGATACTTTTCGCGCAGCAGCGCCTCGCGGATCGAGAGCGGATCGAATGGCGAGATGAAGGTGCGGATGGTGAGGCGATCGACTGGCGGCGTCGCGAGAAGGCTAAGATCGCGCACACCGGTGAGCGCGAGTTGCAGCGTGCGCGGAATCGGCGTTGCCGTCAGCGTCAGCACATGCACATTGGCCTTGAGCTCCTTGAGGCGTTCCTTGTGCGACACGCCAAAGTGCTGCTCTTCGTCGATGATGAGCATGCCCAGGTCTTTGAACTTGATGGTCTTGGACAGAAGCGCATGGGTGCCGACGACGATGTCGACCTGACCATCGGCGAGGCCTTCCTTGGTGGCCTTGAGTTCATTGGCACTAACCATGCGCGAGGCATGGCGCACGCGAACTGGCAGGCCCTGGAAGCGCTCGGAGAAGGTCTTGAAGTGCTGGCGCGCCAGAAGGGTCGTCGGCACGACAACCGCCACTTGCTTGCCTGATAGGGCAACGGCAAAGGCCGCGCGCAGCGCGACTTCGGTCTTGCCGAAACCGACGTCGCCGCAGACAAGGCGATCCATGACCTTGCCCGTGGTGATATCGTCGAAAACCGCCTTGATGGCCGTAAGCTGGTCTTCCGTTTCCTCATAGGGGAAGCGGGAGGCAAATTCGTCATAGGCGCCGGCGTTGATGTCGATAACATCCGCCTTGGTGAGCAGGCGCTGTGCAGCGAGCTTGATGAGTTGCTCCGCCATTTCGCGAATGCGCTTCTTGAGCTTGCCCTTCTTGGCCTGCCAGGCGACGCCGCCGAGCTTGTCGAGCGTGACCGAGGCATCGTCCGACCCATAACGGGTCAGCAGCTCGATGTTTTCGACCGGCAGATAAAGCTTTGTCTCGCCGGCATATTGCAGTTCGACGCATTCATGCGGTGCGCCCCCTGCCTCGATGACCTTGAGGCCAAGGAAGCGGCCGATACCATGATCGACATGGACGACGAGATCGCCTGCTGACAGAGACGCCGCCTCGGTCAGTGCGTCGGAAGCCTTCTTCTTGCGCTGCGGGCGGAGAATACGTTCGCCTAAGATATCCTGCTCGGACAGCACAAGCAGGTCGAGCGTCTCGAAGCCGGTTTCGAGCGGCAGCACGACGAGCGAGGTGGTCGCCGCGCTGGTCGTTTCGGCATCGCGCCAGTTTTCCGCCATGCGCGGATTAGTCAAGCCATGGTCCTTGAGAACCTGCCCCATGCGATCGCGCGTGCCTGCGCTCCAGCAGGCAATGATCACGCGGCGACCGGCGCGGCGTTCAGCCATCAGCCGATCGACGACTGCCTGAAAGAGGTTGATGTCCGAGGCGAGGCGTTCGGCGGCAAAGGTCGGCGCAATATGGCCGCCGGCATCGTCGCCCTTCTTGGTGTTGGGCGACAGAAACGGCGAAAGCTGAATGACCGTGGCGCCGGCCAAAGCCTGCGGCGCCATATCGAGATCATAAAGAAGCTCTGGTTTGATGGGCTTATAGGGCGCCCCTGCCCCCGCTACTGGCGGCGCCAGGCGGGCCGCTTCGCGCGCATCATAATAATCGCGGATTTGCGTCGCGCGCTCGGCAAAGGCTTCACCAACCTGATCGTCGAACACGAAGGGCGCATCGCCGACATAGTCGGCCAACCGATCCATGTGATCGTAGAAAAACGGCAGCCAGTGTTCGGTGCCTGAATAGCGCGAGCCGCCGCTGACCGAGGCATAGAGCGTGTCGTCGACGGTGTTGCCGCCAAAGGTCGCTGTGTAATTCTGCCGGAAGCGCCGGATGGTCTCCTCATTGAGGATGACTTCGCTCATCGGCGTCAGATCGATGCGCTTCAGCGTGCCTGTGGTGCGCTGGGTATCGGGATCGAAGGTGCGGATCGATTCGAGCTGGCTACCGAAAAAGTCGAATCGCAGCGGCGCTGCAGCGCTCGCCGGATAGAGATCGACCAGCCCACCCCGCACCGCGAATTCACCGCTCTCGCGCACCGTCGGCACGCGCAAATAGCCATTGTTGGCGGCCCAGGCGATCAGCTTTTCGCTGTCCACGATACGACCGACCGCAGCCGAAAACGACATGCTCTCGACTACATCGCGCGGCGGGAGCTTCTGAATCAGCGCATTGACCGCCGTCAGCACCACAACGCCCTTGGCGCCACTGGTGAGCGTCGCCAGCGTGCTCATGCGTGCAGCGATGGTTACGTTATTGGGCGAGACGCGATCATAGGGCAGGCAGTCCCAGGCGGGCAGCGTCAGTATGGTGTGGCCGGGCAGCATGGCACCCAGAACCTCCGCCATGCGCTGCAGGCGACGTCCATCGCGCGCGACGAAAACGAGGCTCGCGGCATCGTCCGGCGCGACTTTGAGCCGGTCTTCCACCAGCTTGGCCAGAACCATCGGCTGCATGCCATCGGGCACGTTGGACATCGTCCGCACGGAGGGAAGACCAGTCATCTCGTTCATTTTTCGATCCGTGCCTGATGGTCGGCGATCACCCGGTCAAGGAAATCACGATCGACATGCTCCGGCGGCTCTTCCTGCCGCATCACCCATTTGAGCAGCGGCGGGTCTTCCTCGTTCATCAGCGCTTCGAGCCGGTCGAGCGTTGCTGTGTCGAAGCCCTCGATATTGGCATCGCAAAATGGCCCGAGCACCAGATCCATCTCTTTGGTGCCCCGATGCCAGGCGCGATAGCGCAAGCGCTTGCGACGAATAGCAATGTCCTCACCGGCCGTCATTTGAGACACCATGATGCAAGTTTGTTCCCGATTTGGACATGTCTCTTACGCGGGTTGAAAAGGCTTGTCACCCTCTGCCACAGCGCCAGGACGCCTATTCCTCAAACGGCGGAAGCCCCTCATATTCTTCGCCACTGAGCTGGGTGACGATGCGATTGTTGATCAGTTCAGCGCTCGCCAGTTCCAGCACGACGATCCTGCCGCCGCCGCCGACAGTCACAGCCATCGGGGTATCGGCATCGTCACCCAAAACCTTGCCGACCGTTCCGAGCAGCTTGCCCTCGCTGTCATAGACTTCCTTGCCGACCGTCTGATCGACCGTCAGGCCGAGAACGGCGATCGAGGCATTGGGGTCGGTCAATTCAACCAGCGGCGCCTTTTCCTGCGCGAAACTGGCGCCAGCCATCAGGCTGGCCAACAGGGCGGCGGTGATGATGGTCTTGCTCATGGCTTTTTCTCCTGGTCTTCCGCAACCCGCCTGAACGCAACCGGTTCCGCTCTGTTCTTCTCCTGTTCTTTTGTGCGACGTTTCGGGCAGGAGAATCACTCGTGTCGCGCCCAGAAACTCTTCAACCGCTGTTCCGCTCACTCCACGCCATCAAGGGTGTCGGGGACAAACTCGGCGCGCTGCTGACGCGGTTTTTCGGCGCGCCCGATGGCCAAGAAGCCATCGTCCTCGACATCCTGATGCATATGCCGTCCGGCGTTGTCGATCGGCGTCGGCAGGTCGGCATTGCCGAGGCCTATCTCAACCAGATCGTCACGCTCAAACTCCACATTGACCGCCACCAGCCCCCGCCGCGCGGACGCGAGCACATTCCGCATCGGGTCTTCGCCCATGATGAGAGCGGCGATATCAGCCTCGTCTTCTTCCGGGCCCAAGGCGGCTGGGTCGAAAAGGCGCTGCCGGTCGGCGAGGAGCGCTATGTCTCGGGCAAGATCGATTTCTTCAACGGCGAAAAGCAGATCACGCATCCGGACTACGTCGTCGAGGCAGAAAAATTCGCCACTCTGCCGCTCGTTGAGCCCGTCTATCCGCTCACCAATGGCCTGAGCTCAAAAGCCCTCGCCAAGCTCGTGCGCCAGGCAGTAGAGGCCGTCCCTCCATTACCCGAATGGATCGACGACACCACCCTTGCGCAACGCAAGTGGCCGACCTTTGCCGAAGCCATGCGCATGGTGCATCTGCCGGAAAATCCGGGTGAAGCCGAACTCTGGGCCCCTGCCCGGCAACGCCTCGCCTATGACGAATATCTCGCCGGTCAGATCACGCTCCAGCTTCTTCGCTCGTCGATGGTGTCGGAAGCCGGCGTCGCGCGCCGATTTACGGGAAAGGTTACGTCAAAGGTTGCCCAAGCGTTACCGTTTTCGCTGACTGAAGGGCAAAACCAGGCCATCGAAGAAATCCGCGCCGACCTCGCCTCGCCCGAGCGCATGTCCCGGCTTTTACAGGGCGATGTCGGCTCCGGCAAGACCGTCGTCGCCCTGATGGCGATGGCTGCGATGGCCGAATCCGGCGCCCAATCCGCGCTGATGGCACCGACGGAATTGCTGGCCTCCCAACACTTTAGGACCATCAAACCGATCTGCGACGCGGCCGGCCTCGGTTGCGCGCTCCTCACCGGCAAAATGCCCGCCGGCGAGCGCCGCGCCATCCTCGCCGGCCTCGCCGATGGCTCGACCACCATCGCTGTCGGCACCCACGCCCTCTTTCAATCCGGCGTCGAATTCAAGGACTTAGGCCTGACCGTCGTCGACGAACAACACCGTTTCGGCGTCCACCAACGCCTGGCGCTCTCTGAAAAAGGCCGGCACACCGACCTACTCGTCATGACCGCAACGCCCATCCCGCGCACGCTCGTCCTCACCCATTTTGGCGACATGGCCGTCAGCGTCCTCCGCGAAAAACCGCGCGGCCGCCAACCGATCGACACCGCCGTTCTCTCGATCGGCGATTATGACCGGGTCATCTCTCGTCTGCAGTCGCGCCTAGCCGAAGGCGCCCAAGCCTATTGGGTCTGCCCACTGGTCGAAGAAAGCGAAACCCTCGAGGTCGTTTCAGCCGAGGACCGTTTTGCTGAACTGCAAAAAATCTTCGGCCTCGACGTCGCTCTCGTCCATGGCCGCATGTCCGGCGCCGCCAAGCAGGAGGTCATGGCCCGCTTCAAGGCCAACGAAATCAAGCTACTAGTCGCCACCACCGTCATCGAAGTCGGCGTCGACGTGCCCAATGCTACGATCATGATCATCGAGCATGCGGAGCGCTTCGGCCTCGCCCAGCTCCACCAGCTTCGCGGCCGCGTCGGTCGCGGCTCCCAGCGCTCAGCGTGCCTTTTACTCTACAAAGACCCGGTCAGCGAAACTGCGAAAGCGCGTCTCGAAACGATCAAATCCACCGAGGACGGTTTTGAAATCGCCGAACGCGATCTCGAACTTCGTGGCCAGGGCGATATTTTGGGCACTCGCCAATCCGGCATGCCCGGCTACCGCCTCGCCGTCCCCGACGTGCACCGCCACCTTTTGGAGTTCGCGCACGACGACGCGAAGGCGCTCATGCAGCGCAACCCCGCGCTGACTGGTGACGAGGGCGAGGCGGCGCGCACACTGCTTTATTTGTTCAGGAAGGATCTAGCGATTCCGCTGATAAGGGCGGGCTAAATCGACCTACCCGCAGCTCCATCGTCACCACCGGCCTTGTCCTGGTGGTCCATGCGGAGGCGAGATGGATTGCCGGGACGAGCCCGGCAATGACGAAGGGCGGAATGATGTGCTGCCTACTCCACCGTAACCGACTTCGCCAAATTCCTCGGCTGATCCACGTCCGTACCCATGAACACGGCAGTATGATAGGCCAGCAACTGTACGGGTATCGTCGCCAATATCGGCGCGACAAAGGCGTGCACATGCGGGATTTCGATGATGTCGGCGACGCCATGTCCCACGGTCTTGGCGCCTTCGGCATCGGTGATCAGGATGATCTTGCCCCCGCGGGCCGCGACTTCCTGCATATTGCTCAGGGTCTTGTCGACCAGCTCGTCCGATGGGGCGACGACGATCACGGGCATGGCTTCGTCAACCAGCGCGATCGGCCCGTGCTTCAATTCGCCCGCGGCATAGCCTTCAGCGTGGATATAGCTGATTTCCTTGAGTTTTAGCGCGCCTTCCATGGCGATGGGGAACATCGGGCCACGGCCGAGATAAAGCACGTCCTTGGCCTTGGAGAGGCGCTTGGAAATTTCGATGATCTGGCCTTCTGAACCCAGCGCTGTCGAGACGGCCGATGGCAGCGCCGTGAGCGCACGAACAAGCTCGGCTTCCTCCTCGGCGCTGACAACGCCACGGGCGCGGCCAGCAGCGATCGCAAGACTGGCAAGCGAGGTCAATTGCGCAGTGAGCGCCTTGGTCGAGGCAACGCCGATTTCAGGGCCGCAGAGGATCGGGAAGACGACACCGGACTCGCGCGCAATGGTGGATTCCAGCGTGTTGACCAAGCTTGCCACATGCTGACCCTGGCTGGCGCAATAGCGCAAAGCGGCCAGCGTGTCAGCGGTTTCGCCCGACTGGGAAATGAAGAGCGACAGACCATTCTTGTCGAGCGGTGGTTCGCGATAGCGGAATTCGCTTGCCACATCGATATCGACCGGCAGCCGCGCATAGCGCTCGAACCAGTATTTGGCGACCGCGCCAGCATAGTAAGCCGTGCCGCAGGCGCTCATGGTTAGCCGAGAAAGATCAGCGAAATCGAAGGGCAGGTTTTCGCGGATCGCCACTTTCTCTGCGCCCATATCCACATAGTGGCTGAGCGTGTGCGAGATGGTCTCCGGCTGCTCGTAGATTTCCTTGGCCATGAAGTGGCGATGATTGCCCTTGTCGACCAGAAGCGCCGAGGCCTGCGAGAGCATCTGCTCGCGCTGCACGATGGCGTCCTTGCCATCGCGGATAGTGACGCCAGCCGGGGTGATCACGGCCCAATCGCCATCTTCAAGATAGGTAAGCTTGGACGTAAACGGCGCCAGCGCCATGGCGTCCGAGCCGAGATACATTTCGGTCGTGCCATAGCCGACGGCCAGCGGTGCGCCATGGCGGGCCGCTATCAGCAGATTGGTCTCGCCCTTGAACATGAAGGCGAGTGCAAAGGCGCCCTTCAGCTTTTTCAGCGTGCGCGCGACGGCGAGTTCAGGGTCTGCGCCGTTGGCAACTTCGCGGGTGACCCAGAGAGCGACAGATTCGGTATCCGTCTGCGTCTGAGGCAGGTAGCCGTCCTGAGCGAGATCGGCCAGAAGCTCGCGAAAGTTCTCTATGATGCCATTGTGGACTACGGCGACGCGATCGGTGGCATGCGGATGGGCGTTCGTTTCGGTCGGCGCGCCATGCGTGGCCCAGCGCGTGTGGCCGATGCCGATATGCCCGCCAAGCGGCTCCATGCCGAGCTTGGTGGCCAGATTGCCAAGCTTGCCCTCGGCGCGACGGCGAGCGATGAAGCCGCTTTCAAGCGTAGCAACGCCCGCGCTGTCATAGCCGCGATATTCCAGCCGCCTCAGGGCATCGACCAGACGATCCGCAACCGGCGCGTTACCGACGATTCCAACAATGCCGCACATCTTATTTCCCCTTGGCCGCTTTTTTGGCCAGCGCCTTTTCGCGCAGTTTGGGCGCATAGCCCGGCTTGTTCACTTGGCTCGCGCGGCCAAAGGCCAGCGCGTCATCCGGCACATCTTCGGTGATGACGCTGCCTGATGCGGTATAAGCACCATTGCCGATCGTGACCGGCGCAACCAGCGAGGCGTTGGACCCGATAAAGGCATTGTCGCCGATAATGGTCTTGTCCTTGTTCACACCATCATAATTACACGTAATGGTGCCCGCGCCGATATTGGTCTTCGTCCCGATCTCAGCATCGCCAAGATAGCTGAGATGCCCGGCCTTCGTGCCATCGCCGATCTTGGATTTTTTCACCTCGACGAAATTGCCGAGGTGCACGTCCCGTCCCAATTCGGCGCCGCCGCGGATGCGCGCGAACGGACCGATGCTTGATCCCTCGCCAATGACGACATCTTCGATATCACAGAAAGCGCGAATTTCGACATTGTCGGCGATTTTGACGCCTGGACCAAAAACGACATTGGGAAAGACGGTGACGTCGCGGCCAAGCTCGGTGTCCCAGGAAAACCAGACACTTTTCGGATCGCGCAAGGTGACGCCGTTTTCCATGGCTTCGTTGCGCTTGAACTCCTGGAACGTCGCCTCGGCTTCGGCCAGTTTCACGCGGTCATCGACGCCCACCAATTCCGCGGCATCGGCCTCGATGAAATCGACGCGGCGAGCGTCGCCCGCTGCCAGCTCTACCGCGTCGGTCAGGTAATATTCGCCCTTGGCATTCTTGTTCTCGATCCGGTCGATGACCGAGCGCAGAACCTCGCCCCGGAATCCCATGATGCCGGAATTGCAGAGGCCAATCTGCCGTTCTTCTTCGGTCGCGTCCTTGTGCTCGCGAATGGCGAAGATCTGTCCGTCCTTGGTGAGGAGCCGGCCATAGCCCGTCGGGTTTTCCGGACGGAAGCCGACGACAACCATGTCGGCGCCGCCATCGAGCTTCTCGACAATTCTGGCAATCGTTTCGCCCGTGATCAGCGGATTGTCGGCATAAAGCACGAGTACATGGCCCTGCGCCGCTTCATAAGCCGCTCTTGCCTGCTGCACGGCATGGCCCGTCCCTAGACGGTCAACTTGCTTGGAAATATGCGCGCTGGCTTCAAACCGGGTCACCGCTGCTTCCACAGCCTCGTGGTTTGGGCCCACGACAACGGCGATGGTCGAGCCCGCGGCTTTTGCCGTGCGCAACACGTGGCTCACCACCGGGAGGCCGCCCACAGGATGCAAAACCTTGGGCAAGGCCGATTTCATGCGCGTGCCTTCGCCCGCTGCGAGAATGATGGAAAGCAAGTCAGTCATCGGGGCACTCCGCCTCGTCGTCTTCTGTTTACCAATTGCCACGATTGTAAGGCTGCGGTCATTGGCGATTAGATAACGAAATCTCTCTTTAATAGGCCGTGTAATGCCCATGATTCGCTGGGCTGTCGAGGACGGACGATTGGCCACTATTCCAGAAGATATCACGCAATCCGATGTTACCGCATGGGGCGTCGCTGCGCTTGTGTGCACCGGGCTTGCCGTTCTGGGTGCCAATCTGACGACACTTTTGCCCAGCAGCGCACTTCTGGCGTTGCATTCGCCGCGCAATGACGCGGTTTCGATTGTACAGATCCGCCAGCAAGTTGCCGAATTGCGCGCGGCCACGGCAGAGTTGCGCCGCCAGAATGATACCCTGACCACGCGCTTCTCGCTGCAGGAACAGTCCGGCGGAGAAGCCGCGCGTCGCCTCGGTGCACTGGAAGTCGCCCTGCCCGTCATCATGGAATCGCGTCCGACCGTCGCGCCGATAGACCGGACCGTGACGACCGCGTCGATCACTGGCACGCCATCCCAGCAGTTCGAGGCCGATGGCGGCACCGTCGTCGTGCGCCAATCCCCGCTCGAGCAGCCGATTCCGGCGCCCATCCAGCTTGCCAGCGCCAGTGGCGCGCAGGTTGGCTACGCCGTTGCTGTTGGTTCGAGCTTCTCGCCCGGCCAGGCAGCGATGCAGTGGCGCAATCTCGAAGTGCAGCTCGGCTCGCTGACCGTGGACCTGACCCCGCTTCTCTCCAATGCGACCGACAGCAACCAGCAGCGCATCGTTCTTGGGCCGATCGCCAAGCTCTCGGATGCCCGTGATCTTTGTGCCAAGCTCGAGCAGCGCGAAATCGCCTGTTCGCCTGCCAGCTATGCCGGCGTCAGCATGGCGCGCTGAGCCGCCATCCCCAGGCTTGGAACGACCCGGCGCAATAGAGGTTGACTCCGGGATCATCCTAGCTATTTTCCGCGCCAACGCCGCAGGGCGTTCGTGACGACAAGTGCGCCGGTAGCTCAGTGGTAGAGCATTCGACTTTTAATCGAATGGTCGAGGGTTCGAACCCCTCCCGGCGTACCACTCTCCCCCAACCACATCAGCCGACAAGTCCCAACTGTTGGGCCGAATGCAGCTGCGAATAGATACCGCGGCGGCTGAGCAGATCGTCGTGTGCGCCCTGTTCGGCGATGCCGTTCTCCGTCAGCACAACGATGCGGTGAGCATGGCGGACTGTCGCCAGGCGGTGTGCGATGATCAGCGTCGTGCGGCCGGCCGAAAGTTCATTCAGCGCCTGCTGGATTGCCGCTTCTGTCGCGGTATCGAGCGCCGAGGTCGCCTCGTCGAGAATGAGAATCGGCGGGTTCTTGAGGAAGATGCGGGCGATGGCGACACGTTGCTTTTGCCCACCGGACAGTTTCACACCGCGCTCACCGACCACGGTATCAAGCCCAGCCGGCAGG
The DNA here is from genome assembly GCF_001421945.1 of Devosia sp. Leaf64. Classification (NCBI taxonomy): domain Bacteria; kingdom Pseudomonadati; phylum Pseudomonadota; class Alphaproteobacteria; order Hyphomicrobiales; family Devosiaceae; genus Devosia; species Devosia sp. Leaf64. Next base: position 97,629 of record NZ_LMLO01000018.1, on the reverse strand, counting down.
CCGGCGATCATTTCCTCGAGCCGCGCGCGTTTTGCCGCTGCGATGATATCGGCGTCCGTCGCCGTCAGATCCCCATAGGCGATGTTGTCGCGTAGCGTGCCGCCAAACAGGAACACATCCTGCTGCACGACGCCGATCTGCTTGCGAAGCGAGGCCTGCGTCATATCGGCGATGTCGATTCCATCAACGGTGATGCGTCCAGCGGTCGGTTCATAAAAGCGCGGCAGCAGAGAGCATAGCGTCGTCTTGCCGGCGCCCGATGGCCCGACGATCGCCACGGTCTCCCCTGCAGGGATGTCAAGATTGACGTCGCGCAGGATCGAGCGGCCGGAATCATAGGCGAATGACACGCCCTCATAACGGATGTGCCCGGTCAGGCGATCGACCTCGATCGCGTCCGGGCGATCGGCAATGTCGGGTTCGGTATCGATGAGAGTGGTGAACCGCTTAAAGCCGGCAATGCCCTTGGGATAGCTTTCCAGCACGCCGGTGATCTTGTCGATCGGGCGGAGGAAGACGTCGACCAGAAGCAGGAAGCTCACAAAGCCGCCATAGGTCAATTCGCCGATCACCACGAGCCAGGCGCCCGAGAGCATGATCACGAGCTGCACGAGCCGGGTCGAGAGGAAGGTAATGAGCAGGCTTGCCGTCATCATCGCATAGGCTTCGAGCTTGGTCTTGCGATAGGCCAGGTTATTGCTCTGGAACAGCCCGGATTCGTGGCTTTCATTGGCGAAGGCCTTGACGACGCGAATGCCGCCAATGGCATCTTCGACCCGCACATTGAAGTCGCCGACGCGGCGGAAAAGTTCCTGCCAATTCGTCGTCATCTTCGAGCCATAGCGGCCCACGAGCCAGCTCATCACCGGCACGAGCGCTATGGCGATCATCGCCAGCTTCCAGTTGGTGAAGAACATCAGCGCGAAGGCGCCGATGAAGGTCATGATCGCGATGAACACGTCCTCGGGGCCGTGATGCGCGACCTCGCCCACATCTTCGAGATCCTTGGTCACATGGGTAATCAGGTGCCCGGTCTTGTGATTGTCGAAGAAGCGGAAGCTCAGCTTCTGCATATGATCGAAAGCCTGGCGCCGCATGTCGGTTTCCATCGACACGCCGAGCACATGGCCGAAATAATTGACCACGGCTTTGAGCGCAGCACTGACGAGATAGATGGCGAGAAGGCCCGCGCAGGCCGCGATAATCAGCGAATAATTGGACTGCGGCAGCAGCTTATCGATGACATAGGCGACCGAAAGCGGAAAGGCGAGTTCGAGAAGCCCCGCCAAAACTGCGCAGCCGAAATCGAGAACGAAGAGCCCGGTATAGGGACGATAGTAGGAATAGAAACGCTTCAACATCGGGCTCAGGCTCATCGAAAAGGCAAAGGCTGGAAATTTATACCGGCTTAGTCATATTTGATTGGGCTGGCAATGCGCGGTCCTTGTCTTGACGCCGCCATGTGACGCAGGCATGACCCGGACCAATGCTTTCGCCTTGAGTGCCATGACCGCTTCCCCCAGCACCACCGATCCCTATGCCGAGCTCGATTATCGAGCCGATGCGGCGGAGCTATCGGACGGTTTCAGGAAGCCCATGACAATCAAGCGGGCACTGCGCGGCGGCCGGGCGGATTTTCCCACGCCACGGCGCAGCGCTTTCAGAATCGGCCGCCTCGACTAATATTGCCCCATTCAGCCCAGGAGGCGGCGTGTCTCAAGATACTATGGACCTGATCAAGGTTCTGGCAGCGGTCCTGCTCGTGTTTGCCGCGTCCACGGTGGTGATGCTCTATATCATCTATCTGATGGCCCAATATGGCGCGAACCTGCCCATGGTCGGCGCCGTGCCGCTGACCGCACCGCCCGAACTGATCCCGCTCCTCGCGCAGAACCAGGTATTTGCGACGCTGGCGGCCGTCCATGTCACGGCAACTGGCATTGCCCTCGCATTGGCCAGCAATACGCTCGACACCGCTCTCCTCATCACCGCCAAGGCGGTAACCGTGGTGATCACCTCGCTGATCGGCTTTGCCGGCGGGCATATGATCTATCTGCAGCTCAACGAGAATACGCCGCTTTCGGCCAGCGGCATTGCCCCCGCGCTGATCGCCTTGGCCGGCTATTTCGTGCTGTCGACAGCGCTGAGCGTGCCCTCGCTGCGGCAATTGGGAAATCTGAGGTTTGCAGTGGCGGTGGGTCTGGTGCTGCTCGGGCCGCTGCTGCTGGTTTGGCTGTAGCAATCTAGCGACAGCCTATCCAAGCCCAAAGGCTGTCACCCCGGCGAAGGCCGGGGTCCATCCCGAGATTTCAAGATGGATCCCGGCTCGAGGCCGGGATGACACCGAGTTTGTCATCATGTCACTGGGCAAACTGGGCTATCGACTGGCCCAACCAAATAATCAGGCCGCCAGCGTCACCACCAGCGCGCCACGCGGCGTCGCCACAACCGTGTGCTCATATTGCACACAGGGCGCCATTGGATCGCTCACCAGCGTCCACTCATCGTCTTCCGACTTCTGCGCCGCATAGCGGCCACCGAGCGACAGGAACGGCTCGATGGTGAACACCAGTCCATTCCCGATCTTCCGGCGCTCCGAGCGATCCGGCCAGGTCGGGATTTCGCCCGGTTCGTCGTGGAGGCTATCGCCGACGCCATGGCTCGCGAGATTGGTGATCAGCGTGTAGCCGCCCTTCTTCGCGAATTTGCCGATGGCTGTGCCGATATCGCCAAGCGGTGCGCCTGCCTTGACCGCATTGATCCCCGCCCACATCGCCTTCTTGCCATCGCGGCAGAGCGTATCGAGCCGTTTGTCGCCTTTGCCAAGCACATAGCTCGCGCCGCAATCGGCGAAGATCCCATTCAATTCGGCAGACACGTCGATATTGACGAGATCGCCTTCCCGCAGCATCCGGTCGCCAGGAATGCCATGGGCGATTTCCTCGTTGACCGAGATGCAGGTGTGACCGGGAAAATCATAGGTCAGGATCGGCGCCGAAATCGCGCCGTGCTCAGCCAGGATTTTCGCGCCGATCTCGTCGAGTTCGAGCGTCGTCATGCCCGGCCGCATCGCTGCCGCCATGGCCTCGCGGGCCACAGCGCAGATCCGACCAATGGCTTTCAGCTTTTCGAGCTGCTCGTCAGTCGTGATGGTCAATGATCAAGCCTTGTTGGCGAGGTAGTATTTGAGAAGGCCCTGGGTCGAGCTGTCGTGCCCTTCTCCGCTCGCCTCTCCCTGCACCTTCGGCAGCAGCGCCTTGGCAAGTTGCTTACCAAGCTCGACGCCCCACTGATCGTAGGAATTAACGTTCCAGATCACGCCCTGCACGAAGACCTTATGCTCATAAAGCGCGACGAGCGAACCGAGGATTTGCGGGGTAAGCTGCTTGTAAAACAGCGTGTTGGACGGACGATTGCCAGGGAACACCTTATGCGGCGTCAGTTCCTTGATCTTGTCCTTGTCGAGGCCCTCAGCCTTGAGTTCGTCGACAACCTCTTCCGAGGTCTTGCCCAGCATCAAGGCTTCGGACTGCGCCAGAACATTGGCCACGAGCTTGTCGTGATGCGGCGGCAGGCTCTCATGCGGCTGCGCAGCGATCAGGAAATCGCAGGGGATGACGTCGGTGCCCTGGTGGATCAACTGGTAGAACGCGTGTTGGCCATTGGTGCCTGGCTCGCCCCAGACGATGGGGCCCGTCGACCAGCCGACGTCCTTGCCATTCAGGGTCACTGACTTGCCGTTGGATTCCATATCCTGCTGCTGCAGATAGGCCGGGAAACGGCTCAGCCGCTGGTCGTAGGGCAGCACGGCATGGGTCGAGAAACCCCACGCATTGCGATACCAGACACCGAGCAAGCCCATGATGACGGGCAGATTGCTCTCGAGCGGCGTTTCGAGGAAATGCCGGTCCATGGCATCGGCGCCGGCGAGGAACTTTGCGAAATTGTCGTAGCCGACGGCCAGTGCCACCGGCAGGCCGATCGCCGACCACACCGAATAGCGGCCGCCGACCCAGTCCCAGAAGCCGAAGATGCGGTCTTCGTTGATCCCGAACTTGGCGCAGCCTTCGATATTGGTTGACACCGCCGCAAAGTGGCTCGGCACCGCCTCTTCGCCCAGCGCGTCGGCCAGCCACTTCCGCGCCGAATGGGCGTTGGTCATGGTTTCGTCGGTCGTAAAGGTCTTGGACGCCACGATGAACAGTGTCTTCTTGGGGTCGAGCCCCTTCAGCGTGTCGTGGATATGGGCGCCATCGACATTGGACACGTAATGGGCGCGCAGGTCTGGCCGCGTATAGGGCGCGAGCGCCAGCGTGACCATGACGGGGCCAAGGTCTGAGCCGCCGATGCCGATATTGACGACGTCAGTGATCTGCTCGCCGCCATGGCCGCGGATTTCGCCCGAACGCACCGCGTTGGTGTAACTCTCGATGGCTTTGAGCACAGCCCGCACATCGGGCATGACGTCTTTGCCGTCGACTTCGACCGGCTTGTCGCCCTGATAGCGCAGCGCCATGTGCATCACGGCGCGGTCTTCGGTGATGTTGATATGCTCGCCTTCGCACATCTGGGCGCGGCGTTCTTCGACACCTGCAGCGCGCGCCAGGTCGAACAGGGCGGTCATCACCTCTTCATCGACGCGGTTCTTGGAATAGTCGAGGAGGATTTCAGCGCCGCTGGCGGAGAACCGCTGGAAGCGGTTCGGGTCCTCGGCGAACAACAGCCGCATCGGCTGGCTCTCGATCGCCTTCTTGAGCTTGCCCAGCGTTTCGAACCCGGCCTTGCGTCCCGACTTTGCCATGACAGTCTTCTCCAAGTGGAATTTTTATAGGACCGGCAGGTCGCCGGCAGCCCAGGCGGCGCGCGTTTCGGCCGCAAAATCGGCCATGCGGCCGGCCTCGATCGCCGCCCGCGCGCCCGCAGTCAGCTCTTGATAATAGGCAAGGTTGATCTGCGAAAGCACCATTGCGCCCAAAATCTCTTCCGTCCTTACCAGATGGTGGAGATAGGCGCGGCTCCAGCGCCGGCAGTTCGGGTTGGGCGATGCCTCGTCGAGCGGCCGGTGATCATCCTTATGCCGCGCATTCTTCAGGTTGATGACGCCAAAGCGCGTATAGGCATGGCCGTGTCGCCCGGCGCGCGTCGGATGCACGCAGTCGAACATGTCGACGCCACGCTCGATGCCGCCCAGAATATCGTCAGGCTTGCCGACCCCCATCAGATAGCGTGGCCTGTCCCAAGGCAGTTCCGGCGTGATGTCGGAGAGCACACGGAACATCACTTCCTGCGGCTCGCCCACGGCCAGACCGCCGATCGAATAACCATCAAAGCCAATCGATTTCAAACCGGCTGCCGATTTGGCGCGCAGTTCTGCGTCGTCGCCCCCCTGCACGATGCCGAAGAGCATTCGGTTCTGCTGGTTGTTGAAGGCGGTCTTCGAGCGATCTGCCCAGCGCAGCGACAGTTCCATCGCCCGCTCGATTTCCTTGCGCTCCGCCGGCAGGGCGATGCACTCGTCAAGCTGCATGATGATGTCGCTATCAAGGAGCGTCTGGATTTCGATCGAGCGCTCCGGCGTCAGTTCGTAAGACGACCCATCGATATGCGATTTGAAGGTCACGCCCTTTTCCGTCAGCTTCCGGAGCTTTGCCAGCGACATGACCTGAAAGCCGCCACTATCGGTCAGGATCGGGCGCTGCCAATCCATGAAATCATGCAGGCCGCCAAGCGACGCGACGCGCTCGGCGCCGGGACGCAGCATCAGGTGATAGGTGTTGCCGAGGAGAATATCCGCGCCGGTCTCGCGGACCTGCTCGGGATACATCGCTTTCACGGTGCCAGCCGTGCCCACGGGCATGAAGGCCGGCGTGTTGATTTCGCCACGGGGCGTGTCGATGCGGCCGCGCCGGGCCATGCCGTCGCTCGCCGTGAGGGAGAAGGTTACTAGTTTGCTCGTCGTGCTCATGGGGCGGGTTCTAGCGGGTTGGCCCGCAGGAAGAAAGACCCTGCCCCATGTGCAATGCGATCAAAAGCTCAGGCGGCTGCCGGCGCGAAATTGTTGTTTTCTTCCAGCACGGTTTTGATCCGCTCCTGGATGATCGAGCGGGCTTCCCACCAATCCCTGCTCCGCACCGGCACGCGGGCCGCAAGCGTCATATTGGTATCGGCCAGGGTATCGAGCCAGATTTCCGACTTCATGCCCTCATCCGAAAACTCCGTCGCGAGCGCCGTGCCGATGGCAGCGCGCACCGCATCGAGATTGGCCGCGCGCGGCACGTTGAATTTCACCTCGACCACGCGCGATTTTTCGCGGCTGTAATTGATGATTTTGGCATTCGAGAGTTTCGAGTTCGGCGCGAAAAGATACAGCCCATCGATGGTTCGCAATTGCGTCGCGAAAAGCCCAACCTCGACGACCGTGCCGACAATGCCATCAGCATCGATATAGTCGCCGGTGTTGAAGGGCCGCAGAAAGACCAGCATGATCCCGGCCGCGATATTGGACAACGTGCCTTGCAAGGCCAAAGCAATCGCCAAGCCGGCCGCACCAAGCACTGCAAGAATCGACGCCGTCTCGACGCCGAACTGTCCAAGCACGATGATGATGGTGACGAACAGGATGCCATAGCGCACCGCCTGCCCTGCCAGCGGCGCGACCGTCGCATTATTGCGCAGCCGCGAACTCATGAGCCCAGTGACGTAGCGGGAGACGAGGTTGGCAATGATCCAACCAGCCACCAGGACGACGATGGCGATGACCATGGACCAGACATTGGCTATGATCCAGGCGGTTGAGATTCCAAAGATTTCGGCTTCCTGCACGACGCGCTCCTGTTTGCGGCTCCGTTGTCGAAAATCTCCAGCCTTGAGATGGTTGCAGATCCATCATGCCGGATTTTCGCCATGCTCCCCTGCGCAAATCGCAAACCTGTGATTACTGTTGAGGTTTCAATGTTCCGCACCGCGCTTCTCGCTGCCGCCCTGCTCGGCACCTCCATGCCCATCTTTGCCCAGGACGCTACCGACTATAGCGGCACCTATCTCGGGAGCGGTGAAGGCGATCTGACGCTTGAGCTGAACCACATCGAAGACGACGCTTATGGCATTTCGATCGAAACCGTCGTGCCCATGGAAAACGACATGCCGGGCTGCGCCGGCGGCATCGAGGGCGAAGTGCTGCTCTCGGAAGGCGGCGGCAATTTCTTCGTCGAGAACGAAATGTACGATCCGGAAAGCGACTCGCCGATGTTTTCCGAGCGCTATTGCGAAGTCGGCCTCACCTTCAATGAAGATGGCACAGTGGTGATGGAAGAGCGCGACGGGTGCCTCGAATATCACGGCGCCTCATGCGGCTTCTCCGGCAATCTCGTCCACGAAAGCGCCGCCGGTTAAGCTAGAAGACCGCGTTCCAGGCGCTGCCGCCGAGGTTGAGCGCCGCCAGGACCAGGGCGACTTCCACGCCTAGACCGATCAGACAGATCAGGGTGCCGGCGATCACGCCGGCCCCATCCCGATTGAGCATCGAAAATGCCAGCACGCAGAGCCCGACATTGGGCACGGCATTGGCGAATGGGATCGGCACCGTCATCGCGACGCTGATCACCATGGCGAAGATGCCATAAGGCACAGTCGCCGCGGCGCCGGTCAGCCAGCGCATGCGCGGCTTGGAAAAGCGGGCGATGATCCCCGTCACTTTCACGACCTGCTGGCTACCTTTCAGCAGCGGCGCAATTGGTAGCTTCCGGTGGCCGATAATGTTCGGCAGCCGGATCGGCTTCCCGAGCACCATGAACAGGGCGACGGCAAAAGTCGTCCAGGCCAGCGTGCCGCCGAATCCAGGCGGACCCGGAATCATGTTGAGCAGCGTCAGCATCAGGATCAGCAGCCGATGCGCGCCCGGCCCCATTGCCTCGATCAGCCGATCGAAGGTCAGCTTCTCGTCACCCCCAGCGGAGATGGTCTCAAGGACGGAAACGATGCGCTTGGTATAGCGGACGATTGGGCGGCGTTTGCCCGTCAAATATCGTCATCCCTGTCGCGCGACCGATCGCGGAACAGTAGCGAGGAGTCGCCATAGGAATAGAACCGGTAACCGTTTGCTATCGCGTGCGCATAAGCCGCCTTCATGGTGTCGAAACCGGCGAAGGCGCTGACCAGCATGAAGAGCGTCGATTTCGGCAGATGGAAATTGGTCATCAGCACATCGACCGTCCCAAACCGAAATCCGGGCGTGATGAAGATGTCGGTGTCGCCCATGAAGGGCTGCAGGGTACCTGTTGCGCGCGAGGCCGTTTCCAGCAGCCGCAGACTTGTCGTCCCGACGGCAATGACCCGACCACCTGCCGCGCGCTTGGCATTGATGCGCTCGACCGTCGCCTGATCGATCTCGCCCCATTCCGAATGCATCACGTGGTCGTCGGTGTCTTCCGCCTTCATCGGCAGGAAGGTCCCTGCCCCGACATGCAGCGTCACGCGTTCCATGGTCACGCCGCGCTCGGTCAATTGCTGCAGTAGCCGCTCGGTGAAATGCAGCCCCGCAGTCGGCGCGGCAACGGCGCCATCTTCGGCCGCATAGACAGTTTGATAGTCGACCTTATCGCGTTCCTCGACGCCGCGCTTGGCGCCGATATAGGGCGGCAGCGGCATGGCGCCATGGGATTTGATGGCTTCATCGAGCGCTGCGCCGCCGAGTTCGAATTTGAGCGTCACTTCTCCCGTATCGCCCTTGCCGGCGACGCGGGCCTTCAGCGCATCAGCCTGACCATTGCCCAGTTCCAGCTCATCGAGCAGCGCCAGCTTCTTGGCCGGCCGCGCAAAAGCGCGCCAGGTATGCGCATCGACCCGCTTGTGAAGGTTGAACGAGACATTGGCCCGCAATTCGCCCCGGATGCGGCTGCCCTTGAGTTCGGCCGGCAGAACGCGCGTGTCATTGACCACCAGCACGTCGCCCGGCTCCAGGATATCCAACAGATCCGGGATATGCCGATCTTCCAGCTTTTCGCCCGGCCGCACCAGCAAGAGCCGTGCAGAATCGCGCGGTTCGGCCGGATGGAGGGCGATCAGAGTTTCGGGCAGGTCAAAGTCGAATTCGGATACACGCATGATGGCTCGATAGCATGCCTTCTTGCGGGCGGGAACGGGTCACTAACGCCGAAGTTGCCGAACGCGTCGAACAGCAGCCATGCCTAGAGCACGCGGATCATCACCGCACCGACGATCAAGAGAGCGGCACCGGCCACGCGGCCCATGGTAATCTCGCGCACGGCCATGCCCATGAACCCGACCTTGTCGAGCATAAGCCCCGCCATCAACTGCCCGGCCACCGACAGCGCCATCACCGCCGCGGCGCCAATCATCGGCGTCAGGGTGATATTGGAGAATACGTAAAACGCACCGAGCAGGCCGCCGGCCACCAATGTCCACTGCGCGGGAGCCGCAAAATTGATTGGCGTCGCCGTCAGATGACTATAGCCGAAAGCCAGCGCCCAGAGCACCACGCCACCCGCCAGGAAGGACACCGCCGCCGCCGCGATCGGCACTTCGAGGGCTCGTCCGAGGCTGGCATTGATTGGCGCCTGCACGGCAATGCAGGCACCCGCAAAGACGCCCATCAGCGCCCAGAGGAGAGTATCCATCTTCAACTTCGAACGTTCCGCTTGGGCCCAGGCAAAAAATTGGCGGCTATGAAAGCCGCCAGTTCACTTATTCTGCGATGTCGGCCGCGACCTTGACCGAGACCATCTTGTCCGGATTGATCACCGGCTCGCCGCGCTTGATCTGGTCGACATTTTCCATGCCTTCGATCACCTGACCCCAGACCGTGTACTGACGGTCGAGGAAGCGCGCGTCCTGGAAGCAGATGAAGAACTGCGAATTGGCACTGTTCGGATCCTGAGCGCGGGCCATCGAGGCAACGCCACGAACGTGCGGCTCGGCCGAGAATTCCTGCTTGAGGTTCGGATACTGCGAACCACCCGTGCCGGCGCGCGACGGATTGAAATCGGGCTTTTCGGAATTGCCGAATTTCACGTCGCCAGTCTGGGCCATGAAGCCGTCGATCACGCGGTGAAACACGACGCCGTCATAAGCGCCTTCGCGGGCCAGCTTCTTGATGTGATCGACATGGCCGGGAGCCAGGTCTGGACGCATCGCGATAACCACATTGCCCTTGGTCGTTTCGATGACGAGGGTGTTTTCGGGATCGGCGTAATCTGCCATGATTTTCGCTTTCGTTCAAAAGAGGTGGCCCGGATTTAGGCCGAATGGTTGGAGAGCGCAAGGTTTTGAGGGAGCATCGGGGGCACCCCCTCCCGGCCTCCCCCATCAAGGGGGAGGTGCTACATCGAGTATTTGGCTCGATCTCGCCCCACCACCAGCCCGACACCTCCCCCTAGATGGGGGAGGCTGGGAGGGGGTGTCGGCAATCGCCGCAACCCTTATTTATACTCGATCACAGCCTTCTCGATCTTGTCCGGATTGGCCACGGCGCCATTGGCTTCCTGTGGGCCCTTTTCCAGCGCGTCGACAGCTTCCATGCCGGAAACGACCTTGCCGAACACCGTGTATTGGCCGTCGAGGAAGCTCGCATCGGCATAGGTTATGAAGAATTGCGAGTTGAACGAGTTCGGGTCCTGCGAGCGGGCCGCGCCGACAACGCCGCGCTGGAAGCTCTCGGAATTGAACTCGGCTTCGACGTCCGGCTTGTCCGAACCGCCCATGCCGGCTTGCGACAGGTTGAAGCCCGGCGCGCCGGACTTGCCATATTGCACGTCGCCGGTCTGGGCCATGAAGCCGTCGATCACGCGGTGAAACACCACGCCGTCATAGGCGCCTTCCTTGGTCAGCTCGATGACGCGCTCGACATGCTTCGGCGCAAGTTCAGGCAGCAGTTCGATATCAACCGTGCCGTCTTCGAGCGTCAAGATCAGGTGCGGCTTGCCTTCCTGCGCCATGACAGGCGCGGCGGTCGCGACGAGGGCAGCCAGAGCGAGGCCGGAGAAGAGGCGGCGGGAAATGGTCATCATGATGCTTTCAGGGCCTTGAAGACGATTGGCGGAACGAAGGCGGAAATATCCCCGCCCATCTCGGCGATCTGACGCACCAATGTGGCCGAGATATGCCGCACGGGTGGGCTCGAGGGCAGGAAAACGGTCTGCAGGTCCGGCGCCATCTGCGCGTTCATGCCCACCATCTGCATTTCATAATTGTAGTCCGTGGTGTCGCGCAGGCCGCGAATGATGAGCTTGGCGCCATGCTCACGGGCCGCATTGACCATCAGGCCAGAAAAATCCACGATCTTGAAAACCGTATTGGTGCGCAGCCCGACCGGAGCAAGCGCCTGTTCCAGGATCGCAAACCGCGCCTCATGGGTGAAAAGCGGGTTCTTCTTGGTGGCGCTGACGCCAACGCCAACCACCAGCGTATCGACCAGCTTGCAAGCGCGCTCGATGACATCGAGATGCCCATTGGTCAGTGGATCGAACGAGCCCGGATAGAATCCAACGAGAGCGTTCATCTGCCCCTCCCTCTTGTTTTCAAATGGTTTTTGTCACGCGGCGCGATGCGTGGCAAGCGTGGGGACCACGAAGCGTTGCCACCGTGCAAAGCGTTGGCGCAGGCAACTAAGCCCGCTTCTGCAGCGCGAGCCAGACGCCGCCGAACATCAGCAGCACGCCCGCGCCACGGGCAACGAGACGCACCCGCGCAGCACTCAAGACACTCCGTGCTCGACCGGCAAGCAGGGCATAGACGCTGTCTGTCGAGGCAGCGACAAGCATGAAGATCAGCCCGAGTATCAGCACCTGCGGAAAAGCCGGGCGCGAGGTATCGACGAACTGCGGCAGGAAGGCTCCGAGAAAAATCAGGACCTTAGGATTAGAAATCAGGACCAGAAACCCTTCGAATGCGATCCGGCCGATCGATTTCCGCCGATCCGTCTCCGCCACGCCGAGATGCCCATCGCTCAGAAACATCTTGATCCCAAGCCAGATCAGGTAAGCCGCGCCAATCAATTTAAGCCAATCGAAGGCTGCCCCCATGAAGGCGACCATTGCCTGCATGCCGAGCGCGACGATGATGGTCATCACCAAAAAGCCCGCCTGCGTCCCCGCGATGATCGCGAGCCCTGCCGACGTGCCGCGCGACAGTGAATTGGCGACGATGACTGTCACCGTAGGCCCCGGCACGATCGCGAGCAAAAAGCAGGCACCGATATAAGGAACAAGAATAGCAGGGTCGATCATGACGGCTCTCCAGCAGCCTGATCAGCAAGCAAATATCGAGAGAGCTTGCAAGTCCTCCGCCGCGCAGCCTAGGCGCGGGTCTGATCGCTTGGTCAATCTACGCGGTGCGCAACAAGGGTGATGGCGCCCAAAGCCAGCAGCAGCACACCCCCGGCAAGAAACGCCGCCGGCGTCCCCCAATGGCTCGCGATCGCGCTGCCGATCAATGGCGCGGACAGCATGGTCATGGTGATCACCGCTTCGCCCGCCGCAAAGACGCGCGCAATCCGGTCCGGCGGTGCGTCGGTCTGAACGATGGTCCGATAGGGCACAAGCATGAACGCCGTCGCTCCACCCATGAAGCACAGCACCAGGAGAAACGCCGGCAATTGCACGGTCCAGCCCATCATTGCCGAGGCAGCCACTGCCGCGGTCGTCGCCCCTGAAATGACGGCTGCCAATGCCATGGTGGGCATCGGCCGTTTACCGGCCATTTGACCCGCAACGAGTGCCCCCAGCAGCCCACCCAATCCCGCGGCGGAAATCGCGAGGCCAAAGGCGGTTTCGTCGAAGCCAAAGCCTTTGGCCAGAAGCGCGATCAGCGCGTCATAAAGGAAGAAGGCGAAATAGGCGCAGGAGGCAAAGATCAGCGCCACCATTAATCGCCGGCCGCGTCGATATTCGCTGATACCCTTGAGTGACTCGGTGAAGAAACGCCCGCGCTCTTCGGTTGACGGTGGCCGCGGCGGCAAAACGAGCGAGACGGCAATTAGCGTCGCCGTCAGCGACAGCGCCGCATTGAGCACAAAAATATTCTGCGCTGGCCAGACGACGAGCAGCAAGCCGCCAATTGCCGGGCCCGCGATCTTGGATGTCTGGTTGATCGCCTGGTGCAAGCCATTGGCAACGCCACGGAGATGCTCTGGCGTACTGGTCTGGATGGCCGCCTGCCGCGCCGGGGTAAAAGCGGAATCGATGCATCCACGCACGAAAACCAGCGCTAGCAGAACCAGCGTGTCACCCGTGAATGCCAAGCTCAACGTTGCCAATGCGCGCCCGAGATTGCTGAAGATGAGCACGGTGCGGATCGGCGCACGGTCGACAAACACCGCCACAAATGGCCCCACCAGCACGTAGGGCAGGCTCAGGGCGAGAGCAAAAAGAGCCAGCGCCAACGGCCCCTCGCCCCAGGCATAGACGACCAGCGCAATCACGGCCGCATAATCAAGCCAGTCCGCAAAGTCAGCCGGCACGCTGGCCAGCGCCAGACGCCGTGGCAACGGCAGTTTCAGAAGTGCGCCATAATTGGCTTTTTGACCATCACTCATAACGCACGCTCCAGCTTGGCGCGGAAGATATCGAGATCTTCGGATTGGCTTTGCGGTCGATCAGCCCCCGAAAAGACGAGGGGCGCCTTAGCGCCCCCGATCCTAGTTCTCTGTGGTCTCGGGTGGTGGTGGCGCCTCGCCACCGTCTTCCTCGTCGCCTTCAGGCTCGCTGATCCGCTCGACCGACACGACCTTTTCGCCATCGGCGGTATCAAAGACGATGACGCCCTGGCTGCCGCGGCTGACGATGCGGATCGGCTTGTCGCCGCCCACCGGCAGACGAATGGTCTGGCCGCCATCGCTGATCAGCATGATCTGGTCTTCGTCTTCCACCGGGAAGCTCGCGACCAGATTGCCATTGCGCTTGTTGACCGCCATGGCGACGATGCCCTTACCGCCACGCCCGGTGATCCGGTATTCGTGGCTCGAGGTGCGCTTGCCATAGCCATTCTCGGAAATGGCGAGGATGAACTGCTCGCTGGCACTCATCGACGCATAGAGTTCCGGCTCAAGCGCACCGGCCACGACATCGGCTTCGTCCGTGCTCGGCTCTTCGGCCTCGGCTTCACCCCGCACCGCGCGGCTCATCTTGAGATAGGCCGCGCGCTGCTCGGCATCGGCGTCCGAGTGGTTGATCACGGCCATCGAAATGACCTTGTCGCCATCGGCAAGCTGAATGCCGCGCACGCCCATGGAATCGCGGCCCTTGAAGAGACGCACATCGTCGACGCGGAAGCGGATGGCCTGACCCAGGGCTGTCGTCAGCAACAGGTCATTGTTGATCGTGCAGGTATCGACGCCGACGATCTCATCGCCATCATCGAGTTTCATGGCGATCTTGCCGTTCTGGCGCACTTCGACAAAATCGGCGAGCGAGTTACGGCGCACGGTGCCGCGCGTCGTCGCGAACATGATGTCGAGATTGCCCCACGAGGTTTCGTCCTCGGGCAGCGGCATGATCGAGGTGATCCGCTCGCCCTGCTCGAGCGGCAGGATATTGATCAGCGCCTTGCCCTTGGCATTGGCCGCCGAAAGCGGCAGGCGCCAGACCTTGAGCTTATAGGCTATGCCGCGGCTGGTGAAGAACAGCACCGGCGTATGCGTATTGGCAACGAACAGCCGCGCCACGAAATCTTCTTCGCGCGTCGACATGCCAGAGCGGCCCTTGCCGCCGCGGTTCTGCGCCCGATAGGTCGAGAGCGGCACGCGCTTGATGTAACCGGCATGGCTGACGGTCACGACCATGTCTTCGCGCGCGATCAGGTCCTCGTCGTCAAAATCGGCGGCATGGTCGCTGATTTCGGTGCGGCGCGGACGGCCGAACTCTTCGCGCACGGCTTCGAGTTCTTCGCGGATGATCGAGCGAACCCGCTCACGCGAACGAAGAATATCGAGATAATCTTCGATTTCGGCGCCGAGCCCATTGAGCTCTTCCCCGATTTCGTCGCGACCGAGAGCGGTCAAACGCGCAAGACGCAGTTCGAGGATGGCGCGGGCCTGTTCTTCCGAAAGGTTGAACGTGCCGTCGTCATTGATGCGGTGCCGCGGATCGTCGATCAGCTTGATCAGCGGCTCGACATCGGCCGAAGGCCAGCGGCGCGTCATCAACTGCTCGCGGGCCGTCGCCGGATCGGGCGCGGTGCGGATGAGCGCAATGACTTCGTCGATATTGGCCACGGCAACGGCGAGACCGACGAGGATATGGGCGCGATCGCGGGCCTTGTTGAGCAAGAACCGCGCACGACGCGTCACCACTTCCTCACGGAAAGCGATGAAGCAATCAAGAATCTGCTTGAGATTCATCAGCTCCGGCTTGCCGCCGTTGAGCGCCACGAAGTTGCAACCGAACGAGGATTGCAGCGCCGTGAAGCGATAGAGTTGGTTCAGCACCACATCGGGCAGCGCATCGCGCTTCACTTCGATGACGACGCGCATGCCTTCGCGGCTGGATTCGTCGCGAAGATCGGCAATGCCTTCGATGCGCTTCTCGCGCACCAGTTCGGCAATGCGTTCGACCATCGTCGCCTTGTTCACCTGATACGGGATCTCGGTGATGACGATAGCTTCGCGTTCCTTGCGCACTTCCTCGACGGTCGAGCGCCCACGCACGATGATCGAACCGCGTCCGGTTTCATACGCCTGGCGGATGCCTGCGCGACCGAGAATGATGCCGCCCGTCGGGAAATCCGGACCCGGCAGAACTTCGATCAGTTCTTCCGTGGTGATGAAGGGATTATCGAGCACAGCCAGAGCCGCGTTGATCGTTTCGGCGAGATTGTGCGTCGGGATATTGGTCGCCATGCCCACGGCGATGCCACCGCCGCCATTGACCAGCATATTTGGGAACCGCGCCGGCAAGACGGTCGGCTCGCGCTCGGACCCGTCATAGTTGTCGCGAAAATCGACAGTGTCCTTGTCGAGATCGTCGAGCATGAAGCCCGTGATCTTGCGCATACGGACTTCGGTGTAACGCATGGCCGCCGGCATATCGCCGTCGACCGAGCCGAAATTGCCTTGGCCCTCGACGAGCATTTCGCCCATCGAAAATTCCTGCGCCATACGCACGAGAGCCATATAGACCGCGCTGTCGCCATGCGGGTGGTATTTACCGATAACGTCGCCGACGACACGGGCCGATTTGCGGAACGGCTTGTTATATTCGTAGCCGTTTTCGCTCATCGAGAAGAGAATGCGGCGGTGCACCGGCTTCAACCCGTCGCGCACATCCGGCAGGGCGCGGCTCACGATCACGCTCATCGCGTAGTCGAGATAGCTCTTGCGCATTTCGTCGGTGATGTAGATCGGAGCGATGTCGCCGCTCGCACCTTGAGGCGTATCTGTCACGGGGTGATTCTACGTTGATTCTTGTTCCGCAAATGATAGGCGATCTCGGCGAAAAATGCCAATTTATGGGCATTCGGCTGTGGAGATCGCTTCAGTTCTGGATCAGGCGCAGCAGCGTGCCGTCGAGATCGATCAAAGCCGCGACCGTTCCGCCCCATGACTCGCGCCGCGGCGGATGGATGCGCGGCCAGCCGGTGCGCGTGTCAGGCAGGTTCGCCGCCCGGCAGGCATCATAAAATTGGTCGAGCTCATCGAGCCTAAGACAACAGCTAAACCAGCTCGTTGCCGGATCGAGGTCGGGGTGCGCGAAGAACTCCAGTTGGATTGTGCCACGTTGGAGGATCATCCAGCCGTCATCGCGATAGCTGCGCAGAAATCCCAGCAGACGGTAAAAGTCCTCGGTCGCGTCGAAGCTGCGGGATGGCAGGTTGGGTGTGGCGAAATCCATGATGACCTCCGGAAACGAATGGATCTGTGCGCTGTGCAAAGTGTAGAGGCTGTGAACCCGGGTTGAGACTAAAACGTTGGCCCGGCATCGGTAAGTCGAAATTGGAATAGTATGGCAGACACCTATCGCGCCTGGCTTCGCGGCGCACAAACCTGGCAGACGATTGCGGTCATCGACCTGCGCGACACCGACGGCATCGGCAAACGCTTGCAGGCAGCCGGGCTCTCGACCCTCGGCGAAATCGACAAGATGGAGGGCCCCGAGCTTCTCGCGCGGGACGGCGTCGGCATCGGCGTGCTCCGCCGCGTGCGACGGATTATTCGTGACTGCAAGGCTGCCGAACGCCAGCGCAAACATGCTGCCGCGCCAGCCCGCCTGCGAAAACTCCGGACTTTTCCGAGCTAAGCGACCTTATCGAACGACACGCGCGATTTCGCGATTGAGGGCATGCTCTGGTTCGCCCACTCGATCAACTGGCCGAATGGTACGATGAGCGAGTGTCCCAGATCAGTCAGCCGATATTCCACCGATGGCGGCTTGGTGTCGAAGACATGGCGCGACACGAGCCCATCGCGCTGCAAATCGCGCAGCGTCTGCGTCAACATTTTTTGCGAAATGTCGGGTACTTCGCGATGCAGTTCATTGAAGCGCTTGGGGCCGCAGGCGAGCGTCATCACCAGCAGCATGCTCCACTTGTCGCCGATCTTGTCGAGCACATCGCGCACCGGGCACGGCCCGCTGAGGTCTGCCGCTGCGCTCCAGCGTTCGATATAGGTCTCGGCCAATCCCGTCGCATTTTGCATGCACTTACCTCAAGGTAATCTTCACCCGAAAAAGTGCCTCCTTTTCAGTCTTTCCTAAAAGACCTAGATAGCACTCTCCTTTCGATACTTACTCTCCTCCATGCACAGGAGCAAGCGAGTCGAAGCAGAGAAATTTATGGAGAATGACATGAGCAAGTTCAGCAACGCGACCCTTCTCGTCACCGGCGCCTCTGGCAATCTGGGCCGCCTCGCGGTCGAAGAACTGCTGGCCCGTGGCGCCACCCGCGTCATCGCCGGCACGCGCGACCCGTCGAAGCTTGAAGACCTGGCCGCCAAGGGCGCCGAAATCCGCAAGCTCGACTTTGACGATGCGTCGACGCTGTCCACCGCGCTTGCGGGCGTCGAACGCCTTCTCATCGTCAGCACTGATGCCGTCGGTCGCCGCGCCGAGCAGCAGAAGGAAATCATTACCGCCGCCAAAACCGCCGGTGTGAAGCACATCGTCTACACTTCTGCGCCAGCCGCGCGCCCCGATGCCGATGCCGGTCTCAACCCCGAGCATTTCTGGACCGAAGTGGAAATCGCCGCCAGCGGCCTCGATTTCACGATCCTGCGCAATCACATGTATGCTGAGAACACGCTGGCCGATGCCGGTCACGTCATTTCCTCGGGCCAGCTCTTCGGCCTCATCGGGGACCGTGGCACGTCCTACGTCACCCGCTCCGATGCCGCCAAGACTGCCGCAGGTGCGCTGCTCGATGCCGAAGGCAAGACGGTCGAAGACGTCACGGGCGCAGCGCCGATCACCAATGTCGAACGTGCGGAACTCTTCGCCAAGCTGACTGGCAAGCCCGTCCAGGTTGTGGCTATCACGCCACCGCAGCTTCAGCAGGGTCTCGTCGCCGCCGGCCTCCCCGAAGGCTTTGCCGGCGCTCTCGTCGCCTTCCAGCGCGACGCCGTCACCGGCCACCATGGCGTCGTCACCGACACCGTCGAACGCTATACCGGCAAGAAGCCGACGACCTTTGCCGATTTCATCACGGCAAACAAAGCCGCCCTCGGCGCATAAGCCCTCTGGCGCGGCCCCACTCTGGCCGCGCCACCCTGCCCGCCCCGCGACCGCTGGACGCACCTTTCATAACCACATAGAGATTCTGTCAGATCGTCAGCGTGCGGAGTCGGGCCCGTCGTGTCTTCCCCTTCCTGGTTCAAACGTTTTCTGGCCCGCCTGACTTATGATCGTTCCATCGGCTTTGGTCTTGAACAGATCGGGCTGACGACCGTCCGCTACCCGCGCCTCATGGCGCTCGCGGTGCTGATCTTTTCCGTCCTCTGCTTCACCCAGATCCCGCGCGCCAATGTCGATGGCGATCTCCTGCGCGTCTATGCCCATTCGGGCCACTATTACGACGCCTACGAGCACCTCTCGGAAACATTCGGCACCTTCGAGAACGACCTCTATATTCTCGTCAATTCGCCCAAGCTCGCCGAGCCCGAGGTGATCGAGCAGGTCCGAAACCTCGCCTTTGAGCTCGAGCTCAATGAATATGCCGTCGGCACCATGTCACCCTTCACGCTGCGCAAGCCATCGCCCGGCGGCGGCTCTGTCCCGGCCGTGCCCGAAGGTCTGCAGACGGCCGACGAGGTTGCCTTCGCCCTCATGGATCTGCAGCAAAACGATCCAATGATGCGCAATCTTATCACGCCCGATCTCGATGGCGTGGTGATGATCATGTTCCCCAATCAGGATCTGGTCAAAGAGCGCGGCGCAAAAGCGATGATCGAGAACCTGCGGGCCACGATCGCGCCGTTCCAGAACGATGACCTCTCGATCGAGATCACCGGCCCGCCGGTCTGGACCACGGAAATGCTCAATGCCGCCGTGGACGATCAGGTCAAGTTCACGGTCTACGGCTTCGCACTCGGCTCCATCATTGCCCTTCTCGCCCTCCGCTCCATTGCGGGCGCGCTGATCGTCGCCGCAACGCCGTTCCTCGCGGTCATGTGGTCTATGGGCATGATCCTTCTCTTCTTCGGCTCCTTCTCCTTCCTCACCATCATCGTCACGACGCTGGTGCTGGTGATCTCCTTTGCCGAGTCGATGTTCTTCACCTTCAATTGGCTCGCCTATTGGCGCGACGGCATGGAGCCCAACAAGGCGGTCGATGCGACCATCAAGCTCGTTGGTCCCGCCACGGCCCTGACCATGCTCATTTCCATGGTCAGCTTCGCCTCGCTCTCCCTAACGCCGGGCCAAGGCGTGCGTGAATTCTCCATGGCTGGCGCCATGGGCTCCTTCCTGCTCTTTGCCTGCTCGATGACCTTCCAACCGCTGCTGCTCAAGCTCGCCATCCGCATGGGTTTCAAGGCGCCGCCGAAGTCGAGCGTCGTGCTGACGGCTCCCCTGCCCTTGTCCTGGTTCCTCGCCAGCCGCTTTGGCCGGCCGATCGCCATTGCCGGCATTGTCGCCACCGGTCTGTTGCTGATCCCCTATTTTCTCATCCAGCCGCGGTTTTCATTCGAGGATTTCGTCGCCAATGAATCGACCGCCCTCACCGCGGCCGAAAACATTGATGAGGGTGTCGGCGGCGTCGCCCCGCTCTACATTCGCGTGCCCCTGATCGAGCACAACCCGGATGTCGGCGAGGTCGATTTCGCGCGTATCCAGGTTGTCCACGACATCCTCGAAAAGGAGCTCGGCGAGAAAAAGGTTATTTCCGCTGCAAGCATGTCCAATTACACGGACGCCGGTTTCACCCGCGGCGAGGTGCTCGAGGCCGTGGGCCCCTTTATGCGGCGCCGCTTCGTTACCGATGACGGTTCGCAGGCCCTCGTTACCGGCTTCATGCCCACCATCATGGAAAGCGACAAGCTCAAGGATCTCGTGGCCCGCGTCGAAAGCCAACTCGTCTCCGCCGGTATTACCGATGCCGAAGTCGGCGGTTTCCGCGTGCTCACGACCTTCGCCACAGACAATATCGTCCGCGGTCTACAGCTCGACCTGACGCTCAGCGTGCTCGTCAATCTCGCGCTGATCGGCTTTGCCTTCCAGTCTTTCCGCGTCGCATTGGCCTCTGCGATCCCCAATCTCTTTCCCATTCTAGGAACAGAGGCTTGGCTCTGGTGGTCCGGCTCCGGTCTTCAGCTCACCACCGTCATTGCCCTTACGATCGCTTTCGGCATCGCTGTCGACGACACGGTGCATTTCCTATCCCACTATCTCCACGGGCGCCGCGAAGAGGGTCGCACTCATGAGGACGCGGTGCAGCACACGCTTCTCCGCATCGGCGGCGCCATTGTCGCGACCACCATCATTCTCTGCGCCGGCACGGCGATCATCATGTTCTCCGAACTGCCGCAGGTTGCCCTGTTCGGCTCGCTCTTCGTCGTCACGCTGGCCCTCGCCATCCTGGGCGATCTCTTCATCTTGCCTGCGCTCCTTATGGCCGGCGGCAAGTTCTTTCATCCCTTGGGCAAGATCCGCGTCCGCACGGCCGATCACGACGCCACTCCGGACGATCCGACTGGCGATACGGTCACAGGTGAAGGCGGAACTGAAGGGGAAGCCCCTCGTCCCGCTTGAGGCCCGTTCTCGCTCTCGAAAAGCCGTGGCATAACCATAACCAACGCCGATTCCGGCGCCGTTCTTTGATCCGTCGATAACCAGCCCGGGCGCTCGTTGTGACATCTGGAGGCCTTGCACCATGACCCATTTCGGACCCGTTTCGCGCGCCCTTGCTTTTGCTGCCGTAGTGGTTTCGACCGGCATTGCCGTGGCGCCCGCCTATGCGGGCCCCGCGGAAGTGGCGCTGCTGAAATCCTATATCGGTGAATGGCGCGGCCGCGGCACGCTGGTCGGCGCCGCCACCGAATCCGTCGTCTGCCGCCTCTCACTGACCCAGGGCAATCAGGAGAAGATCAACTATAGCGGCCGCTGCACTCTCGCCGGCACCAATCTCTCCGTCGCCGGCACCATCGCCTATGTCGACGCGTCGCGCCGCTACGAAGCCGCCATGACCTCCAACGCAACCTTCTCCGGCATCGCTGTCGGGCAAAAACGCGGCGGTGGCCTCGTCTTCAACCTCCGCGAACGCACCCCCGACGAAGAGGGCAAGGAGATGAACATCTCCTCCCAGATCGCCCTCAACGACGACTCCATGAGCGTGTCCTTCGAGGTCGTCTACGTCGAATCCGGCGACAGCCTGACGGCGCAGGTGCCGTTTACACGGTAAGGGTTGGCACTGCGGGAGCTTGCGCGGGGTATGGACATGAAAACGGCAATGCTGTTGCTCGAGACAAGAGATTTCGCTTCCGCGGAACTGACGTTGCAATAGTTGCTAGTTCTTGCCGCAGGGTGCCGCCAACGGTCAAAATGATGCGGCGGATGCGAGCAGTTGAGGTTCAAAGCCAAGCAAGCACAAGAGGTTAGCCACCTCCAGTGTATTCACCCCACCCACCGCTCTTCCCTCGGGCTTGACCCGAGGGCCACTCGCCCACCCACAAAAGCATCTAACTCCCCCAGTGACCTCGGGTCGAACCCGAGGGAAGAACTGAGTTTGAAGAAGCTCAAAGATTCCCAAGGCATTGAAGGCAAACGGCGCCTGTAGTGCTAGGTTTTGCGGAATCCACCAAGTTGCAGTTCGCCTTTATCACCAAAGTTCCCCGCCACACATCTCCGCTGGGCACCCGGCACATCCGGCGCTAAACCACACCCATGCGAGCCCTCATTCAACGCGTCCTGTCCGCCTCCGTTACCGTCGATGGTGCCATCACCGGCGAGATCGGCCCGGGCGTGCTCGTCCTGATTTGCGCCATGCAGGAGGACACCGAGCAAAAGTCCTCCTGGCTGGCGCAAAAGATCGCAAAACTCTGCATCTTCCAGGACGATGACGGCCGCATGAACCGCTCGCTGCTTGACATTGGCGGCAGCGCTCTCGTCATCAGCCAGTTCACCCTCGCGGCCGACACCAAGGGCAATCGACCCGGCTTTTCGCGCGCCGCTCCACCCGAGCGCGGTCACGCGCTCTACACGCATTTCTCCGAGGCGCTCGCCGCAACCGGCGCCCCTATTGCCAATGGCATCTTCGGCTCCGACATGAAGGTCGCGCTGGTCAATGATGGTCCGGTGACGATCTGGCTGGACACCGACAACTCATGAGCGAACCGCAATCGGCCCTCGCCAAGACGCGCACCATGCGGGCGGTCTATCTCGCCCTCGGCCTCGTCATGACCGCTCTCGGCATCATCGGCGCCTTCCTGCCGCTGATGCCAACTACGATATTTCTGATCCTTGCCGCCTGGTGTTTTTCGAAATCGTCGCGCCGACTGGAAACCTGGCTCCTCGGTCACCCCATCCTCGGCCCTACCATCACCAATTGGCGCACTCACGGCGTCATCGCTCCGCGCGCAAAAGCCTTGGCCTGCTCCGGCATGGCGCTCGGTTATGTGCTCTTCTGGATCAGTGCCCATCCAGGCCCATGGCTGGCGCTGCTCGTCGCGGTCGTCCTCGGCGCCTGCGCCACCTATGTGCTGTCGCGCCCCTCTGCCCCGTCAGCCTAACCAACAAAAAGGGCCGCCGAAGCGACCCTTTTGATCAAAATCCTCAGAACGGGATGTCGTCGTCAAGACCGCCGGATTCAAAAGCCGGCGCGTTGGACGAGGGACGACGTGCGCCACCACCACCGCCGGAATTGCTGACGCCGCGGAAGCCGCCATCATTGCCGCCATAGCCACCGCCGCCACCTTCATTTGCACCCGCGCCGGCGCCATCGCCGCGGCCATCGAGCAGCACCATCGAGGCGTTAAAGCCCTGAAGCACGATCTCGGTCGAATATTTGTCCTGGCCGGATTGGTCCTGCCATTTGCGCGTCTGGAGCTGGCCTTCGAGATAGACCTTGCTGCCCTTGCGCAGATATTGCTCAGCGACCTTGGCAAGACCTTCCGAGAAGATCACCACGCGGTGCCATTCGGTCTTTTCGCGCTGCTCACCGCTATTGCGGTCGCGCCAGCGTTCGGATGTCGCGATCGACAGGTTCACCACCTTGCCGCCGCTCGGCAGGGTCCGCACCTCGGGCTCATTGCCGAGATTGCCCACCAGAATGACTTTATTCACGCTGCCAGCCATGGCGCATATCCTTCCAATTCAGTCCCGGTCTGCAAGGTCGCGGGACGCTTCTGTGATCGAGCGCGGAGTGAGCCGCCTCTTGCGCAGCCTCCCGCTCGTCCGCGCACTTTAGCCCGTCTCGCGTCCGAGCAGGCGCAAATCTGCCGGATGCTCACACCTTTGCATTTTGTTCACTTTATGTTCTCGTTCGTTGCGAGTCAATCGCCCATTGCGGTTGGCTGCCTTACCCTTCGCCTCATTCTCGCCAAAGCCACCGGTTCGTCTGGCGCCGTGTCGAAAAGAGCGGATTTCGCGCCATGAAACGGCCCCTCCTGCCGTCTGTCACACTCGCCCTCGGTCTGCTCGCTGCGCTGCCAGCGCTTGCCGAGGAGATGAAACTCGGCTCCATCACCTTCGAAGCGCCCGACGGTTGGGAGCTGCAGAAAAATACCGAAGGCATTCTGCTCACCAAGAAATTTCCCAAGACCGAGGACGATGATTTCGCCGCGGCGATGATCCAGCTCGTCGGCGCCAAGGCCGGCCCCGCCCAGCTCGATGCGAATGTCGCGGAGATGGTCAGTTGGGTCGATGGCATGACCGAAGAAGACCCGATGACCGACAGCGCGGGCACCACGCTCAATGGCCACGCGATCAAGGTCGAATACCGCTGCTGCGGTTATCAGGATGACATTTCGCTCGGCCAGACCATTGCCGGCATTGCGAGCGAGGACGAACAGCTTCTGGCCGGCCTCATCTTCATGAACACCCGCAGCGATCATGAAGATGAGGCCGAAGATGCCTTCGAAGCCCTCGTCCGCTCCGTGCGTTTTGCCGGCGACAGCGACAAGGGTCTTGAGCCTCAGTCCGGCGATGGCGGCCTCGAAGGCGTTTTCACCCATCTTAGCACCGGCCTCATGCCCAACGCCTTTGGCGGCCTCGATTTCACCTCGGATAGCGAGATCATGGTCTTCGACAAGGCAGGCTTGTTCAGCACCGAACTGCCCGCCGGCACGGACCTCGCCGCGTGGTGCTCCGAAAACCCAACCGATTGCGGCACCTATAAAGTCACAGGCGGCGGCTGGTTCGGTGGCGAGCGCAAAATCGAAATGCGCTCCATGCTCAACGATTTTGGCGTCGTCGAAACCGAAACCCTGCCGCTCGAAAAATCCGGCGACGATCTCAAGATCGATGAGGGCGACTATTTCCGCTTGCCCAAATTCGACACCGGCACGCGCTTCGACGGCTCCTGGACCTATACCTGGGCCTCGAGCGGCATGACAGCGACCAGCTCCGGCAGCGTTGCGGTCCAGCGTACGGTCAAATTCACCCCCGATGGAAAGTTCACCCGCGATGGCTGGAGTGGCGGGTCTTCAAGCTCGGATATGGGTGGCGTCACCGTCTCCAGCGATCGCCCGGCAAGTTCAGGCACCTATGAGGTCGCGGGCTACGAACTCACCCTCAAGGGCGACGACGGCAAGACCGAAACGCTCTCGATTTTCGCGCCTGATCGGGACTCGACGGATCTTCTCGTCATCGATGGCGGCAATTATCTAAAGGACGATTGAGCCCCTCCTGACAAACCCTGTCAGCACGCCTCATCCATTCCCCTTTCAGCACCGGGGAGCATCATGGATTACGCGCAGGCGCTGTGGCTTTATACCATCCTTGTCTTCGGCATCATCGTCGTGCCGGGCATGGATATGTTTTTCATCCTCGCCAATGCGCTGACCGGCGGCCGCTCCATGGGCTTTGCTGCCCTCGCCGGCGTCATGCTCGGTGGCGCCGTCCACGCGCTGTTCGGCACGCTTGCCGTCGGGGTCCTGACGCAACTCCCGACCATGCTCTTCCAGGCCATGATCCTCGCTGGCGCAGCCTATATGGCATGGATCGGATACACGCTCCTACGCAGCGCTATCACGGTCGATAACATTGGCCGCGCGACGACCCGTTCCGAAAGCGCCGCTTTTCGTCAGGGCCTCATCACCTGCCTCATCAATCCAAAGGCCTATCTCTTTGTGCTGGCCGTCTTCCCGCAATTCGTGCGACCCCAATTCGGCCCCGTCTGGTCCCAGGCGCTCGCCCTCGGCATCATCACCGTTGCCATGCAAGGCGCGGTTTATGGCTCCCTCGCTCTCGCAGCCGGCCGCGGACGTGATGCGCTTGTGGGCAACCCGGCGGCCACTATCTGGATTGGAAGAAGTGCTGGCGCGCTCTTCCTCGCCGTTGCTGCTTTCACCGCCTGGCATGGGCTGACCATGACCTCGACCTCTTGACGGACTCTGGCCTGTTCTGCAAATGTTCATGACGAACGACACTGTTTTGGGAAGTCCCGGGCCGCGCGCTAATGTTATCGCCGCGGTCAGGACACCTATGCGGTCATGCCTTGCAGCCGCGCCACAAGACGCTTATCTCATGGGCTCCCCGGCCCTTTTTGACCCCACTGCTGCTGCGCCTTGCGGCGCGACAAGCCACGGACGCGAACCATGAAGCCTACGCCCAGCCAGAACCGCGAAATCATCGTCCGTGGTGCCCGCGAACACAATTTGAAGGGCATCGACGTCAAGCTGCCGCGCGATAGCCTGATCGTCATGACGGGCCTTTCCGGCTCCGGAAAATCGTCCCTCGCCTTTGATACGATCTATGCCGAAGGCCAGCGTCGCTATGTGGAATCGCTCTCGGCCTACGCCCGCCAGTTCCTCGAGATGATGCAAAAGCCCGATGTCGAGCACATCGAAGGCCTTTCGCCCGCCATTTCCATCGAGCAGAAGACAACATCGCGTAACCCGCGCTCGACCGTTGGCACGGTCACGGAAATCTACGATTACCTGCGCCTGCTGTTCGCCCGCGTCGGCATTCCCTATTCCCCCGCCACGGGCCTGCCCATCGAAAGCCAGACCGTCTCCCAGATGGTAGATCGCACCATGGAGCTGCCCGAAGGCACGCGCCTTTATCTGCTTGCGCCGATCGCCCGCGGCCGCAAGGGCGAGTACAAGAAGGAATTGGCCGATTTGATGCGCAAGGGCTTCCAGCGCGTCAAGATCGATGGCGAATACCATGAAATCGAAGACGCTCCGACGCTCGACAAGAAATTCAAGCATGACATCGAGGTCGTGGTCGATCGCGTCGTCGTCTCGCCCGATATTTCCGGCCGTCTTGCCGAAAGTTTTGAAACCGCGCTGAAGTTGGCCGAAGGCATCGCGCTGGTCGAATATGCCGATGAGAAAAACGAAGACGGTTCTGCTCGCCAGATCACGTTCTCGGAAAAGTTCGCCTGCCCCGTCTCCGGCTTCACCATTGCCGAAATCGAGCCGCGGCTCTTTTCCTTCAACAACCCCTTTGGCGCTTGCCCGGTTTGCGATGGTCTTGGCACCGAGCAGAAGATCGATCCCGATCAGATCGTGCCGGATGCCAGCCTGTCGCTGCGCGATGGCGCCATCCTGCCATGGTCTAAAACCTCTGCACCCTATTACCAGCAGACCCTGCAAGCCGTCGTAAAGCACTACGGTGCCTCGACGGGTACGGCATGGAACGAGCTGCCGTTCGAGGTTCAGCACGCCGTGCTGTTCGGCACGGGAAAGGTAGCGATAGATTTCGTCTATGACGATGGCCTCCGTCAATACAAGACCAGCAAGCCCTTCGAGGGCGTCATCGGCAATCTTGAGCGTCGCTACAAGGAAACCGAAAGCGCCGGCATGCGCGAAGAAATCGAGCGCTACATGTCGGCCAAGCCATGCGTTGCCTGCGGCGGTTATCGCCTCAAGCCCGAAACGCTGGCGGTCAAGATCGATGGCCTTCATATCGGCCAGGTCAGCAATATGTCGATCAAGGTAGCGTCGAAGTGGTTCGTCGATCTCTCCGACAAGCTCTCGGCAACGCAGAGCCAGATCGGCGAGCGCATCCTCAAGGAAATCCGCGAGCGCCTCAACTTCCTCAACGATGTGGGCCTTGAATACCTGTCCATGTCGCGCAATTCGGGCACGCTATCGGGTGGCGAGAGCCAGCGCATTCGTCTGGCCAGCCAGATCGGCTCGGGTCTGACCGGCGTGCTCTATGTGCTCGACGAGCCCTCCATCGGTCTCCACCAGCGCGACAATGCCCGCCTCCTTGAAACCCTGCAGCGCCTCCGCGATCTGGGCAACACCGTCATCGTCGTCGAACACGATGAAGATGCGATCCTGACGGCCGACTACGTGCTCGACATCGGTCCCGGCGCTGGCGTCAATGGCGGCCATATCGTCGCCGAGGGCACGCCGCAGGACATTCTCAATCACCCCGATTCCCTGACGGGCAAATATCTCTCGGGCCGCATGGGCATTCAGATCCCGCCCGAACGCCGCGAGGGCAAGAAGGGCAAGGCGCTGTCGATCAAAGGCGCGACTGGCAACAATCTCAAGAACGTGTCGGTCGATGTCCCGCTCGGTCTGTTCGTCGCCATCACGGGCGTTAGCGGCGGCGGCAAATCGACCCTGATGATCGACACCATGTACCAGGCCATCGCGCGTCGTCTGAACGGCGCCCGCGTTGTCCCTGCCCCGCATGACTCGCTGACCGGGCTCGAATTCCTCGACAAGGTCATCGATATCGATCAGTCGCCGATCGGCCGCACCCCACGGTCCAATCCTGCGACCTATACCGGCGCGTTCACGCCGCTGCGCGAGTGGTTTTCCGGCCTGCCGGAAGCGAAAGCGCGCGGTTATGGACCGGGCCGTTTCTCCTTCAACGTCAAGGGCGGCCGCTGCGAGAAGTGCGAAGGCGATGGTGTCCTCAAGATTGAGATGCACTTCCTGCCCGATGTTTACGTCACCTGCGACGTCTGCAAGGGCAAGCGCTACAACCGCGAAACGCTCGAAGTCCAGTTCAAGGGTAAGTCGATCTCCGACGTCCTCGATATGACGATCGATGAAGGCGTCGAGTTCTTCTCGGCCGTCCCGGTCATCCGCGACAAGTTCGCCACCCTGCAGCGCGTCGGCCTCGGCTACGTCAAGGTCGGCCAACCGGCCACGACCCTCTCAGGCGGCGAAGCCCAACGCGTAAAACTCTCTAAGGAGCTGTCCAAGCGCGCCACTGGTCGCACGCTCTACATGCTCGACGAGCCGACCACTGGTCTCCATTTCCACGACGTGGCCAAACTTCTCGAAGTTCTCCACGAGCTGGTCGACGGCGGCAATACTGTGATCGTCATCGAGCACAATCTCGAAGTCATCAAGACGGCCGATTGGATCATCGATATGGGTCCCGAGGGCGGCGACGGCGGCGGCGAGGTGGTTGCCATCGGCACCCCCGAAGAGGTGGCCACGAACACGCGCTCGCATACCGGTCACTTCCTCAAGGAAGTCATGGACCGCCGTCCTCAATATGCGACCCGCGCCGCCGAATAGGCTGCGGCAAGCGATCACAAGAAGGGGACGTTCGCCAAAAGCGAGCGTCCCTTTGTCGCATTCGGGCTTAGGACGCGCTCGATGATAACGTGTTGTTACCCGAAGATACCCGTTTAGTGACGGATAGTTAGACAGTCGCCGAAGCGTCATGCTGAAAAATGGTTAAATTGGCATGCGCGCCACGCATGCCGCGCCTGCTGTTTGCCCGATGGCGAAGCAGCAAAAATGCGCCGATCCTCACTTTGCCGCCACCAGCCGGATGGGAATAGACCCATGTTTGTACGTGCCGTCTGGCGCATAAAGCGCCTCGTCGACATCAAGCAGACGTTGCGGGAAATGGACGTTCCCTCGACGAGAGATGCCGATTTACTGGGCCTTTCGGGCCCAGACTTCTCGAAGATGACCAAGTCGCTCTTCGACCGCTAGTCACGCCTCACCCAAAAGACAGCATGGCCGCCGGTTTGCCCACCGGCGGCCATGCTTTTGCCGTGCGCCTTAACCGAGGCTTAACGACGACCCCATTTGGCCTGCACAGAATGCATGGCTTGTCTGAGCATTCTCCATCTGCTCGCCCGGGTTGGGTTAGACTATATCTCTCCTTGCAAACGACAGGAGAATTCAAATGGACATTCGTAAAACCTTCAAGAAGTGGGCCGCTTACCAGCAGACCGTTCGTGAACTCGGCGCTCTCGACAATCGTCAGCTCAACGATCTGGGCATTTCGCGCACCGATATCAATCGCGTTGCTCGCGATCATGCAAATTCGCTCTAAGTCTTACTGCCTACACACTATAAACCGAACACCCGCATCTTTCTGAGACGCGGGTGTTTTCGTTTTCGGCGCCTTGTGATCAGCCGGGCCGGAACTCGCTCCACTCCCCTTCGTTGCCCTAGCCCAACCTGGCAACAGAGGAGTTATCCCCGTGCAAAATCTATCCGGTAAAATGATCGCCATCGTCGCCACCAATGGCTTCGAGCAGTCGGAACTGGAAGTTCCCCTGCACAAGCTGCGGGAGGCCGGCGCCACGGTGCATGTCATTTCGCTCGAAGCGGGCGAGATCAAGGGATGGGACAAGAAGGATTGGGGCAATGCTGTCCCCGTCGACAAGACTCTCAAGGACGCGAAGCAGGACGACTATGACGCCATCGTGCTTCCTGGCGGCCAGATCAATCCCGACTTGCTGCGTGTAGAGCCCGATGCCATCGCATTCATCAAGTCCTTCTGGGACAACAAAAAGGTCGTCGCAGCCGTTTGTCACGCGCCTTGGCTGCTCGTTGAAGCTGGTATCGTGAAGGGCCGCAAGGTGACCTCTTACAATTCGATCAAGACCGATGTGATCAACGCCGGCGGCCTCTGGGAAGATAGCCAGGTCGTTACCGATCAGGGCCTGATCACCAGCCGCAATCCGGGCGACCTCGATGCCTTCTGCGAAAAGATCGCCGAAGAAATCAACGAAGGCCGCCACGAACGCCGCGCCGCCTAACTCAACCATTGCCGCGACATGGCGGGCTTGCTATTGGCTCGCCATGTCAAACGAACCCATTCACATCATCGGCGGCGGCCTCGCTGGTTCTGAAGCCGCTTGGCAAGCCGCTGAAGCCGGCGCCACTGTCATCGTCCACGAAATGCGCGGCGTCAAAGCCACCGACGCTCATTCGACCACGGACTTTGCCGAGCTCGTCTGCTCCAACAGTTTCCGCTCCGACGACCACGAGCAGAACGCCGTCGGACTCCTCCACGAAGAGATGCGGCGCTGCAATTCGCTGATCATGCGCGCGGCCGACGAGCACAAACTGCCCGCTGGTGGCGCCCTGGCCGTCGATCGCCATGCGTTTTCGGCCGCGGTCACGCAAGCCATTGAAAATCATCCGCGAATTTCCATCGAGCGCGAGGAAGTCGCCGGCTGGCCGCCGGAAGATTGGCGTCACGTCATCATCGCCAGCGGCCCGCTCACCTCGCCTGCATTGGCCGAAGCAATCCTCGCCAAGACCGGCGAAGACTCCTTGGCCTTCTTCGATGCCATCGCGCCGATCGTCCACTATGACAGCATCGACCACAACATCGCCTGGAAGCAATCGCGCTATGACAAGGCCGGCCCCGGCGGCACCGGTGCAGACTATCTCAACCTGCCGATGGACCGCGACCAGTACTATGCCTTTGTCGAGGCTCTCAAAACCGCGCCACTCCATGAATTCAAGGATTGGGAAAAGGTCCCCTATTTCGACGGCTGCCTGCCTATCGAAGTCATGGCCGAGCGCGGTGACGAAACGCTCCGTCACGGTCCGATGAAGCCGGTTGGGCTGACCAATCCGCGCAATCCCACGGTCAAACCCTATGCCATTGTCCAGCTTCGCCAGGACAATGCGCTGGGCACGCTCTGGAACATGGTCGGCTTCCAGACCAAGATGCGCTATGGCATCCAGGCCGAAGTCTTCCGCATGATCCCGGGCCTCGAAAACGCGCAATTCGCGCGTCTCGGCGGCCTCCATCGCAACACATTCATTAATTCGCCGAAGGTCTTAGGGCCAGACATGCGCCTCAAGGCGGATCCGCGCATCCGCTTTGCCGGCCAAGTAACGGGCGTCGAAGGCTATGTCGAAAGCGCTGCTGTCGGTCTTATCACTGGCCGCCTGACTGCGGCCGAAGCCCGTGGCGAAACGCTGACCCTGCCACCCGTCACGACCGCGCTTGGCGCGCTGATCGGCCACGTCACCGGCGGGCACATCGAAGCTGAAAGCTATAGCGGCGCCCGCAGCTTCCAGCCGATGAACGTCAATTTTGGCCTCTTTCCCGAAGTGACGATCACCAAGCCCGAAGGCGTCAAGCGCTGGCGCGGTCCTGAAAAGACCATGGCCAAGCGCCGTGCCATTACCAGCCGCGCTCTCGACGATCTAAAGGTCTGGCAATAAACGAAAGCTGCGCAACTACCGGTTGCGCAGCGTCCACCACGCGACCCGCGCTATCTTGCGCCAATCAGGCTCGTTCTTGCTTGCAGCGAAAGCCCCATGCTTTTGGCCGTGCCACTGTTTGAGCTGCGACGCGACAATCGGATAGATCGCGAAGGCCGGCCTGATTGCGGCCGGCGCCGCCTCGATGGCGATCCGGGCCTTTTCGAGATGACCTGAAGCCAGCTCGGCAATCTGCCCCAGTGCCTCGTGCAGTCCTTCGCTCTCAGTGCCCGAAAACACCTCGCTTTCGCGCACGCCATTGGCCTCGAGTACTGCCCAAGGCAGGACGATTCGACCTTGCGACGAAACATAGCCAAAGGCCCGAAGGTGCCCAACCATGGCCTGCGCTACACCGAGATGCCCGGCCGCATCGCCCGGCTCCACTGGCAACCCCTCATTGAGAATCATGGCGCTGAGCTGAAGCAGTGTCGACGCCGTCTCTCCGGCATAGCCCTCGAACGTTTCGAGATCGGGCATAGGATCATCGTAGAGGTCGAACCGCCGCGCGCCGATCAGTCGCTGCAGCGTACCGGGCGGCAGGGCATATCGATCCAGCGTATCCAGCAGCGCATCCGCCACTGGATTTTGCCTGACCGAGCCGTGCCCTTCGCCGGTCAGTGCATCGTTCCACCATTGCAGCCGAATTTCGCCCGGGGCCGGGCCGCTCACGCGCTCGCGAATCCCCGCTACTTCGGCGTTGAACGCCAGCAAAGCGACAACCCCGTCGCGATGTTGGGCCGGCAAAGCCAAAGTCGAAATGTAGCGATCACGGTCAGTCTCGCGCAGCACATTGGCAGCGTGAGCAAAACTCTCGGAAGCCATCAGCGTGCGTTCTCGACGGCAATGAAGGCGCCTGCGACCGCGCGCTCTTCGGCCAGCAGGACGTTGTAGGTTCGTACGGCGCCACCGGTTTGGATCGCCTCGACGATCACGCGATGCTCGCGAAACGCGTCGCGGATCGAAGGGGCGATGAAGCTGATGTCGGACCCGAGCCCGATGAGCAAGACGTCAAGCTGACTGGCCAATGCAAGGACGGGCTGCAGCGCTTCGAGGGTCAATTGCGAAGTCGTCTCGACCGCCCAGCTATGCATGCCTGTAGGCAGGCACAGCAATGACCCTCGATGGGACATATCCGCAAAACGGAAGCCGCCATTGCCATAGGCGTCGATGCCGACCTGGCGCGGGAAATGCCCCGCGCCGGCTGCGCTTGGATCAGACGGATGCGCCATCCGTCGCCTTTTCCTTCTTGGCCGCAGCCTCTTCTTCCTCGGTCTTCTGCTTGAGGCCGAAATTGATGAGGATCGGGCCGTTGATGATCACCGAAGAATACATGCCGACGAGCGAGCCGAAGGTCATTGCGATCGTGAAGCTGCGGAGCACTTCACCGCCAAACAGCACCAGCGGCACCAAGGCCAGCAGCACGGTGAACTGGGTCAAGGAGGTACGCACGATGGTTTGGTTGATCGACAAGTCGATCAATTCAGGCAGCGGCATCTTGCGGTGTTTCCGGAGGTTTTCACGGATACGGTCGGAAACAACGACGGTCTCGTTGAGCGATAGACCCACCAACGTCAGCACTGCCGCAATCGAGCTGAGATTGAACTCCAGCCCGGTGAGCGAGAAGAGGCCGATAGTCATGATGATGTCGTGCGACGTCGTCGTGACGGCCGCGAGCGCGAACTGCCACTCGAAGCGGAACCAGATGTAGAGGAGAATACATCCGAGCGCGATGATGACGGCGAGCGTACCGGTCCAAGCCAATTCGCCCGAAACCGTACCGCTGACTGCTTCTGTGCGGCGCTCGACATAGTCTGCGCTCGCTAGCGCATCCTTGACCTTCTGGACGGCAATCTGGTCGGCCCCCTCGCCGCCTTGCTGCGCCTGAACGCGGACCAGAACGTCTTCCGGCGTACCAAAGCCCTGTACCTGAATTTCGCCGAGTTCGAGCCCATCGAGCAAGGTGCGGACTTGGCCTACGTCAGCCGGCCCGCCCGTGTGCTGCAGTTCGATAGCCGTACCGCCGACAAAGTCGATGCCGAGATTGAAGCCCTTGAAATAGGCCGCCCCGATCGAGACCACGGACATGATGATCGAGAGCGCGATGACGTAGCGCGAGATCTTCATGAAGGGGATGGTGGTGCCATCCGGAATGAACC
Organism: Devosia sp. Leaf64; assembly: GCF_001421945.1. NCBI lineage: Bacteria > Pseudomonadati > Pseudomonadota > Alphaproteobacteria > Hyphomicrobiales > Devosiaceae > Devosia > Devosia sp. Leaf64. The sequence goes on along the minus strand of NZ_LMLO01000018.1, from coordinate 63,438 downwards.
GGAAATGCTGGATTTTGAGGGTCTTGGGACGAACGCGCTTGAACCAGAGGTTCACCTGGTAGGACGTGACCGTATAGGAGGTGAAGAGCGATGTCAGAATGCCGAGACCAAGCGTCACGGCAAAGCCCTGAACCGGGCCGGAGCCCATGAAATAGAGGACGACGGCGGCCACGAGCTGGGTCAAATGCGAGTCGACGATCGTGCCCCAGGCGCGTTCGAAGCCGGCATTGATAGCCTGTAATGGCGTGCGCCCTGCCCGCTGTTCTTCGCGCATTCGTTCGTAGATGAGAACGTTGGCGTCCACAGCCATACCGATCGTCAGAACGATACCGGCAATACCGGGCAGTGTTAGCGTCGAGCCGAGGACGGACAGAGCGCCGAAGATCAGGATGACATTGAGGATCAAGGAGACGTTTGCGAAGACGCCCCACACGCCATAGGCGATGATCATGAAGCTGACGACCAGCACGGAGGCGACGACACCGGCAGTCACACCGGCGCGGATCGAATCGGCGCCGAGGCTGGCGTCCACAGTGCGTTCTTCGATAACGTTGAGGCTAGCTGGCAGCGCACCGGCTCGCAGCAGAACGGCGAGATCGTTGGCTGAGGCCGTCGTGAAGTTACCGCTGATCTGGCCCGTGCCGCCAGTGATCGGCTGTTGGATCACAGGCGCGGTGATCACGGTGTTGTCGAGGACGATGGCAAAGCGCTTGCCGACATTGGCGGAGGTGATTTCGCCAAAGGTGATGGCGCCGCGCGTGTCGAACTTGAAGCTGACGACCGGAATACCGCGCTGAGAATCATAGGATGGCTGGGCATCGACGAGCGATTCACCGCCAAGGGCAACGTCTTCATAGAGCAGTTCGCGCGTACCATCCTGGCTCGGCAGGATCATGGTGCCAGCGGGGAGGCCCTGCGCCTCGGCCTGATCAGCCGTCAGTCCCGGATAGACCATGTGGAATGTCAGGCGCGCGGTCTGCGAAACGATGTTCTTGAGGCGTGTCGAATCGCCGAAGCCCGGAACCTGGACGAGAACGCGGGTATCACCCTGGCGCTGGATGGTCGGTTCGGTCGTGCCAAGCTCGTCAATACGATTGCGGATGACTTCGACCGACTGCGACACCAGCGAGCTCATGCGCTGGGTAATGCCTTCAGGCGTCAGAGCAATCTGGATGCGCCCATCCGGCATGTCGCTGAATGCGAGTTCGTTGACGCCGACGCCGGTCGAGAACAACGAGTTATTGACCGTGTTCTGAATACCCTGAAGTGCCGTCATCGCCTGCTCTTTTTGGGCAGGATCGGTCAGCTCGATATAGATGGCGCGCTTGGCATCATCGGTCGTGATGATGTTGCCGATACCATTTTGATTGGCGAGCACGTTTCGTGCGTCGCGGCGCACGTCGGAAAGGCGCTGGGAAACGATGCTATTTTCGTCAACGCCGAGCAGCAGGTGCGAACCGCCCTGGAGATCGAGACCTAGAACCAGCCCAGGCTTGGGCAGCCACCCCGGCAAGGAATCCTGCACGTCTTTTGGCAGAAAATTGGGAGCGGCAAACAGAATGCCCGCAATCGCGACGATCAGAATGATGGCAACGCGGAACGGCGACTGGTTCATGAAACGGCGTCCTAGAGCATGTTTCCCGAAGCAGATATCGGGTTCGGGACGAAAACATGCGGCTTCAAAGAGTCAGAAAGCCGGAGCCGCGCGGGCTCCGGCCAATTGGTTTCCGGCTTAGGCCGGCTTGTTGTCGTTCACCGGCTCGGCCTTGGAGCGCACGTCGGCAATCATGCCGCGCACGAGCTTGACCTTAACGCCCTGGGAGATTTCGACTTCCAGATCTTCGCCGTCAACGGCCTTGGTCACCTTGCCGACGATGCCGCCGGTGGTGACGACCGTGTCGCCGCGACGGATAGCCGAGAGCATAGCCTGCTGTGCTTTCAACCGCTTTTGCTGCGGGCGGAAGATCAGCAGCCAGAAAATGATGACCAGCAGCACGATCGGCATAAGCTGGATCAGAATGTCCTGGAAACCTCCCGTGGCGGGTGCAGCTGCATCCTGCGCAAAAGCGGGCGTTACAAACATCAGGCGAACTCCTTACGATTCTTCTTGTGTGGGGAGAAGGGCGCCACACAGTCTCGCTTGAAAAGACTGGACGCGTATGGGGTCTTGTGCACTTGCACCCCGGCCAAAATCGCGCGGACTATACATTTGGGCCCCTGTGATTGCAAAGCTATTCACGGAACACAATGCCGCGCGTCTTTTGAAGGAATAGACTGGTGAAAACCAAAGACTATCTTGGCCGTATCGCCACTGCTCTCGAAGCCATTGCCGTTACGTTGGTCCCAGAGACGTCGAGCACTTCTGGCCTCGATCTCGACATCGCCGACGCCTTTCACTGGCAGGGAGAAGCGGGAACGCTGCTCCCTGTGCCGCGCGTCAGCCGCGTCCCGTTGTCCATGCTGCGGGGCATCGACCATGTGCGCGATCTGCTTTTGACCAATACCGAACAATTTGCCCGCGGCCATGGCGCGAACAACGCCCTGCTATGGGGAGCGCGGGGGATGGGCAAGAGCTCGCTGGTCAAGGCGATCCACGGCGACATCGCGTCGCGTGAGGACTTTGAGCGTCTGGTCCTTATTGAAATTGCGCGAGAGGATCTCGAGACCCTGCCGCAACTGATGCGGGCCATTGCCGGCGCCCCTGCCCGGTTCATCGTATTTTGCGATGATCTCAGCTTTGACAGTGGCGAGACCAGCTACAAATCGCTGAAGACCATTCTTGATGGTGGGCTCGAGGGACGGCCGGACAATGTCCTTTTCTATGCCACCTCGAACCGCCGGCATTTGATGCCGCGAGACATGATCGAGAACGAGCGCTCTACGGCGATCAATCCCGGCGAGGCAGTGGAAGAAAAGGTCTCGCTTTCGGACCGCTTCGGCCTATGGCTCGGCTTCCACAATTGCGATCAGGACACCTATCTCGCCATGGTCCGCGGCTATGCGGCCCATTATGATCTGGGCCTCGACGAAGAAACACTGCGCGCCCGCGCCATCGAATGGGCCGCAACACGAGGCGCACGATCCGGCCGTGTCGCCATTCAGCTGATCCGCACGCTCGCGGGTGAGATGGGCAAAGCGGTCTGAGCACAAACAAAAAGGCCGGAGCGATCGGCTCCGGCCTTTAAAATTTGAACGTATGTCGCTTAGCTGGCGAGCAGCGGCATCGGATCGACCGGGGTCGCGCCCTTGCGCAGTTCGAAGTGCAGCTGGGGCTTGGACACCGAACCCGTCATGCCGACCGTACCGATCGCGTCGCCGCGTGACACTGCAGCACCCTTGGCAACCGACATGCCATCGAGATGGGCATAGGCGGAGACGTAACCATTGGGATGGCGGATCAGGATCAGGTTGCCGTAACCTTCGACGCCCGAGCCGACATAGATGACTGTACCGTTTTCGGCGGCCTTGACCGAAGAGCCTTCCGGCACGTCGATATTGATACCGGTGCCGCGCGATGCGGCGAAATCGGTGATGACGCGGCCGCTGACTGGCCAACGGAACTTGTCATTACCCGAAGCGACAGGTTCGGCGGCCGGAACGTTGGCAACCTGGGTCGGCGCTGGAGCAGCGGTTGGCTGAGCAACCGGTGCCGGCGTGGCGGCGGGAGCGACGGCAGCTTGCTGCGGCACGGCCTGAGGCATTGCCTGTGGGCGGCTACCAAGTGGGGCCGGCGGCGCGCCGAGATTGCCGCCGACGCTTGCAACCTGGGTGACCGGCTGCGCGGCCGGAGCCGCAGTGGGCGTGCGGACGAGGTCCGGACGGCCCGGGATGATCAGCGCCTGGCCAACGACGATCTTGTCGGGCGAGGAAAGACCATTGGCCTGCACGAGTGACTGGGTCGTGACCTCGTAGCGGCGGGCGATGGTGTAGAGCGACTCGCCACCGGCAATGGTGTGGGTGAACGTCCCAGCCTGTGCACCCTGCGCAGCGGCGACGGGCACATTGCTATTGGTCGGCAGAGCCAGATTGGATGGAGGCGCGCCAAGAGCGACACCGGAAGGAGCGGAATTGAGAGCCACGGCGGGCGGCATTGCCGGCGCGGTGGGCAAGGACTGCATGGCGGGCATGGCTTGCGAGGTTCCCATGGAAGCGGATTGACTCAGTACAGGAAGATCCTGGGATTGAACCGAGGGCGAACCCGCCCCCATTCCGATCGGCGACGTCGCGCCGGCCGGCTGCATGAAGCCCGACTGAACGGGCGAAATAGGCTGACTGGGTGCTCCGAACGAGGAGCCAATCGGCGCTGGTGGCAGGAAACGGGCATCAGCGACCTGCATCGATCCCTGCGGACCGAGCGACGAGGGCATCTGCTGATTCATTGATTGCGGCGCCGGCGACTGCGCGACCGAGCCGGTAGTTGTCGGGTCACCAAAAGTTCTAGCACCGAGGCTGGAGCAACCGGACAAACCGACTGCAGCAACAATCAAACCAGCGACGGCTACTGTACCTTTAGGCACCCTGGCTAACAGGTTTTTACGCATCGGCTAACTCGCACGCAGGTACTTAACACTGGAATCGAGACTAGGCCGGTAAGGTAAAGACGAATTTAAAGTCGATGCGAATTGAGTGAATTCGACATGGCTAAATTGTCGAATAGGTAAGGTTAAGATTGCCGATCTGGGGATAAGCGCATTCCGGCCAGCGTTGCGAGAGCGCGTGCTTCGCTTTGCTGCAGCGCAAATGGCGTCACCGTAATGGTGTTCTGCCGTCTCAAAGTCTCGAAATCTGCGCCGGGATCGAGCGGCTGTGGCGTTTCGGGAATCGAGACGTAGAACGCGCTGTGACTGTCGCTTGGGTGATACCGGAAAGCTGATCGTGAAAAGCGCTGATGCGGCACCGCAGCGATTCCATTGACTTCACCCGGCTCACACGCGGGAAAATTGACGTTGTAAAAGACGTCTTCATCGCCCTTGGAGCGCAGGATCGCTTCGACAGTTGCGGCGCCAAATCGGGTCGCGTTCGACCAATCGATCGTATGGCTCTTCTCGTAATCGATTGCCTGACTCATCGCGATGCCGATGGCACCCTGCAAAGCGCCCTCGCGCGCGCCGGCCGCAGTGCCAGAACAGTTGACGATATCGCCAAGGTTCTGGCCGGCATTCACGCCCGAGAGAACGAGATCCGCAGGCCGATCGCCGAGCAGATGCGTCATCCCAGCGACGACGCAGTCGGCCGGAGAGCCGCCGATAACTGCAAATCTTTTGGGCCCTAGTTGCTCGAGAGCCAGTTCGCGGCCCAAGGTGAACCTGTGGCCTGCGCCCGATTGATTGCCGTCGGGCGCGACGATCCAAACGTCGTCGGACAAAGCCGCCGCGATTTCCGCCATGATGGCGATGCCGGGCGCATCCACACCATCGTCATTGGTGATGAGGATGCGCATGGCTTTACTTGCCTCCGATGGAGGTGAGCCCGCCCATATAGGGCTGCAACGCTTCGGGAATCAGCACGGAGCCGTCTTCCTGCTGATAGTTTTCGAGCACCGCGATGAGGCAGCGGCCGACGGCCGTTCCGGAGCCATTGAGCGTGTGCACATACCTTGGCGCCTGCTTTTCGCCGGAAGGGCGATAACGCGCTTCCATACGGCGCGCCTGAAAATCACCGCAGACAGAAACAGACGAAATCTCGCGATAGGTATCCTGCCCAGGCAGCCAGACCTCAATGTCGTAGGTCTTTTGCGCACCGAAGCCGACGTCGCCGGTGCAGAGGGTCATAACCCGGTAATGGAGACCAAGGCGTTGCAGCACTGTCTCGGCACAAACGAGCATGCGCTCATGTTCTTCGATCGAGGCTTCGGGCGTCGTCACCGACACCATTTCCACCTTATCGAACTGATGCTGGCGCAGCATGCCGCGCGTATCGCGTCCAGCCGAGCCAGCCTCAGACCGGAAGCAAGGCGTCAGCGCCGAAAAGCGCAGCGGCAGTTCTTCTTCAGACAGAATCGACTCGCGGACCATATTGGTCAGCGGCACTTCGGCCGTCGGGATCAGCGCGAGACGGCTGTCGCCATGTGGCGTGAAAAACAGGTCTTCCTCGAATTTCGGCAATTGGTTGGTGCCAAACAACGCCTCATCGCGCACGAGCAGCGGCGGCTGCACTTCGAGATAGCCGTGCTCCGTGGTGTGAAGATCGAGCATGAATTGTCCGATGGCACGTTCCAGCCGCGCGACCTGGCCCTTCAAGATGACGAAGCGGCTGCCGGATAGCTTGGCCGCCACTTCGAAGTCCATGTCCTTGGTGGCGACGCCGATCTCGTAGTGCTCCTTGGGAGCGAACGAGAAGCTTGGCTTGGCCGGACGGACACGAGCAGCCGTTTCGGCCGAACCGTTGGGACCAAAATACTCGACATTGCCGCTTTCGTCTTCGCCGGTCGGCACTTCGTCGAGCATCATGTTTGGAATTACGGCCATGGCCGAGCGCAGTTCGGCTTCAACCGCGCGCTCTTCTGCTTCACCCGTCGGGATGAACTCCTTGAGGCGCGCAACTTCGGCCATCAGCTCCTGAGCCTTGGCTTCATCTTTCTGCGCCTTGGCCTGGCCGATCTGTTTGGACAGCGTATTGCGCTTTTCCTGCGCCTCGTTGAGGCGGCCGATGATCTCGCGCCGACGGTCGTCGATCGCAAGAAGATCGGAGGAGCGCACGGAAACATTCTTGCGCCGTGAAACGGCAGCGTCGAAAGCTTCGGCGTTAGCTCTAATCCACTTGATATCGAACATCGGTCACCACGGGCCCAGCCCGCCTCTGGTTGCTGCAGGCCTGGATCAATCCGTCCCGGGCGTGCCTGCCAGTGCCGCGGGACAGAACGTGCTGCACCGCGGGATAACGCGATGCGCTTATTCGGTAGATGAGCTGGAAAGCTCGGCTTCCTGTGCCGCCAGGGCCGCTTCACGACGCTTCTGGACCATGCGAACGGACAGGATTGCCAGTTCGTAAAGCCCGTACATCGGCAGGGCAAGCCCGATCTGGGAAATCGGATCCGGCGGCGTAATCAGCGCTGCAACGATCAAGATGCCGACGATGGCGTAACGCCGCCCCTTCTTGAGCATGTCGACATTGACGAGATCAATCTGCGCCAGCAACGTCAAGACGACCGGAAGCTGGAAGCAGACACCAAACGCCAGAATCAGCGTCATGGCGAAGCCGAGATATTCGGAGACGCGCGGCACCAGCGTGATTTCTTCGGTCTGCATGCTGGCAAAGAAATGCAGCGCCATAGGCAGAACGGTGAAGTAGACCATCGCAGCGCCCAAGATGAAGAACACGGGCGTCGCGATCAGATAGGGCACCAGCGCTTTGCGCTCATGCTTATAAAGCCCAGGCGCAACAAACATATAAATTTGCGAGGCCATGAACGGGAAGCCGAGAAAGATCGCGCCGAAAAAGGCGAGGTTCACTTCGGTGAAGAAGAGTTCCTGCGGCGCCGTATAGATCAGCTCGATCTTGTGCGTGGGGTCGTTGGCATAAACCCCGCGATAGGGCCCGAGCAGAATATCGAAGATATTCTTCGAGACCAGAAAACACCCGACCATCAAAACGACGATGGCAATCGCGCAGTTGATCAGACGCTTTCTCAGCTCGATCAGATGCTCAAGAAGCGGCGCTTCGCTGCCGGCGAGTTCGTCTTCGATCTCTGGCTTGTTCTGATTTTCGAGCTGCGGCTGATTCACGTCGGCCATTTAACTACTTCGTTTCTTCCGGAGTTTCCGGCTTCTTCCGGGGAGCGCGCGGCTTTTTAACCGGGGCGATCGGCTCGGCTTCCGCAACGGTAACGGCAGCTTTCACGCGAGGTTTGCGCGGCGTCTTTGGCACTGCGACAGGCGCGAGCTCTGCACCCACCGCAGGGGGCGTATTGGCGAGCACTTCGACTTCCGAAGTTTTCGCGGCAACGGCCTTCTTGAGAGGAGGCTTCTTTGCAGGAGCCGCCCGCACGGTCTTTGGCTTGGGAGCAACGACTGTTTCAATAGGCGCAAGATCGCTCGTAACCACCGGTGCCGTTGGCACCGGAGACAGCGGCTGGGGCTGGCTTACTTGAGCAGCCTTTACTGGACCAGTCGACGTTTCGCCCGGCTTGAAACCATAGTCTGCGGCGAGTTCGTCATTCGACTTCGCCGCAGCCGGCATGCCGGCTGCGGCACGAAGCTCATCGACGACGCTTTCGACCTTGGGATCGGCCGGCTTGATTATGCCGCTCGGCTTTTGACCGGTCGGCGTCATCGTGTTGAAATCGCGCCGAATTTCTTCAGCGGTTTTCTTCAGCGGCGAGGTGATCGAGTTACGCAGATTGCGCACCTCATCGAGCCCGGTGGTCCGATTGATTTCACGTTGGAACTCGTTGCCCATGCGGCGGATCTGCCCCATGAATTTTCCGAGGCGACCCATAACGACGGGCAAATCTTTTGGACCGATGACGATCAGCGCAACGACGCCGATCACAAGCATCTCTGTCCAGCCTAGACCGAGCATAGAATAGTCTCCGGGCGCGACGCAGGGTCGCTAGTCGGGCCGAGAAGGATCAGACGTCCTTGCGCTCGGCTTCGCGGGCGTTCAGGTCGGCAGTGGTGGTGACCCGGTCAACCGGCTTGTCATCGTCATCCTTCATGCCCTTCTGGAAGGCTTTGATGCCGGATGCGACTTCGCCCATCATGCCGGAGATCTTCCCGCGGCCGAACAAAAGAACCACGACGACGGCGACGACGAGGATGCCCCAAATGGAAGGCGCGTGCATGTTGATCTCCCTAGACTTCTAGAACGCGTAACACGCGATACATAGCGCCAGAAATAGGTTCAATCGCGGGCAAACACAAGAACGTGTTGGTTTTTGCACCTCACGAAAGCGCCAGTACTATTCCGCGTCCACACCGGCATCATCCGGATCAAGCGGATCCTCGTCTTCTCGCAAGTCGCCATCGAACGGCAAAGGGATCTGCAACGAGGCAGGAAGTCGCGATGACAGTAGCCCTGCCCCCTTGAGTTCGTCGAGCCCGGGAAGATCAGTGAGGCTTTCAAGGCTGAAGTGGTCGAGAAACCCGTCGGTCGTGCCATAGGTCACAGGGCGCCCCGGCGTGCGGCGGCGCCCGCGCATCCGCACCCAGCCTGCTTCCATCAAAAGGTCTAGCGTACCCTTGCCCACCGCAACCCCGCGCACTTCCTCGATCTCAGCGCGCGTGGTTGGCTGGTGATAAGCGATGATCGCCAAGGTTTCGAGAGCAGCGCGGGAAAGCGGACGGGTCTCTTCTTCCTGGCGACGCAAGAGGAAGCCGAGGTCCTCGGCAGTGCGAAACGCCCATCCGTCGCCGCGCCGCACGAGGTTGATGCCTCGGGGAGCATATTGGTTTCGCAAGTCCTCGATCAGAGAAGGCAGGTCCGCACCCTCACCGACATAGGGCAGAATTTCGGAGAGCGAGAGCGGTTCAGGCGAAGAGAACAGAACTGCCTCGACGATTCTCAATTGCCGCTCCCGAACGCTGATCGGCGGTCCGTCATCGTGCATCACTGCTACACCTGCCGCCTGCGCAAGAGGATCGGGCCGAAAGTCTCATGCTGTCGGATTTCGATTTGGCCTTGGCGTACCAGCTCCAGACTCGAGGCAAATGTGGAGGCCCGGATCGTGGTGCGGTCTTTTGGGATGGCGAGATATTCCGCGAGATAATGATCCATGGCGATCCATTCGGCGCTGTCGCCGATCAGCCGCTGCAAAATGTCTCGCGCATCCTGAAGCGACCAGACGGTTCTGATAATGGGCTTATAGTCGGTGATGGATCCCCGTTCGCGCTGTGCCGAATAGGCCTTGAGAAGCTCGTAGTAACTTGCCTCCCACTTCGCTTTGCGCGTTACCACCAGAGGTTCCCCAGCGCCGCGCGCAAAAACTTCGCGCCCAAGACACGCTCTCCCTAGAAGGCGACTTGCAGCCAGCCGCATGGCCTCAAGGCGCTTGAGCCTGAATTGCAGCATGGCCGCCAACATTTCGCCGGAGGGCTCGTCATCGTCCGGCGCCTGCGGCACCATGAGCCGGCTTTTGAGATAAGCGAGCCACGCGGCCATGACGAGGTAATCGGCAGCCACTTCCAGCCGCCCTTCCCGCGCGGTCTCGATGAAGTCGAGATATTGCTCTGCGAGCGACAGGATCGAGATCGAGGCGAGATCAACCTTCTGCCGCCGCGCCAAGTCGAGCAGCAGATCGAGCGGGCCCTCATAGCCTCGCACATCGACATGCAGAACCTCGGCGTCTGCCGGCTCGGTTTCGAGCCAGTGGGCCTCTAGTTCACTCATGGCGATATCTGCCGCGCGACGATCATGCTCAATCCATGTCCCCGAGCCCGCAGGGCGTCAAGACGGCGATACCGGCAGAATCAGAAGCTGAACTGGCCTTCCACAGGCACGTGATCGCTCGGCTTGTCCCAGCCACGCACGTCCTTGTGGACCGTGATGCCGTCGAGTCGATCGGTTGCTTGAGGCGAGAGCATCAGGTGATCGATGCGGATGCCGGCATTGCGGCGCCAAGCGCCAGCCTGAAAATCCCAGAACGTGAATGTCTGCTCCGATGTTAGGGCTCGCAGGGCGTCAGTCATGCCCATGTTCTTTAGCACGCGGAATCGTTCGAGGCTTTCAGGCCGATAGAGCGCATCGCCCCACCAGGCATGTGGATCATGGGCATCGATCGGCGCCGGGATCAGGTTGAAGTCCCCCATCAGCACGAACGGCTCTTCAAGCGTCAGCCGGTCAGCGACATAGGCATTGAGCCGATCCATCCACCGCAGTTTGTAGGGAAATTTCTCGGTATCGACCGGATTCCCGTTGGGCAGATAGATGTTGCAGATGCGCACAACGCCGCCTTCGACCGAGAAGACCGCCTCGATCAGGCGCGATTGTTCATCCGCGTCGTCACCGGGCAGACCGCGCGTCACCTCGTCGAACGGCAGTTTCGAGAGCAACGCCACCCCGTTCCAGCTTTTCTGGCCATGGGTCACGACATTGTAGCCTAGGGCCTCGATTTCGGCCGTGGGAAAGCCCTCGTCGACTGTCTTGATTTCCTGCAGACCGACGATATCGGGCTTTTCCTCATCGAGCCACTTCAGCAGCAGCTCAAGGCGGGCTTTGATGCCATTGATATTCCAGGTGGCGATACGCATCGTGGCAGTCTTTCCGCTCGGGTCTCAGGCGTGGATAGCTTGGCGCAGCCGCAGCGGATACTCAAGCTCGCCGCCATAGAATGCCGTATTGGTCAGCGACACCGAACATATTTTGCGGCTCGGCTCGATCGACCACACATGGCCATAGATGCCGCCCCAATTGTTGGTGCCCGCGGTCCAAGGCAAATTGGCGCGCGCCGGATCAATGGTATAGCTGCCAAAGAAGCTGAATGCTTGGCCAGGGTCACGCTCGTAGCCCATCTGATCCTGCAGCGCCACCTGGGTCGTCTCGGCCTCCAGAATGGGCACACCACCCTGCGTCACGGCCATCAGAAAACGCATATAATCCGGCGCGGTCGTCGCCATGCCGCCACCGCCAGACTGAAATGCCTGCGCGTTGAAAATCCGCTTGGGCGAAAAAGTCGTGACAGCATTCCATGGGTTCTTGGCAGAGTGTGGATCAGTCATCCGGACCGGCTCCGTCTCTCCATCGGCATAGGGCACCGCGAGGCGCTCATCGCTATCGAGATGGAAAACTGTATCCTTCATGCCGAGCGGACCCGCCACGTAATGCGCAACTGCCGTCGCTAGGTCAGTGCCGTGCACCGCAGCAGCGACCCCGCCGAGAACGTCGATCGCCATTGAGTAGAGCCAGGATGTTCCAGGCGCGTAATTCAGCGGTTGCTCTGCGATCAGGCGCAACACCCCATCAAGGCTTGTCGTCGTGTCCGTCAGGCCGGGACTGATCCGCGGGTCCTTGGAATAGTCGTAAGTGAGACCGGCGGTGTGCGTCAGCAAATGCTTGAGCGTGATGACAGGCCGTGTGCCGTCCGGCAGCGCCGGCGTGAAATAGGGAAGATAGTCCGAAACCGGGTCCGTAACCTTGAGCAGGCCTCGATCGGTCATGGCGAGAATTGTTGCGGCGACTAGCGGCTTGGTCAGCGAGGCCGCGCGGAAGATCGTGTCTTCGCGCATCGGCTCTGATTCTTCGCGGTCTGCAAGACCAGCGGCGCGAGAGTAAACGATCTCCCCATCGATCGCTGCCATAACTACGGTGCCAACCAGCTTCTTGCCGGTCACCGCTGCATCGATCACCCTATCGACTTCTGTCCTGTCCATTCCGCCCTACCCTCTTCCGTCTTCTTATGTTTCGGATGGATAAGGATAAACGAGGCTGCAGGGACGTCAAACGGCAAAGCTGGTTCCACAGCCGCAGGATGCGACGGCATTGGGGTTCTTGATCTGGAACGACTGGCCGACGAGATCGTCGACGAAGTCGATCTCCGAGCCGCCCATGAATTCAAGGCTCATGGAATCGATCAGCACGGTTGCGTCGCCCTTGCTGAGGACCAGATCGTCATCGCCGGCCGTTTCCTGCACGAGATTATATTCGTACTGAAAGCCTGAGCAGCCGCCACCGGCGACGGAGACGCGCAAAACGGTTCCGGCGGGCTCCTTGGACAGAATTCGCGAAACGCGCTTGGCAGCGCGATCAGACAATGTCACGGAGGCAGTTTGGGCGGTGGCAACGGCAGTCATGGAAGTTTCCGATACGATCGTAATGTCATAACGCAGCGCATAAGATAGGCGCAGCAAGCGTCGATGCAAAGAGCAGAACGAAAAGATGAGCGAAACGGCTCCCTATGCCAGCAAACCGGAAGATTCTCTCGGCCGCCTTTATGGCGCTGGGCCTAGCCCGACGCGCTCCGAATTCCAGCGCGATCGCGATCGCATCATCCACTCGACGGCCTTCCGGCGCTTGCAGCACAAGACCCAGGTCTTTCTCCATCACGAAGGCCGTCACTTTCGCAACCGGCTGACTCATACGCTCGAAGTCAGCCAAATCGCCCGCTCCATCGCCCGCGCCCTCCGGCTCAACGAAGATTTGGCCGAAGCGCTCGCGCTCAGCCACGACCTCGGCCATACCCCGTTTGGTCACGCGGGTGAACGCGCCCTGCATCGGGCCATGGCGCCCTATGGCGGGTTCGACCATAACGTCCAGGCGCTCCGCGTCGTCACGCAGCTCGAGAATCGCTATGCCGAGCACGATGGTCTCAACCTTACCTGGGAGACACTTGAGGGCATTCTCAAGCACAACGGGCCAATGGTGGATTCCGCCGGGCAACCTGTTGGTCGATATGTCGCGGAAGGCTTGCCCGCTGGCGTCAACGACATCCCCGCTATTGCGGACCTTCGCCTGTCGAGCCATGCCTCGCTCGAAGCGCAAGTCGCGGCCATTTCGGATGATATCGCTTATAATGCCCATGACATTGACGACGCGTTGCGCGCTGGTCTCGTCAAACTGACTGATTTCGAAGACGCCCCGATGGCCGGTCCGATCGTTCTGGAAGTTGAAAGCCTCTATCCAGACGTGAGTCCAAAGCGCCAGACGCACGAGGTCCAGCGCAGGATGATCACCCGCGCCATCGAAGACGTGATCCGCCAAAGTGCGCTCAACCTCGAGTCGGCAGGCGTGGAATCGGCCGAGGATGTGCGCATGGCCGGTAAAGCTCTCGTTACGTTTTCTGAGGAGACTGCGGCCGCAGAGCGTGGACTGAAAGAGGTTCTCTTTAACCGCGTCTATCGCGACGAAGCCGTCATGCGCCCGGTTCGCGAGAGTGAAAGCGTGGTCGAGCGCCTGTTTGCGGCCTATATGGAAAGTGACGTCATGCCCGGCAGATGGGGTATCGCGTCAGCTTCGGCCAGTTCCACAACCGACCGCGCGCGGATCGTCGCCGACTTTATAGCCGGGATGACCGACCCCTATGCTCTTGACGAGTACCAGCGCTTGTTTGACGCTCGTCCGGAATTCCGCTAACCGCCACGCAGCATTTCCAGCGGGTTTGTCATGGATATCTTTGCACTCTTCACCACCCGGGTCACCGAGGCCCTGCTTGCCGATCATCCCGAGCTCGGGACCGATCTGCTGTCGCGCGTTGTGGTGGAGCCCCCGCGAGACCCTGCCCATGGCGATCTTTCAACCAATGCTGCCATGGTTGTTGCCAAGCCGCTTGGGAAGAACCCACGCGAAGTGGCTGCTGCGCTTGTCGAGCGTTTCAACTCTGATGCGGACGTAACCTCGGTAGAGGTCGCTGGTCCTGGATTCATCAATTTCCGTCTCGCAACGCCGATCCTGCACAAGGTGCTAAAGTCGATCGGCGCTGAACGCGAAAACTATGGTCGCACCGATCTCGGCAAGGGCGAACGTGTCAATGTCGAGTATGTCTCGGCCAACCCGACGGGCCCCATGCATGTGGGCCACACGCGTGGCGCCATCTTTGGCGACGCGCTGGCATCACTCATGGCCTATTCTGGCTACGACGTAACGCGCGAATATTACATCAACGACACCGGCGGCCAGACAATCATTCTCGGTCAATCCGCACTGCTGCGCTATCGCGAATGCCTGGGTGAAACCATCGAGATTCCATCCGGCTTCTATCCGGGCGATTATCTCATTCCAGTGGGCCAAGCGCTGGCTGCCGAGTATGGCAATAAGCTTCTCGAAAAGCCCGAGCAGGAAGCCGTTCTTATCGCGCGCGAGGCAGCGCTGGCCGCGATGATGGATTTGATCAAGGCCGATCTGGCCCAGCTCAACATCCATCACGACGTCTTCTTCTCTGAACGCACGCTTCACGGCCAGGGCGGCGATATCGACACCACGCTCGAATGGCTGCGCGAACAGGGAATGGTCTATCAGGGTCGGCTCGACCCGCCAAAGGGCAAGGCGCCGGAAGAGTGGGAAGATCGCGAGCAAACTCTGTTCCGGGCCAAGGACTATGGCGACGACACCGATCGCGCCCTGATCAAATCAGACGGCAGCTTCACCTACTTTGCCGCCGATATCGCCTATCACCGCAATAAATATCTTCGCGGCTTCAAGCACATGGTCAACGTGCTCGGTGCCGACCATTCGGGCTATGTGAAGCGTCTTTCGGCTGCGGTTAAGGCCGTATCCCATGGCGAAGCCGATATCGACGTGCGCATCTGCCAACTCGTCCGTCTCCTCAAGAACGGCGAGCCGTTCAAGATGTCGAAGCGCTCGGGCGACCTCGTCACCCTTGCAGACGTCGTCGATGAAGTCGGGGCCGATGCGACGCGCTTCATGCTGCTTTTCCGCCGCAACGACGCGTCGATGGATTTTGACTTTGCTCTGGTCAAAGAACAGACGCGCGACAATCCGGTCTTCTACGTGCAGTATGCGCATGCTCGCGCCTGCTCGATTTTCCGGAAGATCCAGAGCGAAATGCCTGATCTCAAGACCGACGCCGAAGCGCTCGCTTCTGCCGACGTCGACGTCCTGACCTCGGCGGCTGACCTCGAATTGATCCGTCTTCTCGCTGCATGGCCGAGAACCGTCGCCGCTGCCGCTGTTGCGCACGAGCCGCACCGGATTGCGTTCTATGTCCATGACCTTGCCGCGGCCTTCCATGGCTTCTGGGCCAAGGGCAATGATGACCCATCTTTGCGGTTTGTTAACTCAGCCGATCCAAAGCTGACATTGGCTCGACTCGCACTTGTGGATGCCGTACGCCAGGTTGTGCGCAATGGCCTAGGAATTCTAGGCGTCTCGGCCCCCGAAGAACTTTCATAATTCGGGCGCATTGGTGTGGAAACTCGCCGCAAATCCTCAACAGAAGGATTTGCAGCTATTAGGGACGCTGGCAAATGACGACAGCGAAGCCGAAACTCATGGCAGGACAGACAGATAGCGCGGACGACCTGATCGCTGAGCTGGCTCGGTTGATGGCCGAGGATGCACAGTCGGACAAGCCAGTTGCGCCTCCGGCCAAGCCCATTCGCATCCCTGGTGCCGAAGCTCCGGTCAAGCCAGCGCTTTCGGTTGAGACGCAGGCCGACAATCGCGGCATCCGCATTCCCGGCCCTAGTGCGCTGACGCCTGAGCCACGGGCAATTCAGGAAGATCGCCGCGAGCGCCCGGTCGCTCCTGCGGGAACGCTTGAGCGCAAAGAGCCTCCAGCTTTTTCATTTGAGTCCCGCCAGGCCGAGCCTGTTCGCAATGAACCGGTCGTTCCTGTCGTGCAACAATCTGACTTTGCCGAACCTGTCGTGACACGTCCGGAACCAGCCGAGGCCCATACGCCAGAGGCTGAGACCGATAGTGCGCCCGCTATCGCCGAGCCGATGCCGGCGCTCGATCAGGATAGCCTCGCCGATCTTATCGCTGCCGAGCTCTCCGTTCCGGAAGAGCCTGAAGCCATCGCGGAACCGACGTTTGAAGAGCCACTGGTCGAGCTCGACGTGACAGACGAAGTTCCGCGCGAGAATTTTCCGAGTGAAGTTGATTCCTTCGGCATTCCTCCCGTTTTCGGCCTTGGCTCCACGCCTGCCGGTAAAACCGAAGCGCATGTCGAGGCTGCCGAGCCGGTAGTGCCGGATGTGAAGCTGGCTCAGTTCGATCTCAGCCACGAAATGTTCGTGCCGCCGCCCCATCACAAGGCTCAACCGCTGCCCGATCCGCTCGAGGAAATCGAACGGCTGATTGGCCCTGCAGCGCGTGCCCACCAGCGGCCCGCTGCGCCGAGCCCTGCCCTGCGTAGCCTTGCAACGCCGACAATTCCAAAGGCAGAACCCGCTGCTGCTGCCGTTCCGGTGCAGCCCACTAAAGTTTCCTCCATCGAAGAAGCTATTCTTGCGGCCGCTGCGACCAGCGGCGCGCGTGTCGAATGGGTTGAACCTGTTATTTCAGCGCGCCTTCCTGACGAAGACGATGCAGAGCAGGTCGCCAAGGCGCCCCGCCGCCGTATTCTGGGCATGACTCGGTCGCTGGCCGGTCCGTTGGTGGCAACGCTTCTGCTCGCAGTTGCTGCGGTTGGTCTCTACACCGTGCTGGGCTTGGGCACGAGCGCGCCGGATGGTCCTGCGCCAATCGTGGCTGCGGATACGACGCCCATCAAGGAAGTGCCGGCACCGGCGACAGATACGGCAGATGCCAATCAGTCCGTGGTCTTCAACGAAATATCAGGTGCCAATACTGCCGCCAGTGAGCAGATCGTTTCGCGCGATCAGTCTGATGTCGATGCCGTAACGCAAGTTGCAGCCGATGACGTCAATGCCGAAGGTCTGGTGAACCGCAAGGTGCGCACTGTCACGGTGCGCCCTGATGGCACGATCGTCAGCGGTGGCGACAGCCTCGCTGGTTCAGCCATGTTGCCAGTCGATCGGCCGACGGTTCCTGATGTTCCGGGGGCAGATTTCTCGACGCCTGACATGATCGCAAACGCCGATGCTGCAGCAAGCACACCGGCTGCCGCTCAGACGCCCGCTGTGCCAGAAACACCGGCAGTGACGCCTGTGCAACCTGGTTCGACTGTTCAGGCCGTTGATCTCGCTGGCAACCCGATAGCAGGCAAGACTGCGCCCGTGCCTTTGGCGCGACCGAGCAACTTACCGACGCAGAACGCAGCGTCCGTTTCTGCGCCTCTTGCGGCAACACCCGTTCAGCAGACGCAGACGGCAACCCTTCCGACCGTTGCGCCTGCGCAAACGCCGGCCCCGGCAACCGCCACAGCGACGACGCCATCGATCACAACTGCAACGGGCGCTCCGGCGCCAGCCTATGTTCAGTTGTCATCGCAGCGCAGCGAAGAAGCTGCACGCCAGAGCGCCCAAAACATTGCGTCTCGCTTTGGCGCGATGTTCAACGGCGCCAGCCTCGAAGTTCAGCGGGTTGATCTCGGTGAGCGCGGCATCTTCTATCGCGTGCGCGTACCGGCAGATTCGCTTCAGAGCGCCAACGCGATCTGCTCGAACGTCAAAGCCAGCGGCGGCGACTGCTACACTCTCTAAAAGAGTTTAGCGCCGCCGCTGTGCTCAGCAGCAATTTTCAGAAATTCGCGAATTGGGGCGCAATCGACTGCGCCAATGCCGCTGCACTGTCGCGGTCCTCCGGCCGTGCGGTCGAGGCCGCCCGGTTCAACAGTTCATCGACCTGGGCCTGATCAACAGTGCCCATGCAGCGCTCGTGCGAAATATTGAGCCACATCAGCCCTTCGATGGGTTGGGCTTCGATCCCGTCCATGCCGTTAAACAGCATGTCACCCAGTCGTGCCTGTGCAAGGCAATGACCCTTCCGGGCGGCTAGGGAGAACCAACGGGCGCTCTGGAGGGGATTGACACCAAAGCCCTCGTCCTGAAGGTAGAGCAGGCCGACGCGGTACTGCGCATCGGCATCACCGAAATAAGTCGCGGCATGCAAAAGCAGCGCATGCGAACGTTCGATATCGGCGGGAATGCCGGCATCGGGCAGACCCTGACGATAATAGTCGCCCATTTTCACGAAGGACTGCGCCACGATATCAGACTCGACGCCGCGCGGGGCAGCATCGGCGTGTTGATTGGCGATCTGGGCGAAGTAGCCAAAAGCCTTGACTGGATCCTTAGCGACGCCCTCGCCATTCTCATACATAGTGCCGAGCTGCCACATGGCCATGGGCTGGCCGGCTTCGGCAGCATCTTCAAGCGCCGAGAGATAGGCATCGCCAGACACACCGCCCCCTGCCCCATCCAGCATATTGGCGAGGTCGAGTGCAGCGTCGGCAGCAGTTTGAGCCTGAGCGGGAATGGCCAGCGCCAGAACGGAGAGCGCAAGACCGGTGACCGCGGATGCCAGATGGAACGCCGGCGATTTCCGCATTTTACTCCTTTTGCGTGCCAATGGGCGCGCGTCTGCTATTTCAGGCAGCGGCAATGCCGCGCCTGGCAAAGAGCTTGAACCGCAAGCCCGACGGTGAAAAGCAATGTATGAAGTATTGGTAAATCCGCATTGCGGCAGCATTTGAGCGAACGTGTTCACGGAGTCGAACATGCCGCCGAATAGTTCGGCTTCTTGTTCTTCACCACGCTTGTCATTCGTCAATGCACGCACGTCTTCACCATCTGGGCGGATCACGCCATTAGCAGCGGTTCGGGAACGATCAGCCAGACTTGAAGGCGCGCGAAAGCACGTCGACCAAAATCTGCCCACACCCGCCCCGAATGCTTGAGCACCCCGTTTAAGCTGACAATGTGGCAGGAAATGTCGCCAATTTATTGATGGCGTGGCCCTAGGGCGTGAATCAAAACCGTTGTTGCGATTCCGTCACACAGAGATCAGAGCCAGCGGCGTTTGCGCATCCAGACGACGATCGCGATCGAGAAGCAGATCAGTCCGCCGCACACATACCAGAACGCTGATGGATCATTGGCCATCGGAATGCCGCTGACATTCATGCCCAAGGCACCGGTGACGAGAGTAAGCGGCATGAAGACGACGGTGACCGCGGCAAGAATCAGCATGGTGCGGTTCATCTGTTCCGCGCGTGCATCGATGATCTGCTCATGGACCAGCACGGCACGCTCAGACATGGCCTGCAATTCATCTCCCAGACGGGCCGACCGTGCGGACGCCTCGCGGAGGCGTAGCCGGTCTCTTGCTGAAAAGAAGCTCAGGTCTTCGATCTCGAGCGTGTTCAACGTATCGCGGAGCGGCCAGACCATACGGCGGAAACTGATCATGGTGCGACGTAGGTGGCTCAACCGTGATTGCGCCGTCGAGGTATTCTGGATGATCAGCGATTCCTCTATATTATCGAGCCGATCGCCGAGCATCTCGACCAGGGGCTCTAGCCGGTCCGCGGCTCTGAGCCCGAGCCTGGCGACGAGATCGGCAGGCGACACAGGCGCATGGTGGGAACTCTCCCATTTCGGCAGGCCAAGGAAGTCCGCGACATTCAATTCGGACGCGATCGTCACGCGGCCCTTTTCGATCAGCAGCGACATCAATTGTCGCCCCATATCATCTGGCTCGGCGCCTGGGCGTGCGACGCGGATCACCACGAGTGCTTTGTCGCCCACAACCGTGCAGCGAGCCCGCGTGCTTGGCGCCGACAGCAGATCGGCATGAAAGTCGCCGAGTTCGCCCTTCATCCACACACGGAATTCGGGCGCCCGCGAATTGCCCGCGATCAGCACGAAGCCGCGCAATGGCGCCTTTGGCAGCTCATCGTCAGACGTGTGGCGCCTGACGCCGCCCTTGCCGTCGAAAATCAGCACCGTCCCTGCGCCCAACAATCCGGCTGTTGTGGCCATGGGAGCCGGAGACGGCGCTTCATCTGTCATGATGGCCTCAGCTCAGGCGCTTCAGCGCTTCGAGGATGCGAGCACGGCGGTCGACCGCTGCCTCGCGACGGGCCTTCTGCTCTTCGATCACCTCTTCGGGCGCCTTGGCGACGAACTGCTCGTTGCCGAGCTTTTTGTCGACGCCAGTAATTTCACCGTCGAGCTTGGTGACTTCCTTTTCAAGGCGAGTTTTTTCCGCGCCGATGTCGATGACGCCAGCCAGCGGAAGCGCGAAGGTCGCCTCGCCCACCACGAACTGCGCGGACTCGCCCGGCACATCGTTCTGTGGCGAAATCTCTTCGAGACGTGAGAGCCGCGTGATCAGCGACGTCCCAGCCACGAGCCGGCCCAGCGTTGCTTCTTTAGCGCCGCTGACGACAAGCTGCAGCTTAGCGCTGGCCGGGACATTCATTTCTGCGCGCACCGAACGGACATTTGAAATGACCTCGATGAGCCAGGCGAGATCTTCATCGGCCGCGGCATCTTCGAGACCCTGATAGGTTGGCCATTCGGTGAGGATCAGCAGATTCTCCCGCGGCGTGCCAAACTTGCCCGTTTCTGCCCAGAGCTCCTCGGTGACGAAGGGCATCATCGGGTGAAGCATGATCAGGATCTGATCAAGCGCCCAAGCGGCGGACGCGCGTGTTTCTGCCTTGGCCGCCTCGTCCTCGCCGTTGAACACGGGCTTGGCGAATTCGACATACCAATCGCAAAACGTGCCCCAGACAAAATCATAAGCCGAGTTCGCCGCTTCGTTGAACTTGTAGTCCTCGATGCCAGCGCGAACTGTCGCAAGAGCACGAACCGTAGCGCCGACTATCCAGCGATTGAGCGGAAGCGTGTTTGCCTTGGGATCATAGCCCTCGACGCGGCGGCACTCATTCATCTCAAGGAAGCGCGCCGCATTCCAGAGCTTGGTCACGAAATTGCGGTAACCCTCAACCCGGCTGATAGCAAGCTTGAGGTCACGCCCCTGCGCGGCCATGGCAGCGAGCGTGAAGCGCGTGGCGTCAGCACCATATTCGTCAACGAGCTTGAGAGGATCGATGACGTTCCCCTTGGTCTTGCTCATCTTCTGGCCCTTCTCGTCGCGGACCAAGGCATGCATGTAGACGGTGTGGAACGGCTCTTCGTCGAGGAATTCAAGGCCCATCATCATCATGCGGGCCACCCAGAAGAAGATGATGTCAAAGCCGGTGACGAGCACATCCGTCGGATAATAGCGCTTGAGCTCGGCCGTTTCGTCCGGCCAGCCGAGCGTCGAAAACGGCCAGAGCGCGGAGGAGAACCAGGTGTCGAGCACGTCTGGATCGCGGGCCAGTTCGACCGGCTTGCCATAGTGCTTTTCGGCAGCCGCTTTGGCTTCCTCTTCGCTAGAAGCGACGAAGGCTTCATTGTCCGGACCGTACCAGGCCGGGATCTGATGGCCCCACCAAAGCTGGCGCGAAATGCACCAAGGCTTGATGTTTTCGAGCCAGGCAAAATAGGTGTTTTCGTATTGCTGCGGCACGAACTTGGTGCGGCCCTCGCGCACCGAGGCAAGTGCCGGCTGGGCCAGCACATCAGCCTTGACCCACCACTGGTCGGTCAGGAATGGCTCGATGACGACGAGTTTGCTCTTCTCGTCATGCGGCACCATGATCTTCTTGTCTTCGATATGGTCGAGCCCGCGGATCGGGTTCTCTTCAGCCAAAGCCGCAAGATCGGCCACAATGGCTTTACGCGCGTCGAAGCGATCCATGCCGCGATATTTTGCCGGCACGAAGTCATCTTCGACAATAGCGCCACGCGTCGTAAAGACGTTGATCGGCTCGACTCCGGCGCGCACACCAACTTCGAAGTCGTTGAAGTCATGCGCCGGCGTGATTTTTACAGCACCCGTGCCGAGCGTGGGATCGGCATATTCATCGGCAACGACAGGAATTCGGCGGCCAACTAGTGGCAGTTCGATGAACTTGCCGATCAATCCCTGATAGCGCTCGTCTTCCGGATGCACTGCTACGGCAACGTCGCCGAGCATGGTTTCCGGCCGGGTCGTCGCAACGATAATATAGTCGCGCGTTTCTTCGCCAGTGACGTTGCCCTCTTCGTCCTTGATCGGGAACTGGTAGGTTACCCCATCGGCTAGCGGATAGCGCAGGTGCCACATATGGCCCTTGATTTCGATATTCTCGACTTCAAGATCGGAGATGGCAGTTTCAAGACCGGGATGCCAGTTCACCAGACGCTTGGCCCGGTAGATCAGACCGCGCTTATGTAGCTCAACGAATACTTTGGTGACGGCGCGAACCATCTGATCATCCGCCGCGCCATTTTCACCCATGGTGAACCTTTCGCGCGAAAAATCAGCCGAAGCGCCGAGGCGCTTGAGCTGGTTCATGATCGTGCCGCCGCTCTCGCCTTTCCATTCCCAGACGCGCTCGATGAACTTCTCGCGTCCCATGTCGCGACGGCTCATGTGCTTTTCAGCGAGCTGGCGCTCGACGATCATCTGGGTGGCGATGCCGGCATGGTCCGTGCCTGGCTGCCAGAGCACGTCCTTTTTCAGCATGCGATTGAAGCGAACCAGAATATCCTGGATCGTGTTGTTGAGCGCGTGTCCGATATGGAGCGAGCCGGTGACATTGGGCGGCGGAATAACGATCGTGAACGTTTCCGCGCCTGGCTTGGCCCCTGCTCCTGCCGCAAATGCCTTTGCGTCCAGCCAGGCATCGTAAATGCGGCTTTCCACTGCGGCGGGCTCGTAGGTCTTTTCAAGCATAGGTCACTCACAACAGATAGACCCGCCAAGCTGAACATGGCGGGCCCCAAAAGGGTTGGAAACTTCAAGCAAAAGCGCGTCCCAGGGTCAACTGCGCGATTGATTAAAAGCGCAGGTGAGTTCTGGTCCGATCAATCGCCGCGTGCAACGCGAGCGATTTCCTTTTCGACCATGCGCTCGACAACCGCCGGCAGATTTTCATCAAGCCATTCCTTGAGCATCGGACGCAGCAGTTCGCGCACCATTGCCTCAATGGTCAATCCACCATTGCCCAATGCTGGCGAAGCGATGGTGCCCAGGCCTGCCGCGCCAAGCTTGCCGATCGAGCTGCGAACGGCGGCCTTGGTCGTGGTTTCAAGAAGGCCTTCGGCGATATCGGCGCTCAACTGGCGATCCGGCATTGGCGAAATGGAAGCGATCGACGGACGGGTATAGGCAGGAGCCCCAGCCGGCGTATCGATGATCGAGTGGTCTTCTTCATTGCTGACAGCAGAAAGCACGGAGGTGGCCTCAACTTCTGGTTCAGGTACAAATTCTGGTTCGGGCGCGAATTCTGGCTCTGGTGCGCGCTCTTCTTCGACGCCGAACGAGATCGGATCAAAGCTCGGCAGTTCGGCGACGTTTGACTCAGGCTCATTCACGCTTGAAGCGCTATCGGCCGGGGAAAAGCTAATGTCATCGGGCACGACCAGTGCTGGCGCGCTTTCAGCAGTCTGTGCTTGAGCGTCAGCCAAAAGGGCTTCGAAGCCCATGTCGGCGCCAGCATCATCATTTTCCGCGACGATCTGTGCCGATGAAAGCTCGAGAGGTTCGCCATCGTCATCGCTCGGCACGCCGGAGAAGGACATGGCTTCCATCGGATCGGGCGCGATCTGCAGCGAAGGACGACGCGGAGCCGCACTGTCATCATCGTCGGCAATGATCTGCCGGATGGAAGACAGGATTTCATCCATGGATGGTTCTTTGGCAGCCGGCTTATTCATAAGTGCCTCTCAACTTACGCTCGACCCTCAAGAGAGACTTCCGCAAGCCGCCCCTCCGATTCGTTACGCATACCTTAACGCGTTATAGAAGAGGAAGGAATCACTAGGCTGCCAGTTCCGCGGTGATCCACAAAAAGTTGTGGCCGGGACATGCCCGGCCACAAGAACTGGATTTTTAGCAGTCACTCTGCGACGGTGCGGAGTTCCTGCCAAACGTCCTCGACGGACTGGGTATAGTTGACGGCAGACTTCACTTCGACCGGCAGGCCCAGATCTTGCGCCGTCAGACGGCCCATGGCCGAGAGCAGCGAGAAAGTCGCAATAACCTTCTGGGTCTGCGCGTTGATCAGGCTTTCCTTGGCGGTCGTCAGCTCGGCCTGGGAATTGAGCACATCGAGCGTTGTGCTGGTGCCGAGGTCGCGCTCCTGGATCGTGCCTTCGAGCACAGTGTTGCCGGCCTGCGAAGCAGCTTGCGCTGCCTGGATTTGCGCATCGGCGGCCTGGATGCCGGCCCAAGCCGAAATAACGGCCTCGCGCACCTGATCATAGGTCGACATCGCGTCGACTTCAGACTTGATCTGGTTGAGATTGGCCTTGCGAACACCTGCACCGATTGCGCCGCCAGCATAGATCGGCACAGTCACCTGAAAGCCGAGCGAGCCACTGAAGCCGTCGGTCGGTCCGCCATTGGTCCAGCGGCTACCCACCTGGCCATTGATCGACGCCGTCGGCCCAAAGGCCGCTTCGGCGGCATCGCTGCCAGCCTGGGCAGCGCGGATGGCCGCCTTGGACATCATGATGGCCGGGTGCCCAACCTCTGCTTCTGCAAGAGCAGCATCGAGGCTTGAAGGGATCAAACGGGCAAAATTGTGCGACGAGTTGAGCTGCTGGGGACGTACGCCGACGAGACGCTGGAATGTCGCCTGGCTGACCTCAAGGCTACTCTGGGCGGCGCGGTATGCAGCCTGCCCCTGGGCAAGGCGCGCCTGAGCCTGCGCGACATCGATACGGGTACCTTCACCAACATCAAGGCGGTCTTGCGACGACTGCGACTGCGCCTGGAAGAAGTTGATATTGTCCTGGCGCAAGGCGACGAGCTGGCGGCCGCTCAATACGTCCATATAGGCCTGGACCACTGCAAGAAGCACGGTCTGCTCGGAATTGCGGATCTGATATTCGGAAAGTTCGGCCGCTGCGCGTGCCGCCTCGATCTGCGCTTCGGTCTGAAAATTGTCGAAGATCGTCTGGTTGTAGGAAACACCAGTCGTAATCTGGTTGCCCGTCGTAAACTGACCGCCCACGAGACTCCAGCTATTGGACCCGGCAACAGACGCCCCGATCGTGGGCAGCTTGCCCGATTTGGCACGCACAATGTCTTCTGCCGAGGCCTTGGCAGCAAGCAAGGCTGACTGCAGGTCTGGCGCGTGGTTGTAGGCTGCTGTCAGCGCATCGGTTATCGACTGGGCGCGAGCAGCGCCACTTGCGCTCAAGGCCAGCAGAATAGCGACCGCGCCCGCTGTTACGAACTTTTTCACTTCAGGTACCCCGCCTTCGACCCAATTACCCATACGCGCGGCATTTGGGGTCTACAACCAACCATTGCAATGCAAACCATTTATTAACGCATGCTTCTTTTGCCGACGTGGCGGATTCGCAACATCGGGCGCGCTAGAACCTGAATTCGTCGTCGACGACGTCATTCCGCAGGCGCGGCATTGTCGCATCGAAGGCTGACGTAAACATTACGCCTCTGTCGCCTCTCGAATAAGTGCCAACGACAGCAACACCGCGCTTCAGGATTGGAGCGACAAGGCGACCATTCGGGGCAAGGAGTTTGAGCAGGTCGCCGGGCTCTGCATCGAGAGCGCCTTCGACAATGATGACGTCAAACGCGCCGGACGTGGCGAGTGCATCGTCGGTAGACACCACGGAAACATTGCTGACGCCCAGCGCCTCAAGATGTTTTTGCGCCAATTGGCCCAATTGCTCGACATGCTCGGCTGCAATCACCTCGCGCGCCTGACGCGCGAGGATGGCTGCGGAATATCCGCTCGCCGTGCCGACATCGAGCACGCGGTCGGTCGGAGCGATCTTGGCAAGCTGCGCGATGCGCGCGAATTGCGAGGGGGACAACAGGAAGCGGCCATGCGCCAGTGGCTGGACGTCATCGACATAAGCGACTGGCCGACGATGTTCGGCGACGAACAACTCGCGCGGCAGTTCGGCCATAGCCGAAAGGATACCACGATCCATCACGCCACTCGCGCGGAGCTGGCTGTCGATCATTGCCATCCTGGCGCTTCGGTAGTCGTCCATTGGCACTTGCCCATAGTGTCATATGCCGGACGTGAATATCCACCCGCCAGCGAACTAGCAAGCTGAAGCCGAACGCGGTCAAGCGTTTCGGAGCAGTTCTGAACATGTTTGGATAATGGAGGCCGCGTCCGGAATCGAACCGGAGTGCACGGATTTGCAATCCGCTGCGTAACCACTCCGCCACGCGGCCTTCGTCGCAGTACCTATTTGACCTGTCGGGTCGATGCAACAGTATTGTCGCTATCCGACTTTTTTTCTCATGGAATTGGCAAACGGACTCTTCATGGGTTCAGCCCCCGCCCGAGCCCAGCATGACGTTGACGGCAGCCGCCAGCAGCACGGTGTTATAGAAGTGCGCGAACACCAGATGAGTCATCACCCGTTTGCGCATTTCATTGGTCGTGACCTTGGTGTCCGATGTTGCGACCGAAGTCCCGACCGTAAAAGAGAAATAGAGAAAGGCGATGCCATCAGGCTTTTCGTCACCGGGAAACTGAAGCCCGCCCTCGATGTCTGAGCCATTCTCGGTATCTGGCGCCTGATAATATTCATAGGCGTAGTGGAGGGCCCCCATCACCTGCACGATGAACCAGCCAAGAACCACTGATCCCACGCTGGCGACGATCTCGGCCGCCTCAGGGCCGCCGTCCTGATTCAACGCAAGGAAGAGCGAAACGACTGAGGCGAGGATAACGATGAGGACAATAAGAAGGAGGCCAAATCCAGGCGTATCCTCGTCTCGCGCGTGCTTCTGCAGGTAAGTTGCAGTCAAATGCGGTAACTTGATCAGCGTCAGCACCAGATAGGCCGCGAAGAAGCAATTGGCGCCAACGCTTACCGCGTATTTTGGAAAGAACAGCAGCGATATCGCCAAGCCGATGGCGCCAATCGCGAGGCCAAAATAGAATGGCGCATGGCGCGGCATAACCCGCGCCAAGGCGGCGCCGCGCAAGCCCTTATATTCCATCCCGTCCCCCTGCCCTCAATGCCGATCCTCGCGAGGCAACGCGATCAGCCGCGGATGGCTCCGGGCCCTAGCCGCGCACCAGGCGGTACAGTACCCATGATAATCATCCCCAGCACTTCGTCCTTGGTGACATCACTGGTGCGCGCCTCGCCAACCACCTGACCGTTTTTCATGACAACGACCCGGTCCGCCAGATCGAAGACGTCATGGATATCGTGGCTGATGAGAAAGATCCCGATGCCATCAGCCTTGAGTTGCTTGATGAGATCGCCAACCTGAGCCGTTTCCTGCGGGCCGAGCGAGGCCGTGGGTTCGTCCATGACGAGAATGCGCGCATTGAAAAGGATGGCGCGTGCGATCGCTACCGATTGGCGTTGCCCACCAGAAAGCGCCCGGACCGGCTCCTTGAACCGCTGAAAGTTGGGGTTAAGCCGGCCCATGACTTCCCGAGCGCGCGATTCCATTGCGGCGTCGTCGAGCGTCCCGAGCGACGTGACCATCTCGCGGCCCAAAAACAGATTGGCTGCAGCATCGACATTATCGGCCACCGCCAACTGCTGGTAGACCGTCTCGATCCCATAGGCCTTGGCATCGCGGGGGTTGTTGATGCTGGCGGGTTCGCCATTGATCCGGATCTCACCGCCGTCACGCTTATAGGCGCCGGCAAGGATCTTGATCAGCGTCGATTTGCCCGCACCATTGTGGCCCAAGAGGCCGACGACCTCGCCGCGATGGAGGGTAATGGACGCATGGTCAACGGCCTTGATGCCGCCGAAGGCGATCGAGATATCCGTCATCTCGACCAGGGGTGCGCTTTTATCCAGCATAGTCTGCGCTCCTAGCGCTTATTCCGACGGTAGAGCGTGTCGAGCCAGACCGCGAAGACCAGGACGACGCCGACCACAATGGATTGCAGCGGGCTATCGAGCCCCATCAGCACCATGCCGGATTGAAGAGATTGCATCACCACCGCACCAAGCATGGCGCCGGCGATGGTGCCCACGCCGCCAGCTAGCGATGAGCCGCCGATGACGGCTGCGGCGATGACATAGAGTTCGTCGAGCGTGCCGAGGGCATTGGTCGCAGCATTGAGGCGCGCGCTCGAAATTGCTGCGGCGATGGCACAAAGCCCGCCCATCAGCATGAATATCTTGACCGTGACCCAACGGGTATTGATCCCGGCCAGCTCAGCCGCCTCGGGATTTCCGCCCATGGCATAGACGTAGCGGCCAAAACGCGTGCGTCGGCTGAGGAACGTCATCGCCACACCGACGCCCACCGCGATGAGCACCGGCACTGCAATGCCGTGAGAAATAAAGAGACCGCCTTCCGGCACTGCAAGGCCATTGGCGGCGGCATAATTTTCGGCGATCCGTACCGGCCAGGGATAGGCATTGGCGATCCACACAGCCGCGATCGTCGTGCCGCATCCAAAGATCGCGATCGTCGCTTCGGCCCAGAGCGGTCGCTGGGGAAAATTGAACCTCTGCCGCTGCTTCCTGTCGAAATAGATCGCCGCGATAATGGCGACACAGGCGACGACGCCGATGACCCAGCTCCAGGTTGCCCCGATCGAGCCAGCGGGTCCACCGCCCATCAACTGGAAAGTTGGGTCAAGTGGCGCAACGGTGCGGCCCATGGTGACCCACCAGGCCGCGCCACGCCACACCATGTAGCCGCCAAGAGTGACGATGAATGCCGGCACGCGCAGATAGGCAATGATGGCACCCTGCAGCGCACCAATCCCGACGCCGACGACCAAACCGCCCAGGACCGACAGGATCCAGATCAGTGGATGGCCAAGGCCCAAGCCAAGCTGAACCGGCAGGAACTGCGTCTGCATCACGCCCATGACCATCCCGACGACGCCAAGAATGGAGCCCACGGAAAGATCGATATTGCGGGTGACGATGACCAGCACCATTCCGGTGACGATCACCGCAACGGAGGCCGTTTGAACCGACAGATTCCAGAGGTTTCGGGGCGTCAGAAACAGCCCGCCCGAAAAGACATTGAACCCGATCCAGATGATCGCCAGCGCCCCGATCATGCCGAGCAGACGCGTATCGACCTCGGTGGCGATCAGGAATCGCTGCAGGGGTTTTTGCGCAAAGCTGCTGGGATGAGCTGGCGTGAAAATGGCGTCTTGGTCAGCCATTCAGGTCTCCGGATCGCTGCGCGTCAAACCCATGTCGCCGGCGCGCGCGAAAAACTATCAAGGCGATCATTCTAACTGGTTCTCGCCTCAGTTACATGCGGCAACAGCGCCGGGCGCGACGCCCTGGCAAACCAGCGTCTTGGTGACCCAGCCTGCATCGATGGCAAGCCCGAGGTTGTCCCGCGTGATCGGCACCGGCGTCAGCAACACAGCGTTCATCTCGACGCCTTTGGGGCCATCGGAAAACTTTATCGCACCCGGTACGGCATCAAGCGGCGTCCCCGAGCCGAGTTCGATCGCGATCTCCGCAGCTTTCTTGCCCAGTTCGCGAGAATCTTTCCACACCGAAACCGTTTGCGTCCCCAGCGCGATGCGATTGAGCGCGGCATGATCGCCATCCTGACCTGAAACCGGCACTGATCCCGCAAGACCTTGGGCTGCCAGCGCCGCAATTGCCCCGCCCGCAGTGCCATCGTTAGATGCGACGACGGCGTCGACCTCGTTATTATTGGCGGTCAGAAATTGCTCCATGTTCGACTGGGCATATTCGGGGTTCCAGTTGTCGGTATAGGCTTCACCGACATTTCGGATCGCCCCGGCATCGATCGCCGGTTGCAGGACTTCCATTTGACCTTGAAACAGAAAGTCAGCGTTGGGGTCGGTCGGATTGCCTTTGATGAAGACGTAATTGCCCTCAGGCTTTAGCTCGAACACGCCGCGAGCCTGCATGCGGCCGACTTCCTTGTTGTCGAAAGTCAGATAAAACGCGTCAGGGTTTTCGATCAGCCGGTCATAGCCGACGACCGGAATGCCTTCTGCGACAGCGGCGGCAACCGCAGGCCCGATCGCTTCGCTATCTTGGGCCAACACTATGATCGCATCGACTCCCTGGCTAATCAGGCTCTCGATGTCGGTCAATTGCTTGGACGCTGAGGACTGAGCGTCTGCCGCGATATAGGTGGCGCCAGCCTCTTCGAGTGCCGTCTTGATCGCAGCCTCGTCGGTCTTCCAGCGCTCTTCCTGGAAATTATTCCAGGAAACGCCGATAACCACGCCGTCCTCAGCCCAGGCAGGGCTTGAAAGCGCAGCAGAAGCCAGCAAGACCACCGCGAACTGCTTGTTCATCCAAGTCCTTCCTTGGGCATCAGGCCAGTAGCGCATCTCGACCTGCTGAATCCCTCGGGCCGTCGGTGCGGCAAGGCTCTTTTGTTGCCCGAAAAACGACGTCGCATGGCAAAACTTGGCGTGTCAACGTCAAATTCGGGCCGTGAAAAAAATCGAGGTTGCGTCTATCGCTGGGCTTTGGTGTCTAAAGACGGAGTGAGGGAGACAACTGCTTGACGAGAACCGTCAGCGATAGTGACAGCGTCCGTCGGCAAAACCGTGGACTGGTTTTAAGCGCGCTGCGCATGCAGGGTGCGCAATCGCGCACGGCCCTCGCAAGCCTCACTGGTCTCAGCCACGCAAGTATGACCGCGATCATGTCCGATCTTCTGGTGCAGGGTCTCGTCAGCGAGGTCGCCGCCGATCGTGTGGATGGCCGCAGCCGCGGACGTCCAGCGACACTCGTGCACTTCGCCCGCGATGCCGCGCATCTCGCGCTTTTCGAAATCGACGTCAATCGCGCGCGGCTGTCGCTTATCGATTATGGCGGCGTCCTCGTCGACCGCATCGAAACCTCGCTGACTCCAGACACTTTTGCGTATCAGAAACCGACCGACTTCCTGTCCGAACGCCTCACGGCACTGTTGATCCGTACGCCCCAGGCTGCCCTATCTTTGCGCCGGGTCGCCATCTCGGTCCAGGGTATCCTGCAGCGCGATGGGCAGGGTCTGCGATGGTCTCCCATCCCGCGGCTTGCCGGCACGTCGTTCGTGTCCGAGCTCTCCGAAAAACGCAACCTGCCGGTTACGCTTCATAAGCGCGGCGTCTTGCTTGCCGAAGGCGCACGCTGGCTCGATCCAACTTTGCATGATGCCAGCGTCGCCACGGTGTTTATCGGCTCGACCGTTGCCATGGGCGTCACTTTTCGTGGCCAGATCATGGGGCGCGGCGATGAAGGGGCGACTGAATTCGGGCACATGAATCACCTGCCGAATGGCGCGCTCTGCCGTTGCGGCATGCGCGGCTGCATCGAGGCCTATGCCGCAGATTATGCCGTGCTGCGCACAGCTTTCTCGGTGCCCGAAACCGCGCCGCCTGCCGCCGCCGTCCCGGCACAACAATATGAAATGCTGATGCAGCGGGCCGAAGCCGGAGATCGCGCGGCCAAGCACGCCTTCAACGTCGCTGGCCGCGCTGTCGGCTACGGCATCAGCCGTATGATGGCGATCTACGATCCCTCGCATATCCTGATCGTCGGACCCGGCGCCAGGGCGCTGGAACTGATGCGCGCAGAATTCGACCAAGCGATCGGCAATTCCCTAGTCGGCGAGATCAATGGCCTGCCGAAGATCATCGCCCACCGCGACGAAACCGAGCCGGTCTTCCGGGGCCTTCTTATGAAAACCCTCAATGACATCGATCAGCTCGATTTTGCCCCGCTGCCGAACTCCGAAAGGATCGGTCCGGCAGCCTAGATTTTCAGCCAGTCATGCAGCCGGTCGGCCAAGACCACTGGCTCTTCGGCTCCGGCGTCCAAGGTCAGATCAGGATTGCGCGGTGCTTCGAACGGACTGTCGATGCCGGTGAAATTCTTGATCTCGCCGCGCCTTGCCTTCGCATAGAGCCCCTTGGGATCGCGCGCCTCGGCCACTTCAAGCGGCGTGCTGACAAAAACCTCGGTGAACCGGATATCGCCAGCGATCTCGCGAGCGAGTTGGCGTTCCTTCTCGAACGGTGAGATGAACGACACGAGGACGATCAGCCCGGCATCGGCCATCAGCTTGGCGACCTCGGCAACGCGGCGAATGTTTTCGACACGCGCAGCTTCCGTAAAGCCAAGGTCCTTGTTGAGCCCGTGACGGACATTATCCCCGTCGAGAATGTAGCAATGCCGCCCTTCGGCTGTAAGACGCTTTTCGAGCAGATTGGCGATGGTCGACTTTCCCGATCCGGATAGCCCGGTGAACCAGACGATTTGCGGCTCCTGCCCCTTCATCGTGCCGCGCACGCCGCGGTTCACGTCAAAGGCTTGGTAGGTCAGGTTTTGCGCCCGCCGAAGACCAAACTCGATCGTTCCCGCCGAGAGCGTGGCATTGGAAAGCCGGTCAATGAGGATAAAGCCGCCGGTCAACGGATTGTCGGCGTAGGCATCAAACGCGATCGCCCGGTCGGTCGCGATCGTCACCGTGCCGACTTCATTGAGCTCAAGCTTATTCGCGGCCACGTGCTCCAGCGTGTTCACATTGGTGCGGAATTTTATGTCGGTTATGGTCGCGGGTACCGTTTGGGCACCGATTTTAAGTAGATAGGACCGTCCCTGATAGGCGGGTTCGTCATTCATCCAAACGAGCTTGGCCTGAAACTGATTGGAGAATTCCGGCGTCGTCCCGGGATGGGATAGCGCATCTCCGCGCGAGACGTCGATTTCCCGATCCAGCACCAAGGTCACCGCTTGTCCCGCTGCAGCGCTCGTCAGCGACCCGTCCATGGTGACAATGTCGGCGATCTTGGCCGGCTTGCGCGAGGCGGCGACAAGCACGTCGTCGCCCACCTTGACCGAGCCTGCAGCGACGGTCCCCGAGAACCCGCGGAAATCGAGGTTCGGCCGGTTTACCCACTGCACCGGGAAGCGGAACGGCTGATCCGCTTTGTCCTGCGCCACCTCGATGGTTTCGAGATAAGGCACGAGCGGCTGGCCGGTAAACCACGGCATCCGCTCGCTTTTCGTCAAAATATTGTCGCCACGCAGCGCCGAAACCGGCACCGCCGCAAGCGTCTGAAAACCTAGATCCCGGGCGAACTCCCGGTAGTCGGCCTCGATTTTATCAAAGACGGACTGATCGTATCCGACCAAGTCGATCTTGTTCACGACCAAGACCACATGCTTCACGCCGACAAGCGAAAGAATAAAACTGTGGCGCCGGGTTTGGGTCAGCAGCCCCTTACGTGCATCAACGAGCAACAGAGCCAGATCCGCATTGGAAGCGCCCGTCGCCATGTTGCGCGTGTACTGCTCATGGCCCGGCGTATCGGCAACGATGAACTTGCGCTTGTCGGTCGAGAAAAACCGATAGGCAACGTCGATGGTAATGCCCTGCTCCCGCTCAGCCGCCAGCCCGTCGACCAGCAGCGAAAAGTCGATGCCCTCGTCGCCCACCGTGCGGTTATGGCTTTCCTTCTTGAGGCTCGTCAATTGGTCATCGAGGATGAGCTGGCTGTCGTAGAGCAGGCGACCAATCAGCGTCGATTTACCGTCGTCGACGCTTCCGCAGGTGAGAAAGCGAAGCAGAGATTTGTCGGTCTGCTCGGCAA
The DNA here is from genome assembly GCF_001421945.1 of Devosia sp. Leaf64. Classification (NCBI taxonomy): domain Bacteria; kingdom Pseudomonadati; phylum Pseudomonadota; class Alphaproteobacteria; order Hyphomicrobiales; family Devosiaceae; genus Devosia; species Devosia sp. Leaf64. The sequence goes on along the minus strand of NZ_LMLO01000018.1, from coordinate 29,531 downwards.
GCCAGATATCGAGTGCGTTGGTGGGTGCGGGCATGGCCAAACTCATCTCAGAAATAGCCTTCCTGCTTCTTCTTTTCCATCGAACCGACGGAATCGCTGTCGATCAGCCGGCCTTCGCGCTCGGAGGTCCGGCTGGCCTGCATTTCCATGATGATGGATGGAAGGTCGGCGGCATCGGAGCGGATCGCTCCGGTCAAAGGATAGCAACCAAGTGTGCGGAACCGGACGGTTTCCATGCGCGGCGTCTCACCGGGCTCGAGCGGCAGCCGTTCGTCGTCGACCATGATCAAGGTACCGGAGCGCTCGACCACCGGCCGGGGCTTGGCAAAATAGAGCGGTACGATGGGGATGTGCTCAGCGTAGATATAGGTCCAGACGTCGAGCTCGGTCCAATTGGAGATCGGGAATACGCGCATGCTTTCGCCGGGATTGAGACGCGTATTGAACGTGCGCCAGAGCTCCGGCCGCTGGTTCTTCGGGTCCCAGGCATGGTTGGCATTGCGGTGCGAAAAGACACGCTCCTTGGCGCGCGATTTCTCCTCGTCCCGGCGCGCCCCACCGATCGCGGCATCATATTTGCCCGCATTCAGCGCCTGGCGCAGTGCTACGGTCTTCATGATGTCTGTGTAGCGCGACGAGCCGTGGTCGAACGGGTTGATGCCGTCGCGCACGCCTTCCTGGTTTGTGTGCCGGATCAGATCGAAGCCATACTCTTCCGCCGTCTGCTCGCGAAACGCGATCATTTCCTTGAACTTGAATGTCGTATCGACATGCAGCAGCGGAAACGGAATCTTGCTCGGATAAAACGCCTTGCGCGCCAGATGCAGCAGCACGCTCGAATCCTTGCCGATCGAATACATCATCACTGGCCGCTCGAAACTCGCCGCGACCTCGCGCAGAATTTCGATGCTCTCCGCTTCCAGCGATTGCAGATGGGTCAGGCGGCTGTGGGTCACGTTCGTTCCAAACTGGACAGATTTTGCCGGGCTTTAGGCTCGTAATTACGTTTGAAACATAGGCTGCATCAAGGCCAAAAGTCCCGCAAAACCAGTGGTTTCAGGCACCTCGGGCAATTTTGTGCACGTTGAGCCGAAAGTCAGACAAACCACTTCAATTCTGCCGGACTGACACCCAACCTTTGGCGCACGATGGATCAGAGGCGGAAAAATAATTCTCTCGGCTTTTCTTCCCGTTAGGGGCCGGAACCTTGGTAGGTGGGATGGATTGCGTTTCTCATGGAGGATCGTTTCATGAGCATAGACAAATCTACTCCCGCTCCGCTTGAGACCGAAGACGGCGAACAAATGGACGACAACGTCAACGATGTCGGCCAAAAGTCGGGGGACAAAAAGCTTGAACAGCCCGTGGACAAAAACGGAAAGACGTCTAGGGGCAAAACGAAGACCTGAATTGCGCTTGGAATCCCTTGCGAGCCCCCTGCCCCAATGCTAAACGGCCAGCAGCGTGCCGGTATAGCTCAGTTGGTAGAGCACCTGATTTGTAATCAGGGGGTCGCGGGTTCGAACCCTGCTGCCGGCACCAGTTTAACCGCGACATTGGCGGTAACCTGGCAGAGCAAAACGCTCGGCCCGTTTAAGGTGTCAATGTGAGCGGTTTGGCCAAGCCTCGCGTATCAGTCGTGACCAACGAAACGGCCGGGGCCGATGCCGCCGCCGCTAGTCTTCGCAAGATTTTGGGCCATGTGAGCCTTGAAGAAGCAGATTATGTCGTCGCCTTAGGTGGGGACGGCTTGATGCTTCAAACGCTTCACTTGGCGATGAAACAGGACACGCCTGTCTACGGCATGAACTTCGGTTCTGTCGGCTTCATGATGAATGATTTTTCGTCGGCCGATATTATCGAGCGGCTCGAATCTGCCCAGCGCACGAAAATCTATCCTCTCTCGATGGACGTGCTTGACGCCTCTGGGCAAACCCGGACGGCGCTGGCTCTGAACGAGGTTTCGCTGTTTAGGTCGACCCACCAGGCGGCGAAGATCCAGATATCCGTGGATGACGAAGTCCGGCTGGATGAGCTGATTTGCGACGGTATCCTTTTGTCGACGCCAGCGGGCTCAACGGCCTACAATCTTTCCGCTCATGGGCCGATCCTGCCGATCGAGGCGCCATTGTTGGCACTGACGCCGATTTCTCCGTTCCGTCCGCGTCGTTGGCGTGGGGCAATCCTGAGTAACGCGGCCCGCGTGCGCTTCGTGCTGCGGGAGGCCGACAAGCGTCCGGTGAGCGCCGTTGCGGACAATATTGAGATCAAGAACGTGCGGGAAGTGACCGTACGCGAAGATCGCTCTCATGCGGTCACGCTGCTTTTCGATCCGGGAAAGAGCCTGGAAGAGCGCGTTCTCAGCGAACAATTCAAGTTTTAGGTCAGGCGGCAGGTAGCTGCAAAGGCAGGCTATTGTCGCTTGGTGGGACGAGCATCGGCAGATGCGTCGTCGCTGCGAAGACGCGCATGACGCCGCGTGCCGCCTTGCGCGCCAGAGCGATGTTCTGCTCGCTCAGATAAGCAAAAGTTTCTTCAAGTTCCTCAGGAATGACGCCGTCATACTCTGCAATGAGCTCTTCGATGAGTGCGGTGACCACAAAATGCCGCGCTGCGGTATCGTCTGCGAGGTCGGCAATGCGGGCATGGAGGACGAGTTGCACCAGAACCTTGCCGAGAGCGGTCGAAATGTCGGCGCGCAGCATCAGAGCGGACAGGGCAGATCGGCTGCCACCTTCGAGCAAAGTGAAGACCTTTTCGCGTGTTGCCCCGGACAGCTCGGCAATACAGGACGCGAAGAACATCACGTGGCCAGTGACCAAAGCGTGCAGCAGAATACGTGTATTTAGTTGGCTTGAGCCCACGAGTGTTTGAACAAACTCGCGTTTACGAAGATAGGCTTCCGCTTCGCCAATGGCTGAAAGTGCCGTGTCCGAGCCGTTGCGCAGTAAGCGTTCGAGCCGCTCAGGCGCCAATGCGCCAGCGACAAGTCGGGTCTCGCGGAGTGCTTCCGTAACGCGCTGCACAAGAATAAGCCGAGCAGGACCGGGAAGGTCCGGGCGGGCAAGAAGCGCGCCCCGCACCTTTGCTTCCACCCCATGGGTTGCGGCAAGCCGCACCAGCAGAGAGGCGTCTAGTGAAATATCGGTCCGTCGCAGCATATGGAGGACAAGACCTGGCTCGTCGCGCTCTATGAGGAGTGTCGCGACGCGGCTCGAAAGTTGAGCGCGCTGGGCCACCGACAGCCAGATTGCAGCGTCCCCCTTGCGGATGGCATTGAACAGATCTGCGTCGATAAGTATCGGCGAGTACTGAAGAATCGCGCGTGAGATGATGGGACTGTCCTGCAGCAGCGCCATCATGATCGGGCGTGGCGCCTGCTCTGAATGCAGCAGCCCATAGGCCAAGGCGGCGCGGACTTTTACCGATGGGTCATCGAGGAAATTGATGAGAGACGCATAGAGCGCAGCATGCTCGTCCGCAGGGCCGTCGTGGTCGAGAAACGCAAGCGCCGCCAGGTGTGCAGCGTGTCCGCGCTCGTCGCTATCGTGGGACCGGGACAGCCGGACAAACTCGCTATACTCGATCATTACTCTCTCCGCACCGCAGCGGAGAAAAGACTATCGCGGAGTATTTAAGGAAGCGTTCACCATAAATTATCCACGGGGCTTAGCGGGCGTAAAGCTGGGTGAAAAAGGCAGAGCCACCGGCTTCTGATGGGGCGACAGGCACGTCGGGGACAGTTTTGAAGAGACCGGTGAAGGACATGTTGTCGGTCGAGAATCGGGATGGGACGACGGGGAGTGGCGGTGGCGCGGCGGTTGATTGGCCGGCCATTTGCTGGGCGGAGAATGCGGCATTGGTGCCGTTCTCATGCTTGGCAACGAGGACGCGATAGACCTCCCGAATCGTCCGTGGCTGGCCGTTGCTATAGAAGATTGCCTGGTTGGCGTCGGCCTGGCGGGGGAAGAGATTGACAGCCAACTGGTCGGGGTCCTGGAGGCCGGCGCGAAACATGCGCTCGGCGCCTTCAGCCCCCAGAAAGTGGGCGATATAGAGTTCTCCGGCGCTTGGATTGCGGCCGAATTGGTTCTTCAAATATTCGCCATTCCGTCGCGTAAAGGCGGCGGCGAGATCAGCCGAGATTTGCGGATCCTCGCGCAGTTTGAGGATTGCAGCTTTGGTCTGGGGATCGGCGATGGTGTAGGTGCCGTCGCTCCTGCGCTGGATCTGGTCGGCATATTGGCCATAGCCGAGCGCCGGGCCCTGTTCCTTCATGGTTTGAAGCCATGTGCTTTCAAGGAACTGGAAGAGGCCGGTGGCCGAAGAGGTCGATGCCTTGGCGCTCGGATTGAGGCTGCTTTCTCGAATCGCGGTCTGCAGCAAATAAGAGAAATCCACGCCCGTACGATTGCCTGCCGCAGTGAGTGCGGAGGCAACATTTTGCGGTACGGAGACGGACTGGACGCCCATGAACTGCCTGAGTGCGAGCCGAAATTGCGTTAAGGAATGCCTTACTACGGCTAACAGTCCGTTAACATTGACGGCAAGTTAACGCCATTCGGTGACGACTTGCGACAAATCGGGACGCGGGCGGTCTTCGATGGCGGTTGTCGGGGTGCCGATGTGGACGAAGCCAACAAACTGCTCCCCATCCTTCGCGCCCAACATCGCGGCAGCGTCCTTATCGAACGTGTACCAGCGAGTGATCCAAGTCGCGGCATAGCCAAGCGCATAGGCGCCGTGAATGAGGTTGAACGCGACATTAGCTGCCGAGAGCAACTGCTCGAATTCGGGGACCTTTACGTGCGGCTTGGCCGTCGAGATGACGCCAACGACAAGCGGAGCCGGCAGGAACTGGCGGCGCTCGGCATCAAGGCTGGCTTCGTCGAGTTCCGGGCGCTTGCGCTTGGCGATCTCGGCGAGCTTCTCGCCCGCAGCAGCGCGAGCGTCACCCGAGATCAGGACGAGACGCCACGGGGCAAGCTTGCCGTGATCGGGAACGCGGGTCGCGATGGTGAGAAGCGTATTGAGCTCGTCGCCGGTCGGCGCGGGTTCGGCGAGGAAGGCCTGGCCGACGGAGCGGCGGGTGAGGAGATAATCGCGGAGGGCGGGATTGGCGGGCATGATGAACCTTGGGGATCGGGTAACGGCCTGTAAAATTGCTTTGAGCCTTTCCCGTGGCGGTTTTCAAGCCGCGCCGTCTGTGACACAGCTTAACCCCAATCGCGCACCATACTTATGAGAGTCGGTCAGCGCCCGACCGCATCCATGGCCCGAACCACATGCTGCCTGTTTTTCGCCTGATCGCCTGCGCCTTTCTCGGCTTTGCCAGCCTGTCACTGAGCGCGGCGCCAACAGTCATCGCGCAAGACAGTGTTGAGATCCCACCCCTGCCCCGGCCGCGGCCTGATCCGGACTCCCTGCCCAGTGCGCCTGCTCCTGCGGCGGATGGCGCAAATAGTGCTACCGATGCCATTTCAGCAATCACCGATGCGCCGCAACCGGTGACCCTGACGGCGCGTATCACGCAGGAAGGCGCAGCCGTGCCAGAGGGTGTGATCTGGCGCGTCTATGACAGTGTGCCCGATGCGCAAGGCAATATGACGCTAGTGGCAAAATCGGAGCAGGCGACCGCCAAACTCGATCTGCCGCCAGGGGAATATGTAGTGCATGCCGCTTATGGCCGCGCACAGCTAAGCGAATCGCTGTCGGTCGTGCCCGGCAACAATGAGAAGGTCGTCGATCTCGAGGCCGGAGCGCTGAGGCTCAACTCCGCCGTGACCGGCGACATTCCAATTCCGCCGACCGAATTGAAGTTCGACATCTTCACCGCCGGCGACGAAGCGAGCCGCGTGTTGATTGCCGAAGGCTTGCCGCCAAACGATATCGTTACGCTCAACGCGGGGACCTATCACATCGTCTCGCATTTCGGGGACATCAACGCCGTGGTGCGCGCGGACTTGCGCGTCGAAGCCGGCGAGTTGACCGACGCAACGCTCTATCATCACGCCAGCGAAGTCTCGTTCAAGCTCGTCTCTGAAGAAGGCGGCGAGGCTATCGCCGACGTCGAGTGGACTGTGAACACGGCCGATGGCGCGACGGTGTTTACCGATCGCGGCGCGTTCCCGAGCACGGTGCTTGCCGAAGGCGACTATGTCGTTTTGGCCAAGCAGGGCGAGAAGGTCTACAATCGGGATGTGCAGGTGGTCTCGGGCGGCTCGCGCGAGATCGAAGTTTTGACGAGCGTCTATCAGGGCGGTTAGCCCCGATAGCCCGATGCGCTGGCGACGCTATTACAGCGTGTGCGGGATGACCTTGCCATCCTTGATGGTCACGATGCGATCGGCGCGGCGCGCCAGATCGTAGTTGTGCGTGGCGATCAGCGCGGCAGCACCTTCGGTGCGGATAAGGCCCTTGAGGGCTTCGAACACGACATCGCTGGTGGTGGGATCGAGATTGCCCGTGGGCTCATCGGCGAGGATGACGCGTGGATGATTGGCGGCGGCGCGGGCTATGGCAACGCGCTGTTGTTCGCCGCCGGAGAGTTCGGCTGGGCGATGGGTGGCGCGTGGGCCGACGCCGAGAAGTTCGAGCAGTTCCATTGAACGCACGCTGGCCTCGGCGGGTGTCTTGCCGGCAATCAGTTGCGGCATCGAGACGTTTTCGAGCGCGCTGAATTCGGGCAGCAGATGGTGAAATTGGTAAACATAGCCCACGGTGTTGCGGCGGAGCTGCGTGCGGCCGCGATCGTTGAGCTGGCTTGTCTTGTTGCCGACGATCTCGACTTCGCCCGACTGCGGGCTTTCGAGCAGTCCGCAGAGGTGCAGCAATGTCGACTTGCCAGCGCCAGACGGCGCGACAAGGGCGACGAGCTCGCCGCTTTCGACGATAAGATCAGCCGCATCGAGGACGCGGATCTGGGTAGCGCCCTCACCGTAGTGATGGTGCACACCCGAAAGGCGCAGGAACGAATTACTCATAACGCAGCGCCTCGACAGGATCGTATTGGGCGGCTCGCCAGGCGGGATAGAGCGTGGCGAGGAAGCTGAGGCCGAGGGCCATGACGACGACAACAGTGACTTCGGTCGGGTCGGTCTTGCTGGGGAGCGAGGAGAGGAAGAAGACTTCCGGCGGAAAAAGCGTAACCCCGAGCAGATTGGAAATCGAGGAGCGCAGCGCTTCGGCATTGGCGGCGACGATCAGGCCGAGCACGAGGCCGGAGAGCGTGCCGACGACGCCAATGGTGGTGCCGGTGATCGAGAAGATGCGCATGATGGCGCCGCGCGTGGCGCCCATTGTGCGGAGCACAGCAATGTCCTTGCTCTTGTCCTTCACCAGCATGACGAGGCTTGAAATGATGTTGAAGGCAGCCACGAGCACGATCATCGAGAGAATGGTGAACATCACGACCCGTTCGACCTGGAGAGCCGAGAAGAAAGTCTCGTTGCGCTGCTGCCAATCGTTGAGCAGCAAAGGCCGGAGACCGGGCGTCGCGGCGATGCGTTCGCGCATGACGGAGACATTGTCGGGATCGTCGATGAAGATTTCCGCGCCGCTCGCGCGATAGATTCGCTCGTAGGCGGCGTCGATTTCCTCGTCGGACGCCATAGGGTCGAGCGGGCCCTGGCCGGCCTTGAGGACATCGTCGTAAAGCTTGAAATAGTCCTGCGCCGTTTGCAGCGGCATGAACATGAAGAGACTATCAAATTCGACCATGCCGAGATTGAAAATGGTGCGAACCGGATAGGATTTGATCTGCGGGGTCGAGCCAAAGGGCGTCATGGCGCCGCTATCGGGGTTGATGATCTGGACCTGATCGCCAAGGCCGACGCCGAGCGTCTGGGCCAAGCGGTAGCCGATGGCGACGCCATCGTTCTGGTCCCAAGAATCAAAACCGCCCTGCTCCGCCGAATTGTAGAGCAGCGTCAGCTTCTTGAGGTTTTCTTCGTCCATGCCGCGCACGGATACGCCGGTCGAGCCGCCGCGGCCGGAGGCGAGCACTTGGCCCTCGGCGTAATAGACGGCGAACTTGACGCCATTGACAGTCTGGAGAGCGTCGACGGTTTCCTTGTAATCGGTGAACTGGCTCTCGATGGGATAGGCGGTGAAATGCCCATTCAGCCCAAGGATTTTGTCGAGAAGCTCGCCACGAAAGCCGTTCATCACCGACATGACGACGATAAGCGTCGCGACGCCAATGGCCACGCCAACCATGGTGAGGCTGGCGATGACCGAAATGAAGGCTTCCTTGCGCCGGGCGCGCAAATAGCGCGCAGCAATCATCCATTCAAACCGGGAGAACGGCCGGGTGGACCGGCCCGCCGGGGCTTGCTGCGCTGAGGTGGTCAAATGTCGTTCATCCGCTGGGGTTCGATCAGGCCCTTGAGACGCTCGACCGCATTGGCGAGCGGCAGCGTCTCGCGCTCGCCAGTCTTGCGATGTTTGATTTCAACTTCGCCCGATTTAAGGCCGCGGGGCCCGAGGATGAGCTGATAAGGAATGCCGACGAGATCGGCTGTGGCAAACTTGGAGCCGGCGGGTTGATCGCGATCATCATAGAGCATGTCGAGACCGGCCGCAGTCAGCTCGGCATAGAGCTTGTCGCAGGCTGCATCGGTGTCGGCATCGCCGGCCTTGAGATTGATCAGCACGGCTTCGAAGGGCGCGACGGAAACCGGCCAGACAATGCCGTTTTCATCGTGGCTGGCTTCGATAATGGCGGGCACGACACGGGTCAGGCCGATGCCGTAGGAGCCCATGTGGACAATGGTTTCCTTGCCGTCATTGCCGGTGACAGAGGCCTTCATCGGCTCGGAATATTTCGTGCCGAAATAGAAGATGTGGCCGACTTCGATGCCGCGAGCCGAGACGCGCTTGTCTTCCGGGACCGAGGCTTCGTATTCGGCGTGATCGACCATTTCCTCGGTGGCGGCGTAGAGCGACGTCCAATCGTTGAAGATCGGCTTCAAATCGCCGCGGAAATCGACATCCTGGCCGGGGATGGGCTTATCGAGGAGATCGCGATGGCAGAAGACCTGGCTTTCGCCGGTTTCGGCCAGAATGATCCACTCGTGACTCAAGTCGCCGCCGATCGGGCCGGTATCGGCGCGCATCGGAATGGCGGTCAGGCCCATGCGGGCATAGGTGCGCAGGTAAGCGACGAACATGCGCTCGTAGGCGGCAACGGCGCGGTCCTTGTCGAGATCGAAAGAATAGGCGTCCTTCATCAGGAACTCGCGGCTACGCATGGTGCCGAAACGGGGACGCACCTCGTCGCGGAACTTCCACTGGATGTGGTAGAGGTTCAGCGGCAAGTCCTTATAGGACTTCACATAAGTGCGGAAAATGTCGGTGACCATTTCCTCATTGGTCGGGCCATAGAGGAATTCGCGCTCGTGGCGATCTTCGATGCGCAGCATTTCCTTGCCGTAGGCATCGTAACGGCCCGATTCGCGCCAAAGATCAGCGGACTGGATCGTGGGCATCAAAAGTTCGATCGCGCCGGAGCGGTTCTGCTCCTCCTCGATGATCTTCTGGACCTTCATCAGCACCTTGTAGCCCAGCGGCAGCCAGGAATAGAGGCCGGAGGCCTGCTGGCGGATCATGCCGGCACGCAGCATCAGCCGGTGCGAGACGATCTCGGCTTCCTTGGGCACATCGCGCAGCACCGGCAGAAAATAGCGGGAAAGGCGCATGGGAACTCCGAAATTGGTGGCTAAAGCGCGTCACGCCCTATCGGGCTCGCTCCTCCGCTTTAGCTTCTTGTTTTACGCATGTCTTCGTCCTGAAACCGGTAACCACTTTCAGGAGACATGCCTAGGACTCAAGGCTTTTGTTGATGCCCACTCAGATCGTAACCGTCCATACGATTCAAGCATGCTTGCTATGCAGAATCTACGTGACAGACAGAAAATCTGTTGTTAGGTTCCCGTCACAATAAAGCCAAGGCGGTTCAACCGCTAACGATCGACAACGTCAAGGGAGGAGCCTTGGCCGCACGCTGAACAGCGAGCCTAAGACCAAGGTATTGTCGATTTAACTTATAAGAGCGGGGCCTTGTGCCCTGCTTTTTTATTTTGGATCATAGGCTTATGGTCAATGCTGCACATTTTACGCGAATGGTGCTTGCCCTGGCCGAGGTCACAAGCGTGCCGCATTTCGATCGCACGGCTTTCAAGGTAAAGCGGATTTTTGCGACACTGGCGGCCGATGGCAGAAGCGTCAATTTGAAGCTGACGCCGGATGAGCAGGCGTTCAAATGTCAGCTCGCGCCGGACGTGTTTCGGCCCATCGACAATGGCTGGGGGCGGCAGGGCTGGACGGTGATGGATTTGGCGGCGGCGACTGAGGCGGATGTGCAGGCGGGGTTGGAGATGGCCTACGCACATGCGGTGGGGCCGGCGAAGAAGCGATGAGGGTTTAAGTCTACGCTTCAGGGGCAGTTTTCGAGGATAGGGCCGACGGATGGGGACGCGTTGTCGCCGGCAAGGACCCACTGCTCATCCCGGTAGGTGACGACCATTTCCTTGCCCTTGGCGATGGCATGGGCGATCTGGCGGACTTCCGGGTGGTCGCTTTCCGAGACGTCGAGCACGCGTTCGGTGTCGAGGTCGACGACTTCTGCCATCAGATCATCGAAGGCGACGTTGCCGAAGCGGACGGCGATCGGCGCATCCGGCATGGAGTGTTTTTGCTTTTCGAGCGGAATGCCGGTGAAGACGGAAAAGAGCAGCGCGCCTTCGCGGAATTCGTCGCAGATCAGCTGCACTTCGATCGTGTCGGTTTCATCGACTTGCGAGGCGATGAAGAGAAAGCCCTGATCGTCGCTTTCGTCGTCGACCTGCCAGACTGCGAAGGCTGGACTGACCATGGCCACGGTGGCGGCGATGGCCAGGACTGTCTTGCGCATGGCGGGAGCTCCCTTTTGGGGTGTCGCAGACTGGGCTAGCGGTTCCAATAGGCCATCAGCGTTTCGTTGGTCAGCGCCCAGAGCAGGAGGGCGGTGAAGACCACGGCGAGACCCGTGGCCATCAGCACTTTGCGCATGAGGCGCGGCGCGACAGGGGAGCCGGGATCGGCGCCGGGCACCAGCGCCTCGCCGGTTTCGTGATGGCTGTGGGAACCAATCGGCAGCACGGCGACGAAGCAGAGCCACCAAACGACGAAGAAAACGGCGGCGATCGATCCCCACTGCATGGCGCTAGACCTTATGAACGAAGACGTTGACGTTGGGCTTGCGGCCCCAGAACGCGTTTACCTCGTTGCGGATGGATTTGAACAGGGCGGAGCTGAACACATCGGGGTCAGAGCGGCGCTTGGGCGGCAGGCTCTTGATGGTGCCGGCGACGGTTTCCTCGATGAGCTCGACGAGCGATTCATCTTCGGTTTCCGGCAGGCCTTCGACCACATAATCGGGGCCGGAGACGACATGACCCGATGAATTGACCGCGAGGCTGACGATGACCATGCCGCCGAAGGACAGGCGGCGGCGGCCCTTTACTCCCGATTCCTCGGGCGTGCAGAGGACGAGACCATCGAGATAGAGTTCGCCGGTGCGCACTTCGGCGGGATAGGCCATGGGCTCGGGGAAGAGCCGGACCATATCGCCATTGCGCGCTTCGCAGACATTGGGAATGCCGGATTCGCGACCAAGCTTGGCATGGGCCTGAAGGTGCATGGCTTCGCCGTGGACGGGGACTAGCACCTGCGGCTTGAGCCAGGAATAGAGGCGCTGCAGTTCGCCGCGGCGGGGGTGGCCGGTGACGTGGACCAGGCCATCATTGGCGGTGATGACCTCGACGCCTTTGTCGATCAGGAGGTTCTGGATATCGATGACTTCGCGCTCGTTGCCAGGAATGGCCCAGGACGAGAAAATCATGCGGTCGCCGGCGTTGAGATCGATTACCGGGTGCTCGCCACGCGCGATGCGGGCGATGGCGGCGCGGGCTTCGCCCTGGCTGCCGGTGCAGATCAAGACGCACTTGTCGCGGGCGATCGTCTTATAGGCATCCTGATCGTGGAGGACCGGCAGGCCTTCGAGCATGCCAATTTCGCGGGCGATGCCCATGATGCGGTGGAGCGAGCGGCCGGAGAGAACGACCTGGCGGCCGGCTTTATGCGCGGCGCGGACGATCGAGACGACCCGGCCGACATTGGAGGCAAAGGTGGTGACAGCGACGCGATGGGGCGCATCGGCGATGAGCTTGGCGAGGTTGTCAGCGACCTCGGCTTCGCTCGGGCTTTCGCCCTCCTTCATGGCATTGGTCGAATCGCAGACGAGCGCCAGGGGTGTGCTGGTATCGGCGCCGATGGCCTCGAAGCGGGCGACGTCGGTGGGCGCACTGACGACCGGGGTCGGGTCGAGCTTCCAGTCGCCGGTGTGGAGGACGCGGCCGACTGGAGTGGAAATGAGGAGGCTGTTCGATTCTGGGATCGAGTGGGCGACGTTGATCGCCTCGATGGTGAAGGGGCCGATCTCGAACGGCTTGCCGGGACGCATGATGCGGACATCGACGTTTTCGACGATGCCGTCCCCTGCCCGCTTGGCAGCCAGCATGGCGGCGGTGAAGGGCGTCGCGTAGACCGGGCGCTCGAAGACGGGCCAGAGATCGAGCACGGCGCCGTAGTGGTCTTCGTGGCTGTGGGTGAGGATCAGCGCCAGAACGTCATCGGCGTGTTCCTCGAGAAACTCGGGATTGGCCATGATGAGTTCGATGCCCGGCAGATCCGGCCCACCGAAGCTGACGCCGCAATCGACGACAATCCACTTGCGCGAATGTTCGGGGCCGAAGCCATAGGCCCCCATATTCATGCCGATCTCGCCGACGCCGCCAAGCGGCACAAAGACGAGTTCATCCCGTTGGTTCTTTGCCATGGGTCTTTTCTTTCTTTTTGCGCACGGCGCCTGGCGATCTTTGGTCGCTGGTCGTCGCGCAGATGTTGTGGTCAGCTTCGGGCGCTGGCCGTTGCCCCAAAATGTACATCGCCCGCCGTGATCACGATCCGCGCGCCATCATCGTCGCGCATGACCAGACGACCGGAGGAGTCGACTGTTTCGAAAATGCCGCGCCTGACGACGCCGTCCTGCTGGACGGCAACCGGGGCGCCGATGCCGGCGGCAGAACCGCGCCAGCGCTCGAGAATGTCGCTGACGCCTCGTCCGTCCTGCCAGAGCGAGAAAGCCTCTACCCAAGCATCGGCAAGGGCGGCGAAAACTTCTTCTGCGCTCCGCTCGTAGCCGAGTTCGCGAAGGCTGGTAGCGGGATAAGGCAAACCGGTGGGTGCGGCAACCACATTGACGCCGATGCCGATGACGATGGCGTTGCGGCCATCCGGGGTCTTGGCCATTTCGAGGAGGATACCGGAGACCTTGGCACCATCGGCCAGGACGTCATTGGGCCACTTGAGTGCCACCCTGCCCCGGCCATCGAGCGCATCCGCGCCATCGATGCCGATGCGTACGGCACCCTGCGGCAGAATTCGGGCAAAGGCCGTCTGCATGGCGACGCCGGCAACAAAGCCAAGGGTGGCGAGAGCGTTGGGTTCGGCGTCGGGAATAATGAGAAGACTGGTGGCCAGATTGCCTGGCGTACTTTCCCAGGCACGACCACGACGGCCGCGGCCGGCGGTCTGGTGCAGGGCCGCAAACCAGATTCCGCCCGGGTCACCCGCGCCGGCCGCCGCGAGCGCTTCGACATTGGTCGATCCGATTTCATCGTATCCGGCCAGACGGTAGCCCGCTGAACGGGCTACCGGGCCAAGTGCGAAATCCGCCACCTAGAACAGGCTTCCGGCGGCGATATGAGCCCAATTGGTGAGGGCACTGCCGACCGTGAAGTAATAAGTCACGATCAGGAAGGCGCTGACGGCGATGATGATGTTGAGTTCGTTGGGCACCGCGGCGAAGGTCGACTTGGGCTCATCGAAGTACATGGTCTTGACGACGCGCAGATAATAGAAGGCGCTGACTGCCGAAGCGAGCATGCCGATGACGGCAAGCACGAAGAGGCGCGCTTCGATGGCGGCAAGGAAAACCTGCCACTTGGCGAAGAACCCGGCGAGCGGCGGCAGGCCGATCAGCGAGAACATAATGATCGCCATGATCGCGGCCACGAAGGGACGCGTCTGTGCGGCGCCAGCCAGATCGTCAATGGTTTCGACATAGCCGTTTTCAGTGCGCAGCGAGAGAATGCAGGCAAATAGGCCGGCCGTCATGGTGACATAGATCGCCATATAGATGGCGACGCCTTCGACGCCCACCTGCGTGCCCGACGAAAGACCGACGAGGGCGAAGCCGACGTGACCGATCGAGGAATAGGCGATGAGGCGCTTGATCGACTTCTGGCCGATCGCAGCGAACGCTGCGAGGACCATGGAAGCGATCGAGAGGAAGATCACAACCTGCTGCCAATCACCCGTAATCGGCTGGAAGGTGTCCATGACGAGACGGATCATCAACGACATGGCGGCAACCTTGGGCGCCATGGCGAAGAAGGCGGTAACAGGAGTTGGTGCGCCTTCATAAACGTCTGGCGTCCACATGTGGAACGGAACTGCAGAAATCTTGAAAGCAACGCCCGTAAGAAGGAAGACCATGCCGAAGATCAGGCCAACGGAACGGCCTTCCATGGCGATAGCCGAGACGATTTCCTGCAGGTTGGTATGGCCGGTAAAGCCATAGACCATGGAGGCGCCATAAAGCAGCAAGCCCGAGGACAGCGCGCCAAGTACGAAATATTTCAGGCCCGCTTCGGTGGCACGCGGATCATCGCGCTTGATGGCGGCCATCACGTACAGCGCAAGGGACTGCAGTTCGAGGCCGACATAGAGGCTCATCAGGTCATTGGCCGAGACCATGACCATCATGCCGAGCGTCGCGAGAACCGCGAGGATCGAATATTCGAACTTGTGGAGGCCGTTCTCGAAATCATTCGGCATGGCCAGAATGAGCGAGAGCGCGGCGCCGCCAAGAACGAGCAGCTTCATATAGCGCGCGAAGGCATCGGCGATGAAGACGCCGTTGAACAGCACACCATCTGCCGGATTGAGCACGGCGGTGAGGCCAGCGGCAGCAATGAGCAGCACGGCGAGCCAGGAGATGAGAGCCGACTTTTCCTTGTTGATGACGACGCCAATGACCAAAAGGACAAGGGCGCCGACTGCCATCAGCAATTCGGGATAGGCAGGCGCAATGCTCGCGAAATCAGTAACGTCAGAGTTCACGGTGCTCTCCTAGTGCGCAGCAGGCTCAGCCGCATGCTCTGCGGCTGGAGCGGCCTCGCCCGTGGGCGCGGCATATTCGAGGGGTGCCCTTGCATCGGCAAGAGAAACGGCGGGGTCGAGACCAACCGAAGTTGCGTAATGCGACACCAGATTGTTGACCGAGGCGGCCGTCGTATCGAGGATCGGCGAGGGATAGAAACCGAACACGATGATCAGGACGATCAGGGGATAGAGCACGATCTTTTCGCGCAGGCTCAGATCGAGAATGCCCTTGAGCGATTCCTTGGTGAGCGCACCGAAAACGACGCGGCGATAGAGCCAGAGGGCATAACCCGCCGAGAAGATGACGCCGAAGGCAGCACCGAATGCGACCCAGGTATTGACCTGGAAGACACCCATCATCGTCAGGAATTCACCGACGAAGCCGGAGGTGCCCGGGAGACCGACATTGGCCATGGTGAAGACCATGAAGGCAAAGGCATAGCGCGGCATACGCTCGACGAGACCACCATAGGTCTCGATATCGCGGGTGTGCATGCGATCATAGATGACACCGACGGCCAGGAAGAGCGCGCCGGAGACGAGACCGTGCGAGATCATCTGGAACATGGCGCCCTGGATACCCAGCGCATTACCCGCAAAGATGCCCATGGTCACGAAGCCCATATGCGCCACCGACGAATAAGCGATGAGCTTCTTGATATCGGTCTGCACCAGCGCCACCAGCGAGGTGATTATGATGGCAGCGACGGACAGAATAAACACGAAGTTCGAGAGCTGTGCCGAAGCATCGGGGAACATGGGGAGGCTGAAGCGCAGGAAGCCGTAGCCGCCAAGCTTGAGAAGGATCGCTGCAAGGATGACGGAACCGGCGGTTGGTGCCTCAACGTGCGCTTCCGGCAACCAGCGGTGGAACGGCCACATGGGCATCTTGACCGCGAGCGAGGCGAAGAAGGCCAGCCAGAGCCAGATCTGCATGCTTTCCGGGAACTGGTGCGTCAGGAGACGCGAAATGTCGGTGGTGCCGGCATTCCAATACATGGCCATGATGGCAAGGAGCATCAGGACCGAACCGGTGAAGGTGTAGAAGAAGAACTTGTAACTCGCCTGGATGCGGCGCTTGCCGCCCCAGATACCGATGATGAGGAACATCGGCAGCAGCGTGCCTTCGAAGAAGACGTAGAACATGGCCAGATCGAGCGTGGTGAAAACGCCGATCATGAGGACTTCCAGGATTAGGAAGACGACCATGTATTCCTTGACGCGCTTGTCGATGGCTTCCCAGCTCGCCAGCACGCAGAAGGGCATGAGGAGAGCCGAAAGCACGACGAAGAGCACGGAAATGCCGTCGACGCCGACGCGGTAGCCAATGCTTTCGCCCAGCCAGTCATAATTGACGACGAACTGGAAACCCGGATTGGACGGATCGAAGGCGGACCACATCCAGAGTGACAGCGCGAGGGTGACGACAGTCGTCACTAGCGCTGTCCAGCGGATGGCGTTGAGCGCCGTCTTGGGGGTGACCAGGATCAGTGCCGCTCCGACGAGCGGCAGATAAGTCAGGATCGTGAGGATAGTGTTATCGAAGGTCATCAGATCAGTCCCCCGGCCGTAATGGCCCAGGTCAGAAGCGCCGCGATGCCGATCAGCATGGCGAAGGCATAGTGATAGAGGTAGCCGGACTGGAGCTTGACGACCCAGGAGGTGACATCCTGAACGCGACGGCCGAGGCCTTCGGCAATCTTGCCATCGACCAGCCAATCATCAAAACCATGCCAGATGGCGCGGCCGATCCAGAGCGCGGGGCGCACGAAGATCGTGTTGTAGAGCTCGTCGAAGTACCACTTGTTCAAGAGGAACTGGTAGAGGCCAGGATTGGTGGCCGCCAGCTTCCCGGGCACGTCGGGGCGCTTGATATACATGTACCAGGCGGCGACGAAGCCGATGATCATGGAAATCGTGGCGCTCCACTTCACCCAAAGCGGAACATGGTGCGCAGCTTCGATGATCTCGTGATCGACAAAGATCGAGCCAGCGAAGAAGTGCTCGATATGTTCGACCTCATGGAAGAACATGCCGTAGAAGACGACACCGGCCAAGACCGCACCGGCTGCCAGCACATATAGCGGCACCAGCATGACGTTGGGCGATTCATGGGCGTGGTCATAGGCCGAACCATGGTGATGCGCATCGTCATGCGACACCGCAGCATGGACATGATCGTCGAGATTGCTGTCGTCGATCGGCTCATGGTGGGTTTCGGCATCGGCATGCGCAGGGTCCGGATGGGCGGTGTGGCTATGCTGCGCATCGCGCGGTGAGCCGTGGAAGGTCAGGTGGACTAGGCGCCAGGAATAGAAGCTCGTGAAGAGAGCCGCGATGACGAGGAGCCAGAAGGCCATGCTGCCGACGTTACCGCCGTAAGCGTAGGCGCTTTCGATGATCGAATCCTTGGAGAAGAAGCCGGCAAAACCGAGGCTGGTGCCCGGGATGCCGACGCCGGTCAGGGCCAGCGTGCCGATCATCATCATGGCATAGGTAATCGGGATCTTCTTCCGCAGGCCACCCATGTTCCGCATATCCTGCTCATGGTGCATGGCATGGATGACCGAGCCGGCGCCTAAGAACAGAAGGGCCTTGAAAAAGGCGTGGGTGAAGAGGTGGAACACGCCGGCCGAATAGGCACCGGTGCCGAGGGCGACGAACATGTAGCCGAGCTGCGAACAGGTCGAATAGGCGATGACGCGCTTGATGTCGTTCTGGACGAGACCGACGGTGGCCGCAAAGAAGGCCGTGATGGCGCCGATGACGATGACGACGGTCAGGGCGAACTGCGAGAGTTCGAACAGCGGCGACAGACGGGCGACCATGAAGACGCCGGCGGTGACCATGGTTGCAGCGTGAATGAGCGCCGAAACCGGGGTCGGGCCCTCCATGGCGTCCGGGAGCCAGGTGTGCAGCAGGAACTGCGCCGACTTACCCATCGCACCCATGAAGAGCAGCAGGCAGATCACGGTCATCGCATCGACGTTCCAATTGAGGAAGCGGATGACGGGGAGACCGGTGGTGGCGAACTGATCGGCGGCGGAGAAGGCGCCATCGAAATCGATGTGGCCGAGCACCATGAAGGCGCCAAAGATGCCGAGCGCGAAGCCGAAGTCACCGACGCGGTTGACGATGAAGGCCTTCATGGCGGCAGCGGTTGCCGACGGGCGCGTGTACCAGAAGCCGATGAGGAGGTAGGACGCGAGGCCCACGCCTTCCCAGCCGAAGAACATCTGGAGGAAGTTGTCGGCCGTCACCAGCATGAGCATGGCGAAGGTGAAGAGCGAGAGATAGGCGAAGAAGCGCGAGCGGTGCGGATCTTCGTTCATGTAGCCGATGGAATAAAGGTGAACGAGGGCCGAAACGGTGTTCACGACCACCAGCATGATGGCGGTGAGCGTATCGACGCGCAGCGTCCAGCGCAGATCCATGTCACCGACCTGGATCCAGCGCATGACCTCGACCTTGAGGACCGCGGCATGACCATCACCCACGGCGCCGACGAGACCATCGCCAAAGGCGACGGGTATGAAGACGACCCAGCTTAGAACCGCTGCGATGAGCAACAGGCCCGTGGTGATGAATTCGCTCGGCCTATGGCCAATCGAGCGGCCGAGGAAGCCGGCTATAAGCGCCCCAATGAGGGGCAGAAAGACAATCGCCTGTATGATCATAGCGCCCAGCCTCAGCCCTTCATCATATTGGCGTCTTCAACCGCGATGGATCCACGGTTGCGATAGAAGATAACGAGGATCGCGAGGCCGATCGCGGCCTCTGCAGCAGCCACGGTGAGGATGAGGAGCGCAAAAATCTGCCCCTGCAAGTCACCGCGTTCGGCGCTGAATGCGACCATGTTGAGATTGACCGCAAGCAGGATCAGTTCGACCGACATCAGGATGACGATCACGTTCTTACGGTTAAGAAAGATTCCGAACACGCCAAGCGTGAGCAGAATGGCTGCCACGGTCAGGTAATGACCGAGCCCGATTTCCAAGCCCATGATTAAACCCCTAAAGTCCCTGACCGCTCTTCACTTTGACAATCTTCAGCGTCTCACTGGCCTGGCGGGCCACCTGATCCACCGGGTTCTGACGCTTGGCCGTCGACCGATGACGCAGGGTCAGCACGATGGCGCCGATCATTGCGACCAGCAGCACGGCGCCTGCCCCCTGGAACAGGAAGACGTAGCGCGTATAGAGCACGAGCCCGAGCTGCCGCGTATTGTCCATGTCGACATTGATCGGGAGACCAGTCGACCCACTGACCTCAGGCGAAATCACGAAGCTGCCGGCAACGAGCAGAAGCTCGAGCAACAGGACAACGCCGACCAGAATGCCGATGGGCGCATATTGCAACATGCCCGACTTCAATTCGGCAAAATCGACGTCAAGCATCATGACGACGAAGAGGAAGAGCACCGCCACGGCGCCGACATAAACGACGATCAGGATCAGCGCCAGAAACTCGGCGCCAGCCAGCATGAATAGGCCAGCGGCGTTGACGAAGGCGAGGATCAGGAACAGCACGGCGTGAACCGGGTTGCGCGATGAAATCACCATGAAGGCGGAAGCGATCGCCACGATGGAGAAGAGGTAAAAGAAGAATAGTGGAAGCGTCATCTTCTTCCCCCTCAGCGATACGGCGCGTCGGCTGCAAGGTTGGATGCGATTTCACGCTCCCAACGATCGCCATTGCTGAGGAGCTTTTCCTTGGAGAAGTACAGCTCTTCGCGCGTTTCGGTTGCAAATTCGAAGTTCGGGCCTTCGACGATGGCATCGACCGGGCAGGCTTCCTGGCAGAAGCCGCAATAGATGCACTTCACCATGTCGATGTCGTAGCGCACGGTGCGGCGAGTGCCATCGTTCTGGCGCGGGCCGGCTTCGATGGTGATGGCCTGGGCCGGGCAAATAGCTTCGCAGAGCTTACAGGCAATGCAACGCTCCTCGCCATTGGGATAGCGCCGCAGGGCATGCTCACCGCGGAAACGCGGCGACACCGCACCCTTTTCGAAGGGATAGTTGATCGTCGGCTTGGGCGAGAAGAAGTAGCGCATGGCCAGGAAGAAGGCCGTGACGAACTCCTTCATGATCAGCGTATTGATGAACTGGCTGGCGCGCATCAGGCGATCCCTCCGTGCCAACCCCAGCCCGTGAGCTTGAGAACGAAGGCAACAATCACGACCATCACGAGCGAGAGCGGCAGGAAGAGCTTCCAACCGATCCGCATGAGCTGGTCATAGCGGTAACGGGGCACGATGGACTTGGCCATCGCGAACATAAAGAACACAAGCGTGAGCTTGATGAAGAACCAGATCGCGCCGGGAATCCAGGTGAATGGCGGCAGATCGATCGGCGAGGCCCAGCCACCCATGAAGAGGATCACCGTCATGCCGCACATCAGCAGGATCGAGATGTACTCGCCCAGCATGAAGAGCATGTAGGGGGTGGCCGAATATTCGGTCATGAAGCCGGCGACGAGTTCGGATTCGCCTTCGGCAAGATCGAAGGGCGGGCGGTTGGTTTCGGCGAGGGCCGAAATGTAGAACACCACGAACATCGGGAAGAGCGGCAGCCAGAACCAGTTGAGGAACGACAGCCACGGAACGCCAAGCGTATGGGCAAGGCCCATCTGGGTCTGGGCGACGACGATGTCATTAAGGTTCAGCGAGCCGACGCAGAGCAGCACGGTGATGATGACGAGGCCGATCGAGACTTCGTAGGACACCATCTGGGCGGCAGCGCGGAGCGAGCCGAAGAAGGGGTATTTCGAGTTGGACGCCCAACCGCCGATGATGACGCCATAAACGCCGAGCGAGGAAATACCGAGCAGATAGAGAATGCCGATATTGATGTTCGCCATCGCCCAGCCATTGTCGATCGGGACAACCGCCCAACCGCCGAGCGCCAGAGTGGCGGTCAGCAGCGGCGCGAGGAGGAACAGCGCCTTATCGGCACCTGCCGGGATGATCGGCTCCTTGAAGACGAACTTGAGCAAATCCGCGAAGGACTGCAGCAGGCCGAAAGGACCGACGACGTTCGGACCGCGGCGCATCTGGACTGCAGCCCAGACCTTACGGTCGGCAAGAAGGATGAAGGCGGTGAAGACCAGCAACACCACGAGGAGCAACAGAGCCTTATAGATAAAACCGATCTGCACGCCCCAACCGAGGAAGGGGATGCCGAGCAGATAGTCGAGGGCCGAAGTGACGAAATCCATTGGGGTCCCCTACTCCGCGGCCTGCCGCAAACCGGCAGCAAGCGCGGCGCATTCGCCCATGACGGCCGAAGCGCGTGCAATGGGATTGGTCAGATAGAAATCGGACACGGCCGAACCGAACGGAGCCGACTTGGTCTTGATCGAAGCCTTGGCGAGCTTGCCGAGATCGGCAAGCTTAGCCGGCGTGATCTCATCGACTCGCGCCAGATGTGGAAACTCGGCATAAAGCGCCGAACGCAACTGAGCCAGCGAATTGTATGGCAATGGCTTGCCGATCGAGCCGGAAAGCGCCCGAATGATCGCCCAATCTTCCTTGGCTTCACCCGGCGGGAACACCGCGCGGGCGGTCTGCTGGACGCGACCCTCGGTGTTCACATAAGTGCCGGACTTTTCCGTGTAGGTCGCGCCAGGCAGGATGACGTCGGCGCGGTGTGCACCCTGGTCGCCATGCGAGCCGATATAGACGACGAAGGCTTTGCCCATGGCCGAGAAGTCGTATTCGTCGGCGCCGAGCATGAAGAGCACGTCGAGTTCGCCCTTGCCGGCCAGAGCGATCTGGTCCGCTGAGCAAACGCCGCCATCATGGGGGACGAAGCCGATGTCGAGACCGCCGACGCGGCTGGCAGCATTGTGGAGCAGCGCGAAGCCGTTCCAGCCTTCAGCAACATTGGCACCAGTCGCAAGCTTGGCAGCCGTCGCGATGACGTCGCGACCGACCTGCTTGCCAAGATTGGCATGCGAGACGGCAGCTTCACCAACGATGATCAGCGGGCGCTGCGCATTGGCGAGCGTATTGGCGAACGCACCATTGCCGGCGGCGAGATCTGCGAGGGTTTCGAAGCCTTCGCCGAGATAGTCATAGGAGTAAGTCAGATCGTTGCGTTCGCCGATGACGGCGATCGGGACGTTCTTTGCACGCCAAAGCTTGCGAATGCGGGCGTTGAGCACAGCGGCTTCACGGCGCGGATTGGCGCCAATGATCAGGACGGCGTCGGCTTCCTCAATACCCGCGATGGTGGGGTTGAAGAGGTAAGCCGCGCGGGGCATCGAGGGATCGATACCCGACATGGCCGGACGAACGTCGGTCATGCCCGAGCCGATGGAGGCAAGCAGGCCCTTGAGGGCATACATTTCTTCGACGGCAGACAGATCGCCGGCAATGGCGCCGACCTTGCTGCCAGCCTTCTTAAGGCGGGTGGCAACGGCGCCGAGGGCTTCATCCCAGGTTGTCGCCTGCAGCTTGCCGTTCTTGCGCACATAAGGGCGATCAAGACGCTGGTTCTTGAGACCATCCCAGATGAAGCGGGTCTTGTCCGAGATCCACTCTTCATTGATCGATTCATTGACGCGCGGCAGGACGCGCATAACTTCGCGGCCACGGCTATCGACGCGGATATTGGAGCCGACGGCGTCCATCACGTCGATGGATTCGGTTTTGTTCAATTCCCACGGACGAGCGTGGAACGCATAAGGCTTGGACGTCAGCGCGCCGACCGGGCACAGATCGATCACATTGCCCTGCAGCTCGCTCGACAGCGCGCGTTCGAGATAGGACGTGATCTCGGCATCTTCGCCGCGACCGAGCAGACCCATTTCGGAAATGCCCGCGACTTCCGTGGTGAAGCGGACGCAGCGCGTGCAGTGAATGCAGCGGTTCATCGAGGTCTTGACCAGAGGGCCAAGATATTTGTCTTCAACGGCGCGCTTGTTTTCGAAGAAGCGCGACTTATCTACGCCATAGGCCATGGCCTGATCCTGAAGGTCGCACTCGCCACCCTGATCGCAAATCGGGCAATCGAGCGGGTGGTTGACCAGCAGGAATTCCATCACGCCTTCACGGGCCTTTTTGACCATGGGCGTATTGGTAAACATTTCAGGCGGTTCGCCATTCGGGCCGGGACGGAGGTCCTTGACCGACATGGCGCAAGAGGCCTGGGGCTTTGGCGGACCACCCTTTACTTCGACCAGGCACATGCGGCAATTGCCGGCGACCGACAGGCGATCGTGATAGCAGAAACGCGGGATTTCCGCGCCTGCGGCTTCCGCCGCCTGCATCAGGGTGTAGTAGTCTGGAACTTCGACGAGCGTGCCGTCGACCTTAATGGAAGCCATTGCCCTACTCCGCAGCGATGGACGGAACCGCGCCGTCGCTGGTGGAAGAATATGTATATTGGTCGATACGCGCTTCGATGACGTCGCGGAAATTGCGGATCAGGCCCTGAACCGGCCACGCAGCAGCATCGCCGAGAGCACAGATGGTGTGCCCTTCGATCTGCTTGGTGACCGAGAAGAGCATATCGATCTCGCGCTTCTGGGCGCGGCCTTCGACCATGCGGCCGAGAACGCGCATCATCCAGCCGGTGCCTTCGCGGCACGGCGTGCACTGACCGCAGCTCTCATGCTTGAAGAAAGCCGAGATGCGCCAGATGGCCTTCACGATATCAGTGGACTTATCCATGATGATCATGCCGCCAGTGCCGAAAGACGACTTCTTTTCGCGCAGGCCATCGAAATCCATGATGGTATCCATCATGTCTTCGGCACGGACCACAGGGCACGAGGCGCCGCCGGGAATGACCGCGAGGAAATTATCCCAGCCGCCGCGGATACCGCCGCAATGCTTTTCGATGATTTCCTTGAAGCTTTCGCCTAGGGCTTCCTCGAAGGTCGCGGGCTTGTTCACGTGGCCCGAGACCATGAACAGCTTGGTGCCGACATTGTTCGGACGGCCGATCGAGGAGAACCAGGCGCCGGAACGGCGGAGGATTTCGGGAACGACGGCGATCGATTCGACATTGTTGACAGTCGTCGGGTTGCCATAGACACCCATGCCGGCCGGGAATGGCGGCTTGAGGCGCGGCTGGCCCTTCTTGCCTTCGAGCGATTCCATCAGCGCGGTTTCTTCCCCGCAGATATAAGCGCCGGCGCCGTGATGGACGATGATGTCCAAATCCCAGCCGTGGACATTGTCCTTGCCGATCAGCTTGGCGTCGTAGGCTTCCTGTACGGCTTCCTCGAGACGCTGACGTTCGCGGATGAACTCGCCGCGGACATAGATGAAGGCCAGATGCGCATCCATGGCGCGGGACGCCAGAAGGCACCCCTCGATCAGATGATGCGGATCATGACGCAGGATCTCGCGATCCTTGCAGGTGCCGGGCTCGGATTCGTCAGCATTGACGAGGAGATAATGCGGGCGGCCATCGCTGACCTTGGGCATGAAGCTCCACTTGAGGCCAGTCGGGAAACCAGCGCCGCCGCGACCACGCAGGCCCGACGACTTGACTTCGTTGGTAATCCAATCACGGCCGGAATCGATGAATTCCTTGGTGCCGACCCAGGCGCCGCGCGACCGCGCGCCTTCGAGCCGCCAGTCATGCTGGCCATAAAGATTGGTGAAGATACGGTCTTTATCAGCGAGCATTAGCGCGGGTCCTTCCCGAACACCTTGCGATATTCTTCGATGCCGCCACGAGCGAGCACATCGGCCTGCTGCAGCCAGTTATCGCGGGCCACCCGGCCCTTGAAATTGAGGCTCGATTCGAGCTTGGCGATCTCTTCGGGCGTCATGGCAGCCACCTGGCTCCACTTGGTGATGCCCACGGCGTTGAGCTTGCGCTCGAGAACCGGACCGACGCCTGTGATCAGCTTGAGATCGTCTGCAGGGCCTTCGGGAGCCGTGAAGATCGGCTGCGGATTGCCGCCATCAGCGCTGGGGCTCAGGCCTTCGGCGGGAGCGGCAACGACCTTCTTGGCGGATTTCTTGACGCCAGTCGCCGCGGCGCCGTTTTCGGCGGCTTCGACAGTCGCCTTGCCCGGAGCCTTGCCGCCATCGATCTTGCCGGCATCGGATTCGGCGCCGGTGGCACCGGAGCGCATTTCAGCGTTTGGCGTACCATCAGCCTTGGAGGCTGCACCGGCGGCCTTGCGCTCGCCTTCGGCCTTGGCCTCGGAGACCTTGGCTTCGCTCGGCGTGCCCTTCAGGGCCGGCGCATTTTCTTCACTCACGTCCTTTGGACGGGCAGCATTGTCAGGCTCTGCTGTCTTTGCAACGGCTGGTGCTGCAGCAGCCGCAGGCGCAGGGGCCGCAGCAGGAGCTGCTGCAGGCGCTGGTGCCTCAGGCGGGGTGGGCGGAATGAACTTTTCTCGGGTTGCCGTAGGCATTTCGAGGAGGGTCGACTGACCACCTTCGGCGGCAGCGTTCAAACGATCGATCTGCGTGCCCGGCTTGATGCTCGCGCCGTTGCCAGCATGGAAGGCATCGATGATTTCTTCGAGCCGGTTGGCCGTCAGGTCTTCATAGGTGTCGTGGTAGATGGTGACCATCGGAGCGTTGACGCAAGCGCCGGCGCATTCGACTTCTTCCCACGAGAGCGTGCCATCATCGTTGAGATGATGCGGATCGTGGTGGATCTTGCTTTTGCAGACCTCGATCAACTCCCCTGCCCCGCGCAACATGCACGGGGTGGTGCCGCAGACCTGAACGTGGGCACGGGTGCCGACGGGCTGAAGCTGGAACTGGGTATAAAAGGTCGCGACTTCGAGCACACGAATATAGGCCATGCCGAGCATCTCGGCGACCTTTTCGATGGTCGCGCGCGTGACCCAGCCGTCCTGATCCTGCGCACGCATGAGCAGCGGAATAACGGCAGACTGCTGACGGCCGGCGGGATAAAGCGCAATGCGCTTTTCGGCCCAGGCGGCGTTAGCATCACTAAAGGCGAAACTTGCCGGCTGAACCGACTCGTCTGCAAGGCGTCTCACGCTCATCAGCGGTCAACCTCTCCGAACACAATATCAATCGACCCCAAAATAGCGGTCACGTCTGCGAGCATGTGCCCGCGGCAAAGCCAATCCATGGCGCTCAAATGGGCAAAGCCCGGTGCGCGGATGTGGCAGCGATAGGGCTTGTTGGTGCCATCGGCGACGAGATAGACGCCGAACTCGCCCTTGGGCGCTTCGACGGCGGCATAGATCTCGCCGGCCGGGACTTTATAGCCTTCGGTGTAGAGCTTGAAGTGATGGATCAAGGCTTCCATCGACTGCTTCATCTCGCCACGCTTTGGGGGCACGACCTTACCGTCGACCGAAGACACGGGTCCCTTGCCTTCCGGCGCGTTCAGCTTCTGAACGCACTGCTTCATGATCTTGTTGGCCTGCCGCATTTCTTCCATGCGGACGAGGTAACGATCGTAGCAGTCGCCATTGGCGCCGGTCGGGATATCGAAATCCATTTCGGCATAGGCGTCATAAGGCTGCGCCTTGCGCAGGTCCCACGCAGCACCGGAAGCGCGAACCATGACGCCCGAGAAGCCCCTACCCCACGCTTCTTCGAGCGGGACGATGCCGATATCGACGCCGCGCTGCTTGAAGATGCGGTTTTCGGTCAGAAGCGTATCGATGTCGTCGAGGGCTTTCGGGAACTCTTCGCAGAAGCTCTCGATATCATCGACCAGCGCCTGCGGCAGATCCTGATGGACCCCACCGGGACGGAAATAGGCAGCGTGCATACGGGCGCCTGACGCGCGCTCATAGAAGACCATGAGCTTTTCGCGCTGCTCGAAGCCCCAAAGTGGCGGCGTGAGCGCGCCGATATCCATCGCCTGCGTGGTCACGTTCATCAGGTGCGCAAGCAGGCGGCCGATTTCGGCGTAAAGCACGCGGATCAACTGCCCGCGACGTGGCACTTCGACACCGAGCATGCGCTCGACGGCTAGGGCAAAGGCATGCTCCTGGTTCATCGGCGCGACATAGTCGAGGCGATCGAAATAGGGCAGCGCTTGGAGGTAGGTCTTGTATTCGATCAGCTTTTCAGTGCCGCGGTGAAGAAGGCCGATATGCGGATCAACGCGCTCGACGAGTTCACCGTCGAGTTCGAGAATCATGCGCAGCACGCCGTGGGCCGAGGGGTGGACCGGGCCGAAATTGATCGTGAAATTGCGAACGTCGACTTCGGACATCAGTTCTTAGCCTTCTCGTCACCGGGCAGCACGTAATCCGTACCTTCCCAGGGTGACAGATAATCGAATGAGCGGAATTCCTGCGGGAGGGATACCGGCTCATAGACGACGCGGCGGCGCTCTTCGTCATAGCGCACCTCCACAAAGCCAGTCAGCGGGAAGTCCTTGCGCAAGGGATGACCATCGAAACCGTAGTCGGTCAGGATGCGACGCAGATCGGGGTGACCCGAGAACAGCACGCCATAAAGGTCATAGGTTTCGCGCTCAAACCAATCAGCGCCTGGAAACACGCCGAAGATCGAAGGAACCGGCGTCGAATCATTGGTCTCGACCTTCACCCGAACACGCTGGTTCAGGTGCGGGCTCAGGAAGTGATAGATGACGTCGAAGCGGAATTCGCGGGCCGGATAATCCGTACCGCACACATCAACGAACGAGATAAAGCGGCACTTCGGATCATTGCGCAGGAACGTCACGACCTCGACGATCGACTCGCGCTTGGCGCTGATCGAAAGATCGCCGTAACCGACTTCAAAGCCCAGTACGGCCTCACCCAGCGACGCAGTAATGTGCTCACCCAAAGCAACCAGTGGATGGACCTGAACGACGGGCTCAACAGTTTCAACAGTATCGGTCATCGCCTGGGCCTATCGCTCGATCGTGCCATCGCGGCGGATCTTCTTCTGCAACAGCAAGATGCCGTAAAGAAGCGCTTCCGCCGTGGGAGGGCAGCCAGGGACATAGACGTCTACGGGCAGGATGCGATCGCAGCCACGCACCACCGAATAGGAATAGTGGTAATAGCCGCCGCCATTGGCGCATGAGCCCATCGAGATGACATAACGCGGCTCGGGCATCTGGTCGTAGACCTTGCGCAGAGCGGGCGCCATCTTGTTGGTCAGCGTGCCAGCAACGATCAGAACGTCGGACTGACGCGGCGAAGCGCGCGGCGCAGTACCAAAGCGCTCAATGTCATAGCGCGGCATGGACATCTGCATCATTTCCACGGCGCAGCAGGCAAGTCCAGTCTGCATCCACATCAGCGAGCCGGTACGCGCCCAGGTGATGAGCTGCGCCGCGGTCGTGACGAGAAAGCCCTTGTCGGCCAGCTCGTTGTTTACGCCCATGAAGAACGGATCGTCTGCGCCCACGGCCTTGCCGGTATTTGGGTCGATCGCGCCAGTGGGACGAGGAGTCACCAGTGTCGCGTTGGAGGGGCTCAATCCCATTCCAGAGCTCCTTTGCGCCATTCATAAATAAAGCCGACGGTCAGCACGCCAAGGAAAGCCATGACCGACCAGAAGCCAAACCAGCCCACGTCATGGAACGCCACTGCCCAGGGGAAGAGGAAAGCCACTTCGAGATCGAAAATAATGAAAAGAATCGACACGAGGTAGAATCGGACGTCGACCTTCATGCGCGCGTCGTCGAAGGCATCGAAACCGGCTTCGAAGGCAGACAGCTTTTCTGGATCAGGACGGCGATGCGCAACGAGCCAAGGGGCAACGAGGAGCGCGCCACCAATGACCGCGGCAAGGCCGATAAAGAGGATGATTGGCAGGTAATTGCTGAGCAAGTCAGTCATGCGGCAGCCTAAGGTTCGGGCCGACGGGAGCCGCCGGCAATGCACGGGGCGAGCAAGCAATTTGGGCGAGCCGACCACCGCGTCTGATTGATGGCTAGGGCTTAGACCTTCCCCAAAACGGTTTCAAGGGAAAGAAAATATGAGCTGAAAGATCATATATCTGAGCCACATGGCTGAGATTGCTTATCGCTCAAAGGAGGTGAGTTTGGGGTAAATTTAGCGCGAGAATAAAAGCAAATAGAACAGTTCCTGTGCCCAAAACAAAAACGGCGAGCTGGAAGCCAGCTCGCCGTCAAAAATCAACTGGCTTGCGCCAGACCGATTCTTAGAAGTGGTAGAAAACGCCGACGGTGGCCTTGGTCGTTTCGAAGAACGAGTCATTGGCACCAGCATTGTTGAAATCGCCCTGGCCGACGACTTCACCGCGAACGGTGATTGCATCGGTCACAGCAACTTCGACGCCGCCGCCGAGCTGGTAGAGGCCAACCGAACCAGCATTG
>NZ_LMLO01000017.1:0-84341 GCF_001421945.1 Devosia sp. Leaf64 | reverse complement strand
TCTGAGAGACCAAACGCCCTTCAAAACCTGAACCAACAACACAGTTGCTCGGGTCAAGCCCGAGGGAAGTACAGTGGTTGGGTACGCTTATGGGAGACACATGCGGCCGACGTGAACAGTTGCGGCGAAGGCAACCGTTCATTTCGAGATTGATCTCGGCTCAAGGCCGTCAATAAACGCGGCGCTATTTACGCGAACGCGGGAATCTCACTTTGCTAAGACCGGATTCCCGCTTTCGCGCGAATGACGCGGTGGGATTGGATAATTGGCCGCGAGCCAAAAGCCCAAGAGTCAGCTGGCTTTTTGCATTTCGGCCCAGGTTTGGCGCTTGCGGTAGATTGTCGAGGGGCTGATTTCCAGCGCTGCGGCGGCCATGGAGATATTTCCGGCGAAGGCGGCGATGGCGTCTTCGATGATCTTTTGTTCCTGCTGCCACATGGGGAGGATGGCGCGGCGGGTTTCGGTGCGCGGGGCAGGGGTTTCGACAGGCGCAAAGGCCTGGGATTCGATATCGGCGGCGCCGAGCATCATGTGGTCGATATCGCCGCCATCGAACATGACGACGATGCGGCGAATGAGGTTTTGCAACTGGCGCACATTGCCCGGCCAATCGGCGGCGGTCAGTTGCTGGGCGGCTTCATTGGAAAAACCGCCAAAGCTCTTGTGTTCTTCGCGCGCATAGCGATCGAGGAAATGGCGGGCGAGGACCATGATATCGGTCGGACGCTGGCGCAGCGGGGGCAGGTGGATGGGGAGGACGTGGAGGCGATAGAAGAGGTCTTCGCGGAATTTTCGCTCGGCAATCATCTGCAGCGGATTGCGATTGGTGGCGCAGATGACGCGGACATCGACCTTGCGCACGCTGGCCTCGCCGACGCGCGATATCGTGCCGGTCTGGAGGAAGCGCAGGAGCTTGGACTGGAGCGACAGATCCATTTCCCCGATTTCGTCGAGAAAAAGCGTGCCGCCATCGGCGAGTTCGGCTGCGCCCTTGCGATCTTCGTGCGCCCCGGTAAAGGCGCCACGGGCGACGCCGAACAATTCGCTTTCCATGAGGTCGCGCGGAATGGCGGCGCAATTGATGGCGACGAAGCGCTTGGCCTTGCGCGGACCCTGGCTGTGCAGGGCTTCGGCACAGACATCCTTGCCGGTGCCGCTTTCGCCGGTGATGAACACCGGAGCGGAGGAGGTCGAGACGCGCCCGATCTGCTCGTAAATGAACTGCATGGCGTTCGAGGCGCCGACAAAGCCGGCATAGTCAGCCATGGCTTGCGGGCGAGCAGTGTCGATGCCGAGCGAGCGCGGGCGGCCGTGGCGCTGGGCGAGCTCGCCGATGCGATTGGCGAGAGCGGCGGCAGCGACGGGCTTGGCGACATAATCATGGGCACCGGCGCGCATGGCGCC
This sequence comes from Devosia sp. Leaf64, assembly GCF_001421945.1. Lineage (NCBI taxonomy): Bacteria > Pseudomonadati > Pseudomonadota > Alphaproteobacteria > Hyphomicrobiales > Devosiaceae > Devosia > Devosia sp. Leaf64. Next base: position 82,937 of record NZ_LMLO01000017.1, on the reverse strand, counting down.
GACGGCGGCGGTGACGGAAGCGCCACCGGCCATGGCGACGACCAGCGCGCCTTCGGCGAGGCGCACGATGCGGCCCATGCCGTCTTCATCGCGCTCGCCGAGATCGGCAAGGCTCGGCATATCGGCAAGAATAATGTCGAATCGACCGGCACGAAGCATGTCGAGCGCTTCACGGCCTGACTTGGCCACCGATACTTCCGGCGTGCAGAGCATGGCTTGGCTGAGCGATTCGCCGGTCTGGGCGGCAGCAACTGCATCGGCATCGATCAGCAGAAGTTGTCCACTCAGCGCGTGCTCGACGCCCGAAATCATTGCCATTGCGCCATTTTCCCCAAGTGTGCCCGCGGGTTCGAACGGATTCGAACCGGTCTTGACCTTTGTGGCGATTGTTGGCGAACAGGGTAAATAATCCGTTCTTAACCCTACCGAACGCGTCTCGGTGCTTTTTCCGTCACAGAGGCGATGCTATGACGGGATGTCGAATCTGGCCACTTTTCTTAACCTGGGATGCCAATGCAGGCCCTCGTCTATCTGTTTATAGCGCTTGCCGGAGTTGCTCTGGGTGCGGCCGCCTACTTTGGCTTGGCCTTTACTTTGGCAGAAGCAATCCTGGTTGCCCTGGTGGCCCTTTGCATTGGCACGCTGGTGATGGAGCGCCGTTTGCGGCTGCGCGCCGAACGCCGGCTCGAGCGCGGCATCGAAGATCTGTCGCGCCTTTTGGCGACCGACGCACAGGCCGGTTCAGTGCTCGGACGACGCATCAATGCGCTCTCCGAACTCAACCCAGGCCAGCGACTCGAAACCATCGAGGCCGATATTTCCGTGCTCGGCACGGTGATTCGGCAGGTGGCTGAGGCTGTTGCAGAAATCGAAGAAAAGAGCGTCGCTGCGCCCGCTGCCCTCTCCAATGGCCATGCCGAGCGGTTCAGCGGTGAGACTGCGCGTCCCCAGGCGCAGGTCAAGCCTGTGGCCGATGATCGCGCCGATCCGATCATTCCGCTTGAGCTTGTTCGCCAGGCCATGGCCGAACAGCACCTCGTCTATCATATCCAGCCCGTCGCCCGGCTGCCGCAGCGCCGTGCTGCCGGCTATGATCTGGTGCCGCGCCTGATGCTCGAAGACGGCGATTTCAGCGATCCCGACGATTTCATGCCGCGTGAAGGCGGCGAGGACGTGGTGCAGCGCATCGAGGGCACCGCGCTCAACGAGGCCGTTGCCATTGCGCGCCGGGCGCGCACCGGCGGCCAATCGATTTCGCTGTTCATTCCGCTTAGCGCCGCGACTTTGCGCGCCAGTGCAGCGATGGAACAGGTTTTGGCGACGCTTGACGCCAATCGCGTCATCGCGACCAATCTCGTCTTCACCGTGCCCGAAGCCGATTTCCAGATGCTGCTGCAAAAGGCGAGGCCCGCACTGCAGGCGATCCAGCGGCGGGGCGCGGGCTTTTCGCTCTCCTATGCCACCTCGCTGCGACTCAATTTCACCGAGCTCTCGGAAATCGGCGTGCGCTCGATCCGGGTCAATGCATCCCGGCTCATCGCCTCGCCCGAGGTCTATACCGACTTCCACCTCTCCGATATCGCGAGCTATGTCGGCCGGTTCGACATGACGCTCTTGGCAACGGGCGTGACCGACGAGCGGCAGATCGTCGAGCTGCTCGACAATGAAATCATGCTGGTGCAGGGCAATCATATCGCCCCGGCCGGGCCAGTGCGGCAGGACCTGCTGCTCGAGCCGGCGCGCACCGTCGTGCCGCAGCCGGCACTACCGCCGCGTCGCCGCGCAGAGGTCTGAATTCGGACCCAGCGCCGTTTCGGGCTTGATCGGGCGGCGCAATCTGTCCCATAGCGGACGAGAAGAACAACTACGGGAAGTTCAAGCCCATGTCCGCGCCAGCGCCTTTGCCCATTATTTCCGGCCTTGCCGATCTCGCAGGGCGCTATGATGCGGTCTTGAGCGATGTCTGGGGTGTTATCCACAATGGCGTTTCCGCCTTTCCCGAGGCTGTCGATGCGCTGGTGCAATATCGGCGTGCGGGCGGCAAGGTGGTGTTGATCACCAATGCGCCGCGGCCATCGCCGCCGATCGTCGCCATGCTCGACCGGCTTAACGTGCCGCGCGAGGCTTATGACGCCATCGTCTCATCGGGCGATGCAACGCGGACGATGATTTCAAAGTATCGGGGCAGGGCCATCCACCATGTGGGGCCCAAGACCGAAGACGACGCGCTTTATGATGGGTTCGATCTGAGGCGCACGGGGCCGGAAGAGGCCGAAGTCGTCGTCGTGACCGATCTCGACACCGATGACGATACGCCTGAAATGTATCGTGACCGCGCCAAATTCTGGCTCTCGCGAAAACTGCCGATGATCTGCGCCAATCCCGACCGGGTGGTGGAGCATGGCGACCAGATCATCTATTGCGGCGGGGCGCTCGGCGATCTCTACGCGGCCATGGGCGGCATGGTGCTGATGGCAGGAAAGCCCTATCAGCCAATTTACGAAGAGGCGTTCCGGCTGGCGGAATTGGCGGCGGGCAAGACGCTCGACAAGAGCCGGGTGCTGGCGATTGGCGACAGCGTGCGCACGGATGCGACGGGCGCGGCGCAGTTCGGGATCGATCTCTTGTTCATCACCGGCTCGATCCATGCGGCCGAGCTCGATGCTTTCGGCAAGCCCGATCCGCAGGCGATTGCCGATCTCGTCGCGCCGAGCCGGGCGCGGGTCGCGGGCTTCTTGCCACGTCTCTCCTGGTCTGCGTGACATGAGCACTTTCGTCCGCCTGTCCGACTATGCCGGGCTCCCTGCGGCGCTCAAGGGCGCCTATGTGGCGATCGGCAATTTCGACGGCATGCATCGCGGGCACCAGAAGGTCATCGCAGCTTTGCGCGAACGCGCTTCGGCGGCCGGCGTGCCGGCGCTGATCCTGACCTTCGAGCCGCATCCGCGCGATGTCTTTGCGCCGGCGCCCTTTATGTTCCGGCTGACACTGGGCGATGCCAAGGCGCGGTTGGCCGAGGCGCTGGGGCTCGACGGGATCATCATCCTGCCTTTCGACACGGCGTTTTCGCAGATGGAGGCGGAAAGCTTCGTCGCCGATGTGCTGGTCGAGGCGCTCGGTGTGCGCGGCGTTATCATCGGTTCCGATTTCCATTTTGGCCGCCAGCGGCGCGGGACGCCGGCCTTTTTGCGCGAGCAGGGAGCGGCGCGCGGCTTTGCCGTGGAAACGCTCGATCTCGTCGATGAGGCGGATGAGCCGATTTCATCTTCCCGCATCCGCGCGGCTTTGTCGGAAGGCGCGGTGACTGCGGCCAATCGGCTCCTCGGCTATCACTGGTTTTTCGATGGCTGCGTGGTGCAGGGGGATCAGCGCGGGCGGGAACTGGGCTATCCGACGGCCAATACGGTGACGCCGGATGGATTTCAGCTCGCGCAAGGCGTTTATGCCGTGCGGGCCAAGGTTGGGCGGCATCTGCTCGATGGCGTTGCCGCCTATGGCAAGCCGATGTTCGACAATCACCGGCCGCCGTTTGAAACGCATCTCTTCGATTTTTCCGGCGACCTTTATGGACAGACCATTTCGGTGGCGCTGGTCGGGCATATCCGCGGACAGGAAGTGTTCAAGGGTCTCGACGATCTGATCGCCGCCATGGACCGGGATAGCCGCAAGTCGCGTGCGATGATTGCCGAATGCGGTCCGCTTGGCGTGCTCGACACGCATCTGGGCTTTTTCGGCTAATCGCTTTCGAGGACCAGGCGGACGAGGTCCATCTGCCGGCGCACGCCGGTCTTGTCGAAAATGCTGGTCAATTGCGCCCGTGCGGTCGCGTCCGATACGCCGCGATCCGCAGCGGCGGTCTTGCGACTGCCGGTTTCGACAAGCGCTAGCGTCAGTTCGGCTTCGGCGGCGGTGAGGCCAAATTTCTGGCGCAGGGCGAGCAGTTTTCGGCGCAGCTTCTGCTGGGGATCGGTGATGATCACGATCACGGCTGGCCGTCTCCCTGATGGGAAAAGCCGACCACCTGGATAAGGCGCGCAGTGCACCGAAAGAACGCCCTGCGGCGTCGGGATATCGAGCCGCCCGCCGGAACTATGGTCGGGCGCAGAAAGGCATAGGGCGAGCAAGCGCGACAGGCGCCGGTCTGCTGCCCCATCTGCACAGCCAAGACGCCGCTGGCGGAGAACGAGGCGGCCGCTTTCCAGAAGAGCAGCGGCGCCGGCATTTGCGTCGAGCAAGAGGCCTCGGCCATCGAGCAGGATGGCCGCCTGGCCCGAGAGATCGAGGACATCGAGGCTCGACCGGGCCAGGCCACGGAACCGGCGCAGCAGCGTATTGGTTTCGAGCGCTTGCTGGACGGTGGGGAGAATGGCTTCGAAGCGCGCGATCTGATCAGTTTCGAGCGGAGCGCGGGAATTGAGCATCAACGCGCCAGTCCAGCCATTTTGTGTGGTGAGGACGAGGCCGGCGCCGCGGCGGTAGCCCTGCGGGACGCACCACTCGTTGTAAAAGCTGTCTCTCACGAAGCCGTCGAAGTCAGCCATGGCTTCATCGACGACGAGTTGCCCCGGGCTTTGGGACAGCATGAAACGCATGAGCATGTTGCGCGGGGCATAGGTCGAAAAATAGCGCGCGATCTGGGCGGGATCAGTGCGCGGCGCGAGGATTTCAGGGGCAGCGCCGGCAATGCCGCCACCGAGCGTCGCTTCAACGACGCCGAGATAATCGGACAAATGCTCCAGCATTGCAGGCCAAGCCGCATCGTCCTCGGCAGCCTGCCTTATGGTCCCGATGATCGCGTCGATACCGGCCATCACGCCACGCTCCGCATCGAACGTCTGTTCGATGTCCACGCCAGCATGGGCCAATAAAAAAGTCCGGTCAATCGAAGGGGCGACCGACGCTACCTCCAGCGCAGGCTCGCTCCGGACCGGGAGTGTTAAACGATGACTTTGAGAAGAAAGAGCAGGCCCTGTGCCTGGCTCGTAGGCATTTTGCTGGCCAGCGTCAGCACGGTGCCGAGTTATGCCGTCGAGAATGTGCGCCGCGAGGTGCACCATTTTTTCGAATGCCTCGACATGATGCTGAGTTCGCCCGCCGACCATAAGGCCAACTGCCAGCCGAACCGGGTGCCGGGGCCGTTTGGGTCTATCCAGTCGACAGGGGGTAGCGACACTCAGCCAGTGGCGCCGCCAGCTCCTCCTGCGCCGCCTATGCCGCCGGTCGTCGTGGCCGAGCCGCCACCGCCCCCGGTTGTCGAACCCCCACCGCCACCGCCGCCAGCACCCGATCCGTGTGCCTGCGGGTCCTGCTACGCGACTTGAGCCATGGCGCCGCGTGTTCTCCTTGCCTGGGAAGGCGGCGCCGGGCGCGGCCATGTGGTGACGTTAAAGGTCATCGCAGAAGCACTTGGGACCGCAGCGATTTGCGATGCCGCCCTCTGCCGCATGGAGCATGCGGCAGAGATCGCGCCCTTTTGCGACGGTGTTTTTGCCGGAGCCCGGCTTTGGCCGAACCGGGCAAGACGCGAGGCGATGGGCAATCCGCACACCGCAACCTGGGGCGATTTTCTCGGCGATCTGAATTTTTGGGATCCGCAATTTCTGATCACCCAGATCGGCTGGTGGCTGGAGGTAATCAGGGCGCGGAAGAGCCGATTGGTCGTGGCCGATTTTGCGCCCTGCGCGCAATTGGCCGCCCTGATTGCGGGTATGCCTTCTATCGCGGTGGGGACGGGCTACTCCGTGCCACCCAGTGGGCTCGAGCGTTTTCCGCTGCTGCTGCCTGAATATGCCATTTCTATCTATGACGAGGGCGAACTGCTCGACGCGGTGAACCGCGCGCTCCGGCATTTTGGGTCAGCGCCGCTGCAACACGTCTCCGATATCTATAGTGGCGGAGGCGCCATGCCGCGCACTATTGCGGGCCTTGATCCCTATGATGGGATGAGAGCGGCGCCACTGCTGCCGCCGCTCAATGAAAAATTGCCGCGGCCCGGCAGGAGCGGCAACGAGATCTTTGTCTATTTTTCAACGAGCGAGACCGAAAACGAAGCACTTGTCGACGCGGTCTTGGGCCTCGGGCTGCCGATGCGCGCATTTCTGCCCGGGGCGGATGGAGAGACGAAGGCGCGCTTCGCATCGGCCGGTATTGTGGTCGAGCCGGCGCCGGTGCCGGTTGAAGATATCGGCCGGCGCACGCGGCTGATGATCCATTCGGGGCAGCATGGTTCGCTGTGCCTTGGGCTCGGCATGGGCCTCGGGCAAATTGCCATTCCGCAGCATCTCGAGCATCTTTTTCATGCCAGAAAGGCGGCTGCGCTGGCGCCGGTCAGTATTATCGGGCCGAGCATGAAGAACGCAGACGACATCGCTGGTCTGATCGAAGCAGCCTATAACGACGATGCGGCATCGTCGCATGCGCGGGGCGTGGCCATGCGGTTGGGCGATGAGCTTTTCGGAGATATCGGCGCCATCACGCGCGAGCGGCTCCTGCCGCTGATGAGTTGAGGGCAAATCACCCTTTGCCCCATGGGCGCCACCTTGCTAAAAGGCGCGCACTTCTTCTGAACGAAACGCCGATCCATGACCGATACCGCTCCCGGCGCGACCGAAAAAGATTATTCGGCCACGCTCTTCCTGCCCGAAACCGAGTTTCCGATGCGCGCGGGCTTGCCCGATCGTGAGCCGATTTGGCTCAAGCGCTGGCAGGACATGGATATTTATGCGCTGCAGCGCGAGCAGGCCAAGGACCGGCCGCTGTTTACGCTGCATGACGGCCCGCCCTATGCCAATGGCAATATCCATATCGGGCATGCGCTCAACAAGACGCTGAAAGACATAGTGTCGCGCTCCATGCAGATGCTGGGGCACAATGCCGCCTATATCCCGGGCTGGGATTGTCACGGGCTGCCGATCGAATGGAAGATCGAAGAGCAGTATCGCGCCAAGGGCAAGGACAAGAACGAGGTTCCGGTGGTGGAATTCCGCCAGGAATGCCGCACCTTTGCCGAGCAGTGGGTCGATATCCAGCGCGAGGAATTCAAGCGCCTCGGCGTCTTGGGCGAATGGGACAATCCCTACCTGACGATGAGCTTTGACGCCGAAGCCCAGATCGCGCGCGAGCTGATGAAGGTGTCGATGTCGGGCCAGCTCTATCGCGGGTCAAAGCCCGTGATGTGGTCGGTGGTCGAGCGCACGGCCCTGGCCGAAGCCGAGATCGAATATGCCGATTATGAGAGCGACACGATCTGGGTGAAGTTCCCGGTTTCGCGCATCCAGACGGTCGACGGCAAGGACACCGATGAGGTCATCGCGCATCGCGAGCACCTGACCGGGGCCAGCGTCGTGATCTGGACCACGACGCCATGGACCATCCCGGCCAACCGCGCCATCTCGTTTTCAAGCAGGATCGCCTATGGCCTTTACGAGGTCACCGAGGCGCCGGCCGAAAACTGGGCCAAGATGGGCGACAAGCTGATCATTGCCGATAAGCTCGCGGCTGAAGTTTTTGCCAAGGCCAAGGTAGCGGCATCGGTGCGACTGCAGACAGTGCCTGCGGCGGTGCTCGGAGGCATTGCGGCCTATCACCCGCTGCGCGGCTTTGGTGGTGGCTATTCCTTTGACGTGCCGCTGCTCGATGGCGAGCATGTGACCGACGACGCCGGTACCGGCTTTGTGCATACCGCGCCCGGCCATGGTCTCGATGACTTCGGGATCTGGATGGAATCGACGCGCCTGTTGCAGGATCGCGGTATCGATCCGGCGATCCCCTATGTCGTCGGCGACGATGGTTTTTACACCAAGGACGCACCGGGCTTTGATGGCGCGCGCGTCATCGACGACAATGGCAAGAAGGGCGACGCCAATAACAAGGTGATCGCCGCGCTCGCCGAGCACGGCAATATCATCGCCCGTGGCCGCGTAAAGCACCAATATCCGCATTCCTGGCGCTCCAAGAAGCCGGTGATCTATCGCAATACCCCGCAATGGTTTGTCTATATGGACAAGGACATCGAGGGTGCGGCGGGCGATACGCTGCGCGTGCGCGCGCTTCGCGCCATCGACAAGACCAAATTCTATCCCGCAGCGGGACAAAACCGTATCCGCGCCATGATTGCCGACCGGCCCGATTGGGTTCTGTCGCGCCAGCGCGCCTGGGGCGTGCCGATCACGGTTTTCGTCCATAAGGAAAGCGGCGAAATCCTGCGGGACGAGGCGGTCAATCACCGCATCGCGCAGAGCTTTGAAGAAGAGGGTGCGGACGCCTGGTATAAGCCCGGTGCGGCTGAGCGCTATTTGGGCGAGGGCCGCAAGTCCGGCGACTATGAGATGGTGACGGACGTTCTCGACGTCTGGTTCGATTCCGGCTCGACCCATGCCTTCGTGCTGCGCAACAAGCAGAAGTGGCCGCATCTCAAATTCCCGGCTTCGATGTATCTCGAAGGCTCGGATCAGCACCGCGGCTGGTTCCATTCGTCGCTGCTCGAAAGCTGCGCGACCAATGGCTATGCGCCCTATGACAGCGTTCTCACCCATGGTTTCACCATGGATGGCGAAGGCAAAAAGATGAGCAAGTCCCTGGGCAATACCGTTGCCCCGCAGGACATCATCAAGCAATACGGCGCCGACATCCTGCGGCTCTGGGTGGCGTCATCCGATTATTCGGAAGACCTGCGTCTCGGCAAGGAAATCATCCAGACGACCGTCGACAGCTATCGCAAGCTGCGCAATACGCTGCGCTGGCTGCTGGGTAATCTCGCGCATTTCAAGGCGGATGACGTCGTCGATTTCCGCGATATGCCGGAGCTCGAAAGGTTGATGCTGCACCGGTTGGCGCAGCTCGATGCCGGGGTGCGCGCAGCGTACAAGGAATATGACTATCGCAAGGTGGTCTCGCTCCTAACCAACTTTATGAACATCGAGCTCTCGGCGTTTTATTTCGATATCCGCAAGGATACGCTTTATTGCGATCCGATCTCGTCGGTGAAGCGGCGGTCGGCGCTGACCGTGCTCGATCATCTGTTCAACGCGCTGACGGCCTGGCTGGCGCCGATCCTGGTGTTCACCATGGAAGAGTGCTGGCTCGAACGGCATCCGGGCGAGATGGAATCGGTGCATTTGCGGCTGTTCCCGGACATCCCGGGCGAGTGGCTCGATGATGAGCTGGCGAGCAAATGGCAACTTATTCGCGCCGTGCGTCGCGTCGTGACCGGGTCGCTCGAAATCGAGCGGCGCGAGAAGCGGATCGGCTCGTCGCTGGAGGCCGCACCGACCGTGTTCATCGCTGATGCGCGGTATATCGATGCGCTCGAAGGCCAGGATCTGGCCGAGATCGCGATCACCTCGGCTATTGTCGTGAAGCAGGCGGACGGTCCGGCCGAAGCGTTCAGGCTCGATGAAGTGCCGGGGATTTCGGTGACGCCGGCTCTGGCTGAAGGGACGCGTTGTGCCCGGTCGTGGAAGGTGCTGCCCGAAGTCGGCACGGATGCCGAATATCCGGACGTGACGCTACGCGATGCCCAGGCCTTGCGCGAGCTGGCGGCGGCGGGGGTTTGAGCTTGACGTTCGGTTTCGCGGGTCACCCCCTCCCATCCTCCCGCATCAAGGGGGAGGTGCAGGGCCGGTGGGTGAGGCAACATTGTGCAACGAACTGGATACACCACCTCGCCCCTTGCGGGGGAGGATGTGAGGGGGGGCTTACACGATGAACGCCAAAGCATCCCCAGCCATTTTGACTTCGCTCCTCGTCGCCGTGCTCGCATTCGGCATAGACCGCGCGCAAAAAGGCTATCATATCGCGGCTGATTGCTATGCGATCGGGCAGGCCAACTGCGTGTCGGTCTTTTCCAACTTCATTCCGTTTTCCATGACCGGATGGCGGGGCGGCGAGATCGTGCCGGTCACGCCGTTCTTTGATTATGTGCTCGTCTGGAACACCGGCATTTCCTATGGGCTGCTCGATGGGCTGCCGGTCTGGGCGCTTGGGGCCATCATGATGGTGGCGATCGTCGGGCTCTCGATCTGGTGGTGGCGGACCAATGCGCCGCTGGTGCGGCTGGGGCTCGGTTTTGCCATTGGCGGGGCACTGTCTAATGCGCTTGACCGGTTGATCTATGGCGCGGTGGCGGATTTCTTCCACTTCCACTGGGGAACGTGGTCGTTCTATATTTTCAACATCGCCGATGTGGCGATCACGCTCGGCGTCATCCTGCTGCTGCTCGATGCGCTGGGGGTGGGGCGGCCGCGCCACACGCCAGCCACTTAACGCTGCGCGATCATTGTGCTGCCCAAATCTGGCCTTAGGGGCAGAAATGCGGTATAAGCGCCGCCACTATCGTAAGGGACGTTTCATGCGTATTGGATTGACCGGCCACCAGAGCCGCATTTCGGCCCCGGCGCGTGCGGTGTTGGCGGGCCTAGCCCTCGTCGCAACGCTTGCCCTTGGCGCGTGCACGACGGTGGAAGGCACCAATGCGCTGACCGATGCCGGCACCTTTGAACGCGAAGTGTTGAACACGACGGCGCGCGGTGTGGGCCTTATTCCCGGCGATGCGCCCAAGGAAGATCTGACCAAGCCACGTGCTCCGCTGGCGCTGCCGCGCGACACGGCGAGCCTACCGGCGCCGACGACCGAAGTTGCGACGGCTCAATTGCCCGCCAATAGCGACACGGTGCGCGTCGATACGAGCAAAATGAGCGAGGCCGATATTCAGCGCCTGCGCAATGCCAAGGTTGTCGATCTGCGTTCGTTGGGCGGTCGCCCGTTGACGGCGGAAGAAGCCCGCTCCCTGACGGCGCGCATGAGCGCTGCCGGCATGCAGGTTTCCTCGGCTGCGGAACGTCCGCTCTATCTGCCGCCGGATGAATATTTCACGCGCGTCGGCGACGCCAACCTTGTTTGCCGAACGGCAAATGGCGAATTGGTGCCGCTCAGCGATGCGCGCTGCCCCGACGAAGTCCGTCGCGCCATGCGCACGTCCGGTCCGGGCGCCAGCCAGCTCAGCACCGGTCCAGGTGCCAAGCTGACCAACTCGGAAACGACGCTGCAAAACTAAGCTCGGCAGCGAGCTTACTGCCTTCTGGGCGGCCGGACGATCCGGCCGCCTTTCGCTTTCTCCGCGCCGCCCATAATGGGTCCCGCATGTCATGAAAGTCCTCTCCATGAGCGACACACCAAAACCCGAAACCGCCGACCGTCTTGCCAAGGTCATGGCCCGCGCCGGGCTTTGCTCGCGCCGCGATGCCGAAGGCTGGATCGCCGCCGGCCGCGTCACCGTCAACGGCAAGAAGGTCATTACGCCGGCCTTCAATGTGACGAGCCGCGACAAGATCACCGTCGATGGCCAGCCGCTGGCTGAACGCCAGGGCACGCGCGTCTGGCTCTATCACAAGCCTGCCGGGCTCGTGGTGACCGAGAAAGATCCCGAAGGGCGCAAGACGATTTTCGAAGCGCTTGACGAGCAAGGTCTGCCGCGCGTCGTCACCGTCGGCCGGCTCGATATCAATACCGAAGGTCTGCTGCTGCTCACCAATGATGGCGGGCTGAAGCGCATTCTCGAATTGCCCTCCACCGGCTGGCTGCGCCGCTATCGCGTGCGCGCCTATGGCTATGTCACCCAGGCGCAGCTCGATGCGCTCAAGGACGGCATCACCGTCGAAGGCGTCAATTACGGGCCCATCGAAGCGACGATCGAGCGCGAGCAGGGCCACAATATGTGGATTGTCGTCGGTCTGCGCGAAGGCAAGAACCGCGAAGTCAAGAACGTGCTCGGCGCGCTCGGCCTCGAGGTCAACCGCCTCATCCGCGTGTCCTATGGTCCGTTCCAGCTTGGTGATCTCGCGGAAGGCGCGATCGAGGTCGTCAAGGCCAAGATGCTCAAGGACCAGCTCGGCAAGAAGCTGGCAGAAGCGGCCAATGTCGACTTCGACAGCGAAATGCCAGAAGGCCTGTTCCCACCGCCGCGCGCCATGAGCGAAAGCCCGCGTAGTCGCGGTTTCCGCAAGCCGGCAGCACGCGCTGGGTTCGACGATCGCGACGAGGACCGCCCGGTGCGGCCGCGCCGGATTCACTTTGACGACGATGGCCGGGCGCCGGAAGAATATGAACCCAAGGGGCCGGATCGTCCGGGCCGGGGCCGCGTAGATCCCGATGATCAACCGGCGAGCAATTATGGCCGCCCCCCGATCCGCGCACCGCGCGAAGAAAAGCCGGAAGGCGATCGCAAATCGTTTGGCGACAAGAAGTCGTTTGGCGCCAAGAAGCCTTACGGCGACAAGAAGTCGTTTGGCGATAAGAAGCCCTATGGCGAGAAGAAGTCGTTTGGCGACAAGAAGCCTTATGGCGACCGCAAGCCTTACGGCGACAAGCCCTATGGGGATCGGCCGCAACGCAGCCGCTCCGAGGGTGGCGAGCGTCCCGCGCGCAGCTTTGGCGAGCGTCCGCAGCGGCGCGATGATGAGCGGCGTGGCGGCGGCGAACGCCCGCAGCGCAGCTTTGGCGGTGGGGAGCGCCCGCAGCGTAACTTTGGCGATAAGCCAGCCCACGGCTTTGGCGGTGGAGAGCGCCCACAGCGCAGTGGCGGCGAGCGTCCGGCTCGGTCTTTTGGGGACAAGCCGGCTCGCAGCTTCGAGGATCGTCCAAGCCGCGGCGATCGTCCGCAGCGTTCCTATGGCGACAAGCCCGCACGCTCGTTTGGCGATCGGCCGGAGCGGGGGCAGCGTTCGGATCGTCCGCAGCGTTCGTTCGACGACAATCGTGGTCCGCGCCGCGATGACCGGCCAAGTCAGGGCCGCCCACAGGGTGGTCGCCCCGCGGGCAAGAGCTTTGGCGGCGCCCGGCCCGAAGGTGGCCGGCCTGCTAGCGGTGGCCGTCCCGGCGGCAAGCCGTTTGGTGGGAATCCAGGTGGCGGCCGACCGACTGGAGGTCGTCCGGCAGGCGGCGGTCGTCCCGCCGGTGGTGGCCGTCCCACGGGTGGTGGGCGTCCGACAGGTGGCTCCCGTCCAACGGGTGGCCGGCCTGGTGGCGGCAGGCCGCGGGGTTAAGCGGTGCGGATCGTTGCCGGCAAATTTCGCGGCAAGCAGCTCAATTCACCGTCGGACGATTCCATTCGCCCGACGGCTGACCGCGTGCGCGAAAGCATGTTCAATATTTTGGGGTCGCGGCTGGGACCGGTCTTCGAGGGCCTGAAGGTGCTCGACCTCTTTGCCGGGACCGGCGCGCTTGGGTTCGAAGCGCTGTCGCGCGGCGCGGCGCATGTAACCTTTGTCGATACCGGCGCGGAATCGCGCGGACTGGTGCGCGATCATATCCAGGCTTTTGGCGTGGCGGGGATCACCAAACTCTTGCGGCGCGATGCGACGGCGCTTGGGGCACCGGGCACGTTTGGGCAATTTGATCTCGTTTTCCTCGATCCGCCCTATGGGTTGGGGCTGGGTGAAAAGGCGATGGCGGAACTGGCGGCCAATGGCTGGCTCAAGCCTGGCGCGACACTGGTCTGGGAGGAAAGCGCCGACGCGGCGGTGACCGTTCCCGAGGGATTCGCGCTCGACGACGAGCGGACCTATGGCGCGGCGGCGGTACGGTTTCTCACGTTTGGGACAGCAGACTGAACTTTCCGCCGCGTCCCCGAGTTTGTCCCCGGCAATTGTCTGGAGATGAGTGATGGCGGAAGTGGTGCGGACGGGTGGGTGTCTTTGCGGAGCGGTGCGCTATGAAGTGCGCGGCGCGCCATTCAAATCCGGGCTTTGCCACTGCGCCGATTGCCGCAAGGTGACAGGGACGTCGTTTCTCGCCTATGCTGATTGGCTCAGCCATCAGTTCAGCTCTGAGGGCAAGGTCGAGACCTATGAGGGGCGCTCATTTTGCCCGACCTGTGGATCGCGGCTTTTCAATCGCAATGAAGAGGGCGTCGAGATTTACCTAGGCACGCTTGATGATGCGCCAAACGGCATCAAGCCCGAGGTCGAGGGCTGGTGCATCAGGCGCGAGCCCTGGCTGCCGGTGATTGCCGGCATGCCGATGATGCGGGAAGATCCATAGGGTTTTGCCTCCATCTTCGTCACCACCGGGCTTGTCCCGGTGGTCCGTGCGGCGGCGGGATGGATTGCCCGGACAAGCCGGGCAATGACGATGGAATGGTGGAAGTTTTAGGGGCTGTGCTCCTAAGCAGCCTTCTGCAAACACTCGGCGCAGCGGCCGCGGATTTCCATTGTGGTGCGTTCGACCTTGAAACCCTCTTTGCCGGCCCAGGCGCCGAGGCGCTCTTCGATGACCGCGTCGGCGAATTCGTCGACCTTGCCGCAGCTTTCGCAGATGGCGAAGGCGATGAGGCCTTTGCGGTGGCAATGGGTATCGGCGCAAGCAACGAAAGCGTTGAGCGATTCAAGCCTGTGAGCAAGGCCGCGATCGACGAGCTTTTCAAGCGCCCGATAGACCTGAAGCGGGGCGCGGAGGCCATCGGCGCGCAGCTTGTCGAGGATATCATAGGCGCTGAGCGGACCCATCGAGGCGGTCAACGTACCGAGCACCAGTTCCTGATTGCGCGTGAGATCGGTCGGCATGTCGTGGCTATGTGCCATGAGAGTCTCTCCTGCCGAACAATCGTGCGGTCGGCACCGCGAGCGAAACGAGGAAAATAAGCAGCGCCGCCACGACGATGGATGGTCCCGAAGCGGTATCCCAGGTGAGAGACCCATACAAGCCGCCGACGACGGAGACGGCGCCGAGACCGGCAGCGACCAGCGCCATGATTTCGGGCGTGGGGCTGAGGCGCCGCGCGGTGGCTGCGGGGATGATGAGAAGCGAGGTGATCAGCAACACGCCGACGAGCTTCATGGCGATGGCGATGACCGAGGCCATGAGCAGCATGAGCAGAATGCGGCTGATCTCGGGATTGAGGCCCTCGGCCTCCGCGAGTTCCGGGCTGACCGTTGCAGCGAGGAGCGGACGCCAATTCAAGGCGAGAAGCGCAAGGATCGCGGCGCCGCCGGCATAGATGATGATGATGTCGTCCATCGAGACGGCGAGGATATCGCCGAACAAAAAGCCCATGAGGTCGATGCGGACCTGGGTGAGGAAGCCGACGAGGACGAGGCCGACCGCAAGGGAAGAGTGGCTCAGGATGCCGAGGAGGGCATCGGTCGAGAGCGTGTTCTGGCGCTGGAGGAGAAGGAGCGCACCGGCGACCATGGCGGCGACGGCGAAGACGCCGAGGGTCATGTTGATCGAGAGGAGGATCGAAATGGCGACGCCGAGCAGGGCCGAATGGGCCATGGTATCGCCGAAATAGGCCATGCGGCGCCAGACGACGAAGCAGCCGAGCGGGCCGGTGACGAAGGCAAGGCCGATGCCGGCGGCGATGGCGCGGGAGAAGAAATCAGTGAGCATGGAGGACTCCTTGCCGCGCTGGTGCGTGGGAGCACCCCCTCCCAACGTCCCCCATCGAGGGGGAGGTGCAGATCGAGTGCTGGGCAACATCTGACCAAAGCCACCGGCCCGAAACCTCCCCCTTGATGGGGGAGGATGGGAGGGGGTGGGGCAACACGCGCATGCGCTCACCCATGATGATGCCCCGCATGCTCGTGATGATGGTCGTGCTTGCCATCCTTGCCCACCACACAGCCATCGTCGTGATGCTCGTGATCGTGGTGATGCTCGTAGATTGCCAGGGTTTCGGCGGCGCGGGTGCCGAACAACGCAAGATATTCGGGGCTGCGTTTGACGGCGGCTGGGGTGCCGCGGCAGCAGATGTGGCCGTTGAGGCAGATGACGGTGTCGGTTTCGGCCATGACGACGTGGAGGTCGTGGCTGATCATCAGGATGCCGGCCTGGGTGACGTCGCGGATCTGGCGGACGAGTTCGTAAAGCGCCACTTCGCCGGAAAAATCGACGCCCTGAACAGGTTCGTCGAGGACGAGCAGATCGGGCTTGCGGATCATTGCGCGGGCAAAGAGCACGCGCTGGAACTCGCCGCCCGAAAGTTCCTGCACGGCCGCGCCGAGGAGACGGCGCGCGCCGACGGCTTCAAGTGCGGATTCAATTTCGGAGCGCGAGAAACGGCCGGTCAAAGTCATGAGGCGCTCGACCGTTAAGGGGAGCGTCCAGTCGATGCTGAGCTTTTGCGGGACATAGCCGATTTTTAGGCCCGGCTTGCGCGTGACGGTCCCAGTCGTCGGCTTCAAGACGCCAGTCGCCATCTTGGCGGTCGTCGACTTGCCCGAGCCATTGGGGCCGATCAAGGTGACGATCTCACCGCGCGAAATCGACAGGTCAACGCCCTCGACGAGGACACGGCCACCGCTCCGCACGCCGGCACCGGCCAGCGTGATCAGCGTCTCGCCCTTGGCACGCATATTCATAAAACTTTCCAACTGTGCTCTTGACGCTGAGATTTACGTTATAGCATAACACCGCCGCAAGCGTAATAATATAACATGTTGTTGCGCATGATCCTGCCGACAAGAGGTGTCTGACATGACCCGGCTTCTTCCCTTTGTGGCTCTGACGAGCCTGATGTTGACTGGCACGGCCTTGGCCGTACCCAATGTGGTGGCCTCGACCAAGCCTGTCCACTCGCTGGTGGCGGCGGTGATGGCGGGGGTGGGCGAGCCCGGCCTGATCGTCAAGGGATCGGCATCGCCGCATACCTATTCGCTGCGTCCTTCCGATGCTGCCGCGCTCGAAAATGGCGATATCGTGTTCTGGACCGGGCATGGGATGGAGCTGTTCCTTGCCGATGCGCTCGAGACGCTCTCGACCAAAGCCGAGACGGTCGAGCTCGCCGATGCCGAGGGGATTACGCTCCTGCCGGTGCGCGAGGGCGGGGCATTCGAGCATCATTCCCATGGCGACGAGCACGCCGAAGAAGGGCACGAGCACGGAGAGCATGACCACGCCCATGAAGAGGGCGAAGGGGATATGCATTTCTGGCTCGATCCGGAAAATGCCAAGCTCATGGTGACCGATATCGCCAAGGTGCTGTCGGCCGCGGACCCGGACAATGCGGCAAAGTATAATTCGAATGCCGAAACTGAAATCGCGACGCTTGGTGCGCTTGAGACCGAGATCAATGCCAGTTTGATCGGGGTGAAAGACAAGCCTTTCATCGTCTTCCACGACGCCTACCAGTATTTCGAAAAGCGCTTTGGGCTTGATGTGGCAGGCTCGATCACAGTGTCGCCCGAGGTGATGCCCGGCGCGGCGCGGGTCGATCAGTTGCGCACCAAGGTGCAAGAGCTTGGCGCGACCTGCGTCTTTGCCGAGCCTAATTTCGAGCCGACGATCGTCAAGACGATCATCGAGGGCACCAATGCCAAGGCCGGCGTGCTTGATCCGGAAGGCAGCGCGCTGACCGAAGGCCCCGATCTCTACGCCAACTTGCTGCGTGGGCTTGCGACCGGCCTCGTTGATTGCCTCGGCTGACCACTAGATTATGAGCCGGTGGCGATTTAAGCCGCCGGCCTTTCCTCTCATTTCGCAGATGATCCATCTGTCCCTTGGGACGGACGGGTTTTCGCACGCCTACAAACCCAATAGTTACGTTCTAACATAACGGAAATGACATGCGATTTCTTTTTGCTCGCCTGCTTTTTGCCACGGCACTGACGGGGCCGGTTTTGGCCGATGATGTCACCGCGTGGCGGTTGTTCGTCGGCGATCATGCCGAGGGCAAGGTGACGGCGATCGATGCGTTGAGCGGGGAGGTGCTTGATAGTTTTGCCCTCAAGAGCCCCGCATCGCTTTATGCCAGTGCATCGGGCGATGCGGTTTTTGCGGTGCAGGGCGCGAGCAATCAGGTTTCGGCTATTCGCTCCGGCATCGCGTTCGAAGATCATGGCGACCACGGCGATATCGCGGTTTCGGCGCCCGCATTGGTGGATGCGGTGATCGCGGGCGAAAAACCGGCGCATTTTGTCGAGCATGACGGCAAGGTGGCGTTGTTTTTCGATGGCTCGGGCAAGGTCGATCTCTTCGACGCCGGGCAGTGGGTTCATGAAGGCACGGTGACGCCGGCTCAGCTCGATAGCGGCACAGCGCATCATGGGCTGGCAGTGCCGTGGGGCGATTATACGCTGGTGTCGACGGCCAATGCCGAAGACGAAAAGAAGCCGCGCGTGGGGCTCAATGTGCTCGATGCCAGGGGCGAGCAAGTGGGTGAAACCTATGCCTGTCCGGACCTTCATGGCGAGGCGGCATCAGGCAATCTGCTGACGATCGGTTGCGGTGATGGCGTGCTGGTCGTCTCCGGCTCAGGCGCGCCGGAGGTTAAGAAACTCGATTATGCCGGGCTTCCGGACGGCAAGACGACGACGCTCGTCGGCGGGCAGGGGATGCAATATTTCCTCGGCAATTATGGGCCGGACAAGGTCGTGATCATCGACCCGGCAGAGGCTGAGCCCTATCGCCTGGTCGAGTTGCCGACGCGACGAGTGCATTTTGTCACCGATCCCGGCCGGCCGCGCCTTGCCTATATTTTTACCGAGGACGGCTTCTTGCGGCAGCTCGACGTGGTCAAGGGTGAGCTGACCCAGGCGCTCAAGGTGACCGAGCCCTATTCGATGGATGGCGAATGGAGTCTGCCGCGGCCGCGACTGGCAGTGGTCGGCGATAAGGTCGCCGTGACCGATCCGCTCAGGGGATTGGTGCACCTCGTCGATATCGCAGGCTTTGCCATTTCCGGCGATATCCCCGTCGAGGGCGCGCCCTATACGATCGTCGCCGTCGGCGGCTCCGGCGCTCAGCACTAAATTTATGCCCTGCCGCCCGGCTCGGCGGCGGGGTCTTCTCCAATGGAGACTGTCATGGCCCCCCACCATCAAAGTGCCAAAAAACTCCCAGTCACCGTGCTGTCCGGCTTTCTCGGCGCCGGCAAGACGACGTTGCTCAACCATATTCTCAACAATCGCGAGGGGCGTAAGGTCGCGCTCATCGTCAACGATATGAGCGAGGTCAATATCGACGCGGCGCTCGTGCGCGATGGCGGCGCCAATTTGAGCCGGACCGAAGAAACGTTGGTCGAGATGAGCAATGGCTGCATCTGTTGCACGCTGCGCGACGATCTCCTGGCGGAGGTGACGCGGCTCGCGGGCGAGAACCGTTTCGATTATCTGCTGATTGAATCGAGCGGCATTTCCGAGCCGCTACCGGTGGCGACGACGTTCGACTTTCGCGATGAGCGCGGTTTTTCGCTCTCGGATGTGACGCGGCTCGACACCATGGTGACGGTGGTCGATTGCGCGAACCTTCTCAAAGACTATGCCTCGACCGATTTTTTGCGCGATCGCGGCGAGACGGCGGGGGAGGGCGACGAGCGGGCGCTGGTCGATCTTCTGGTCGAGCAGATCGAATTTGCCGATGTGGTGGTGCTCAACAAGATCTCGACCGCACCGGAGGCAGACCGGCAGGCGGCGCGGACGATCATCAAGGCGCTCAACCCGGCGGCGAAGATCGTCGAGACCGATTTCGGCCAGGTGGCACTGGATGAGGTGCTCGATACCGGACTGTTCAACCTCGAGGTGGCCGAGACCAATCCGCTTTGGTTCAAGGAGCTCAATGGCTTCAAGGATCATCTGCCCGAGACCGAGGAATATGGGGTGCGCTCGTTCGTCTATCGGGCGCGGCGGCCGTTCAATCCGCTGCTGCTCGATCGGTTTATCAATTCGGCCTGGCCTGGCGTGATCCGCGCCAAAGGATTTTTCTGGCTGGCGACGCGGCCTGATCTGGTTGGTGAACTGAGCCAAGCCGGCGCTTTGGTGCGGACGCAGCGGCGGGGCATGTGGTGGGCGGCGGTGCCCGCACAACGTTGGCCCGAGAGCGCGGAATGGCGGAAATCCATGGCGCCTTATCTCGATCCCGTCTGGGGCGACAGGCGCCAGGAACTGGTTTTTATCGGCACCGACCCGATGGACGAGGCCGATATCCGCCGCCGGCTCGATGCCTGCCTCGTGCCGGCGCGGACGATGACGCCCGACGCCTGGACCGTGCTGCCTGATCCGTTTCCGTCCTGGCAGGCTACTTGAGCGGGCCCTTGAAGATGAAGAGGGCGCCGATGCCGATAAAGGCAAAGCCGATGGCGTGGTTCCAGGTGAGTTTTTCGCCGAGATAGAAGACGGCGAAGAGCGCGAAGACCGAAAGGGAGATGACCTCCTGGATGGTCTTGAGCTCTGCGGCCGAATAGACGGCGCTGCCGATGCGATTGGCGGGGATGGCGAGCCAATATTCGAAGAACGCCACGCCCCAACTGATCAACACCACGACCCAGAGCACGAGGCCATGGTATTTGAGGTGCCAATACCAGGCGAAAGTCATGAAGAGATTGGACGCGAGCAGCAGCCCGATGGGGGCGAGGGTGGGAAAATTGAGGCCCATTGAAACACCGTAGGGGAGAATCGGCCCGGTCGGGCGCGCCTCGCATGTTTCGTGCGGCGCACCCGGTCTTGGCAAGGCTCATGAACGCAGGTGATTTGTTGGGCGTTCCAGCGAAAAGATTTCGTCGGTGAGATTATCTACCTGCTTTTTGACAAGCGCCTGAGCGTCATAAAGCCCGCGATTGTAAAAATAGCTGCCCATGCGCTCGGCAAAAAACTGCATCAGCATTTCGGCGGGGATGGCGCCGATGGACTGATCGAGCTCTTCGCGGAAATAATCCTGGATCTCGCCGACGATGGCCTTGGTCTCTTCGCGGCTGAATTTGATCTTTTCCATTATCGGCGGGCTCCTTTTCAGCCCCCGTTCATAGCGCGAGTCGTCAATTGCGGACATGCGCAGGCTCGGACAGAATGGGCCTCGGGGATTGGGAGGAATTTTGCCATGTTCGCTCGTTTGTCATTTGCCGCTTTGTCACTGGCTCTGGTTGCGACCATGCCGCTTGCGGCCAAGGAAAAGGCCAAGGCCGAACCGTCTGCGGCAGAAACCGTCACCTGCGACGGCGTCTATGGCCGCAAGAGTTCGGACGCGCTGGTCAAGGAGACGTTTGGGGCCGACAACGTCAAAACCGGCATGGCCTATGGCGCCGAGGGCGTGGAATTCATGGCGACGACGGTCTATCCCGACGATCCGCAGCGGGTGATCGAATTCAGCTGGTGGGACGAGGACAAGCTCGAATATCTCGGCTCGGTCGATCTGTCGCCCAGCCAGCAGACGCCGACGGGCGTGCGCATCGGCATGACCGTCGCCGAGGTCGAGGCGATCAATGGCGCGCCGTTCACCGTCGGTGGGTTCTGGTGGGATTATGGCGGCAATGCCGTGTTCGAGAAGGGCAAGCTCGTCAATCCCGAAGACGGCTGCGGCTTCTGGATCCGCTTTGCGCCCAATGATGAGTATCCCTCGGATTTGAATGTGGACGCTGTTTCGGGCGAAGTGACGGTGCCGTCTTCGGAACCGCTTCTGAAAACGCTCGACGTGCGGGTGCAGTCGATTTCGCTCGGCTATCCCTATCCCGACGAACTGCCTAAGCAGGACTATTGAGGCCGATGCGGAACACGATCATCTATCTGATCGGCCATTATGGGGTCGGCAAATATACGATCGCCCAGGAAATCGCGGCGCAGACTGGCGCGCGGGTGTTCGACAATCACCTCGCCAACAACGTCATCTTTTCGTTGATCCGCGAGGATGGGCGGACGAAGATTCCGGAACGGGCCTGGGACTTGATCATGACGATCAGGCGGCAGGCGCTGACAGCGATGGCCGAGATCGCGCCGGAGCGGGCGAGCTTTGTTCTGACCAATGCCTTGATGGAAGAGGATCCGATGGATCGGGAGGCGTTCGACGAGGTCGTCGCGACTTCGGAGAAGCGGGGCGGGGTCTTCGTTCCGGTGATCCTGAGGGCATCGGACGCGGCGCATGCGGTGCGGGTGCCGTCAGCCGAGCGCGAAACGCGGCTGAAAATGACCGATGTCGACGGGGCACTGGCCGCGAGGGCAAGGGAAATTCTGCGCGTTACGCATCCCAATCGGTTCGATCTCGATACGTCGGAAATCGAACCGCAGGAGGCGGCACGGCAGATCATCGCCCATGCCGGGCTAGTTGCGGCTCAGCAATCGGCCTTGAGGGAAGCGACGAGCTGATCGACCAGAGGGTCGAATTTGCTGCGGTCGGTCTGGGCATAGTCGAAGCGGAGCGCGGCATAGGCTTTGCCATCGCATAAAGCGATCATGTGCTCCTTGAGCACGCGATCCTTCTTGGCGCCGGACCATGTGGCCCAGGTGGGTGTGGTCGAGCGCTCGGTGACGCCCCAGCCGGAAGCCATGTCGGATGCGAGCTGGCCATAGGATTCGGTTTCAAAACCACTGGCGCCGAGCGGCGCGGCCCAGATCTTGAGGCGACCGACGCGGCCGTCGAAGAGGAAGGTCTCGCCCGAACCGTTGGCCTCAGCGCCCTGACCCTCGAAGCCGGGCGGGATATCGACGGCATAATTGAAGGCGGGGTTTTCGTAGGCGCTCCAGGTTTCCTGCGCGGTTGCGGGCAGGACGAGGAGGGCGAGGGCGAAGAGGGGGGCTATGGTGCGCATGGCGGGAGATTGCCTGTGGAGTTGGGGTTAGGCAAGGGGCGGTGAGTAAGGGAAGGCCTCCTCACCCGGCCTTTGGCCGACCTCTCCCCCAGAGGGAGAGGTACCGCTCCTTGCCGGCAGGTGAGGGGGCCTTGCCTATCGCTTACAGTACTACGATCCCCGCATGCTTCGCCTTGTTCTCCGGTTCGACATGGATGGTGATCTGCACGTCTTCGACGGCTTCGCGCAGCTTGGCTTCGATGTCGTCGCAGATCTTGTGGGCGGTATCCACGGTCATGGCGCCGGGGACGACGAGGTGGAAGTCGATGAAGGTCAGCTTGCCAGCCTGGCGGGTGCGGATGTCATGGGCTTCGATGGCGCCATCGGCGTTCTGGGCGATGACGTCGCGAATGGATTTCTGGGTTTCGGGCGGCACGGCGACGTCCATGAGGCCACCGACGCTTTCGCGAATGACGCCCCAACCGGACCAGAGAATGTTGAGCGCAACGAGGGCGGCGAGGACGGCGTCGAGCGCGGCAATGCCGGTCATGTAGACGAGCGCGAGGCCGACGATAACGCCGAAGGTCGAGACCACATCGGTCATCAGATGCTTGGCGTCGGCAACGAGCGCCGGGGAGCGGACGCGATTGCCATAGCGGCGGAGATATTGCGCCCAACCGAGATTGATGAGGGTCGCGAAGACGCTGATGGCAATGCCTTCGACGGGCGCCTCGGGGAGCTCGGGATTGATGAAGCCAAAATAGGCTTCGCGGAGGATCAGAATCGCCGCGACGATGATCATGACGCCAACGAGCACAGCCGAAAAATATTCAGCCTTGTGATAGCCATAGGGCAGGGAGGCGTCGGCCGGGCGCTGCGAGAGGCGCACGGCGATCAGCGCCAGAATGGCGGTGACGACGTTGACGATTGATTCCAGCGCATCGGAATAAAGCGCGATCGAGCCGGTAAAACGCCAGGCGAGGAGTTTTAGGCCAAGCACCAGGATACCGACGCCGAGGCTGATCGCCGCTATGGTCAGCGTTCTATTGGTGACGGCCATGATGGGAACTCCGCAAGCGTGAGCGCGGCCCATAGCGGCAATGTTATCCGCCCGCAAGTGATTGTATTTGCGAGTGATTTTCAGAAGCATTTCTATCTAGGCGGGCGCGGGACAAGCCCTTGATCCCGCATGCTTTCTTCTCGAGGGATTGATAAATGTCCCTCAAAAGCCCGCGAATATTTCTGTCAGTTTTCGATCGGCGGCGTCTCGCCCTTGAGAGTGAGTGGAAGCCCGGCGGCGACGAAATAGACATCGTCGCAGATTTCGCCGAGGCGTTGATGGGTCGAGCCGGCCAGATCGCGAAAAGTGCGGGTCAGGGGATCTTCTGGGCTGATGCCGAGACCAAGTTCATTGCTGACGAGCACGACTTTCGAGGTTTTGAATTCAACGAGTGTGGCGCAGAGTTCGCTGACGGCAGTCGCGACGTCCTCGCCCGATACCAGCATGTTGTTGATCCAGAGTGTCACGCAATCGACGAGGATGACATCGTGCTCTTCGCCTGCCTGGAGAATGGCGTGCGAGATCTGCATGGGCTCCTCGCGCAGATCGAACCGGCCGGCGCGGCGGGCGCGATGGCTTTGCACGCGGTCGCGCATGTCATCATCAAGCGCTTCGGTGGTTGCGAGATAGAGCGGTTTGCTGCCTGAGCGCATGGCCAGTCGTTCGGCAAAGGCGGTCTTGCCAGACCGGGCTCCACCCAAAACCAATGTGTGCCGCATGGAAGTCTCCTCTGCATGCCGCCGCCACCAGCGCGGCAGCAAGACGTCTCAAAACCATTTGCGGGGCCGAGATGTTCCCGAGTCTCGTGAAATGGATGGAGGTAAGCCGGCTGCTGTTCTGAGTGAGAGACTCAGTTAGATGAGGCACAAACGCATATGGATTTGAACGCGCCCATGGCTGAGACCGATCTCTATCTGCCGCTCAAAGCCTTTATGGAAAGCGCGGGATATGTGGTCAAGGGCGAGGTCAATGGATGCGATCTGGTCGGGGTGACCAATGACGATCCGCCAGTGATCGTCGTTTGCGAAATGAAGCTGGCCTTCAATCTCGAGCTTGTCATGCAGGCGGTGCAGCGCGCGACCTATACCGATGAAGTGTGGCTCGCGGCGCGGGCGGCGAAAACAGCGAAGGGGCGCGAGCACGATGCGCGTTTTCGCAATCTCTGCCGGCGGCTGGGCTTTGGGATGCTGACGGTTTCCGAGGCTGGAGCGGTCAATGTCGTGGTGGCGCCCTTTGCGGTGACGCCACGCAAGGATGCCAAGAAGCGATCGCGCCTCCTTGACGAACACAAGCGGCGCATCGGTGATCCGCAAAAGGGCGGGGGACGCGGCAAGCCGATCATGACCGCCTATCGGCAAGACTGCATCCTATGCGCCACGGCGCTTTTGAGCGGGTCGCAGAGCCCGAAACAATTGAAGCCATTGGTGGCGCGCGCCGCAACGATTCTGCGGAGCAATGTTTATGGCTGGTTCGTGCGGGAAAGCCGGGGCATCTATGGCCTGACCGATCTTGGGCGGGCCGCGGTGCAGCCGCAGGAGTAATCGGGCCACAGCGATGAGAAGGTGGTCGTTTTTCTGCCTTATACTACTTTCGTCTTAGCTTCTTTCGCACTATGGTCCGCGCGAAACTGACACCTTAGGGTGTGGCCGCTTCGGGTGAACGCCGCTTCGCGCCGAATCAATCAGCCCCATCCCTTTCACGGAGAAACCGCGTGGCCCGATATTATCTTGGCGTTGACGGCGGTGGCACCAATTGCCGCGTGCGTTTGGCCGACGAAAATCTGGTGACGCTGGCCGAAGTGAAGAACGGCCGTTCCAATCTGCAGATCGACGATGGTGAACCGGCCTATAAGGCGATCCTCGACGGTACCCGCGATGTGTTCAAGGCGGCCGGGATCGACTATGCCGAGACCGCCAATACCTATGCCTGCTTCGGCATGGCGGGTGGGCGTATGGATACGGCGCGGGCCGAGTTCGCCGCGCGCGCTTGGCCCTTTGCCGGCGTCACAGTTTACGACGATATCGACATTGCCCATGCCGGCGCGCTTGCGGGCGGCGAAGGCGGGGTCGTTATCATCGGCACCGGCTCTGCTGCCATGTCGATCGTTGGCGGCAAGCGCTATCAGGCTGGCGGCTGGGGCTTTCATATCGGCGACCAGATGTCGGGCGCGATTCTTGGCCGGGAACTGGCGCGCTATGCCGTCGAGGCAGAAGACGGTCTCGTCGAAGGCTCGCCGCTGACCGAAGCGGTGGTAGCTGCGCTGGGCGGCGATAATCAGGCCGTGATGACCTGGTCTTTTGCCACCGAAATGGATTTAAAACTCTTGAGCCGCGATGGCAGCGAAGGGTGCGATGACGCCCTGATCGGCCGCGCGCCCGGCGAGTTCGGCAAACTCATGCCGCTCTGGTTCGAACATCTAGAGCGGAACGATCCAGTCGCGCTCAAATTGCTCGATATCCAGATGAGCTATATCGACACCTATGTGCGCTGGTTCAAATCGCACGATGCCAAGGTGATGGCCATTGTTGGTGGCCTTGGGCAGCGGCTCTTTCCGCGCCTCACCGAACGCTATGGTGACTTTGTCGCCCTGCCGCAATTCGAGCCCCTGCATGGCGCGGTCATCCTCGCCAAGCAAAATGTCGCTTCAAACTAGGGACCTTGCCCCGTGTCCAGCCGTATCATCCCCGTCCAGCCCTTTGACTATGTGGTGTTTGGCGCCACGGGTGACCTGACCAAGCGCAAGCTCGTTCCTGCGCTCTATCAGCGCTTCAAGGACGGCCA
The DNA here is from genome assembly GCF_001421945.1 of Devosia sp. Leaf64. Lineage (NCBI taxonomy): Bacteria > Pseudomonadati > Pseudomonadota > Alphaproteobacteria > Hyphomicrobiales > Devosiaceae > Devosia > Devosia sp. Leaf64. The sequence goes on along the minus strand of NZ_LMLO01000017.1, from coordinate 56,610 downwards.
GTTCGACGAACAGAGCCGCATCATCGGCGCGTCGCGCTCAAAGCTGACCGAAGCCGATTTCCAGACGTCCGTTCGCGATGCGATCAGCCAGTTCGTCGAAAAGGAATATCAGGACGCAGCGACCATCGAGCGCTTCGTCAAGATCTGCACCTACGTGCCGGTTGATGCCAGCAAGCCCGAGGAATCGGGCGATCTCGGCAAGGCGCTGCGCAATGATCCAAAGATCGTGCGCGCCTTTTACCTCGCCGTGGCGCCGGACCTGTTCGAACCCATCGCCGAATATCTGGCGGCCAAGAAGCTTTATCGCCGCGACGCGCGCGTCGTGATCGAAAAGCCGCTCGGCCACGATCTCACCTCGTCCAAGGCAATCAACGACGGCGTGGCCAAGATCTTCAAGGAAGATCAGGTCTATCGCATCGACCATTATCTCGGCAAAGAGACGGTGCAGAACCTCCTGGCCCTGCGCTTTGCCAATACGCTCTTCGAGCCAGTCTGGAATTCGGCCCATATCGACCACGTTCAGTTGACCGTGGCCGAAAGCGTCGGCGCCGGTACGCGCGGCTATTATGACGAGAGCGGCGCGCTACGCGACATGATCCAGAACCACATGCTGCAGCTTCTCTGCCTTGTGGCCATGGAGCCCCCGGCTTCGGACGAAGCCAATGCGCTGCGCGACGAAAAGCTGAAGGTGCTGCGGGCGCTGCGGCCGATCGTCAATGGCGAAGTCGCCAAATCGACCGTGCGTGGCCAGTATCGCGGCGTGTCCTCGGAAGCGACTTCGGTTGCCGGCTATCAGGACGAGCTGCCGGAAGAAAAGAAGGGCAGCCGCACGGAAACTTTTGTGGCGCTCAAGGCCAATATCGACAATTGGCGCTGGGCCGGCGTGCCGTTTTATCTGCGCACCGGCAAGCGCATGGCCGAGCGCGTCTCGGAAATCTGCATCCAGTTCAAGCCCATTCCGCACTCGATCTTCGACCATGCCGAAGGCGCGCCCAAGCCCAATAAGCTGATCATGCGTCTCCAGCCCAATGAGGGCGTCAAGCTCCTCATGATGATCAAGGATCCGGGTCCGGGCGGCATGCGCCTTCGTGAAGTGCCGCTGAACCTCTCCTTTGCCGAGACCTTTGCCGAGCGTACGCCGGAGGCCTATGAGCGCCTCTTGATGGACGTGGTGCGTGGTAGCCAGACGCTCTTCATGCGTCGCGATGAGCTCGAAGCCGCCTGGATGTGGGTCGATCCGATCCGCGAAGCTTGGGATCGCTCGAGCGAGCCGCCGCAGACCTATACAGCTGGCACCTGGGGTCCAAGCGGCGCCGTGGCGCTGATCGAGCGCGATGGCCGCTCCTGGTATGAGGGTGCGCTCTCGTGACCCTCGATCGCCGCACCTTTGCCGACAGGCCGACCCTCGCCAAGGAACTGGCCGAAGCCGTAGCGGACCGCATTCGCACGGCCATTGCCGAGCGCGGCGAGGCGGCGATTGCTGTCAGCGGTGGCTCGACGCCCGGCAAATTCTTCATGGCGCTGGGCAAATTCAGGGACATCGACTGGACAAAGGTCATCGTGACCCTCGTCGATGAACGCTGGGTCGACGAAACCAGCGATCGCTCCAATGCGCTGCTGGTCAACGAGAAGATGCTGCAGGGCCCGGCGGCCGTCGCCCGGTTCGTGCCGCTCTATTCGGGTGGCGACGAGCCGACGTCCGATGCCGTGGCCAAGACCAATGCACTTGTCGGTGCGCTGCCAAAGCCTTTTGCCGCCGTGATCCTCGGCATGGGCAATGACGGTCATACGGCGAGCTTTTTTCCGGGCGGCGATACGCTCGACGAAGCGCTGACGGCAGCGGGCCCGACCCTTGCCATCCACGCGCCGGGCGCGGGCGAACCGCGCATCACCTTTACCCTGCCGCGCCTGTTGGAAACCGATGGCCTCTATCTCCACATCGAGGGAGAGGAAAAGGCCGCGGTGCTCGAAAAGGCGCTCGGCGACGGACCGGTCGATGAGATGCCGATCCGCGCTGTGCTGCGCTCGGGCGCGCCGCTTTCAGTTTACTGGTCTCCTTGAGCCCCTGGGGCGGTCCCCAATCGACCGCTCCGGCCGCGCCTGGTGGCTAGTCATCGTTGCAAGGCTTCTCCGCGCCAGCGGCCCCCCTTTGGTGCGTCCTTGCCTTATATGGAGAAATGACCATGACCGTCCGCCAGGCCATCAAGGACGTGACCGACCGCATTGCGGCCCGCAGCCAGGATACGCGCCGCGACTATCTCGCGCGCATCGAGTCAGCCCGGGAAGCAGGCGTGCATCGCTCGAGCCTTTCCTGCGGTAATATCGCCCACGCCTTTGCCGCCTGCGCGCCCTCAGAAAAGGCGGCTTTGGCCGGCAACAAGACGCTGAACCTCGGCATCGTCACAAGCTACAACGACATGCTCTCGGCGCATCAGCCCTACCAATTCTATCCCGACATCATCAAGGAAGCGGCGCGTGAAATGGGCGCGACGGCCCAAGTGGCGGGCGGCGTGCCGGCCATGTGCGACGGGGTCACCCAGGGCCAGCCGGGCATGGATCTCAGCCTCTTCTCGCGCGATGTGATTGCCATGGCGACGGCCATCGCGCTCTCGCACAATATGTTCGATGCCGGCGTCTATCTCGGGATTTGCGACAAGATCGTGCCCGGCCTCGTCATCGGCGCGCTGACCTTCGGGCATTTGCCGGCTGTGTTCGTGCCTGCAGGCCCGATGCCTTCGGGCATTCCGAACGACGAAAAGGCAAAAGTTCGCCAGCTTTACGCCGAGGGCAAGGTTGGCCGGGCCGAACTGCTCGAAGCCGAGAGCAAGTCGTACCATTCGGCGGGTACCTGCACCTTCTATGGCACGGCGAATTCGAACCAGATGCTCATGGAAATCATGGGCCTGCATCTGCCCGGCGCGAGCTTTGTCAATCCCGGTACGCCGTTGCGCGATGCGCTGACGCGTGAGGCGACCAAGCGGGCGCTGTCGCTGACGGCGCAGGGCAATGAATATACGCCCATCGGCCACATCGTCGATGAGAAGGCCATCATCAACGGGCTTGTGGGGCTCCATGCGACGGGCGGCTCGACCAATCACACCATGCACCTGATCGCCATGGCGGCAGCAGCGGGCCTGCAGGTGACGTGGGACGATATGAGCGACCTGTCTGACGCGACCCCGCTTCTGGCGCGCGTCTATCCCAATGGGGTGGCTGACGTGAACCATTTCCACGCTGCGGGCGGCATGGGCTTCATGATCCGCGAATTGCTCGAGGGCGGGTATCTGCACGAAGACGTCAAGACCGTCTGGGGTGCGGGGCTGTCCAATTACAGTGTCGAAGCCAAGTTGATCGAAGACAAGCTGGCCTTCGAACCAGCTCCGGCCGAGAGCGCGCTGCCCAAGGTGTTGACCAGCGTCAAGGCGCCGTTCCAGCAGACGGGCGGCCTCAAACTTCTTACCGGCAATCTCGGCCGCTCGGTGATCAAGGTGTCGGCGGTCAAGCCGGAGCATCGCGTGGTCGAAGCGCCGGCGCGCGTCTTCCACAGCCAGGATGGCATGCAGGCGGCGTTCAAGGCCGGCGAATTGACTGGTGATTTCATCGCCGTCGTGCGCTTCTCGGGCCCCAAGGCGCTCGGCATGCCGGAATTGCACAAGCTAACGCCTTCGCTCGGCATTTTGCAGGATCGCGGCTTCAAGGTCGCCCTTTTGACGGACGGCCGCATGTCGGGGGCTTCGGGTAAAGTGCCGGCAGCGATCCACATGACCCCGGAAGCCGTCGATGGCGGCCCGATCAGCAAGATCCGCGATGGCGACATGATCCGGCTCGATGCCAATGAAGGCACGCTGACCTTCCTCGGCGACGAGAAGGAATTCTTCTCGCGCACCCCGGCTCTGGAAGACCTGCGGCCGCAGCACTTTGGGATGGGGCGTGAGTTGTTTGCCGGGTTCCGGAGTCTGGTTGGTGTGGCCGATCGCGGGGCGAGTGTGTTCGGCTGAGGCTGAATAACCCCCACCTAACCTCCCCCTGGTAGGGGGAGGGATCTATCGAGTTTGCCGAAATTTTTGGGAGCCCAGATCCACTCCTCCCGCTAGAGGGGGAGGTTGGGTGGGGGTATCGGCACGCCCGCATACCGCGCCCTTGGCCTGATCAGGGCGCCGGTTTCGATCTGCTCTAGCGCATGGGCCAGCCAACCGACGCTTCTTGCCAGCGCGAAGATTTGCAGCGGGGCATCTTCAGGCAGATCATAGACCGCAACCAAGGCGGAGAGGGCGAAGTCGATATTCGGCTTTTCGCCACTCATTGCCTCGCCGACCTTGGCGAGTTCTGCAAAGAGTTTTGGGACTTCGAACGTCGCCATTAGTGCTGGTGCGCGGATGTCGTGGTCAGGATAAAGCCGGTGGCCGAAGCAGGGCAGGGGGCGGCCTTGGCGGAGGAGGCTCGAAATCGTGGCCTCGACGCCGTGGCGCTTGGCGTCACGGACGAGGGCGCCCATGCTGAGGCTGGCGGTGCCGTGGAGGGGACCAGATAAAGCTGCGAGGCCTGAAAGGACCGCGGCGGCCAAAGGTGCGCCGGTTGAGGCTGTGACGCGGGCGGCAAAGGTCGAGGCGTTGAGTTCGTGTTCGGCCAAGAGGACGAGGGCGCAGCGGAGGCTGTTTGCGGCGTCGGGGCGCTGCCATTGCATAGCGAGGCGCTCGTGGACTGGACCGGAACGGGCGCCGGTAATGGCCGAAGCGACGAGCGACACGACGAGGGTCGCGTCCTTGATCAAGACGCTGCGGGCGCGACCGATGGGCGGCATTTGCGTGGCGGCGAGTTCGGCGATCTGTCGATAGACCGCGATCAGGCCGGCGCTGCTGCCGCTGCTGGTGATGGCGGCGAAGTCGATGGGGCCGGACGTGTTCCAGAGTAACGCCGCCATGTCCTCGAGCGTGGCGGATTTGGCGAGCGCGGCGACGTCCTTACCGCGAATATAAAAGTGTCCATTGGCGACCGTTGAGATCGCCGTTTCGAGGACTGGCTCGCCCCAGGCGATGCTTTCGGCGGCGACGGTCGTTGCGGGGCGGCGGCCTTTTTGGCGCGCGGCGAGACGCTCGACATCGTCCTGACGATAAAGGCTGCGACGGGGATCATCGGGATCAGGACGCGCGGCGATGCGGCCGCGGCTGACATTGGCGTAGAGCGTCTGCGGCTTGGTGCCGAGTAGACTCAGGGCTTGATCGGCCGATATCCAGCTCACGGGGCCTCACATTGATCAATTGCGTCAAGATTGACGTCAATCTTGATAAGGCCAATCTATCGTCAAAGACGAAGGAGACGCAATATGTCTGGATTGGATGATGTCATCGCCGCTGAAACCACGCTGTCGGAGGTCGATGGGCTGAATGGACGGTTGGTGATCTGCGGATATACGCTCGAGGAGCTGGCTGGGCACAAGTCGTGGGAGGACGTGCTGGGTTTGCTTGGCGGCGACCTGCTGCCGGGTGCGACACTGAAATCCAAACTCGGTATGGCGCGGCTGCGCGCCTTTGCGGAGGTGGCCTGGATCGATGATGGCATCCTGGCGCTGTCGATCACCGAGGGGCTACGTGCGCTGATGGCGCGGCTGCCGGATGGCGAGGATGCGGCAACGGCGCTGCTCTTGGCGGCGGCGCCGGCCGTGTTCGTGCCAGCTTTAGTGCGGCGCAAAGCGGGGAGGGCGGCGATTGCGCCGAACCCGGAATTTGGTCATGCTGCCGATATGCTGGCCATGCTCAATGGTGCGGCGCCGAGCAAGGAGGCCGTCGCGGCGCTCGATGCTTATCTCGTGACCGTTTCGGATCATGGGCTCAATGCGTCGACCTTTGCGGCGCGCGTCGTCGCTTCGACGCGGGCGGGCTACACGTCGGCGGTCTTGGCGGCGCTCGGCGCGCTTAAAGGGCCGCTGCATGGCGGGGCGCCGGGGCCGGTGCTCGACATGCTTGATGCGGTGGGAACACCCGGCAATGCCGAGGCATGGCTTTCGGCCGAACTGGCGCGGGGTGAGCGGTTGATGGGCTTCGGGCATCGCATCTATCGTGTGCGCGATCCGCGGGCCGATGCGCTCAAGGCTGCTTTGGCGCGATTAGGTGCAGCGGGCGGGATGGATGCGGATAGATTGGCGCTGGCTGAAGCGGTGGAGCGTGAAGCGCTGAAACTGCTCAAGGCCAAGAAACCGGATCGGGTGCTTGAGACCAATGTCGAGTTTTTCACCGCACTCCTGCTCGAAGCACTGGGTTTTCCGCGGGAGGCGTTTACGGGCGTCTTCGCTGCTGGTCGTGTCGGCGGCTGGCTCGCGCATGCCCATGAGCAGGTGGAGAAGGGGCGCTTGATCCGCCCGCAGTCGCGCTATGTCGGGCCCAAGGCGGCTTAGGCTTAAAGCCAATTCCCAAACGCTGGCGCGTCCTCGTCACTGAGGTCGTGGCCCGCGGCGATAAGGCGAACCTCGACAGTTGCGCCATTGTTACGAAGCGCGTCAGCGAGTCTTTCGCCCTGAGGGCGGAAGGCATCGGTCTCGCCGAGGAGAATGAGGACGCTGGTGCCGGTGAGGTCGGTCTCCGGCACCGCGTCCAGCACCATGACGGGGCGGATCAGGACGGCGCGACGGACGACGCCGGGATGGAGAAAGAGGGCGGCGCCGAGGAGATTGGCGCCGTTGGAATAGCCAAGGGCCACGGTCTTTTCCGGGTCGAGGCGATAGGTGCTGCGGATTTCTTGGAAGAAGGCATCGAGGGCGCGGGATTCGAAACGGATATCCTTCTGGTCAAAGATCGAGGGGCCAAAGCTGCGGAACCAGCGCTGCACGCCGCTTTCGGTAGATCGACCACGGAGGCCGAGGAGAGTCGCCTTCGGCGCGGCCCCGTGCGCGAGCGGCATGAGGTCGGTTTCGTCGCCCCCGGTGCCATGGAGGAGAGCGATGGTGGTGCCGTCTGCATCCTCGGGCGTGAAGAAGCGGTGCTTGTAGATGAGGTCGCGATAAACGGTTCGCTCTTCGCCGGGCAGGCCGAACTGCGGCAGCATGACTTTCATCGCTTCCGGATCGGGCGTGTCGGGCGGCATGAAAAGCGTGTGGCCGAGTTTTTCCAGCGTTTCGTCAAGCGTGAAGCCGGGACCGTCACTGGCCATTTCGATCAGAACATTGCCGGGCTCGCGGACGTAGAGCGAAGTGAAATATTGCCGGTCGTGGAGATTGGTGAGGCTCGAATTTAGTTTTCGCAATTCGGTCGCGGTGGCTTCGACTGCTGCAGCGTCGCTGGCGCGGAGAGCGACGTGGTCGGCGGTGCCGGTGCCCGGTGCGCCAGGCCAGAAGCCGGCGGTGTCGCGGATGTCGAGGACATCGCCCACGTCAGAGACGAGGCGCTGGATGGGGCCTTCGACGGGACCGGGGCGGAAACCGAAATGGCGGGTGAGGAAGGCCGTGGTTTCTTCCTGCACTTCGGAGAGGAGCGTCACCCCGCGTATGCGGCGGATGGCGTGTTCGGCGGGGATATCGGTTGCAGGCATGGTCAGTGCGGGCAGGTTGGCGCTGACGAGTTTGACGATGACGCCATCGGGATCGCGAAGGCGGAGGACGGTCTCGCCGAATTCCTGGCTTGTCCCGTCGACCTTGACCTGATGGGTAAGGGCGCGTTCGAGCCAATAGCCGATTGAGCCGGGGGCGATGGCGAGCGCGAGTTCGCTGACCTGGCCGGCGCCGGCCTGGCCCGTTGAGCCGCCCTGCCAGACGAGGAAGGTGATGAGCGAGCCGGGGCTGGCGGCATAGTCGCCATAAAACAGATGAAGCTGGCGCGCGTCTTCATAGCCGCCGGTGCGCTTGACGAGGCGGAGGCCGAGGAAGCCGACATAGAAGTCGACATTGGCCTGGACGTCGCCCGTAATCAGGGTGACGTGGTGAATACCTGAGGTCATGTCTTTGCCTTGCGGCGCGGCCGCGCGATGATGTGTTCGATGCTCTGCGGGCGCAGGTCCTGGGCGTCGACGCCGACATCGAACTGGCGCGGGATAGGCGTCAGCTTGCCATGGGAATGGCCGTGAAGGTTGATCGACTTCTTGCCCATCTTGTTCCAGGTGCGGAAGGGATAGTGGCAGATGACGAAGAGCTGCCCGTCGATGGTAAGCTCGACATAATGCTGGATGCTAGCCCAGCCCTTCGCATCAAGCGTTGTTTGCGGATCGTTGTTGCCGATGATCAGGTGCTTCGTGCCGTTGAGCTGGGCGAGGAGCGCTTCGACCTCTTCGGTGGTGCCGCGCGCGAAGTCGCCGAGGTGCCAGACCTCGTCATCCGGCGCGACGACGGCATTCCAATTGGCGATCAGCGCTGCGTCATGCTCGGGCATGTTGCCGAAGGGTCGACGGTCGATGCGGAGGACGCGGGGATCAGCGAAATGATTGTCGCTCGTGAACCAGAGCATCAGCGGCTGCGCCCGAAAAGGCGTTCTATGTCGCCCTTTTTCAGTTCCACATAGGTGGGGCGCCCGTGGATGCACTGGCCGGAATGGGGCGTCGATTCCATGTCGCGGAGGAGGGCGTTCATTTCGTCGACGCGCAGGCGCCGGCCGGAGCGCACCGAGCCATGGCAGGCCATGCGGCCGATAATGGCTTCCATCCGGTCGCTGAGCGCGGCGGTGCTGTCCCATTCGGCAAGCCCATCGGCGAGGTCGCGGACGAGCCCGGAAATGTCGGTATTGCCGAGGAGGGCCGGGGTTTCGCGGACCGCAATGGCGCGGGGGCCGAAGCGGTCGAGATAGAGGCCGAAGCGTTCAAGTTCGGGGGCCGCCTCTTCGAGACGGGCACAGTCTTCTTCGGGGAGTTCGACGATGACCGGGATCAGTTGTGCCTGGCTCGCGATGGGGCCCGAGGCCATCTGGGCCTTGAAGCGTTCATAGACCAGGCGCTCGTGGGCGGCGTGCTGATCGACGAGGAGGAGGCCTTTGTCGCTCTGGGCGATGATGTAATTGTCGAACATCTGCGCCCGGGCGGTGCCGAGAGGATAGTCGACCGGCTCGGCGGGTTCGGTCACGGTTTCGACGCGGCCGCTGGGGGCGGTGAAGCCCGAGAGGCGGCCAGGGGCACGGTCGAGATAGAGTGGTGCGGTATCGGCGCGATAGCCGTAGCTCGTTGCGCGCGGCGCGTCGTTGAAGCCGGACGCGGGTTCGTAGACCGGAGCAGGAGCCTCGGCCATTTCCGGAGCAGTGAAGGCACCCAGAATGTCTTCTGCAACACTTGTAGATGCCTTGAAACCTGCGGCGACCAGCGCCGTGCCGATGGCGCGGATGACGGCGCCGCGAATGGCGCCTTGATCCTGGAAGCGCAGTTCGGCCTTGGCGGGGTGGACATTGATGTCCACCGCGCCGGGGTCGACGGCGAGATAGAGCGCGACGACGGGGAAACGGTCGCGAAAGACGTAGTCGGCATAGGCGGCGCGGATGGCGCCCACCAGCACCTTGTCGCGCACCGAGCGGCCGTTGACGAAGTAGAACTGGGAGAGCGAATTGGCCCGGGTATAGGTGGGCAGGCCCGCAAGCCCCGCGACGACGACGCCGTGGCGGGCCATGGCGAGGGGCACGGCATTGTCGATGAAATCGCCGCCCATGACCTGGCCGAGGCGTGCGGCGAGGGCGCTTTCGCCTGTGACGGCGGGCCAGTTTGATGGATTGCGGTCGCTGCCCTCGAGGATGAAATGGATCTCGGGATTGGCCATGGCGAGGCGCTTGACCACATCGGTGATCGCGGCCGTTTCCGAGCGGGCGCTCTTGAGGAATTTCCGGCGGGCAGGAATGAGCGCGAAGATATCGCGCACCTCGATGACGGTGCCGCGATTCATCGCCTGCGGCACGGGGCCCGAGCGGCGACCATTATCGACTGTGATGATGAGGCCAGACTCGGCGTCGGCGGGACGCGAGGCGACGGTGAGGCGGGCGACCGAACCGATCGAGGCGAGGGCTTCGCCGCGAAAGCCAAGGGTGCGGATATCGTCGAGATCGTCGGCCGAGAGTTTGGACGTCGCGTGCCGCTCGACCGAGAGGAGAAGATCGGTCCGGTCCATGCCGTGGCCGTCATCGGTAATTCGGATGAGATCGATGCCGCCGCCCGCTGTGGCGATGACGATGCGTCGCGCGCCGGCATCGATGGAATTTTCCACCAGTTCCTTGACGACGCTTGCCGGTCGCTCGACCACTTCGCCGGCAGCGATGCGGTTGATCAGGTCTTCTGGAAGCTGGCGAATGGGCAAGGGCGATTCTCCTTGAGGCCAATATAGGGAAAGCCGCGGCACTTTCCGACCCGCATCAGGATTTGTGCCCATTCTTGCTCGGCGGCAGCTTGCGGGCTAGTGAAAGGCCATGATCCCGCCTCTCTCACCCATGGACCTCGCACTCTCGCTCGCCGAAGAAGCAGCCGCGCATGGCGAGGCGCCGGTGGGGGCGGTGGTGATGGAGGGGGAGCGAATACTCGCGACGGCGCGTAACCGGATGCAGGCGCTGCGCGATCCCACGGCCCATGCCGAGATGATGGCGATCCGGGAAGCCCTAGAGGTGCGGGGCACGGGGCGGCTCGATGGGTGCGATCTCTATGTGACGCTCGAGCCCTGCGCCATGTGTGCGGGCGCTATCGCGCATGCGCGAGTGCGGCGGGTCTATTTTGCGGCTGAGGACACCAAGGCCGGAGCAGTCGAGAATGGGATTCGGCTTTTCGACCAGCCGACTTGCCACCATCGGCCGGAGGTCATCGGCGGGGTGTCTGCGTCTCGCGCCGAGACGCTGCTGACGGATTTTTTCAAAAAGCTGCGCTGACCGCTCAGAACATGCGGTGGCGGACGGCTTCGGCAACCGTGTGGGCGCGATTCTTGGTGCCGAGTTTTTCCGCGACATTATCGACGTGCTGGTTGACCGTGCGGGCGGAGAGGCCCAGGCGTTCCGCAATCTCGACGGACGTCAGTCCTTCGGCGCTTAAGGCAATGACTTCCTTTTCGCGTGGGGTCAGCGGTTCGGGCGCCGTGACGATGCCCATGCGGCGGTCGCGGCGGACATGGGCAAAGAGGGTATAAACGACCATCTGCAGCGCTGATTTCTGGCGGTCATCGAGATCAACCTCGCCGCAGAAGCCGGCCACGCCAACGATCTGGTTGCTGTGGCTCACAGGAAGCATGGTGAAATCCACCAGGTCCATACGCCGTGCATAACCGAGCAGCGGATCGTTAGGATCGGTGAAGCGGTCCAGGTTCAGCTTCTGGATCGATGCGCGGCCCATAAAATCCTGAATATAGGACGTCGATTGGCGCAACCCGCTCGATAAATAGTCTTTCCACCAATCAAGGCGCCGCGGGTCTGTATCCAGAACATGGACGACGGCTAGATGCCTCTCGCCATATTCCACCAGGAAGGCGCTGCGGAACCCGAAATCCCTGGCGAGACGACCAGCGATTTCAACGAAGTCGCCGTCCGTACGCGCTTGGGATATTGCAGTTAGATATGGTTCTGCCAGAGCAAGCATTGTGTCCGAAGTTGTTCGCGTTGGTCAGATTCGAATCAGCCGGCCCGGCGTAGAATCTGCCGCTAAGCCCCTCTCACTAGATAAAATAACGGCGTTAAAAATACCAATGTCAATTCTGACACTGGCATTCCTGACGATTCACAGACTTGTTCTTGCGCGCTACGGTGTGAGCATGGGGTTTTTCCGCTAGGAATTGATCAGATGTCTGCCCTTGGCATCGCACTAGACCGAGTTTCCACAGGCGTCTTGGACGCGCCGAATTTTGCAGAACGGCTGGAGCCGCGCGAATGGATCATTGCACGCGCTCTTGTCGACGGACAATCCATGCCAGCGATTGCCGCATCGATGCATATCTCCATGGAAGGGCTGACGTCGGATATTGCCAACATCTTCCGCCGTCTTGGTGTTGCGACGCTCGCGCATATGCTGCTGCTCTTTGCCGAAATGCCGGTTATGCAGCCGCGGGCGGATGTCGTCTATGTCGAGGATCTTGGGACGGCCTATGGGTTCGGCGCGCCATCGCGTCGGCTTGGATAGGGTCCCGGAAAGTTTGGGCCGGGTGTTCGTACAGCACCGGACCTGATTGGAGAGGCGTGTCGCGCTAGCGCATTCCCAGGCGCGCCTCTCCTCTAATCTTCAGCGCCGCGCGCTCCCGATCGGCTCCACCTTATTCTGGATATAGGCCTCGATCTTACGGGTCAGAATGTGTTTGAAGCGGTCTTTTTCCGTTTCCACATGGGTGAGCATTTCGCGCACGCGCCAGAATTCCATCGCGCCGAAGCTGGCGACATGCGGGCGGATGTAAATGTCGGGCGGATAGGCCGCCATCGAATGGGCGATCAGCGAATGCATCATGATCTGCGCTGAGCCGAACCAGATATCGAGCGGGCGGTGATCGGTCTTGGAAATGCCGGCCGAGGGGTCGCCATTGACGTCGATGCCGATGAGGAAATCGGTGCCGATATCGGCCTGATCGAGCGGCAGCGGATTGACCACGGCCCCATCGACAAGGATGTGATTGCCGTGGATCACGGGCTTGAAAATGCTCGGCATGGAGATCGAGCCGGCAATGGCCGGGCGTAGCGGACCTGAGTTGAACACCACCTGATGCCAGGATTGAAAATCCGTCGCGACCACATAGAGCGGGATCTTGAGTTCGCTGAACTCATTGGGAAAACTCGGTGGCGTGAAAGCATCGACGATATGCATGGGATCGAGCTGCATCGAGATGCCATTGCGGAGGAGCCCACCGAGGCCCTTCATCTGCGTCGACCAGAGGCGTGTCGCGATGGTGCGGAGCGTGCCCAGCACCTCGTAGGAATGCTCGCGCAATTCCTTGCCGGTCATCCCGGCGGCCCAACCTGAGCCGATCAGCGCGCCGATCGAGGTGCCCGAGATCACGGAGGGCCGAAGGCCAAGTTCGTCCATGGCCTCGATATAGGGAATATGGGTCAGCCCGCGCGCCGAGCCGCCGCCTAAGGCGACGCCGATGCGGGGGCCGGAAATCGTTGTCATTCCGCCTCGCTCCCTTCCCTTGGAGCGCAGCCGTTCAACCAATGCCTTGCCGCGCAATTGCAACGGGGTCGGCGGGCGTTCGGGCGGCGTCTCGTCGAAGTCGGTCCGCAAGGAGCTTAGGACGGTAAGATTGAAGAATGGTTCAGGCTTCGCGGGCGGCTTGACGCCATCCAATGTCGCTCCGGGCAAAGCCTTCGGGCCAATCAATCGCGTGAACGCCTTGGTAAGCACGGCCTTGCGCCTCTTTCACCGATGAGCCCAGCGCGGTGACATTCAGCACGCGCCCGCCATTGGCAATTAAACGCTCCCCTTCACGCTTCGTTCCGGCGTGAAAGACCGTCAGATCATCGGTGTCGAGGCCATCGACGCCACGGATTTCGCTGCCTTTTTCGTAGGAGCCAGGATAGCCCTTTGCCGCCATGATGACGGTCAAGGCATAGGCGTCTTTCCAGACGATATGCTGGCCTTTCAGCGCGCCCTTTGCAGTTGCCAGCAGCAGTGGCAGCAGGTCGCTGTCCATGCGCATCATCATGACCTGGGTTTCAGGATCGCCGAAGCGCGCATTGTATTCGACGAGTTTCGGTCCTTCGTCGGTGAGCATAAGGCCGGCATAAAGGACGCCCTGATAGGGTGTGCCGCGCTTGGCGAGACCCTTGGCCGTCGGCTCGACGATCCGCGTCATGGCAAAGTGAAAATCCTCTTCGCTCATGACGGGCGCGGGCGAATAGGCGCCCATGCCACCGGTATTGGGGCCGGTATCGCCATCATGGGCCCGCTTGTGGTCCTGGGCCGTGGTCAGCGGTAGCAGCGTTTCGCCGTCGCATAGGACGAAAAGGCTGACTTCTTCGCCTTCCATGAAATCTTCGATGACGACGGCGGCGCCTGATTCGCCAAAAGCGCCGGAAAAGCAATCGATAATGGCTTCTTCGGCCTCTTCGACGCTCATGGCGACGGTGACGCCTTTGCCCGCAGCAAGGCCATCGGCCTTGATCACGATCGGCACGCCTTGCGTATAGATATAGGCAAGGGCGGAGGCTTCAACTTCGAAGCGCGCATAGCCAGCGGTCGGGATATCGAATTCGTCGCAAAGGGCTTTGGTAAAACTCTTCGAGCCTTCGAGCTGGCCGGCGGCTTTCGAGGGGCAGAAGCAGGTGATCCCGGCGGCGCGGACATCATCGCCGAGCCCGGCGACCACCTGGGCATCGGGGCCGACGACGACGAAATCGACGTTTTGGGATTTGGCAAAGGCTATGACGGCAGCGTGGTCGGTGATGTCGAGGGCGACATTTTCCGCAACGTTGGCGGTGCCGCCATTGCCGGGGGCGCAATAGAGCTTGGTCAGGAGCGGCGACTGGGCGATTTTCCAGGCCAGAGCATGTTCACGTCCACCCGAACCGATGACCAAAACCCGCATTCTCGCCTCCACGCCATTGCTTTGGGCGTGATGCAGGAAAGTGGCGGGGAGGGCAAGGAATTCCTGCCTTCCCTACATTTCCGCTCCAGAAAAGACCGGCGTCACATCTTCATTCCATGCGCCGCGGAATTTTTCGAGCCAGCGCTCTGCGGGGGCTTTGCCTGTGCGGATGGTTTCTTCGAGCGGGGCGAGGTGGATGGTTTCGTCCTGGCCCTTGGCGTTAAGGCGGTTGCGGCGGACGAGGCCGGCTTCGGAAATGCCGACGGCCTGGGCGGCGACGTCGAAAATACTCGACCGATCGAAAGCGGTGGAGAGGCCCGTGCGCGGCACTTCGCGACGGAGATAGTCGCGGTCTTCATCGCTCCAGTTGCGGATCAATTCCCAGGCGGCTTCGAGCGAGACGCTATCGTAGAGAAGGCCGGTCCAGAAAGCGGAAAGGGCAACGACGTGGGCTTCATCGCCCATATCGGCGCCGCGCATTTCGAGGAATTGCTTGAGGCGCACTTCCGGGAAAAGGGTCGACAGATGATCTTCCCAATCCTTGATCGTCGGCTTTTCGCCGGGGAGCTGCGGCAGTTCACCCTTCAAGAAGGCGCGGAAACTTTCGCCGGCGACGTTGACGTATTCGCCGTTGCGAATGACGAAATACATCGGCACGTCGAGCGCATGGTCGGCATATTGCTCGAAGCCAAAACCTTCATCGAAGGCGAAGGGCAGCATGCCGGTGCGAGCATTGTCGGTATTGAGCCAGATATGGCTGCGGAAACTGAGATAGCCGGTGTCGCGGCCATCGGCGAAGGGCGAATTGGCAAAGAGCGCGGTTGCGATCGGCTGCAGCGCAACCGAGACGCGCAGCTTCTTGACCATGTCGGCTTCGCTCGAAAAATCGAGATTGGTCTGGACCGTGCAGGAGCGGTACATCATCGACGTACCGAGACTGCCGACCTTGTCCATATAGGGCGTCATGATGCCATAACGCGACTTGGGCATGGCCGGAATGTCCTTGACTGCCCAGAGCGGGGTGACGCCAAGGCCAAGGAAATGAATATCGAGCGGGGCCGCGACCTTTTTGGCGACGCGCATATGCTCGGCCATTTCGTCGGCGGTCTCATGCAGCGTCGCCATCGGCGCGCCGGAGAGTTCGAACTGGCCGCCGGGCTCGAGCGAAATTCCACCGGCGACGGCGTCATTGCGGAGGCCAATCGGGTTTTCGCCATCATAAAACGGCGTCCAACCGGTTTCTTTTTCGACGCCATCGAGCAGAGCGCGAACGCCGTTCGGACCTTCATAGGTCACGGGGCGCAGCGGATTGGTGTGAAAGACGTGCTTTTCGTGCTCGGTGCCGATGCGCCATTCCGCTTCCGGCTTGGCACCGCGCGACATGGCCTCGATGAGGTCGGCCCGCGATTCGATCAGTGGCGAAAAACTATCGGCGCCGGCCATGGCATCCTCGTTGCATAAGTGAGGCTTAAACTGGGCCGGCAAGATAGCGAGCGCAAGCCGGAATGCAATCGGCTTTTATCGCCAATCACCGATGGTCGATTGGATGACCGCGAGGGCCGCGACGGCCGCCGTGTCGGCGCGCAGGATTCGGGGGCCAAGGCTGATCGGAGTGACGAAGGGGAGCGAGAGGAGCTTTTCGCGCTCGCTGGGCGAGAACCCGCCTTCGGGGCCGATGAGCAGGCCCAGCTTTTTGGCCTTGAGACCCTGCAGCGTTTCGAGCGGGGAGGCCGAGGCTGCGGCCTCGTCGGCGAAAATGAGCTGACGGTCAGTATGCTCGGCCGGCCAGTCGGAAAGAAGCCGCTCGAGCGTAATCTCGGGGGCAATTTTGGGCACGTTGAGCACTTCGCATTGCTCGGCGGCCTCGATGGCATTGGCGTGGAGCCTGTCGGTCTTGAGGCGGTGGACTTGGGTGAATTGGGTCATCACGGGTTGGATTGTACCGGTGCCCATTTCCACAGCCTTTTGGATGACATAGTCGAGCCGCTCGTTCTTGAGCGGGGCAAAGCCATACCAAAGGTCGAGGCGCGGCGGCTGCGGCGCGATCTGTTCGACGCAATTCAGGGCAACCGATTTTTTCGAATCAGACGTCAGCCGGCAGAGCCAGGCGCCGTCGCGGCCGTTGAAAAGCACGACTTCGTCGCCCACGGCTTTACGAAGGACGGCGGCGAGATAAAGAGACTGGTCCTTGTTGAGCGAGATGGCGCTCGATTGGGCAAGGTCGGCGTCGACGAACAGGCGGGGCAGGGTAGCGTGGGTGCGTGGCATTTCTTCCTTCGGGCATGGTCGAGCCACGCCCTCGTCCTTCGACTAGCTCAGGATGAGGTCTACTTTGTCTCAAGCGTTTAGAGTAGACCTCGTGGCGAGTCGAACCATGAGGCTTGGCAAGATGTCCGAGATCCATTCCGCCCCAGTCGCCGATGCCCAGAAGGATAATTGGGTGGATCGCTATGCGCCGGCCATTGCCAAACCTTATCTGCGCCTCGCGCGGTGGGATCGGCCGATCGGGGTCTGGCTGCTGTTCTGGCCCTGCATCTGGGGCCTGGCCTTGGCGGCGGTCGCCCAGCCAGATTGGGGCTTTGGTTGGTACCATGCCATTTTGATGCTGATCGGCGCGGGGCTGATGCGCGGGGCGGGGTGCACGTTCAATGACATCGTCGATCGCGACATCGACGATAAGGTGGCGCGCACACGATCGCGGCCAATTCCATCCGGGCAGGTGACGGCCAAGGAGGCGCTGGCCTTTCTCGTCGCGCAGGCGCTTTTGGGTGCCATCATCCTCTTTCAGTTCAACCGCTTCACGGTTTGGGCTGGCGTTGCCTCGCTGGTGCTGGTGGCCATTTATCCCTTTATGAAGCGGATCACCTGGTGGCCGCAGCTTTTTCTGGGACTGGCCTTTTCCTATGGCGCATTGGTGGGCTGGTCGAGCCAGACCGGTGGCCTCGCCTGGCCGGCCGTGCTGCTTTATCTCGGCACGATCCTTTGGGTAATCGGCTACGACACGATCTACGCCCTGCAAGATGTCGAAGACGATGCGCTGGTCGGCGTCAAATCTACGGCCCGGCTTTTCGGGGAGAATGTCCGTCCGGCTGTTGCTGTGCTTTACATCGCAGCATTCCTCCTCTGGCAGGCGGCGAACCTGCAAGCGGGTGGTGGAGCGCTTTTCGTTGTGCTTTCGCTGGTCGCGGGCGGCTTGATGGCCTGGCAGGTTTATACGCTCGATCCTCAAAACCCAGGCAATCCGCTCCTGCGGTTTCAGAACAACCACTATGTCGGCATCGCGATATCCCTCGCGCTGCTGGCGGAGTGGGCTTGGTAGCCGTGCGGTATCGCAACCGCTGACTGTCATCCCCGCAAAGGCTAGGATCCATCTAGAGATTTCTGGATGCACTCCCGATCAAGTCCGGGGTGACAGCCGCGGATGAGGGACTTCAACAATCCGTCGTGCCTTAGTGCCCGCGACGGCGCTCAAACAAGTGACCAACATAAAAAACGCCAAAAGGACCAGCCGCACCACCAGCTGATCCCGTCGACGTGCCCTTGGAGGGGGATTTGTTCGTTGCGCCGTTTAGCGGCGCAGACGACTAATTGACTTCGGCTTCGCCGGGCTTGCGGCGGTTGAGGAAGCGGGGGCGGCGAGCGGCGTCGGCGGCGAGCTTGCGGCGCGGTGCCGTCTGTCCGACCATGACGCCATCGACCTGCTGGCTATAGGGGAGATAAGCGCCATCGCCGGCCTTGATGAAGAGCGGCAGGCGGAGCTTCTTGCCCCAGTTCTGCCATTCGGCGACGACGTTGTGATTGCCCTCTTCTTCGAAGACCTTGTAGGTCAGCTCACCATCGGGATGAACCAGTTCGATCGCGCTCGTCAGCAGGCCTTCTTCTGAAATTCTTGTGGCAACGGCGACACCGATGAATTCGGTGACCGGAACCTTGATCTTGATCGCGACACCGCTCTGTTCGAGCTGTTTGCGCACGGTCACTGTCTTGACGGGATCGCGCGGCCCATTGTCGTTCGCCGCAATGAAGCGGCGTTCCGCCAGTGCAGGCTTGCCGAAAGCAAGAACGACTGACGATCCTTCCATCGCTACGCCATGAACCATTTTGATGCCTTCCTGTAACTTCGAGAGCTGTTTTTTGCGCTCCGTTTGTGAGGGCAATCTAGCGCGTCGGATTACCAGCCGCCTTAATGGGTTCGGTTAAGTTTATGTTGTTTTCAGCGGTGGTTAGCGGGGTCTTGCACCCGGTCATGATGAGTTTACCCAATCGGATCGCAGCTTGTTTACCTCAACTGTGGCCGGTCTTCGCCAATCAAGAGGGGACCATGATCCCCCGGGCCTTGTCCGAAAGTCGTAGGAGGCATAAAAGCCGCGCATGCCGGCCTTTGCCCCCCCTTATGAAGACGATCTCGAATTGCTCCGCGCCACTGCCGTTTCGGCAGGCATTATTGCTGCGGGCTATTTTCGGCGCGATATAAAGAGCTGGAACAAGGAAAACGCCTCGCCGGTGAGCGAAGCCGATATCGTCGTCGATCGCTATCTGGCGGCGAGCCTTCTCAATGCGCGGCCCAACTATGGCTGGCTGAGCGAAGAAACCGCCGACAATCCCAGCCGGCTCGATTGCGATCGGGTCTTTGTGGTCGATCCAATCGACGGCACGCGAGCCTTTCTGCGCGGCGAGGATTGCTGGACCATTTGCATCGCGGTGGTCGAAAAAGGCATTCCGGTCGCTGGCGTCGTTTATGCGCCGGCGCGCGACGAGATGTATGAAGCAAGCCTTGGCGGTGGGGCGAGGCTCAATGGTGTGGAGCTCGTGCGGAACCGTCGCGCAGGATCCGCGCCGCTCATTCCTGCGCCTGGTGCCGTGCATCAGGAATTGCAGGCCGCAGGGCTCAATTATACGCGCGGGCCAATGTATCCCTCGCTCGCCTATCGGCTGATCCAGGTCGCGACCGGCAAGCTGGATGCGGCCGTGGCGCGGCGCGGCAGCCAGGATTGGGATATTGCCGCGGCGGCCGTGATCCTCAGCGAATGCGGGCTCGACTTTGCCGATGTCTGCACCGGGTTCCCACAATTTAACAGACGAGATGTGCGCCATGGTGCGCTTGCGGCGCTCAGCGACATGAGCCTAAAACCCCTCGTCCACGCGGCTTTGATCACGGTTTACGGCTGTCCCGCCGAGCCGATGGGCGAGGCCGAACACATTTCCTCAACCTCGATGGACTCTTGAGCGATGGCTGAAGCGACTGAAAAACAACTCCTCCACCTGGTGATCGGCGGCGAACTGTCGAGCATCGACGGCATCACCTTTGCCGATCTCGACAAGGTCGACATCGTGGGCCTCTATCCCAATTATGCGTCGGCGCTGGTCGCCTGGAAGCAGAAGGCGCAGATGACTGTCGATAGCGCGCAGACGCGCTATTTCATCGTGCACCTGCATCGCCTGCTCGATCCGCAGACACCCGCTGCCTGATCAGGCAGCCTGACGATCGGTAATCTCGGCGACGATCTTGTCCATCGCGCCGGGATTGCCAATTCGAATATGGCCCATCTGGGCCAGATGCCGGCGCTTGGTTTCGTTGAGCAAAAGCTCGCGCAGGGCCTCCGCCACCTCTTCCGGTTTTGCTTCCGTCACTTTGCGTGCATCGCCAAAAAGGTTCTGCTCGTCGGTAAAGCGCGAGCGCCTGTCGCGCGGATTGATGAACGTGATGGCGGGCCGTCCGAGGCCGAGCGACTGGATGGTCGCGGTGCCGGCCTGGCTGAGGACGATATCTGAATCGAGCACCAGATTCCCCATGGCGATGCCGCGGGCCATGTGGACGGTCAGGTTGCCATCGCTCAGTTCGCCGAGATCATCGGATTCGGTGCTGAGGAGCGCAGTACGCCGCAGGCTTGCTGCCTTGGCCAATTCTTCGACATTGACGCTGCCGGCAACGGCAAGAAAAACGTCGGGACGTTCTTCCTCGGGGAGAAGGCGAAGCGCGCCGACCTGGATGGCAAAGCTCTCCGCAGTCAGCGCGCGGCTGCCGGGCAGGAGCGTGACGGCCATGGGGCGTTTGCGACGGGTAGCAACGTCATAGTCGCCATAAGGAATGGCATCCATCATGATATTGCCGACGGCGCGAGCGTCTACGCCTTCGGTCTTGAGGCGATCGGCGAGGTTGGCGGCGCGGCAGAAAACCGTTCGGCAGCTTTTCTTGATGGCCCAGGCCTCGGCGGATGAATAAAGCCGGGCGGCGCCGGTCTTATAGACATCGAGATAAATGAGATCGCGCAGTCCCATGGCGAGAGCTGCAATAACGCCCACCATGTCGCCGACGACGATGGTCTTGTCATAATGGCCGCGCACGGAGCGCAGGAATTTGAGAGCCGGCGGCACAGTGAGAAGTCCGCCGGTGACGATGTCGCGGCGGAGCGAGCCTTTGACATTGCGCCAGCCTTCGGAGGCGAGCGTGGCGCGCGGGCCGACGACGCGGCAGGCGCCTTCATAGGCCTTGCCGCTGCCGATCATGGGATAAGCTTCCACTTGGGCGGATTGGGAGAGGCGCTTGACGAGCGCTGCCCCGATGGCGTCTTCGCCGTGCCCATTGGAAATGACGAGGTAGCGCTGACGCGTCGCCGCCTCTGTCACGATCAGTTGCCTCTGCCGTAGCGGAGGAACGCTTCGTGCGCGGTGGTCGCGTCGACATAGGGCTCTTGCCGGTCGACGCTCCAATAAGTCAATTCATCGAGCGCAATGGGTTTGCCGGTTATGGCGCAGCGGACGAACGTGCCTTGTTTGATAACGACATAATCGCCATCGAGGTAACGGACGCTCGCCTCGGAGGGCGTAAACCCCTTGTCGAAGATATTCACCGCCGGGCTCCTTCTAATGACTTACGCTATAGAGGCAAAACCGGAGTTTCAAAAGAGACTTTCCTGCGAGCCGTCATCGGATGAAGTTCGTCCCGGCTTGCGTTTCTGCGGTGGGGCGCCAGCAACATTGGCGCCCACTTCACCATCGGCAAAAGTCAGCTTCAAAACATCACCGGGCTTGACCTGCGCGGCTGCGCTGACTACCTCGCCAGCCTCGTCCTGCACCAGCGCATATCCTCGAGCGAGAACGCTGCGATAGGAGAGGGTATCGAGCAGTTTTGTCAGTTGGGAAAGCTGTTGGCGTCGGTCAAGCGTAAGACGTGCCGGAATGAGACCGAGGCGTTGCGCTAACGGGTGAAGTTGCGCCTGGGATTGCCGGAGTTCGGCGCGGAGCGGCTGTGGGGTGAGGCGCGGGGTGACCCGGGCAAAGAGCGCGCGCTTGCGTTCGAGCGCCTGGCCAACGCTGCCGGGAAGACGCGCGGCGCGGGGATCGAAGGTCAGCCTGGCGCGCTCGATGGTTTTATTGAGGCCCGCGAGCGCGCGATGATCGATATGGTCGAGACGCTTGGCGAGATCGTCGTGACGCTGGCGCACAAGACGCGGCTGCATGGCGCCGGCAGCCTTCGAAAAGGCCAGTCGGCGTGCTTGGACGAAATGGCGAAGGCCGCTCGACAACTGGGCTGAGGCCATGTCGAGGCTCTGACGCTGAGTGGCAACCAGATCGGTCGCGCGGGGAAGCCCGGCACCCGCGGCGCGGAGGCGGTCTTTAAGGCTCATCAAGCTGCGGCGCGCGGCCTGTCGCTGGCGGCTGCCCTGGTCCTCGACATAGGCGATGAGTTCGGCGCGCACAGGGACCGCAGCTTCGGCAGCCGCCGTCGGGGTCGGCGCACGCATGTCGGACGCATAGTCGATCAGTGTCGTATCGGTCTCGTGGCCGACGGCGGAGATCACCGGGATGCCGGAAGCAGCGACGGCGCGAACCACGGCCTCTTCGTTGAAGCCCCAGAGATCCTCGATCGACCCGCCGCCGCGTGCCACGATCAGGATATCAGGGCGCGGGATGCGGCCGCCGGGCAGAAGGGCATTGAACCCCTCAATGGCGTTGACGACTTCGGGTGCGCAGGTATCGCCCTGCACGCGCACCGGCCAGACGAGCACATGGCTCGGGAATCGATCGTCGAGGCGGTGGAGGATATCCCGGATAACAGCGCCGGTCGGCGACGTAATGACCCCGATGACGCGGGGCAGATAGGGTAGCGCCCGCTTGCGCTCCCGATCGAACAGCCCCTCCGCCAGAAGCTTCTTCCGGCGTTCTTCGAGGAGCGCCATCAGGGCGCCGGCGCCCGCCGGTTCGATCTGCTCGATGACGATCTGATATTTGGACGAGCGCGGGAAGGTCGTCAGCCGGCCTGTCGCGATTACCTCGAGCCCTTCTTCGGGCTTGAAGGCGAGGCGTCCATAACTGCCCTTCCAGATCACCGCATCGATCGCTGCGGCGTCATCCTTGAGGGTGAAGTAAGCATGACCCGACGAATGCTGGCCGCGAAACCCTGAAATTTCGCCGCGCACGCGCACATGGCCAAATTCATCTTCGACCGTCCGCTTCACCGCCTGGGCGACTTCGGAAACGGTGAACTCGGCGGCATTTGTCAGAGCTTGAGGCATGGGTTCTTGGTGGTCGAAAGCAGACGGGAGGTCAAGGGGCGACCATTACTCAACGCCGGACCTTTCGGTCCTACTCAGCGGCCTCCGCTTCAGTGGGGCGTTCGAGGTTGCCCATGGATTGGACGATGTGTGTGGCGAGCGCGTCGTAGATGCCGCCATAGGCGTGGCTGCCGCGCATGAGAGCCATTTGGGCATCCGGGAGCGGCGGCAGGCCGCGATTGTCGGAGACGACGCGCATGCCGGGCTGCAGGGCGCTTTCCGGCAGGAAGCCGATAGCGAGATCGGAGAGCACGGCTGATGAAATGGCAGTGGCGTTAGATGACGTGTAGGCGATGCGATAATCGGTATTGCTGCGCTCAAGCGCATCCATGGCGTCCTTGCGCCAGATGCAATATTGGGGCCCGCAGGCAATAGCGATGGGTTCGCTGGCAAGCGCGCGGCCACCGTGGCTTGCGACCCAGAACATCTTTTCGGTGCGGAACAATTCGCCGAAATTCTGCTCGGTGCCTTGGGTGAAGACGATGAGATCATAGCGCCCGGCGCGCATGCCTTCGAGAAGGTGCTCCGAGGCCATGCAAGAAACGTCGACAACGATCTTGGGATGGGTGCGCTGGAAGCTCGAGAGGATAACCGGCAAAAGGCGCACGGCGTAGTCGTCTGGCACGCCGAAGCGGATCGAGCCGGCTAAGTCGCCGTCGTTGAAGTGATCGAGGATTTCAGCATTGGTGCGCAGCATTTTTCGCGCGCGCTCATAAAGCACTTCGCCATGATGGGTGAGCGCAACGGTGCGGCCATCGCGTGTCAGAAGCGAGTGGCCCAGCCGCTCTTCGAGCCTCTTGATCTGCATCGAAACGGCGGACTGCGTCTTGTTCACGCGGCGTGCCGCTTCGGTGAAGCTGCCGCAATCGGCGATAGCGCAAAAACTTTGCAACTGGTCGAGATCAAGCGGCGCAGCCATCGCCATCTCCATCACTCAATTTGATTGAATGGATGAAATCTATTTGTTGGACGAATAGAAGTCCAGAGCGCTAATTCAACAGCGTCGCCAATGACGGCGATTGCCGACCTCCCCCCGGCTCAGTTTTTTGGAGATTTGAAATGGCTCTCTCGCTTCCCGGCGAGCGGTCAGTTACGGCCGCCATGCCGAATACGCCTTTGCGCACCGTCTTTGCATGGTTCGCCAAGGCCAATGCTGATCGTACCCGCCGGACCGCGCTGCAAAGCCTGCTCGAATTAGATGCCGATCGTCTCGACGATCTGGGTCTCTCCCATGCAGATATCCATGAAGCCATGACGGCGCGCGGTGGCCGCACCGCGACCATGGTTCTCAATACGGCGCGGGCTCGACGGTCCCTGCGCTAAGTTCTTCGCTCTGCCCCTCTGTGGAGCGCAAGCCTTGGAACGAACATGTTTATGCTCGTTCCATCTCCCGGGCCAGTTTTGCCGCTGGTCCCGTTTCCTGAAGACTTGCCGGGCTTGTGCTTGCACTCGCCCGGCTTTTTTTCGCCGCGAGTGTCGTCTAGAGGCTCCTCGTGCCAAGCCTTGGCAGCGTCTCCGGAGTTTTTCATGAAGCTTGCTTTCGCGGCCCTTTCTGTCTGCCTTCTCTCCGTTACGGCTGCCGAAGCGAAAACGCTCTGCACGGTTGTGGCCGATGCCAGGACGGGCGAATTGCTTGAGGAAAACGGCGTTTGCCGGACGCGCGTCACCCCGGCGTCGACCTTTAAAATACCACTGGCCGTCATGGGCTACGATGCGGGTTTTCTGAGCGATATCACGACGCCGGCAATTCCGTTCAAAGAAGGCTATGCCGATTGGGGCGGACCCGAATGGCAACAGACGACTGACCCGACGCGCTGGATGAAATATTCCGTCGTCTGGTATTCGCAGCGGATCACCGAGGCCCTGGGCGTCGCAACGCTCGAGAATTATGCGGCAAAATTCGGCTATGGCAATGCCGATTTTGCAGGCGATCCAGGCAAGAACAATGCGCTCGAACGCGCCTGGATTTCTTCCTCGCTCAAGATCTCGCCTGTGGAGCAGGTCGCTTTCCTGCGCAACCTCGTCAACCGCACGCTGCCGGTCAGCACAGATGCAATGGATATGACTGCGGCCGTGCTTGAAAGCTCGTCTACACCAAACGGCTGGACGGTGACCGGGAAAACCGGCTCGGCCTTTCCGCGGCTTGCCGACGGGACGTTCGATCGTGCCAAGGGCTGGGGCTGGTTCGTTGGATGGGCGGAAAAGGACGGTAGGACCCTTGTTTTCGCGCGTCTCAACCAGGACGAGCAGCGTCACACCGTTGGCGGCGGTGTGCGGGCGCGCGATGAGTTGCTTGAGGGCTGGGATATGATGGTCGACGCTCTTCCGGCAGAGGCACTTTAGCGTGGTCTATATAAATTGCCGTCGGCCCTGGCAGTCTGGAGAGACCCTTGTTCTCTTGGGCCCGGGTGGGGTCGGAAAGTCGACGCTCGGCTGCGAGCTTTCGCGTCAACTGGGTTGGGTGCTGATCGATCTAGACGAACTCTTCTGTTCGGTCATCGGCAATATCGGCGAGGTCATTGCCCAAAAGGGCTATGATCACTATCGCGCTGAAAATCTGGCCTTGGGCGAGCGGTGCTTTGCCGATCTCAAATCGCCTGCGATTTTCGTCAGTTCGTCAGGCTTTCTGGCCGCGCCGCCGGATTCGAGTGATTTTACGCGCGCCGCCGCTCTCGTTCAAAAGGGGTATGGCGTGACGCTGCTGCCTTCGCTCGATATCGACCGCGCCACCGACATCGTCGTCGCGCGGCAATTGATGCGGGGCTTCGGGTTTATCGAAAGCACCGAAGAGCGCAAATTCCGCCAGCGGTTTCCGATTTATCAGACGATCGGCGACGCGTTGGTGGTGTCAACTGCGGACGCGCCGGCAATTGCAGACGCGTTGATCACCACGCTCGCGATCACCTAGCGGCTACAAAAACCGCACGCCGATTTCGGTTTCCGTATGCCAGATGGTCTCGCAGGCATAGCTGCGGCCATCATGCATGGTCAGCCCAAAATGCTGGGGAATGCCGATGATGCTGGCAACGACAAGTTTTGCGCCGCTGTCGGAGTGATTGCGCACCGTGCAATCGAAGGTGGAGTGGCCGTCATTGGTGACGATGCGTCCACCCTTGAGGGTACGATTGCGATATACCTTGCGCCGTTCTTCGGTCATGGCGTTTGCCGGGATCAGGGCAGGGCGGCAAAGCCTTCCGAGAAGCCTTCAAGCGAAACGGGGATGCCGACGCCCTCTTCAGGGGTCTTGAACACGACGAAAATCGCGCTCGTGCCCTTGGAGAGCACATCAATCAGGTCATCATCGAGCTCGACTTCGGCAACACAACCATTGGGCAGGCAACGCACGAAGGCGACGCGGCCCATATCCTTGCCATCGACATTGAGCCCCAAGCCATTGGGGAGGAGCACGCCAAGCGGGGCGAGAACGCGCAGCAGCCGGGCTTCACGATCGGCGGTGCGCAATACGATGACCGAGAGGCCGACATTGGGCTGGTCCTCGGCCATCACATTCTGGATGATCGCACACTGTTCTGCGCTCGCGCCAGGAGGAGTGTCGCAGCTCATCTGCCAGTCGCCATATTCGCCGCGCACCGTGCCCTGCGCCATGGCAGGGGCCGCGCTCAAAGCAGCGGTCAGCGTGAGGGCAAGGCCCATCAGGTGCTTCGAAAATTGCATCACTTTGCTGGTCTCCTGCCGATTCGCGGATCTGCGGCACGCCCGGCCTGTTTCCGTTACAGCGTTCCGGCTGTCAACCAAGCCCGCTTTTGCGGCATTCTGGCAGCGGAACTGCGGCGCCCTTGAGGCAAAGACGGCTCAATTTGTCCAGTTTTAAACCGCAATATGTGAGCTTGGCCGCAATAGACTCGGGCCAATCAATGTGATTTAGGTCGAAATTGAGTTTTGCGCTCCGAGGTTGAGTCGGGGCGGCGTGAGCTATGCCGCTTTTTGCCCTCTTCTTCCCGGTGTGCGTGCACCAGAATTGGTATTTAGGGGGTTTATGGTGACCGGTCAGTTCGTTAGGAAGTTGGGTGCAGCAGCGACTGCCGCCCTGGCGCTGGTGCCGTCTTCCCTTTTTGCCCAGGAAATCGGCAAGGGTCATCCCGAGCCAGGTCAGTTCCATCTGCAGCAATCGGTAACGCCGATCATGGATTCCATCGTGGCTTTCCATGATGGCCCGCTGATGTGGACCATCACGATCATCGTGCTGTTCGTCCTGGCGCTCCTGATCGCCGTTGCCGTTCGCTTCAATGCCAAGGCCAATCCGGTCCCAGCGCGCTTTACCCACAACACGCTGATCGAAGTGATCTGGACCGTGGTGCCGATCATCGTCCTGATCGTTATCGCGATCCCGTCCTTCGGCGTTCTCTCCGATCAGATGACGACGCCTGATGGCGAGCGCAAGTATCTGGGCGCCAATATTTTCACCTTCGGCGAAGTCGAAGTTCCTGCTGCGAGCCTGACGATCAAGGCGACGGGTCAGCAGTGGTACTGGGACTACGAGTATGTCGATTACTCTAATTTCGTCCCCGATGCGCCAGCCGACCAGCCGCTCGGTTTCACCCAGAATATCATGCAGGAAGAAGACGTTCCGGGCGTGAATGGCGGTGCGCCGACCCCCGGTCGCAAGAGTGCGAAGCCGAACCAGCCGCGTCTTCTGGCCGTCGACAACGAGCTCGTCGTGCCGGTCAACACGACTGTCAGCATGCAGATCACAGCCGATGCTGCCGGCGTCATCCACGCGTTCGCCGTGCCGTCTTTCGGCATCAAGGTCGACGCGGTTCCCGGCCGTTTGAACGAGACCTGGTTCAATGCCCGCGAGACCGGCCTTTACTATGGCCAGTGTTCGGAACTGTGCGGCAAGGACCATGCCTTCATGCCGATCGCCGTTCGCGTGGTGACCGCAGACGAATTCCAAACCTTCATTTCGGCATATGCAGAAGGTCGTGACTATGCCGCCGCCGCTGCCCTGCTGCCGGCAATTCAGTAATCTGGGTCAGGGGAGACCATAATGTCAGAAACACACCTCGAGGCCCGTGCCACCGGGCATGACTACGCATCGCAGCACGACCATCACACCCCGACCGGCTGGCGCCGTTGGGTCCTTTCGACCAACCACAAGGACATCGGGATCATGTATCTCGTGTTCTCGATCGTGGCTGGTGTGATCGGCGGCATCCTTTCCGGCTTCATGCGCATGGAGCTGCAGGAGCCTGGCATCCAGATTTTCCATGGCCTTGCGTCCATGGTCTACGGCGTTCAGGGCGATTCCGCTGTCGACGCCGGTAAGCAGATGTACAACGTCTTCACGACGGCCCACGCCCTCATCATGGTGTTCTTCACTGTCATGCCGGCAACCATGGGCGGCTTTGCCAACTACTTTGCCCCGCTGATGATCGGCGCGCCCGACACGGCCTTCCCACGCATCAACAACATCGCGTTCTGGCTTTTGCCGGTGGCGTTCATCCTTCTGCTGATGAGCCTCTTCTTTGAAGGCGCTGGTGGCGTCGGTGGTTTTGGTGGCGGCTGGACCGTCTACCCGCCGCTCTCGACCGCTGGTCACCCTGGCCCGGCACTCGATTTTGCCATTCTGTCGCTGCACGTGGCAGGTGTGAGCTCCATCCTTGGCGCCATCAACCTGATCACCACCATTCTCAATATGCGCGCCCCCGGCATGACCATCCACAAGATGCCGCTCTTTGCCTGGGCTGTTCTGACCACCGGCTTCCTGCTCTTGCTGGCGCTTCCGGTTCTTGCCGGCGCGATCACCATGCTGCTGACCGACCGCAATTTCGGCACCACCTTCTTCTCGCCAGAGGGCGGTGGCGATCCGGTATTGTTCCAGCATCTGTTCTGGTTCTTCGGTCACCCTGAAGTTTACATCATGATCCTGCCGGGCTTCGGCATCATCAGCCACATCGTGGCAACCTTCAGCCGCAAGCCGGTGTTCGGTTATATGGCTATGGCCTATGCCATGGTCGCCATCGGCTTCGTCGGGTTCGTCGTGTGGGCGCACCACATGTATACGACCGGTCTTAGCCTCAACGTGCAGCGCTACTTCGTTGCGGCCACAATGGTTATCGCCGTGCCGACGGGCGTGAAGATCTTCTCCTGGATCGCCACCATGTGGGGCGGCTCGATCACCTTCCGCATTCCCATGCTCTGGGCCATCGGCTTCATTTTCCTCTTCACCGTTGGCGGTGTGACGGGCGTGGTGCTGGCCAATGCCGGTGCCGACCGTGCCCTCCACGACACCTATTACGTCGTGGCGCACTTCCACTACGTGCTCTCGCTCGGTGCCGTGTTCTCGATCTTTGCCGGCTGGTACTACTGGTATCCCAAGATGTTCGGTCACATGTATTCCGAATTCCTGGGCAAGCTGCACTTCTGGGTCATGTTCGTTGGCGTGAACCTGATCTTCTTCCCGCAGCACTTCCTGGGCCTTGCCGGCATGCCGCGCCGTTACATCGACTATCCGGATGCCTTCGCACTCTGGAACCGCGTGTCCTCGATCGGCTACTACATCACCTTCGTTGCCATGGTCATTTTCTTCTACGCGACCTGGGAAGCTGTTCGTAAGAAGCGGCCGGCCGGTGACAATCCATGGGGTGAAGGCGCGACGACGCTGGAATGGACGCTGAGCTCGCCTCCGCCGTTCCACCAGTTCTCGACGCTGCCCAAGATCGAATCGACCAACGCGCACTAAGTCGTGGTTTGAGAAATCCGTGGATCGCGCCCAAGGGTGCGGTTCACACCAAAGTTTGGAAGAGTTCAGTGACCTATATCGACGACAGCAAGGGAATGCCTGCTTTGGCAGGTGAGGCACGGGTCGAGGATTACCTCGCCCTGCTCAAGCCTCGTGTCATGTCGTTGGTTGTCTTCACTGCACTCGTCGGCATGCTGGTCGCGCCTGGCGGCATCAACCCGATCATCGGGCTCATCGCCATCATCTGCATCGCTATCGGTGGCGGCGCTTCGGGCGCGCTCAATATGTGGTACGATGCCGATATTGACGCCATCATGAGCCGGACGCAGAACCGACCGATCCCGGCGGGGCGGATTTCCGAAGGCGAAGCGCTAAGCTTTGGGCTCGTTCTCTCGGCCTTTTCAGTGTCGCTTCTTGGCCTTGCGACCAATTGGGTGGCAGGTGGGCTCCTCGCCTTCACCATCTTCTTTTATGCCGTCATCTATACGATGTGGCTCAAGCGCTCGACGCCGCAGAACATCGTTATTGGTGGCGCGGCCGGTGCCTTTCCAGCCATGATTGGCTGGGCTGCGGTCAGCGGTACGATCACCTGGGAAAGCCTATCCCTGTTCCTCATCGTCTTCCTCTGGACCCCGCCGCATTTCTGGGCCCTGGCTCTCTATAAGCAGAGCGACTATGCCGCGGCCGGCGTGCCGATGATGCCGAACGTGGCTGGCGAGGCATCCACCAAGCGCCAGATTTTCGTCTATTCGGTAATCCTCGCCGTGTCGTCTTTCGTGCCGATTTATCTGGGCATGGGAAGCTGGATCTACGGTGTCGTTGCGGCGGCAACCGGCGCTGCCTTCATCTATCTTGCGGTCCGCATTCTTCGCGCGCCAAACAGCGTCGACATGAAGAAGGCTGCACGCCGCCTTTTCACCTACTCGCTGAGCTACCTTTTCGTGCTGTTCCTTGCGCTGCTCGTCGATACTTTCGTTTCGCGCCTCGGAGGGTTCTGGCTGTGAGCACTGAGACCCCCGTGAGCCAACCAAACGCTGCCGATCTGCAGGCTGCCGAAGCCCTGAAGCGTGTACGCCGCCGCCGGTCGCTTGCCCTTGCCGGTGCCCTCGCGCTGTTCGCGATCACCTTTTATGTGCTGACCATCGTCAAGATGGGCCCGGCGCTGTTTGACAGGGCGCTGTAATGACTTCTGTCGCACCTGACCATCGAGACAATCTCAGCGAACGCAAGAACCGCCGCATCGGCGTGAGCCTTGCCGTGCTGGTTGCCGGCATGGTGGGCCTCGCATTCGCCTCTGTGCCGCTCTATCAGTTGTTCTGCCAGGTCACTGGCTTTGGCGGCACGACGCAGGTGGCGGAGGCCAATCCGAAGGGTGTCATAGCGCGCGAAATGCGCGTGCGCTTCGACGTCAACGTCGAAAATACGCTGCCCTGGACCGTCAAACCGGCCGCCTCGATCACCGACAAGATCGGCGCCGTCGATACGGTCAACTACGTGGCGACCAATAATTCGGATAAGCCGATAACCGGCCAGGCGATTTTTAACGTCGTGCCCGAGCAGGCCGGTATCTACTTCAACAAGATCGAGTGCTTCTGCTTTACCGAGCAGACGCTGCAGCCGGGCGAGACGGTCGATATGCCGATCGTCTTCTTCGTCGATCCCGATATCGCGGACAACCGCGAACTCAACACGATTAAAGAGATAACGCTCTCTTATACATTCTACGCTTCAGACAGTGAGGGAAGCTGAACATGGCCGCCATTGAGAAGAACCATGATTACCATATGGTAGAGCCGTCGCCCTGGCCCTTTGCGATGTCGGCCGCGGTACTGGTCATGATGATCGGTGCCGTGTTCTGGATGCACCAGTGGACCCCTTGGCTGTTTTTCATCGGCCTCGCCGGTGTTCTCTACGTTTTCTACGCCTGGTGGGCCGATGTGGTGAAGGAAGCCAATAACGGCGTCGACCACACCCCGGTCGTGCAGATGCACCACCGCTATGGCATGATCCTCTTCATCGCTTCCGAAGTCATGTTCTTCGTCGCGTGGTTCTGGGCCTATTTCGATGGCTTCTTCCGCCTCGACGACGTCGAGCAATATGCCCGCGTCGCGGCCACTGGTGGCCACTGGCCTCCGACCGGCATTGAGCTGTTCGATCCCTTCCACCTGCCCCTGTTCAACACGCTGATCCTCCTGACCTCGGGCACGACCGTCACCTGGGCGCACCATGCGCTCCTCGAAAACGATCGCAAGGGACTTCGCTGGGGCCTCGCGATCACCGTTGCGCTCGGCGTGCTGTTCTCGTTCGTTCAATATCTCGAATATACCCATGCCGGTTTCTCGTTCGCCGGCAGCATGTATGGCGCGACCTTCTTCATGGCGACCGGCTTCCACGGTTTCCACGTTCTGATCGGCACCATCTTCCTCGCGGTCTGCTTGATCCGCGCCGAACGTGGTGATTTCACTCCCGAGCGTCACCTCGGCTTCGAATTTGCCGCCTGGTATTGGCACTTCGTCGACGTGGTGTGGCTGTTCCTCTTTGCCTCGATCTATGTTTGGGGCAGCTGGGGTGTGGCGCTCAGCCACTGATAGGGCAGGTAGCCCGGAATTTGGGGGCGCGGCCAAGGCTGCGCCCCTTTTTGCATCAAGAAGCAGTTTATGGCGCAGCCCAATCCCATCCTGACTGGCCTTCTTTGCCGCTGTCCTCGCTGCGGCGAGGGACGGCTCTTCGCTGGTTATCTCAAGCTGGTGCCGCAATGCGAAAAGTGCGGCCTTGATCTCGCCTTTGCCGATAGCGGTGATGGCCCCGCCGTGTTCGTCATCTTTCTCGTTGCTCCTCTGGTGCTCGTTATGGCGCTGATCCTCGGCGCTGTCGCCACCGTGCCACCCTGGATGCATCTCGTGATTTGGATTCCGGTAACCGTGTTTTTGAGCCTCGCGCTGCTGCCGCCGTTAAAAGGCGTGCTCGTCAATCTGCAGTTTCGCCACGATGCGCACGAGGGACATCAATGACCACGCGTCGCCTCGGGCTAAAAGAATGGGTTTTTGCCGCCCTCATGCTGGTGCTGGCGGCCGTCTGCGTTTTTCTCGGCAACTGGCAGATGCAGCGAATGGCCGAAAAGGAGGCGCTCATCGCAGCGGTCGATGCGCGCCTGACCGCGGCCCCTGTTCCCGTGCCTGGCCCGGAATCGTGGTCGACGCTTGATCCGCAAACGATCGTTTATCAACCGGTGACGCTCACCGGCGCCTATCGCTATACCCAGACGTCGACCGTGTTCACGAGTCTTGCCAGTGCGAAGGGGCAATATTCAGGCCCCGGCTATTGGGTGATGACGCCGTTCGAGCTGCAAGGCGGCGGCACGGTATTCGTCAATCGTGGCTTCGTACCGCAGCAATATCAGGAAGCGGCGGCGCTCGGCGATCTTCACGGCGAAGACCCTGGCATCGTCACCATTACAGGCGTGGTCCGTACGCCCGAGCAGGCTGATTTCATGACGCCTGAGGCAGATACATCCAATCGGATCGAGTGGGTGCGCGATCCCTTGCGGTTGGCCCAACTTGCCGATCCAGCGCTTGCGCCGATCGCGCCCTTCTATATCGATCTGCCGGCCGGCGCCCCAGGCGATCTGCCTCAGGCGGGCGAGACCGTCGTTACCTTCCCCAACAACCATTTCGGTTATGCTCTGACCTGGTATGGCTTTGCCATTGTCGCTGTGGTCATGCTCGGCTTTTGGCTGTTTCGCCAAAGCCGCCAGCCGTCAAAACCGGCGTGATCGGCAAAACCTTGCGGCGAAGCGTCGCTTTCACTAGGTTGCAACAATTCTAAAAGGGCTTTCCCTTCCGATGCAGTTTGTTTCGACGCGTGGCCAGGCGCCTGCGCTTGGTTTCTCAGATGCGGTCCTTGCGGGCCTGGCTTCCGATGGCGGTCTCTATGTGCCAGCCAGCTGGCCTCAGTTTTCCGCAGATGAAATCGCGGCCTTTGCAGGGAAACCCTATGCTGATGTCGCCTATGCCATCATCTCGCGCTTTACCGGCGACGAAATTCCGGCCGCGACGCTGAAGTCGATCATCGATGGCGCCTATGCGAGTTTCCGTCATCCGTCGGTGACGCCGCTGGTCGAACTCGAGCCTAATCATTTCGTGCTTGAGCTTTTTCATGGTCCCACCTTGGCCTTCAAGGATGTGGCGATGCAGTTTTTGAGCCGCATCATGGACCATATCCTGTCGTCCCGTGGCCTCCGCGCCACCATCGTCGGCGCGACATCGGGTGATACGGGCTCTGCGGCCATCGAGGCGTTCCGCGGCCGTGACACCACCGATATCTTCATTTTGCACCCCGAGGGTCGCACCTCGGAAGTGCAGCGCCGGCAGATGACGACGGTGCTCGATGCCAATGTGCACAATATCGCGCTCAACGGTACGTTCGACGATTGCCAGGATGCCGTGAAGGCGATGTTCAATCATCACGCCTTCCGCGATCGCGTGCGCCTCTCAGGCGTCAATTCCATCAACTGGGGCCGCATCGTCGCGCAGATCGTCTATTATTTTACGGCCGGCGTATCGCTGGGCGCGCCCTATCGACCAGTCAGTTTTACGGTGCCGACCGGGAATTTCGGCGATATCTTTGCCGGCTATTGCGCTAAGCGCATGGGCCTGCCGATCGAGAAGCTCGTCATCGCCACCAATTCCAACGATATTCTGCGCCGCACCATCGATACCGGCCGCTATGAGATGCAGGGTGTTGCCCCTACCATCAGCCCGTCGATGGACATCCAGATCTCATCCAATTTCGAACGGTTGCTGTTCGAATCGGCTGGGCGCGACGCCAGTGCCGTCGGCCGGATGATGGCCGCGCTCAAGCAATCGCGTGGGTTCGATCTGCCGGAAAGCGCCATATCCGCCATCCGCTCCGAATTTGCGGCGGGTACGGCCAATGAATCGGCGACGAGCGAGACGATTGCCCAGACCTGGGCGAAGTCGTCTTACCTTCTCGATCCACACACTGCTGTCGGGGTCAGCGTCGCGCGCAGCCTTTCGGGCTCTGCAACGCCCATGATCACGCTCGCAACGGCTCATCCGGCCAAGTTCCCGGCGGCCGTAAACGCCGCCTCAGGCATCGAACCGCCCCTGCCGGCATGGCTTGCCGATCTTTATGAGCGGCCCGAACGGGTTGAACTGCTGGCCAATGACCAGCGTATTTTGGAAGACTTTATCGGGGCGCGCACCCGCGCGGCCTGAAGCATAATCGGACCATGTTGGGAGAGCCCAAAGGCCCCCGCACGGTTCAGGAGGAAGAGTGTGACGGTACAAACGACGACTCTCGAAAACGGCATGGTGGTGCTGACCGATGACATGCCGCATCTCGAGAGTGCCTCGCTCGGCGTCTGGGTAAAGGCCGGTGCTCGCTCGGAGCGTAAGGCTGAGCACGGCATTTCGCACCTTCTCGAACACATGGCCTTCAAAGGCACCAAGAGCCGCACCGCGCTTGAAATTGCCGAGACCATCGAAAATGTCGGCGGCGACCTCAATGCCGCGACTTCGATCGAGCATACCGGCTATTTTGCGCGCGTGCTCAAGGAAGACGTTGTTCTCGCGGCTGATATCCTCTCGGATATTTTGCAGAATTCGACCTTCGACGAAAACGAAATGACCCGCGAGCAGCAGGTTATCGTTCAGGAAATTGGCGCGGCGCGCGACAACCCCGATGACCACGTCTTCGATCTGTTTCAGCAGGCGGCCTATCCCACCCAGCCCATCGGCCGCACCATTTTGGGTACCGTCGATTCGGTGCGGGATTTTTCCCCCGAAATGGTCCGCAAATATATGCGCCGCAATTATGTGGGCGACCACATGGTCATGGCCGCTGCGGGCAATGTGGATCATGAGGAGCTCGTCGAAGTCGCCAAGCAGCGCTTTGCCGATCTGACGCCGAATGGCGCCCCGGCACCGCAGCGCGCCGAATATCAAGGCGGCGAAGAGCGGCTGATTTCGGACCACGAACAGGCCCATATCGTTCTAGGCTTTGAGGGGCGCGCCTACAATTCCGATGGCTTTTATGCCGCGCAGGTGCTTGCCTCCGTGCTCGGCGGCGGCATGAGCTCTCGCCTTTTCCAGGAGGTGCGCGAAAAGCGCGGCCTCTGCTATTCGGTCTATTCCTTCCACTGGGCCTTTGCCGATAGCGGCGTTTTTGGCGTTGCTGCGGCGACGGGCGAAGACGAAGTTTCCGAACTGGTCCCCGTCGTGCTCGATGAACTCAAGCGCGCGGCCGAAACCATTTCGGAAGAGGAAGTGGTGCGCGTGCGCAACCAGATCCGCGCCGGTCTCCTCATGTCGCTCGAAAGCCCTTCGGCCCGCGCCGGTCAGCTGGCACGCCAGCAGATCCTCTGGGGCCGTCCTATCCAGATGGCAGAGACGGTCGAGCGCATCAACCGCATTACCGCGCAGCGTGTGCGCGAGGTGGCCGAACAGATTTTCACCAGCTCGACGCCGACACTTGCCGGTATTGGGCCGATCAGCCGGCTGGCCGATGT
This sequence comes from Devosia sp. Leaf64, assembly GCF_001421945.1. NCBI lineage: Bacteria > Pseudomonadati > Pseudomonadota > Alphaproteobacteria > Hyphomicrobiales > Devosiaceae > Devosia > Devosia sp. Leaf64. Next base: position 20,386 of record NZ_LMLO01000017.1, on the reverse strand, counting down.
CGAAAGCATCGGCGAGACGCTCAAGCGCTAAATCATGCTCTGGCCCTGGTCGTCGCCGGAGCAATTGATCACGCTACGCGGGCGCAGCATCGCTTTGCGCCTGCCGCAGATGCGCGACTATACGGCTTGGTATAATCTGCGCCGCTCCAGCCAGGATTTCCTCAAACCCTTCGAGCCGCGTTGGACCGAGGCCGACCTTGGCCGTCGCGTGTTCTCCATGCGGGTGCGCCGGGCGCGGCAGGAAGCCGAGCAGGGAACCGACTACACGTTTTTTATTTTTCTCGATGACGGCAGCAATACCTTGGTTGGCGGGATAACCCTCTCCAATGTCCGGCGTCGTGCGGCGCAATTCGTCAATCTGGGCTACTGGATGGGCCAGTCTTATGCCGGCAAGGGGCTGATGAGCGAAGCCGTCGAGGTGTCGCTCGCCTTCACCTTCGAAACGCTCGACCTCCATCGCGTCCACGCTGCTTTCCTACCGCACAATATTGCATCGCGGCGGGTGCTCGAAAAAAATGGCTTTGTCGAGGAAGGCTTTGCCGAAAGTTACCTGCAGATCAATGGCCGCTGGGAAGACCATGTGCTGATGGGGCTGACGCGCGAGCGCTGGGACAGTTTCCGCTTCGCAAGTCCACATCATCGTGTTGCCTGACCGGTGGGACGTCCATCACGTTCCACATCGCACTGCGCCACCCCGCTTGCCGCAAGGGTCAATCTCTCGTACCAAAGGTGCGCCCCCTTTGGAGGTTACCAAAGCCAAAGGCTTGTCCCCCCGCGTTATCCGCGGCCGACTGCCGCCACAATGAAGCCTTGTGTGGGAATTAGCTGCTCTTGATGCGTCCGTTTCTTGTTCTCGCAATCATCCTTGCGTTCGCTTTCTCGCAGCCAGCCCGGGCTTTCGAAGTCATTTCGGTCCCCGAAGACGTCAATGCCGTCAACCTGTCCGATATCGTCGAAATCGTGCCGGGCACGAATGGGCGTCTGCAGCTTTCGACCGCGCCTGACGCCGACGGCATCATCCGGCGCATCGAGGTTCTGGCAAGCGAGCAGGGCACCAACCCGTCTTTCGCGTTATTTGCGCTCCGCAATGATTCCGATCAGCAGATCGAGCGCCTTCTCGTCGCGCCATTCTACCGGCTACCGGCGTCAGGCGTTTTCCAGCCCGATCTCGGCAATGCGCGCATTTCGGCGGTGACCCCAAGCGCCGGCATTCGTCCGGTGCAATTGGCCGACCCTGAAGCCGACGTTTACGAGGTCACGCTCGATCCCGGCGCGACTGTGACGCTGATTGCCGAGCTAACCTCGGGCGAATTGCCGGAGCTTTACCTCTGGCAACCCAACGCCTATCGCGACTACGTCAATTCCTTCACGCTGTTCCGGGGCGTGGTGCTAGGCGTTGCATCGCTCGCGGCCGTGTTTCTGACCATCATGTTTGTGGTCAAGGGCAGGGGCGTATTCCCGGCCACGGCCGCTTTCGCCTGGGCGGTGCTCGCGTATCTCCTCATCGACTTCGCCATCCTTGGCCGCCTTTTCGGCATATCGGCCGGCGGGCTCCAACCACTCAGGGCCGCGGCGGAGGCGGGCATAGCGACGACGCTTGCCGGCTTCCTCTTCATCTATCTCAATCTCCACCGGTGGCATCTGCGCTTCATCCATCTGGCGCTCGGGCTCTCGGCGCTTTTTCTCGCGCTCTTCGGCTTTGCCTTTTTCCAACCCGCAATTGCCGCCACCATCGCGCGTCTCGTTCTAGCGCTGCTCGGCCTTTCCGGCTTCTTCCTGATCCTGTTGCTGGCGCTCCGCGGCTATGATCGCGCCGTGCTGCTCGTCCCGACCTGGATCATCTTCATTGCTTGGCTGTTCTATTCCTGGCTCGTCATTTCAGGTCAGGTCACCAATGACGTTGCCCAGCCGGCCGTGGGCGGCGGTCTCGTGCTCGTCGTCATGCTTTTAGGCTTCACGGCCGTTCAACACGCCTTTGCCGAAGGGCAGGTGACCATCGGCACCCTGAGCGAGGTCGAGCGTCGCGCTTTGGCGCTGACCGGTTCGGGTGATTTCGTTTTCGATTGGAATATCGATCGCGACCGGGTCACCGTCAGCGACGAACTGACAACCCGTCTCGGCGAAAAGCGCGGGGCGTTGCGCGGCGCCATCAAGCGCTGGCTTGACCGGGTCCATCCCGATGACCGCGACCGCTTCCGCACCGCTTTTGATACGCTGGTCGAACTGCGCCGCGGCAAGGTCTCTTCGGACCTGCGCGTGGCGGGCCATGATGGCAATTACCGCACTTTCCGCATGCGCGTAAAACCGGTGCTGGGCGGCGATGGTCAGGTCAACCGCATTGTCGGCACCCTGCAGGACGTCACCGAGGATCGCGCCGCGCGCGAACGCCTGCTGCATGATGCCGTGCACGACAGCCTCACCGGCCTGCCCAATCGCCAGCTCCTGCTTGATCGGCTTGAGCGTTCGCTGGCCCGCGCGCGCACGCCGGGCGGCATCAAGCCGGCAGTCTTCCTCATCGATATCGACCGGTTCATGGAGCTCGAAGAGCGCATCGGCCATTCCGCGGCCGATTCGGTGCTGCTCGCCATTTCCCGGCGCATTTCCCGCGTCATGCGGCCACTCGATACCGTGGCGCGTATTTCTGGCGATCAGTTCGCGGTGATCTTGGCGTCGGAGCAGACGGCAGGCAAGATCGCCGAAAGCGCCGAGCAGATCCGCAAGGCGCTGAAGGCACCGTTCAATTTCGGCGACCGCGACCTCACCATTACCGCTTCGATCGGCGTCACGATCTACGACGGCAATCCCGCAGAGGCCCCCGACGTGCTACGCGATGCCGAACTGGCCATGTATTACGCCAAGCGCCTCGGCGGAGACCGTATCGAAGCCTATCGCGCCTCGGCGCGCTCCATCGCCAACTACAACCGCGCCAGCGAAGAAGATCTCGAACGCGGCATGCGCCAAGGCGAACTCTCGGTGCAATATCAGCCGGTGATGAACATCGCGTCGGGCCAAATCGTTGGGGCCGAAGCGCTGATGCGCTGGAACCATCCGACGCGTGGCGTGGTCAACCCGGACGAATTCGTGCCGCTTGCCGAACGCTCCGGCCAGATCGAAAAGCTTGGTCGCCTGGCCTTCGAACAGGCGGCCACGCAGGCCCGCGAATGGTCGGCGACGATTGGGCTCGGCGAAGAATTCTTCATCTCGGTCAATCTCTCGCCGACGCAGTTGGCGACCGAGACGCTGCTCAACGACATGCGCAATCTCGTCGCGCAGGACAAGACGCTGGCCACCCATCTCAAGCTCGAGATCACCGAAGGCCAGGTGATGAGCAATCCCGAGCACTCCGCCTACATGCTTGAAGCGCTCCGTAGCTTGGGCTTGGGGTTGGCGCTCGACGATTTCGGCACGGGCCACTCGTCGCTGAGCTACCTGCATCGCTTCCCGTTCGACACGATCAAAATCCCGGCCGCTTTCGTGAAGATGGGCACCGAGACGGGCAATCCGCACACGCAAGCACCGATCATCCGCGCCATCGTCGGGCTTGCCGAAGATCTGGATCTGATGGTGATTGCCGAGGGTGTCGAAACGCTCGACGAAATCGAGCGGCTGCGGCAAATGAACTGCCGTTTTGCGCAAGGCTTTGCGTTTGGGGCCGCTATGACTGGGCAGGAATTGGCCAAGAAGCTGATGGCGCAGGCGGGGCGATAAGGCTCGACGCTAACGACAGTTTGGCTTAGGCGTGGCCTGCGTCGCTACTCAGCGTTGCCCGCGTGATGTGGAGGCTTTCCAGCGCCTTCTCATAGCGTTTTTCAACTGGCGTGCTGAACACCAGCTCCGGCGTGAACGGCACAGTCAGCCAACCGTTCTCGGCGATTTCCCGTTCGAGTTGTCCGGGGCTCCAGCCGCAGCAGCCAAGCGCAAAAAATGAGGCTTTCGGTGCCGGGCCGAAAGCCATGGCGCGGAGCACATCTAGGGTGGCGGTAAGGCCAATATCTTCGGTGACCTTATAGGTATTGCCGCTGTGATAATCGGCCGAATGCAGAACGAAGCCACGTCCCTTCTCGACCGGCCCGCCGCGCATGACCGTGCGGTCACGGATCGTGTCCGGCAGGCGAATGACGGCATCGGGATCGCCCAGATCGAGTTCGTCGAGAATGTCGGCAAACCTCAGATTGGCCAATTTCTGATTGACCACCAGACCCATCGCGCCTTCTTCTCCATGACCCACAAGCAGGATCACGCTTTCGGCGAAGCGCTCGTCTTCCATGCCCGGCATGGCGACCAGGAATTGTCCTTCAAGATAAGTCATCAACCAAGTCTATGCGCTGGGCGGGGTGAAGCCAAGTCTCGTGCCTCTTCACGAAGGCCTGAAGGCGCGTCAGCTATTCCTTCACCATCTCCTGCGTTAATGCCGAGCCATGCGATCAATTGCTCTTGCCGCCGCCTTTTTGCCCGCTCTCGTTGCCCCGGTTTTTGCCGGCGAAACGCCGTGGCAAGAGGTAACGCCGGGCGTAAAGTTGCGGCTTGTCAGCACCGGCGTCGTTAAGCCCGACGGCACGACCCTGTTCGGCCTCGAAATCGACATGCCGGAAAACACCAAAACCTATTGGCGCGTGCCGGGCGAAACGGGTTTTCCGACCGAGCTCGATTTTTCCGCGTCTCGCGGTGTCAGCGCGGGCAAGATTCTCTGGCCGCACCCGATCGTCGATCTCAGCTCCGGCTATCTCGACTTTGCCTATTTTGGGCCAACCCTGTTGCCCATCGAACTGACCGTGGCCGACAAGACAGCCGAAGTGGATATTTCGGCGCTGCTTGGCATTTGCTCCGATATATGCATTCCGGCGCAAGCGAGTTTCAGCCTCCCTGCAGCGGATGCGGCGCCTGATCGGCCCAATGGCCTCCGCATCAAGCAGGCAGTGGCCGAAGCGCCCATTCCGTGGAACGACGGCCCGGCACCAATCGGCAAAGTCGAATTTATCAAAGACGAACAGACCCTGGCGGTGTCTCTCGCAACGGACGATATCGACCCCGGCTCAATCATCGTTGCGACCGATAGTGGCGAGCCGCTGTTCGGCATGCCGCAAAAAAGCCCGCAAGCGAACCTAGTGCTGCTTCCCATTCTGGCGAAAACCGAGAATATTGACCTGACCGGCCAAGACGTTCAGTTGTCATTCATGACCGGTATGGGAGCATTCGAGCTTCGCCGGACAGTCGGGGCAGAGCCGGCGAACGAGTAGTCCCGGAGACGAGCGGCCAAGCCGCCAGCGGGATGGTTTTGGAGTAAGGCGATCGAATTCGCCTGGGGCATGGGGCAAATCCTCGCATGATTGAACGTGGCAATGCGATTCCGGCTGTTGGGATCAAGCTCGTAACGGCTTCCGGCACGCACGACACCACCAGTGACGTGGTCCTTGGCTCGGGGACCGTGGTCTTCTTCGCGGTGCCCGGGGCGTTTACACCCACCTGCCACGTCAACCATTTGCCAGGCTTCCTTGCCAATACAGAAAAGTTCCGGGCGCACGGCGTCGAGCGCATCGTCTGCGCCTCCGTCAACGACGCTCATGTGATGAAGGCATGGGCCGAAGCCAGCGATGCCCTCGGCAAGGTCGAGTTCATCGCCGATGGCAATGCCGATCTCGCCAAGGCGCTTGGCCTCGCCAAGGATTTCTCCGCCAATGGCATGGGCACGCGCTATGCGCGCTCGGCCATGATCGTGCGGGACGGCAAGGTGCTCGACATTTTTGTGGAGGACGCCCCCGGCGTCAACGCCAGCGGTGCGCCGGCCATCCTGATGGCGCTAGAAGCAGCCAATGCGTAATTTGAGGCAGGAAGTGACCATGACCAAGCCGACCGTTCTGCGACTTGTCGCCCTTGCCGGTCTCTCTGCGGCTCTCGCCGGGTGCTCCATGGGCAGCATGTTCGGCGGTGGGCCATCGACCAGCGCCAATCTCCAGAATGCGACGGCATCACCCCAAGCTGTGGCTCAGGCACAGACCAATGCGCTACCAGCGATCGCCACCGAATGTCCGCCGATCAAGGTGCGCGTTGGCGGCGAGGCCATGTTCTATTATGGCGGCGGCCGCACGGGCGATGCCAAATCGCTGCAATATCAGGGTGTGATCGACGAAGTGACGCGCAATTGTGTCGTCTCCAACGGCGTCATCACCGTCAATATGGGCGCTTCGGGCCGCGTGTTGCTCGGGCCTGCCGGCAGCCAGAGTTCGGTCAACGCCCCAATCCGTTTCGCCGTAGAGCGCGATGGCCAGGCAATCTTCTCGGAAAAATACACCATCCCCGTCGCGTTGACGCCGCCGGCCCAATCGGCGGAATTCGTCAAGGTCGTCGAAAACGTCGCTATCCCCTATCTCGGTGGGGAGAGCATCACGATCTGGGTCGGTTTCGATACGCGGGGCTGATTTCGCCGACTAAGGAAATGAAAATGGCGGCCTTTTGGGCCGCCATTTTCTATTCTGCCGCCTGCGGCAAATCCGCAGGTTTTTCCCATTTGAGCACGGGCTGACGCGCGGCCCGGGTTTCGTCCAATCGTCGCCGCGGCGCCTTGGCCGGAGCTGCGGTGAATCGGGCGGCGTTGCCGGCCTTGGCGTCTGTCGCCAGTTCCACCATCACGTCGCAGAAGCGGTCAAGCGTCTGCTTGCTCTCGCTTTCCGTGGGTTCGACCAGCATGGCGCCATGGACGACCAAGGGGAAATACATGGTCATCGGGTGGAAACCCTCGTCGATCATCGCCTTGGCGAAATCGAGCGTCGTGACACCGGTATCTCTCAGGAAGCTGTCGTCGAACAGCGCCTCGTGCATGGTCGGATAATCGGGGAAAGGCACCGAGAAGATGTGCTGCAAACGCGCCTTGATATAGTTGGCGTTGAGCACCGCATCCTGCGCGGCCTGGGCCAGACCATCGCCGCCATGGCTCAGCATATAGGTCAGGGCGCGGACATACATGCCCATCTGGCCGTGGAAGGCCGTTACGCGGCCCAGCGCATGCTCTCCAATATGTTCGACCAGCTCCAGCCCCTTTTCGCCCTTCCGCACGAAAGGAACCGGCGCGAAGGGCGCTAGAGCCTCGGAGAGAACCACTGGACCCGCACCCGGCCCGCCGCCGCCATGGGGCGTCGAGAAGGTCTTGTGGAGGTTGATGTGCATGGCGTCGATGCCGAGATCGCCTGGACGAACCACACCCATGATGGCGTTGAAATTGGCGCCATCGCAGTAAAAGAACGCGCCGGCATCGTGCACTGCCTTCGCAATCTCAATCACCTGTGGCTCGAAAAGGCCGCAGGTATTGGGATTGGTCAGCATGATCGCCGCGACTTCGGGCGAGAGCGCGGCTTTCACCGCTTCCACATCGACCGTGCCATCGGCCTTGGCGGGCACGGGCTTGACCGTGTAGCCGAGGAAAGCCGCAGTCGCCGGATTGGTGCCATGGGCGCTTTCAGGGACAAGGACGATGGTGCGGTGCGCCTGGCCGGCAGCTTCCTGAGCCGCCTTGATGGCCATCATGCCGAGCAGTTCACCATGGGCGCCGGCCTTGGGTGAGAGGGCTACGGCAGCCGTGTTGGTGAGGGTGAGAAGCCAGTGGCTGAGCTGGTTCATCAGCTCGAGCGCGCCTTGCACGGTCGAGACCGGCTGCAGCGGATGAATGTCCGAAAAGCCCGGCAGACGAGCCATTTTTTCGTTGAGGCGCGGATTGTGCTTCATCGTGCAGGAACCGAGCGGATACATGCCGCTGTCGATCGAATGGTTCATGCGGGAGAGGCGCACATAGTGGCGCATGGCTTCGGGCTCGGTGAGCCCGGCGAGATCGAGCTTGGTCTTGCGCTCGAAACCGCCAAGATAGCTGCCGTCGATTTTGACTTCGGGGAGGTCGACACCGGAATGCTCGGTGTCACCGATTTCGAACAGCAGTGGTTCATCGGGGATGAGCGCCGAGCCTGACGCGGCGGTGCTGCCACTGGTGCCGATGCCGGTTGGGCGGCCTTGGGTGTTCATGCTCATTGCGCGTCCTCCTCAATGGCGGCGTGGAGGCACTCGGCCAGCATTTCGATATCGGCGTGGGTGGTCAGTTCCGTCGCGGCCAAGACGATCAAGTTCTCGACATCCGGATAGCCCGGTTCGAGCCGGCTGACCGGCACACCGGCCAAAACTCCAGCTTGCGCCAGCATTTCGACGACTGGAGCAGCCGGAACAGGCAGTCGGATCGTCATCTCGTTAAAGAAGCTCTTGTTCAGCAATTCCACGCCTGGAAGCGTGCCCAGCATGCGGGCGAGCTTGACCGCGTTGTGGTGGTTGAGGCGAGCCAGGCGGGTGAAGCCGGCTTCGCCGAGGAGCGACATGTGGATGGAGAAGGCGAGGGCGCAAAGGCCGGAATTGGTGCAGATATTGCTCGTCGCCTTCTCTCGGCGAATATGCTGTTCGCGGGTTGAGAGCGTCAGCACGAAGCCGCGATTTCCATCGGCATCAACGGTTTCGCCGCAGAGGCGACCGGGCATCTGGCGGATGAATTCCTTGCGGGTCGCCATGAGGCCGAGATAGGGGCCGCCAAAGTTGAGGGCGTTGCCGATCGACTGGCCCTCGCAGACGACGATGTCGGCGCCGAGTGCGCCCGGGGCTTCGAGGAGGCCGAGAGATACGACCTCGGTAATCACGACGATCAGCAGCGCGCCTTGGGCGTGGGCGGCATCGGCGGCGGCTTTGAGGTCGCGGAGATGGCCATAGAAATCAGGGGTTTGGACGACGATGGCAGCAGTGTTGCCGTCGATCTGGCTCACGATATCTCCCTGGCCCTCCGGGGAAGGCGAGAGGCAGACGAGATCGGAATCGTCCTTGAGATAGGCTTTGACGACGTCGCGATAGTGCGGGTGGAGGCCGCCGGAGAGAAGCACTTTGTTCTTTTTCGTCAGGCGCTTAGCCATGAGCACCGCTTCGGCGGTGCCGGTGGAGCCGTCATAGAGCGAAGCGTTGGCGACGTCCATGCCGGTGATCTTGGCGACCTGGGTCTGGAATTCGAACAGCATCTGCAGGGTGCCCTGCGAGATTTCTGGCTGGTAGGGCGTGTAGGCCGTAAGCCATTCGGAACGCTGGATTAAATGATCGACCGTTGCCGGCACGTGGTGGCGATAGGCACCGGCGCCGACGAAGAATGGACCATCGCCAGCGGCGTGGTTCTTGGCCGCGAGCGCGCGCATATGGGCTTCGACGAGGAATTCCGGGCTATGCGCGGGCAAGCCAAGATCGAAGCTTTTGAGGGCGGATTTGGGGACGGCGGAGAACAGCGCGTCGATATCGGCGGCGCCGATGACGCCGAGCATTTCGGCGCGCTCGGTTTCAGAATGGGGAAGGTAGCGCATGATCAGAGGGTCAATTCCGCATAGCCGTCGGCATCGAGGAGGGTGTCGATTTCGCTGGCATCGGCGATTTCGATCTTGAACATCCAGCCCGCATTTTCGGGGTCTGTGTTCACCAAACCGGGCTCTTTTGTTAGCATTCCGTTAACTTCGACGATCGTTCCGGTTACTGGCGCGTAGATCTCGGAGGCGGCCTTTACGGATTCGACAACGGCGGCTTCCTCACCCTTCTTGAGCACCTTGCCGACGGCGGGGAGTTCGACGAAGACGATGTCGCCGAGTTGCTCCTGCGCATAGGGCGTGATGCCGACAATGCCGGTCGAACCCTCGACGCGGATATATTCGTGGTCGGGTGTGAACTTGGTGGTCATGAGCGGGCCTCAGATGGCTTTGCGGAAATAGCGGTGGGGAACGAAAGGGGTCTGGACGACTTCGGCCGGCTGCGCGCGGCCGCGGACGGAGACCTGAAGTTTGGTGCCGGGTGTCGTAAGGGCAGGGGGCACGAAGCCGAGGGCGATGGCCTTGCCCAGCGACGGCGCAAAACCGCCGCTGGTGACCACGCCGACGACGGCGCCAGACGCATCGAGGATTTCGGCGCCTTCGCGGGCGGGGGCGCCCTCGACAAGGAGTCCGACGCGCTTGCGGGTGAGTTGGCCATCGCGTTCGGCGAGAATGCGCTCGGCGCCGGGGAAGTCGGCGGCCTCGCGACGGCGCTTGGAGACGGCAAAGCCGAGATCGGCCTCGATGGGGGAAATGGTTTCGTCGAGGTCGTGGCCATAGAGCGGCAGGCCGGCTTCGAGGCGGAGGCTATCGCGGGCGCCTAGGCCTATGGGCTTTACGCGCGGATCGGCAAGGAGCGCGTCCCAGAGGGCGGAAGCCGAGGTGGCCGGAGCCAGGATTTCAAAACCATCTTCGCCTGTATAGCCGCAGCGCGAAATGGTGACCGAAACACCGTTCCAGTCAAAGTCGCCGAACTGCATGAACCCCAGATCGGTCGCCTCGGGCAGGAGCGCGGCCATCACGTTGACGGCCTCGGGGCCTTGGAGGGCTAGGAGGGCGCGATCGTCGGCTCGGTGTAGCATAGCCTTGTCACCAACTGTCTTGGCGATCAGGTCAAAATCACCGTCTTTGGTGCCGGCATTGACGATCACGTAGAGCGTGCCGCCTTGGGCAGCGCGACCGATCATCAGATCGTCCACCGTGCCACCCTTGTCGTTGAGAAGAAGCGTGTAGCGCAATTGGCCTTGCTTGAGGCCAGCGATGTCGCCACAGACCAAGGGCTCGATCAGCGCAGAGATTGCAGCGTGGTCTGCGGCGGTGTCGCCCGTTGGTGCGCTGAGGGTCAGAAAGCTTGGGCCCATATGGCTGACGTCGAAGAGGCCGGCGTGGTCGCGGGTCCACTTGTGCTCGGTCATGATGCCGGTGGGATATTGCACGGGAAGGGCATATCCGCCGAAAGGCACGATGCGGCCGCCGGCACTGACATGGCGCTCATAGAGAGGGGTCTGCTTGAGGTCTTCGGTCGAAAGTTCGGCCATGGGTCTCTCGGGTTCAAAGGCGACACGACTATGCTCTGCCGAAATGGCGGAGTGCGTGCCCCCTCTGTCCTTGCCCTGAGAGATTTCCCGGCTGAGCGCCGGTTGCTCCTTCGGAGAGGCCGTGAGGGCCTGCTTTCCAGAGTTTTGACCAGACTGCGGTCCGGTTGCCTGAGAGTTTCCGGGGCGGTTGCTCCTTCGGCGCTGGCATTTTCAGCCAGTCTCTCCCGCAGTCGTAGGCACCATGAGGGAGATTTGTGGTGGCGTCAACGGCAGGCGTGGGGATGTGCACGGGAGGCGTGGGCATGGTGAGGAGACAGTCTAGGCGCCTTCAGCTGTCAGGGCGCTTTTTCGTCGGTCGTCACGACCGGGCTTGTCCCGGTGGTCCATGCGGAGGCGAGATGGATTGCCGGGACAAGCCCGGCAATGACGGCGGTGGGTAGGAGGGGGGAAGGGCAGCAGTTAGGGACGGGCTGCGTTCTGCCGCCTGCTCCTCTGCGGAGGAGAGAATACCCCTCACCCTGGAATTTCTTCTGAACGAAGAAACTCCTGTCCCTCTCCCTCAAGGGGCGAGGGTAAGGCTGGTTGGTGTGGCGCCAAATGCGACAAACAAACAAAAAAGGCGGACCCGAGGGCCCGCCTTCAAAAATCCAAAAAAACCAAAAAAATCAGTTCAGGCGGCCGGCGACGTCGGCGATGGCTTTGTCGACGATCTGGCTGCCTTTGGCGTTCATTTCGTCGGTGAGGACAACGCGGGCAGCTTCGACGGCGAGGTCGGCGGAGCGGGCGCGGACGTCGGCGATGGCCTGGGCTTCGGCCTGGGCGATCTTGTCTTCCACGGCCTTGGTGCGGCGGGCGACGAGGTCGGTCAGCGCGGTCTGGGCCTCGGCGGTCATGCGTGCCGCTTCTTCCTGGGCCGCGGCGATGATGCCTTGGGCTTCGCTTTCGGCAGCGACGCGCTTGCGCTCATACTCGGCGAGGAGAGCAGCGGCTTCTTCGCGAAGGCGCTTGGCTTCGCTCAGGTCCGTTTCGATCTTCTTGATCTGCTTGTCGAGCATGCCGCCGATGATGCGGGGGACGCCGACATAGATCAGCACGCCGATGAAGATGACGAGGCCGACAAGCGCGAAAAAGCTGTTATCCATCCAAGTGGGCATGGCGATTATCCCTTCACCTTGGCAACGGCAGCGCGGACGCTGTCGGCGGAAACGTCACCCACGAACTGACCGACGACGGCCTGGGCCGTTTCGGCAGCGATCTCGTCGACATGGGCGAGAGCGGCGTTCTTGGTGGTCGTGATGCGGGCTTCGGCTTCGCTGACCTTGGTGGCGAGCGTGGCTTCAGCCGCGCTGCGCTTGGCAGCGAGATCAGCCTGCATGGCATCGCGCGACTGTGTGGCGATGGCCTGAGCCTTGGACTTGGCTTCAGCGAGTGCCTTTTCATAGGAAGCGATGGCCGCGTCGGTCTTCTGACGGTCGGCATCGGCTGCCTGCAGATCGGCGTCGATGGTTGCCTGGCGCTTTTCGATGATGGAGCCGACCTTGGGCAGGGCGACCTTGCTCATCAACAGATAAAGCGCGGCAAAGGAAATTGCGAGCCAGAGCAACTGGCTGGGGAAAGTTGCCGGATCGAAGGGCGGGAAGACATCGGAATGCCCCTCGCCATGCGCTTCGGTCGTGGCATGGGTGTCAGCGGTCGGATCGTGCGCGTCCACGCCTTCGCCATGGGTGGCGTCGACAGCGTGGTCGAGGTTTTCCTCGGTCGGCGTTACCGCTTCTTGAGCGTAGGCTTGCGTTACCATCTGGTCGAGATCCCGTTAAATCCGGTCATCCAGCGCGGGCGCTGAATGCAACCGCAGCCGAACCCTTGTGTCCGGCTGCGATAAAATTCGTTGGTCGCGAATTAGGCGACGAACAGCAGGATCAGAGCAACCAGGAACGAGAAGATGCCCAGAGCTTCGGTCATGGCCATACCGAAAATCAGGTTACCGGTCTGGCTCGGAGCTGCGGATGGGTTGCGCAGGGCACCCGAGAGGAAGTTTGCGAAGATATTCGACACGCCGAGGGCGGCACCAGCCATACCCAGGGTTGCGATACCAGCGCCGATCATCTTTGCGGCTTCAACATCCATTTGTTTGTCCTTTCGAGGGTCAAAGTATTACCGGCGAAAAGCCGCCGTTTGAGGGACTCAACGTCTTAGTGTGATGGGTGGACCGCGTCGTTGAGGTACATCGACGTCAGCACTGCAAACACATAGGCCTGCACCACTGCGACGAGCAGTTCTAGCGCCGTGATTGCCACCGTCATGATGAGCGGGAGCAGAGCGCCGAGCCAACCAAGAGCGCCGAGGGCACCAAGGCTGACCACGAAACCAGAGAACACCTTGAGGGTGATGTGACCGGCAAGGATATTGCCGAACAGACGAACCGAAAGGCTGATCGGGCGCGACAGGAACGAAATGATTTCGATCGGCACCACGATAGGCAGCACATAGCCCGGAACGCCTGCCGGAACGAAAAGCTTGAGGAATTTCGGACCGTGGCGGAAGAAGCCGTAGAGGATCACCACCGAAATCACGAGCAGTGCGAGCGCTGCGGTGACGATGATGTGGCTCGTGACGGTGAAGAAATAGGGGAACATCCCTAGAAGGTTCGCCACCAGCACGAAGCCGAAAAGCGAGAACACGAACGGGAAGAACTTCATGCCTTCAGTGCCCGCCGAGCTTCGCAGCATATTGGCCACGAAACTATAGGCCAATTCGCCAGCGAGCTGGAAACGGCCCGGCACCATGCTGGCCTTGGAGGCCGACATCGCCATGAACGCGGTCAGGACAGCGACGGTCACGACCATGAACAGGGATGAATTGGTGAAGGAAAGATTAAGGGCGTTACCCGCAGCCTCGTCCCCGATATGAATCGGGAAAAGGTCATAGATGACAAACTGGTGGATCGGGTCAGTACCGGCCATGGAGCCCTCTAAGCGTCATCAACTATCGGTCCGCTTCTCGTCTTCCGCGCCCGATGAAGGCGGGGGAGGCGATGCGGCATTCAGGTCCGTCACCACGCGGATGACGTTTCGGATTCCAGCGGCGAAGCCCACCATGAACAGGATGAGCAAACCCCAAGGGCTGGTCCCCAGGCCAAGATCGATGAGATACCCGACAAAGGTCCCCACCAGAATGGCAGCTATGAATTCGGTGGCGATGCGCATGCCGCGCGCCATTCCGCTCATATCGCCCGAGACACCACCCGAGGCTCTAGCGTCCTTGAGTACCTGTTCCCGCTTGGCAGAAGCAATGCGCGATGCAAGATCACGCGTCACTTCGCTGTCTTTTTCCGGCTGGCCCTGGATATTGGGCGGCTTTGCCATCCCGTTCCTCCCTGGCCCGCCTGTTCCGGAATTTCCGGTGCCTTTTCAGGTCGGGCGCAACATAGTGGTGGCCCCAAAAGGTGTCAAGGCAAGTGACGAAGATGTAAGTTCTTGATTTTGCGTTATGTTTTCGCGAAATCCACGGGTGCGGCATGCTGTCCACAGGTCAATTGTGGTAAAGCCGTGGCTCAAGGAGAGATTCCCGGGAGGGGCTGGGTTGCAAAGCGGGCAACTTGTGCGGCCATGTCGGTGGTGGCAGGCGGTAGGTAGACCACGCAATCATGGCGTTCCACCGCGGGCCGATCGCGCGATGGTCTAACTGTCCGGATCGTCTTTTTCGTAATCGAAGTCGTCGTCGTATTTCAACGAGGGTGTAGCAATCGAGTGCGTCACGCGCTGTAGCCAGACCGAGCCGTCAATCACATCATAATCGAAGCACCAGCCATCGACTATGATGCGCTGCGCGCCGCGGATCGGGAGGCTGCTCGGCCGCACTCGACCTGCAGATGGCTGACTTGCGAGAAGCTGCCTAGCGCGCTCGATAATCGAGCGAAAGGTTAGGATGCCGGAGATCGTCTTACCCTTGAGGTAATCGATCTCACGCTGAATATCGCGCTTGGCTTCTTTCGAAACCTTCACGCGCATTAGGCCGCTTTGCCCTTGCGAATAATCTCGTCCAGTTCGGCGATGACATCTTCCAGGTCTTCGCCACCGCCCTCGGCCGCTTCTTCACGGCCGCGCAGCACCGAAAGGCAGATACCGCCCTCTGCCTCTTGTGCGAGGTAATATTTGAGCGCGCGCACGATGACCCAGCTTCGCGTTCGCTCAGAGCCGGCGGCGATTCTCTCGACGTCTCGCAGGATGTCTTGCGGGAGACGCAAGGTAACGGGATCGGAAAGCTCAGCCATCACGGTTCTCCTTTGTATTACAAGTAATACGGGCATGCCCGCGCGGCAATGGCTAGGCTTGCTCGACTTCTCGGAAACTTTCCGCCGTCTGCAAATCGACCGAGACCAACTGGCTAACGCCGCGTTCGGCCATGGTGACGCCGAAGAGGCGGTCGACGCGGCTCATGGTGATGGGATTGTGGGTGATGACCATGAAGCGGGTATTGGTGCGCTGGCGCATGCTCTCGAGGAGATTGCAGAAGCGCTCGACATTGGCGTCGTCGAGGGGCGCGTCGACTTCGTCGAGGACGCAGATCGGCGCGGGATTGGTGAGAAAGACCGCAAAGATTAGGCTCATGGCGGTCAGGGCCTGTTCGCCGCCGGATAGGAGTGTCATGGTCTGCGGCTTCTTGCCGGGCGGACGGGCGATGATTTCGAGACCGGCTTCGAGCGGGTCGTCGCTTTCAACAAAGGTGAGCTCGGCCGTGCCGCCGCCGAAGAGCGTGGTGAAGAGTTCCTGGAAGAAAGCGTTCACTTTTTCAAAGGCCTCGGAGAGGCGGGCGCGGCCTTCGCGGTTGAGGGCGGAAATGCCGCTGCGGAGTTTGGCGATGGCTTCGATCAGGTCGTCGCGATCGGCGACCATGGTGTCGCGCTTTTCCTGGACCTCGGCGGCTTCCTTTTCGGCGGAAAGATTGACGCCGCCGAGGCGTTCGCGCTCGGATTTGAGGCGTTCGAGCTTTTGCTCGATGCTTGATTCCGGCGGGAGCGCTTCTTCGGGGCGGATGCCGGAGGCTTCGAGGGTTTTGCTGGCGGGGATGCCGAGGGTTTCTTCGATCTGGCGCTCGATCTGCTGGCGCTGAGCCATGGTGCCCTTGAGGCGCTCTTCGATGCGGGTCAGCTCGATCCGGACTTCGGAAAGGGCATCGGCGGCGGTGCGGAGGCTCTTTTCGTGGTCGCGCCAAGCCGTTTGCGCCTTTGAGAAACGGTCGCTGGCTTCCTGATAGTCGAGGGTGGCGTCGCTGATCTGGTCTTCGAGCTGTGCCTGGCGATTGGCGAAGCCATCGGGGGCGGTGTCGAGTTCGGCGATCTGGGTATTGATGGCGGCGACGCGCTGGTCAAGTGTCGCCAATTGGGCGGACGTTGCTTCATGGCGGCGGCGCCAGGCGGCGCTGTCGCGGGCGATCTGGTCGAGCCGGGCGCGGCGCATACGGGCGGCGTTTTCGAACGAGCCAAGGCGGAGACGGGCTTCGTCGGATTTTTCGCGAAGGCGGGCGAGGTGCGCCTGCGCGGCGCCGAGCTGGGCGCTGTTGTCGTCTTCGTCGCCGAGGTCTTCGAGTGCGATTTCGGCCTCTTCGCGGATCGCAACGGCTTCATCGAGACTGACGCGGAGGCGGGCTTCGGCTTCCTCTAAGGCTGAATGACGGGTGGCGATTTCCCCCTGGGCTTTGAGGGCCGTATCGAGTTCGGTCTGGGCCACGCCGATGCCATGCTGGGCTTTACGCCAGTCTTCGCGGCGGAGGCGCTCTTCCTGGCGGGCGAGGTCGAGTTTTTGCGTTTGCGCGTCGATGTCCCGGCGATAGGCGTTGCGCTCGGCCTTGGCGCGGAGGATTTCCTCGTCGAGTTCGGCGAGACGATTGCGCTGGGCGAGGCGGAGGGCGGCAGCGGTCGGGGCATCGGCGGCGGCAACAAAGCCGTCCCAGCGCCACATGGCGCCGTTGAGCGTCACGAGGCGCTGGCCGGGCCAGAGGGCGGGCATAAGGCCTTCGCCATCGAATTCGCTGACGAGACCGATCTGGTCGAGGCGGCGCTTGAGGAGCGGCGTGCCAGTGACGTAGCGCGAGAGGGGTTCAGCGCCCTGGGGGAGGGGCGGATCGTCATAGCCTTCGATGGCAATGGACCAGTGAAGCGGCGCACCGGCATCGGAAGAGGCGTCGAGATCATCGCCTAGCGCGGCGCCTAGGGCGGTTTCGTAGCCGGGCTCGACCTTGAGTTCATCGACGATGGCCGGCCAGAGGCTGGAGCCGACATTGAGCATCTTGCCCAAGGTGGACGCTTCCGATTCGAGGCCGGCGAGGAAGGCGTCGAGTTCGGCAAGGCGCGGGCGCATGTCGTCGAGTTGCGCCTGGGCTATGGCGGCGTCTTCCTCGGCGGTAAGGGCGGCTTCTTCGGCGGCTTCGGTGATGGCTTGCGCTTCGGCGAGACCTTCGCGGGCGGTAATGACGCGATCGTCGCTGTTAAGGCTCAGGGCGAGCTCGGATTTCTCGGCTTCGACGGTGGATAGTTCGCGTTCGAGCCGTTCGAGGCGGATCTGGGCATCCTGCGCCGCGCGCAGGAATTGGGTGCGGCGGGCGCGGATTTGGGCGAGGGCGTCGGTGAGGCGGCGCACGTCGGCTTCGGCGGCAAGGGATGCGTCGCGGGCTTCGTCGGCGGCGAGGCGCGCGGTTTCGATTCCGGCCTCGGCTTCTTCTTCTTCGGCAAAAAGCTGAGCTTCTTCTTCGGCGAAGGCGGCAAGGCTTTCTTGGCTTTCTTCGACAAGGGCGCGTTCGCGGGTGCCGTCTTCGCCGATCTGGCGGAGGCGTTCTTCGAGTTCGGCGCGGCGCTGGCTCATGCGGCGCGCTTCATCGCTCAATTGCTCGTAGAGGATTTTGTAGCGCTGCAGGATGGCGCTGGTGACGGCTTCTTTTTCGCGTAGCGGCTGCAGAGCGGCTTCGGCTTCTTCGACGTTTTTCTGCGCCAAGCGCTCGGCATGGGTGGCGTCGGCGAGCTTGCGGATGAGCACGGCCTGGGCCGCTTCGCCGTCCTTTTCGGCAACGCGGGTGGCGACCCAGCGGATGTGAAACAGCGTGGCTTCGGCCCGGCGAATATCTCCCGAGAGGCCGCGATAGCGGATGGCGAGGCGCGCCTGGCGTTTTAAGGTTTCGAGTTGGGTCTCAATCTGGGCGATGACGTCGTCGACGCGCTCGAGATTGGCTTCGGCGGCCTTGAGGCGCAGTTCGGCTTCGTGACGGCGCGAGTGAAGGCCGGAAATGCCGGCGGCTTCTTCGAGAAGGGCGCGGCGGGCAGTGGGCTTGGCGGCAATAAGCTCGCCGATCTGGCCCTGGCGAACCATGGCGGGGGAGTGGGCACCGGTCGAGGCATCGGCAAACAGCAATTGCACGTCGCGGGCGCGCACTTCCTTGCCATTGACGCGATAGACCGAGCCCTGTTCGCGCTCGATGCGGCGGGTGACTTCGAGGACATCGGCAGTGTTGAGGGCGGCGGGGGCCGTGCGGTCGATATTGTCGAGGACGAGGGTGACTTCGGCACTGTTGCGGCCGGGCCGATTGCCGGAGCCGGAAAAGATGACGTCGTCCATGCCCGAGGCGCGCATGGCCTTGTATGAATTTTCGCCCATGACCCAGCGCATGGCTTCGACAAGGTTGGACTTGCCGCAGCCATTGGGGCCGACAATGCCGGTCAGCCCAGGTTCCATGACGAGCACTGTCTCGTCACAGAACGATTTGAAACCGTGGAGTTTGAGGCGGGTGAACATCATGGAGCCACCCCAATAGCATAATCCCCGCCACTAGGGGCGGGGATCTTGCAAAGGTCTTACTGAGCCGGGGTGACCGGCGTCATGGTATCGGCCGGGGCCATCGTATCGGTCGGGGTGACGGGCGTTGCCGGTGCCGGCGTGGTGGCCGCGGGAGCAGGCGTTGCCGGCGTCGTCGCATCGGTGGCCGGAGCAGCCGGGGTGGTTGCGGCCGGAGTTTCGGTGGTGGTGCCGGTGGTCGGCTGAAAATCGGCCGGGACCAGCGGGTCGATCTCGGCAGAAAGCTGTTCCAGCGTCTGGGCGCCCGACAGCGTCTTGCCATTGATATAGAAGGTCGGCGTGCCCTGGAGGCCGAAGTCATTCAGTGCCTGATCGCGCATGGCTTCCATGCCAGCGAACAGGTCCTGATTCGTCAGGGCAGCGTCAAAGGTCTCCTGGGTGAAACCAAGCTGAGTTGCGATGGTGAAGATCGCGTCGCGCGGCGTCTGCGACACGCCCCATTCGCCCTGGGTGCGGAAATAGGTGGCGAGGACGTTTTCGTAATTCGTCTCGCCGGCAGCTTCGGCCAGCATGAAAATGGCAGCGTCGAGCACGTTGCGCACGAATGGGCGAACGACAAACTTGACCTTGCCGGTGTCGATATAGGCAGCCTTGAAGGGCGCATAAGTGTTGTTGTGGAATTCAGCGCAGTGCGGGCAGGTCGGCGAAGCATATTCGTAGACGGTGACCGGGGCGTCGGCGGAGCCTTCGACCTTGTCGGCGATATTGCCAGCAGGAGCGGCAAGCTTAGCCGGATCGACCACATCGCCGTCCGCGGCTTGCGTTGCGCTGATGCCCGAAAGGCTGAGCGCCGAAGCGGCCGCACCAAGAATAAGGGTCTCACGGCGATTGAATTTCACGGCTTTAGGCTCCTGAACATTGTCTGCGCGACACTACACATGGCGTTGATGTCGGCAAGTGGGCACGATTATCACTTGGGGGTGAACGGACTATCCGTCCTTACGCTCCGATCGGCCGGCTAGAGCCAGGCCCAGATCACGCAAGGCGGCCTTTAAATCTTCATCGTCGATTTTTTCAACTGCGGCGCCCACCTTGGCGATCTCGTTCTGGCTTGGCTCACGGGTTTTTTGCCGCTTGGCGCCTGAACCAGGGGTGAATGGCTCGGCCGAGAGCCGCACTTCGTTGACGAGGAGATAGCCGAAATAGCGATTGACCGCCGTGGCGATCTCGGGCGCGGCATGCTGCACGAAGAGGGCTTGGCCGGGACCGAAGCGGAGATAGAGCACCGCGCCCTCATGGCCATGGCCGGCGCTGCGGGGCCAGACCAGTTTGTCCGGCATGGTCGTCTGATCATAGGGCGGGGGCGCGATGACCCGCCAATGGGTGATGATGTCGCGCGTGGCGAAACCACGCTTTTTCAGCACCGGATCGAGCGCGCCCGAAAGCACATCGGCCACGCTGAGCGTGCGATTGCGGCGTTTTGGTTCGGGCAGCTTTTCTTCGGCCATGGATGGGAAGTAGCGAGTGGGGCGGGTTGGGGCAAGGGGAGACCGCTGGGTATATGGTGCGTGGGGCTTCACCCCTTCCCAGCCTCGCCCTAGATGGGGAAAGACAAATCTGACCTACCACCGGACTTCCGTCGGGCTTGACCCGAGCAACTGTGTTGTTGGTTCAGGTTTTGAAGGGCGTTTGGTCTCTCAGA
>NZ_LMLO01000016.1:0-66526 GCF_001421945.1 Devosia sp. Leaf64 | reverse complement strand
ACCGCATCAACGAATTGCTCCCTTGGAACTTCGTGCCCAAGGTGTGACCGGCACATCGCTTACGCTGGTCAGGCGGAGGGCGGATACTTCATGCTCAATGGTTTTGGCTAGGGAGGTCTTGCCGGAGCCGGGCGGGCTGTAGATCAGGTGACTGCGCTTCGCTCAATGCCGCGGATGGTGGCTGATCAGAGGTTTGTTGCCATGCCCAATCTTGGGGCGGCATCACAGTAAGGCTAAGATGGCACGTACGGCCGCTTCCAACGCAAAGCCGACAGTCGGTTACCTACCCCTGACCTGCCGGATTTTCTCGGTTTGCTGAAGGAGGGATGAAATCACCGCCTCTATGGATGGAACCTGTAATCGCCAAGGTTTGGTGATCCAGCTCGACCTGCTACGATAAAGTGACAAACTAAATTCTCACCACGGGGCCGCGAAAGGTAGTGCCGCGGCAACCGTCTCCCCTTTGCCCTTCGTGACGCATACCGGTCGACATCCATCCCAGCCGCAATAGCTCAGGCGACCATCGGCACGCGCTATGCCGAAGGCCGAGTTGGGGGCGCCACATTCCTCGCAGTGGTAGATCGGAAATTTGTGTGTCGCGTCGGGGATTGGCGAGACAGCGCCGCCTTCGGATTGGAATTTCGTGGGCATCGACTCTTCTCTTCGAAAGCTGCCTGATGGTGCTAAATCTGGCGAGAAGCGCGGTCAAGGAGCTGACCCATGCCGGCCCCGGGTTCGCCGACTAGCAACCGAGTTTTAGTTGGTGGCGTTGCAAAACCGAGCGGTGACACAACTTACGAGCAAGAATAATATCGTACTACGCTGGTTTAACGTTGGATGACGACGCTGTGAGAGTTCCTGATTTTTGCCGCGACCTCCGCAGCTGATCGGTTCGATCGTTACCGTCTCCGACCATCGCGACGCGGGATGCATTCTGACGAGCTTTTGTTCCCACAACCACGAGCATTCTCACGCGATCGACCATCATGACGTTCTAGGCAGGTTTGGAAAGGTCGCCGTCGACTACGAATTTAAGCGTGCGATGAGATGCCCGATCTGTGGAGCGCCGGGCGGAGGCCTCAGCATTCGACCGACAAAGTTTTCTTAGCCAGCACCCCCTGATTGAGCTCGTAGGAAACTTGCGATGTGCAATCTTTATAGCCACACCTCAAATCGTGATGCCATCGCCGCTCTCGTGCGAGAGCTTGCCCTGTTTTCGGACAACCTCGGAAACCTTGCACCACAAACCGGCATCTTTCCCGACTATCTCGCCCCAGTCGTTCGCAATACGTCAGCAGGCCGAGAGCTCGCTAAATTGCGCTGGGGTCTGCCATCCTCTGGCAAGGCGCTCTACGACAGTGCGGCCAAAAGAGCTGATAAATTGCGAGCCAAGGGCAAAGAGGTCGATTTCGACGCGCTGCTCGCTGCAGAGCCCGATAATGGCACGACGAATGTCAGAAACATCCGATCAGAAACCGGCCGATGGAATTCTCACTGGAACAGATGGATGGGCGTCGAAAACCGCTGCGTCGTTCCTTTCACATCGTTTTCCGAATTCGACAGCACGGTCGGTGAGGCGGGGAAGAAGAAGGGGGACACGTGGTTTGCCTTGGACCAGTCCAGGCCGTTGGCTTTCTTCGCCGGGATCTGGGTCGAAGGCTGGAGCGGGGTAAGAAAAATGAAGACCGGTCGGGAAGAAAACCTTGATCTCTTCGGCTTTCTCACCTGTACGCCGAACAACATGGTCGGCAGCATACACATGAAGGCAATGCCGGTGATCTTGAAGACGCCCGACGAGATCGAGATGTGGCTCACAGCACCAAAAGAAGAGGCTCTTGCTTTGCAGCGGCCACTTCCCGACAATGTTCTCGAGATCGTCTCTGTTGGCACCAACGAAGATCCGCCGAACAACCAGATCGACGCACGGGAAAACCAATTGTTTTGACCGTCACAAGGCGAGTGTGAGCTGTTCCACGTCGCTCGATCGGTCCGTCGCTTCAAAACCGGAAATCGAGATACCTAGTAAACGTATGCCCTTCGATGTTGGGAACACTGGCGCCAATAATGCGTGTGCAGTTCGCTCCACTGTTTCCCGGGTGCCCAGTGGCGCCTGTTCAGTCCGACTGCGGGTAATGATCTCGAAGTCGGCGAACTTCACTTTCAGAGTAAGAGTTCGGCCATAAAGAGCCTTCTGCTCTGCGTGTCGCCATACCTTGTCGATGATTGGCGAGAGTTTTTCTAAAGCCGCCGCGAGATCATGGACGTCATCGAAGAAGGTGTTCTCGCCACCCACACTCTTCCGAACGCGATCCGGCTTGACCCGGCGATAGTCGATGCCGCGCGCAATCCAGTAATAATACTCTCCACTTGATCGGAAATGCCGCTGCAAGAATTCGAGGTTTTGGGCTTCAAGATCCGCTCCGGTTTCGATTCCAAGCGCCTTCATTTTCGAGGCCGTCGCCGGTCCGACGCCGTGGAATTTGGCGACCGGTAAGGTTCGAACGAAGGCCTGGCCTTTTGCCGGTGGAATAACAAACTGGCCATTGGGCTTGTTGTGGCCAGAGGCCATCTTTGCCAGGAACTTGTTGTAGGAAACGCCGGCTGAGGCCGTCAGACCCGTGACGGCAAAGATCTTTGCCCGGATCTCTTCGGCGATCTCGCTGGCAATAGTCATGCCTTTCAAATTTTCCGTCACATCGAGATAGGCTTCATCGAGCGAAAGCGGCTCGATAAGTGGCGTGTACTCGGCAAAAATCTCATGGATCTGCGCCGAAACCGATTTGTAGACGTCGAAGCGCGGCTTTACGAAAATCAGCTCAGGGCATTTCCGTGCTGCGGTGACCGACGGCATGGCCGATCGCACACCGAAGACTCTGGCCTCGTAACTGGCAGCGGCGACCACACCACGCTGGCGTGCACCGCCAACTGCCACAGGCTTGCCCCTCAGACTTGGATCATCGCGCTGTTCGACCGATGCGAAAAAGGCATCCATGTCGACATGGACGATTTTACGAATGCGCTCATTGTCCAGCGGGTTTTCCCCAAGCCGCTCTGAGCCGCAAGCCCCTGAATCCTCTGACATGATCATCCACCACGAGTGCAACGCAGAGCAGTTCAACCCGATGGTCGGGCAAACCGGATTGACTCCGACCCGAGTCTGATAGAACAAAGAGGGAACATATTCCCTGTCTGCACGCTTGAAAAGGCGGGTGGAGAAATACGAACTAAAAAATGAACCAGGCCATCGACACTGCGATGATCGCCGAGCTTCGCGAGAAGATCGGACGCCTTGAAGGCAGGCCTGCCTCGCAACGGGTGGTCCTTCCATTTGGGGTCGATGTCATTGATCGGCACTTGCCGGGTGGCGGTTTGTCCCTAGGAGCCCTGCATGAAGTCGCAGGCGGCGGGAATGGCGCGATCGATGGTGCAGCGGCGGCCCTTTTTGCAGCAGGCATCGTCGCGCGAACCAAAGGCAAGGTTCTCTGGTGCGTCACGCGACAGGACCTCTTCGCGCCAGCGATTGCTCAGGTCGGGTTGAGCGCCAACCGGGTCATCTATGTCGAGGCTGGTGACGAGCAATCGGTCCTCGAGGCTTTCGAGGAGGGTATGCGGTACGGGGGGCTCGGTGGAATCGTCGCCGAGGTTGCCAAGTTGACGATGACCGCATCGCGCAGACTACAGCTGGCTGCAGAAACGTCAGGCGCCATTGGGATCGCGATCAGACGTTGGCGACGTCAAACGGAGGCAGCTGATTTCGGGCAGCCGACAGCGGCTGTCACCCGATGGCGCGTCAGCACACTGCCATCGCGTCCATTGCCGGTGCCGGGTGTGGGGAGAGCGCGCTGGCAGGTTGAACTCATCAGGTGCCGCGGTGCTGAAGCGGCAGATTTCGAAGTTGAGGCTTGTGATGGCAAGGGTCGTCTCTCTCTATTTTCCGACCTTCCCAACCGACCGGTTTCGACGCGTTCGGGGAAGCGCAGCGCCGCCGGCTGAAGAGCCCGTGGTGCTCGTAACGCGTCGCGGCAGCCGTCGCGAAATTGCGGCCCTCGATCATGCAGCCCTGTCCGTCGGGCTCCGCAAGGGCATGCCGGTGAGCAAGGCGCAAGCGATGATAAAGTCATTGCATGTTGCCGAGCTCGACGCGGCAGGCGACAGGGAGGCGATCGAGCGCTTGGCACTTTGGGCGTTGCAGCGCTTTTCGCCTCTTGTTGCCGCGGATCATCCAGATGGCATCATCATGGATATTGCGGGCGCCGACCATCTCCATGGCGGTGAGGAAATGGTGCTCGAGAAAATCCTGTCGCAGTTCAAAGCGGCAGAGCTTCTGGGGAAGGCAGCCTTGGCAGACACCTGGGGACAGGCCCACGCTTTGGCACGATACCACAAGCACCCTGCTGTCCTGGTTGAGCCGGGGCAGGGGGCTTCGATCATTCACGACCTGCCATTGCCTGCCTTGCGATTGCCGGAGGCAACAGTGGCGGCCCTAAGAGGGCTTGGCTTTGAAACTATCAAAGATCTCAGCGTCGCGCCACGAGCCACCCTGACGCTTCGGTTTGGCCCAGAAGTCGGCCGGCGTCTTGATCAGGCCATGGGGTTAGTCGGTGAACCCATTGAGCCAATGGAGCTGCCTGAAATCATTGAGGTCGTCCGACCTTTCGGCGAGCCGATTGGCGCTGCGGACACCATCGCAAAGTATATCGGCCAGTTGGTCGAGCGTCTGGTTGGCGCTCTCGAACTGAAGGGACTAGGAGCGAAGCGTGTCGATCTCCTGGCGCACCGCGTGGACCACACCACGGTGACGGTCCGGGTCGGCACCGCCTTGCCGATCAGAGACACCAAAAGGTTGACCCGGCTCTTAGCCGACAAGATCGAAAAAATTGATCCCGGCTTCGGCATTGAGCAATTGCGGCTGCGCGCCATTCAGGCAGAGCCACTCGATCCAACGCAGATGATCAACTCGCTTGTTGACGGTGATGATCAGGATGTTTCTGCCCTAATCGATCTTTTGACCAATAGGATGGGGCAGGGTGCGCTTTATCGCTTTGCGCCGATCGCCAGTGACATTCCTGAGCGGTCCGTCCAGAAGGTCGCCCCTCTTTCGCAGGAGGCGCTCAGCGATTGGCCAAGCAAATGGCCTCGACCGACAAGGCTCCTTCCCTATCCTGAGCCGATCGACACCATGGCATTGCTGCCCGATCATCCGCCGGTCTGGTTCACCTGGCGCGGCATTCGACGCCGGATCAAAGCCGCGGATGGCCCCGAGCGCATTTTTGGCGAGTGGTGGAAAACCGATTCCGAGATTGCCGCAGTGCGCGACTATTTTCGCGTCGAGGATGAGGCAGGTGAACGGTTCTGGATTTATCGGGCCGGCGACGGCGAAGATCCTGAGACCGGCAGCCACAAATGGTATCTTCATGGCGTCTTCGGATGAGATACGCCGAGCTTCAGGTCACGAGCCATTTCAGCTTTCTGAGGGGAGCTAGCTCCGCCGAAGAGCTGTTCGCGACCGCTGCGATCCTTGGCATCGAAGCTTTGGCTGTTGTCGATCGCAACAGTCTTGCCGGCATCGTCAGAGCTCATGTGGCTGCCAAGACCACTGGCGTCAGGCTGATCGTTGGCTGCCGACTCGATCTCGTTGATGGGACATCAGTTCTCGTCTATCCGAGAGATCGCTTAGCCTATGGCCGGCTGTGCCGACTTCTCTCGTTGGGTAAGGCCCGCGGCGGGAAGGGCAAATGCGATCTGCACTGGTCGGATGTCGCTACGTACAAAGAGGGATTGGTCGCGATCCTCGTCCCCGACGAGGCAGATGAAACGTCGGCGATGCAGCTCCGGCGCCTCAAAGAGACATTTGGGGATGATGGCTATCTCGCACTGACCTTGAGGCGAAGGCCCAACGACCAGCTCAGGCTGCACGAACTGCAGACCCTGGCTGACGCCTTAAGTGTTTTCACTGTCGTGACGAATGACGTTCTGTTCCATGAACCGTCCCGCCGGATTCTGCAGGATGTTGTCACCTGCATTCGTACTGTGGCGACCATCGACGATGTCGGTTTTGATCGAGAACGCCATGCCGACCGCTATCTGAAACCGCCCGCCGAAATGGTCAGACTGTTTCCGCGGAATCGGGATGCCGTCGAGCGAACCGTCGCGGTGATGAACAAATGTCGCTTCAATCTCGAAGAGCTTGCCTATCAGTATCCTGAGGAGGCCGCGATCTCTGGGCTTACACCGCAACAGGCGTTGGAGAAGCTGACCTGGGAGGGTGCAGAGAAGCGATATCCAGAAGGCGTTCCTGAACGCGTCATTGGCATCATCAAACATGAGCTCGATCTGAGCGAAAAGCTCAATTACGCGCCATATTTTCTCACCGTAAATTCCATTGTTGCCTTCGCCCGCAGTCGCGACATTCTCTGTCAGGGGAGAGGATCCGCCGCGAATTCTGCGGTCTGTTTCGTGCTGGGGATCACCAGCATCGATCCTGACCGCAATGATCTTCTTTTCGAGCGCTTCGTATCGATGGAGCGACGCGAACCGCCCGATATCGATGTCGACTTCGAGCACGAGAGGCGCGAGATCGTGATGCAGTGGGTTTACGAGACCTATGGCCGGGATCACGCAGCGCTCACCTCAACGGTGATCCGCTATCGATCAAAAGGTGCACTTAGGGACGTCGGCAAAGCATTGGGCTTGCCCGAGGACATGATCAAGCTCTTGTCGAGCCAGGTCTGGGGTTGGTCGAAAGATGGCGTCAGCCAGAAGCAGGCCGAAGAGCTGAACTTCAACCTGAGCGATCGCCGCCTCGTTCTCGCGCTTGAGCTCGCTAAGGAACTCATGGGCGCGCCACGGCATCTGAGCCAACACCCTGGCGGGTTCGTCCTGACCAATGATCGGCTCGACGAACTTGTGCCGATTGAACCTGCTCGGATGATCAATCGCCAGGTGATTGAATGGGACAAGGACGATATCGATGCCCTGAAATTCATGAAGGTCGACATCCTTGCCCTTGGCATGATGACCTGTTTGAAGCGGAGCTTCGATCTCCTCGTCGAGCACAAGGGCATTGATCTCGATATGGCGACGATCCCGCCCGAGGATCCCAAAACTTACGCCATGATCCGCAAGGCAGACACTTTGGGTGTCTTCCAGATCGAGAGCCGGGCGCAGATGTCCATGCTGCCACGGATCAAGCCGCGGACCTTTTATGATCTCGTCATCGAGGTCGCCATCGTTCGCCCGGGTCCGATCCAGGGCGACATGGTTCATCCCTATCTTCGGCGACGCGAAGGCAATGAAGAGATCGTCTATCCAAAACCAGAACTGGAAAAGGTGCTTGGCAAAACACTCGGCGTGCCTTTGTTTCAAGAGCAGGCGATGCGGGTAGCAATCGAATGCGCGGGGTTCACGCCGGGCGAAGCCGATCAGCTCCGGCGTGCCATGGCGACGTTCAAGTTCACTGGCGGCGTCTCGCATTTCCGGGACAAACTAGTGGGCGGCATGGTCGCGAACGGATACGACCAGGATTATGCCGAACGGACGTTCAAGCAACTCGAGGGCTTCGGCTCATACGGATTTCCCGAGAGCCATGCCGCCAGCTTTGCATTGATCGCCTATGCTTCGAGCTGGATGAAATGCCATCATCCAGAGATTTTTTGCGCTGCGCTGCTCAATAGCCAACCGATGGGTTTCTATGCCCCAGCCCAGATTGTTCGCGATGCGATCGAGCATGGCGTCGAAGTCAGACCGATCTGCATCAACGCTTCTCGGTGGGACTGCACACTTGAGGAGCTGGGCGATAACCGTTTTGCGGTCCGCCTGGGTTTTCGGATGATCAAGGGGTTGCCGAATGCGGATGCGGCCGCCCTTATCGGGTCACGTCCCAATCGAGGATATCAGTCCATCGACGAACTTTGGCACCGAGCTGGGGTACCAGCACGCACCTTGGTGCTTTTGGCCAAGGCTGACGCTTTCAATCCCTCCATGGCGGTGACCCGTCGACAGGCACTCTGGAGCATTCGAGCGCTCCGCGATGAGCCGCTGCCTTTGTTTGCTGCAACTGCCGATGCTGAAAAGCGGTTTATTACTGAATTGTCCGAGCCAGAGTTCACGGTCAAGCCCATGACGTCTGGGGGCGAAGTTGTTCAGGATTATTCGAGCGTCAGTCTCAGCCTTCGATCACACCCTGTGGCGTTCTTGCGTAATGAGCTCGCAAGCCGGCGCATTCTTTCCTGCGCCGAAGCCATGGCAACCAGAACCAACCATTGGATATCAACGGCAGGACTGGTGCTCGTCAGGCAGATGCCAGGCAGCGCTAAAGGTGTTATGTTCATCACCGTCGAAGACGAGACCGGAACCGCCAATCTCATCGTTTGGCCCAAGGTTTTCGGGCAGCACCGCCGGATCGTGCTCGGCGCATCGATGATGTCCATTTATGGCAAGCTGCAAAGAGAAGGAGAGGTAGTCCATCTCATTGCGAGGTCCATCACAGACATGACCGCTGAACTTGCAACCGTCGGTGGCAGGGATGGGCAGTTTTCCGTTCGACCCGGTCGCGGCGATGAATTCGCCCATGGCGGATCATCCGGCGACTCCCGGACAAGAGAACGGGACGGGTTCCGTCAGCGCGATATCTATGTGCCGGATCTGCACATCGACACGTTGAAGATCAAAGGCCGAAATTTTCACTGACCCGCACAAGTGGCTAGCCCCCTTGATTTGCGGGATTAGCCACCCGGTCCTCACTCATCACCATCCTTATAAAGGGGCAGCAGCTCATCCTCGAAAAGGCCACCGATCGCTTCGAACGGTTCGCCTGCCGCTTGAAAGTCGCCCAGCTTCAGGTTTGGGAAGACAAAGTATTTGCCGGCGACCTTCTCCTGTGTCGCGCCGAAAATAACCCTTTTGATCCCTGCGAAACGCATGGCCGAAAGGCACATCTCGCAGGGTTGCAGTGTTGAAATCATCACGCAGGAGGAAAGGTCGGTCGTGCCCATGGATTTGGCAGCCTCGGTGAGCGCAACCATTTCGGCGTGCTTGGTTGGATCTGACTGCAGCCGAACCTCGTTCTCGCCGCGGCCTACCACCTGACCATTGAGAACGATGGCCGCAGCAATGCCCGCTTTGCCACTTTGTACGCGGGCTTCAAGCGCACGATCAACAGCTTCCCGCATCCAAGCATTCTCTGCGTTCGAGATCGTCTGCCTAAACCGGGCGCTGTCCGATGCAGAGTTACCGTCTTCGATATGGTGGGCTGAACGAGAGGGATCAGATCCGAAAGGCATTGGCAACTCCGACAGTGTCAGAGCGAAATCCGCTACGGCGATATGGGTTGCCTAGTGTGGGCAAGATGCAGCTTAGGCAACACGAGTATCGAAGTCGGCCATGGTTGTGTCCGGAAACGACCCCATCTCTGCCGCTCACAACAAAAGCGTCACTTCCCGAAAGCTGCCGCGCCTCGAAGTCAAACCTTTTGCCTCAAGAGGTGCACTGGGGATGGCTTCAAGACGATCGTAAACTCTCTCAAACGGTGTGGGCGGCCAAAAACATTGTCACCGCCGACTGGCAATAGGCTTCGACCTCGTTGTCGTCTTCCGCTTTCGCCCTGTCAAAGCGTGCGATCATGAGGAGATCGGATCCCTTGAGTAGCGCCGCAAACAAACGAGCGGATTGGTGTGGATCAGGCACTTTCAAAAGCGATTTTGCGTGCAATCGCTCAAGCAATGTCTGGACCTGGCTGATGATACTGGCAGGGCCGGCTTCGAAGTGAAGCTTGCTCAAGGTCTCCTTGTTCGTCTTGTCCGCAAGGATCATGGCTTCAACGTTGATGACTTCCGGGTTCAGAAGCGTTCGAAGGAGAGAGCGGGCTACCGTCGTCAACTGTTCCTCGGCAGAGCCGCCCGCCTCTTCAAAGCGCAAATTTGGCGTGAGTTGATGGCAGCGGGCGGAAATGGCAGCGCTGAAGAGCGCTTCCTTGTTTTCGAAGTGCCGATAGATGCTGAGCTTGGATATCTTGGCGTGCTGGGCAACCGCATCCAATGTCGTCGCATGAAACCCCAATTCACCGAACAAGTCGACGGCGGCATCAACGATCGTCTGGCCAAGGGCCTCGTTGGCAGGCCGACCGCGCCGGCCCCGATTGTGTACGTCCACGAAAATTCCGATACTTGACGGTATTGCAATTCTGCGATTACGATACCACCTAGTGTTGTAATTATGCAAGGCGGATAGCGGGCGTAAAAATCGCCGTCCGTTGCGCTGATCTACCGTTCGGAGTTGGTACCATGAATGACGTCGTAATTATCGGCGGGAGCTTTGCCGGGCTTGCCGCGGCCCTGCAACTCGGTCGTGCTCGCCGGAATGTAGTCGTCCTCGATACGGGCAAGCCTCGCAATCGTTTTGCCAGTCATTCGCACGGCGTGCTCGGGCACGATCATAAGCCGCCTCTGCAGATTCTGAGTGAGGCCAGAGAACAACTGCGGCGATATCCAACGATCAAGTTGATCAGTACCTCGGCCGTTAGCACCTCCGGGGCCAAGGACGACTTCACCGTTCTGACGAGCGATGGCGAAGGGATGGCTGCGCGGCGTCTGATCCTCAGCTACGGCGTCATAGACCTTATGCCCGCGGTAGCCGGCTTTGCCGAAGCCTGGGGCACGTCGATTGTGCCCTGTCCATATTGCGACGGTTATGAAGTCGCCGGACAGCATTGGGGCCTCGTCTGGTCAGGCCCCCAAGCACTCAATTACGTCAGGCTGTACCACGACTGGACCGACACGCTGACGGTCTTCTCGGATGGCCATGATATCCCGGGCGATGTGCGGGCGGATCTGGCGCAACGCAACGTGTCGGTTGTCGATGGACGCATCACCGAAATCCAGCGCCATGGAGGCCACCATGCCACCGTCAAGCTGGATACCGGTCTTGATGTCGTTGTCGATATCCTGTTCGCGCACCCGCGCAACAAGCCATCCGCAGGCCTTCACGATGCCCTTGGCCTTGAAACAATGAAGACGCCGCTTGGCATTGCTCTGAAGGTAGACGAGCGCCGCGAGACCAGCATGCCCGGGATTTATGCTGCCGGCGATCTCGCAAATCCCGCCATGTCCTCTGTCACCACGTCCATATCACAAGGCGCGACAGCGGGAATCTCGGCCCAGCAGTCGATGCTGGCCTGAGAACAGAAATGGCGTTCCGACATGTCACTTTCAAATTGCCACATGGAACCTTTCACGCGCTGCAAGGTGGCGATCCCGATGGTCAGCCGACGCTTGTCCTGCACGGCTTCCCTGACCATCCGCCGACCGCGAAGGCCTTTCTTGCCGAGCTCGGCCGTCGGGGTCGTCACGTGCTCGCGCCGTGGCTGCGCGGGTACGCGCCTTCCCCAACTTCGGGGCCATTCGACTTCGCGGCTCTGACCAGCGACGTTATCGCGCTGATCGACAGCTGGACTCCGGGGCGACCCGTCGAACTGATCGGCCACGATTGGGGCGCCCTGATCACATATGACACCTGCGTCACCGCGCCGGACCGAATCGAGCGCGCGGTTACGATGGCCATGACTCATCCACTCACGTTCATGCAGCAGTTGATACGCCCCGCGCAGTTGCGACGGAGCTGGTATATGGCGCTCTTCCAGCTGCCAGGGAGTGGGTGGATAGCCAACGCCCGCGATCTCGCCCTGATAGACCGGCTATGGCGAAAATGGTCGCCGGGCCTTCAGCTCGATACGGCTCAGAAGGCGGAGCTCCATGAACACCTGCGGGCAAGCATGCCCGCGCCGCTGAAGTATTACAGGGCAATGATGCGACCGGGCATGTTGGGTGCGACGCGCCGCATGTCCCAGCCGATCACGGTACCCCTGCTGCACCTTCATGGCGCCAACGATGACTGCATCCTCCCGCCGCAGGTTGACGACGGATTTCGCTTTGCTGCCCCGCACGCGATGAAGATTATCCCCGGCGTCGGGCACTTCCTGCACATCGAAGCCCCCCAGGGGATTGCCGAACGCATTGCGGACTGGGCCGCGCCGTTTCCGATCCGGTCCGAGCAAAAGGCCTTCGGCGCTGACGGCCAGGGTATTGGTGATCCATAAACGGCGTGTCCGCGTCCTGCGTACATAGCCCCTATATCCGACAACTTGTTGCGATTGCCCAAAAGGAACGCTTATGCCTCTCAAGAGCAACGCCGATCGATACGGCAGTGTGGCAATCGCCATTCATTGGGGTACGGCCGTGCTGATCATAGCCCTCTTTGTCACTGGACTGCAGGCGGCCTCACAGACGAACGAGGCAACGAAGATCACCCTGCTCCGCGCTCACATCCCGTTGGTTATCGGCGTGCTGGTACTGACGGCGCTTCGGATCGTCTGGCGCCTTCTGGCTGATCGCGGTCCGAACCCACCTCCTGATGAACCGGCCTGGCGAAGACGTCTGGCCCAGGTGGTGCATGTTGGCCTCTATGTGGTTGTGATCATCGCCGCCGCCAGCGGTATCGCCGTCGTTGTGATTTCCGGCGCCCTGCCATCCATCATAGGCGGCACGTCGTTGCCCGAACTGGCTATCGGTCTGCCCCGCGCGATGCATGGCATAGTGCCGCGCTTGATGCTCGCTCTACTGGCACTCCACGTCGGCGCAGCCCTTTATCACCAGTTTGTCCTGCGCGATCGCCTTCTTGCCCGCATGGGGCTTGGACGGCATCGCAACGCGTAACAGCCTTACCAACGGACCTTTTCGTCCCCCAACGGCACCTTTCATCCTTTAACAGGTGACACATGACTACAACCAATCGCGGCGTTGCCATCGTGACCGGCGCATCCTCCGGCATAGGGTTTTCTTCCTCCAAGTTTCTACGCGATGCGGGATATAAGGTATTCGGCACCAGCCGGCGCCCGCCTGCATCCACCGCGGACGGCATCATGACGCTTGCCCTCGATGTGACGGACGATCATTCCGTGGCGACATTGGTCGATCGGGTGATGACCGAGGCTGGCCGCATCGATGTGGTGGTCAACAATGCCGGTGTCGGCCTGCTGGGTGCCGCAGAAGAGTCTTCGACAGCCCAGGCCCAGGCCTTATTCGACGTGAATGTTTTTGGAGTCATGCGCCTGACAAGGGCGGTGCTGCCCATCATGCGGAGCCAGAGGCAAGGGAGGATCGTCAACGTAAGTTCTGTGTTGGGCCTGATACCCGCTCCATTCTCCGCAATCTACGCATCGACCAAACATGCCGTTGAAGGCTATTCGGAATCATTGGACCACGAGCTCCGCCCCTTTGGTGTTCGTGTAGTCGTGGTCGAGCCCGCATATACGCAGACGGCATTCGATGAAAACCTCATAAAGCCGGACAGCTTGCTGGAGATTTATGACGCCGCACGCGCGGGGGCTGGCGAGATTTCAAGGAAAGCGGTCGAAAATGGTGATGACCCGCAAGTGGTCGCCAAGACAATCGTCGAGGCTTCGACAGCACACTCTCCGAAAGGACGCTACACTGCCGGAAAAATGGCGCGACAGGTGAGCCTGCTGCGTCGGTTCGTCCCCGCAGCCGCCTTTGACAAAAGTTTGCGCAAGCAAAACGGATTGCCGGTCTGACGATCGCGGCACAGTGTGAGCGACTGTTATCGCTAGCAAAAATCTGAGAGCTGACAGGCCGCTTTCCACCCCGGAGTTGCGGATCAGGAATTGACCCATCTCGGTACTTGGGCCATTGGCCTTAGCCAGGCGACGCAACGAAAGCCCTAGGCAAAGATTGGTGATCGGGCGTATCGCCCAGGGACACCTCCAATGCCGTTGATGATTGTCGTTCGCTTCCTGCTATCGCTTGTGTCGCTGGCTATCCTGGCGGGATCGATTTACCTCTTAGCCGAGTGGTATGACGGCACGATCTATGTGATTAAAACCGATGGCGAGATGGTTCGCCATCGCGAGTTGTGGATGCTGATGGTGGGAGCGGCCCTATTTGCCTTTTCGCTGATGGGCCGCTTCGTCATGGTGCCGATGCTCGCCAGGGGCGATACGGACCCGACCAAGCCCGAGCGCGGCGATGGCGTGACGATCTTAAGCCCCACGGGCGCGGGGCTTTACGTCGAGAGCATGGGGGCGCCTAATCTGCCGACAATCGTCCTGACCCACGGCTGGGCGATGGACAGCACGATCTGGTACTACGCAAGGCGGGATTTGCTGGCAGACTTTCGGGTGGTGCGCTGGGACCTTCCGGGTCTCGGCAGGTCAAAGGCAGCATCGGGTGACGGTATCGATCTGGAGGCCTTTGCGAAGGATCTGGCCGCGGTGGTGGAATGGACCGGTACACAACAGGTGGTGCTCGTCGGTCATAGCATCGGTGGCATGACCATCCAGACGCTGGCTCGCGACATGCCGGAATTCTTCAACACGAGGATCGCGGGCGCGGTGTTGCTTAATACGACCTATACCAATCCACTCAAGACCATGATCCTCAGCCGGCTGGCGCAGGCGATCCGCTGGCCGCTGCTGGAACCGGTCATGCGGTTGTTAATCGTTTTGCAACCGCTCGTCTGGCTAGGGGCGTGGCAGAGCTATTTCAGCGGCTCGGCGCATCTGTCCAATCGTCTGGGCTTCGGCAAATATGTAACGCGTAGCCAGCTTGAACATACGACGCTTCTGTCCACGCGCAATCCGCCCGGCAATATCATGCGCGGTAACCTCGCAATGTTCCGTTGGGACGCGACGGGTGCCCTGGCTAAGGTATCTCCGCCAGTGCTCGTCGTCGGTGGCGAAGTCGATATCGTCACCAAGCCAAACGCCGGCGTGGTCATTGCTACCTCGGCGCCACTGGCGCGATACCTGGCAGTTGAGGGCGTCAATCACATGGGATTTCTGGAACTGTCCGCAGTTTATGACAGGGAGATTGCCCAGTTCGCCAAGCTGTGCTTGGGCAACGCTGGCGATAAGGCTCTCTGAGAGGATGGGTGGAGCAGCGCTCACACTTACAAATTGATGATGCTGATGGAGCCATGTCGGACAAACCGAAGTATTGCGCTTAAGTTGCTATGCGGTTCAGGGTACGCTCAGGGCAAAGCTCGGACCGAGACAAAAATGAAGGAATACCGAGAAGCGTCGCGGCCGTTGCGCGTGTTGACGTTGCATTAGTTAAGATGGCCCCTAAAGAACCGTCCGCTTGTTCGACCATTAGCTAGCAAAGCAGAATGTCTGAAAAGCACCCCTTGTCCTGCCCGTGCCATCCCTCGATCCCGAATGGACAACGAGGAGGCGGCCCAAAGTAGACGGGCTGCTACCGGGCTGACCTCCCCTCTCAGCGGATATCCGCGATGTGCGAACATTGATCAGTGGGACAACGCCGATGCAAATTGTGTGAAGCGGATGCTGACCCCAATCTCACGTCAGCAAGGCAAATGGTCGCCCCACGGCCTTGTCCATATCCACCATGTCAGGCCACCGGCTCCATGGCCTCCAGCAACGACCTAATCTTGATAGTGGCAAAGTTTGAGTAGGTGTCGGACACCGCGTAGGGGAGGATGATGCGGCTGCCGTGGCGGATGGCGCCGCAGGTATAGACCACGTTCGGCACATAGCCCTCGCGCTGCGAGACGTCGGGATGCACTAGAGGCTCGCGCGACCGAGCCAGCACCTTGCCGGGATCGTGCTTGTCGAGCAGCGCAGCGCCGATCGAGTAGCGGCGAACCGGGCCAACGCCATGGGTGAACAGCAGCCATCCCTCCTTGAGCTCGATCGGTGATCCGCAGTTGCCGATCTGCACGAATTCCCACGGCCAGAGGGGCTTGAGGATAGGCTTGCCGCCATTCCAGGTGATCAGGTCGTCAGAATAGATGAGATAGAGATTCTCGTTGTCCTGCCGGCCGATCATCGCATAGCGGCCGTCGATCTTGCGTGGGAAGAGCGCCATGCCTTTGTTCACCGCCGCACTGCCCTTGAGCGGGGTCATGCGGAAGGAAAGGAAATCCTTGGTCTCGATCAGCTCCGATCGGATGCCGGCGCTGCTATAGGCCGTATAAGTGGCGTAGTACGTGCTCCGATCGCCATCTTCGAAAAGCACGAAGCGCGCATCTTCGATACCGTTCGACTGTGCCGCGGTGACCGGGAACAGCACGCGTTCGCTAATGTCTCCAGTATCAAACGATACCTCCACCGGCTGGTCGATCGCCGGGTCGAAATCCTTCGGAAGTTTGGAGGTGGCGGCGAGGCGGGCAGTGGGGTCGATGGAAACGCTGCCATCCTCGGTGATGGTGCCTGCGCGAAAGGTGAGGGAGGAGACGTGTCCCTCTCCCACCGCACGCAGGCTCAGGATGAACCGCAAGCCGCCCGGGGGGGCAAGCCCCTGGTCCGGGTGGGGCACGATGCTTGGATTGAACAGGGCCGAGGCCTCGAAGGAATATTCGTTGAGGAAGTAAGCCCCGGCCAATTGGCTCTGCGCTTTGGTAAAGCTCGGATGGTCGAACAGCGCCGCCTCCATTTCGGCGGCGCGTAGCTCGAAGGTGCGCAACAGGTTGCGATGCCGCCCCTCAAAATTCTCCAGCACATCGGCAAGCTGGCGCGTCACAGTCTCTTCATCAAGGGCCAGTACCCGATCAACGATGTGGTTAGCGCGCGTTTTTTCGGAAGGCTTGAGGTCTTTGGGCTCCGTTGTCGGTTTGAACGGGCGAACGACGACACGGGTCGGATCAGGCCTGAGGTAAAGGGCCTGGCGGTTCAGGAAATTTGCTTGCGACAAGACGGCCTCGAAATTTGGGTTGGGGAAGCAGGGTCAGCCGAGGCTTGTCGACCGCCAGTCTGGATGGGCTGGGTGCGAGGGCCAAGCGATCGAACTGCTGCATGTCAAGCAGGCCCAGCAGATAGGACAGGACAGATTCTGCACCGCGGTTCTCGTTTGGCCGATCTGGATGCAGGCCGTCGCGGCAACTTCCCGTCGTGGTGTCGACCAGCGAAACACCCAGATCGTTGCTGCCTGTAAACCAGGCGAAGGCGCGGTTGGCTTCGCTCCGCCAACGCGTATCCGTCGTCACGCGCCAGGCAGCAAGGCAGGCCGCGATACTGGCAGATGCCTCGAGAGGCTGTTGATCGAAGGCGCGCGGCGGCTGACGAACATCGCCGAACCCGGTGCTGCCGACAGGACGGAAATCTCCGGCCGAGCTTGTCTGTCGTGCCATCAGCCAATCCAGCGTTCGCAGGCCCGTCTGGGCGTAGTCCGGCTGTCCGGTCTCACGCCCGGTCAGGATCAGGGCTTCGCAAAAGCGCGCATTGTCATAGGCAAGGCCTTCCTCGAACCAGATCCAGTCCGGGCTCTCGACCTGGGTGAGGAGCGCGCAGAGCCGGTCTGCAAGGATGCGGCGCAGACCAAGGGCGAAACCGTCCTCCGGCCGGACCTCGCAATAGCCGTTGAGGCCAAGCAGTGCGAAGGCCCAGGAACGGGGGGACCCGAAGTTTTCTACCCCTGGCAAAGCCCGTTCGAAAAGTTCGGCGGCCCAATGGCTACGGGAGGACTGGCGTTGGCCGCGGGCCGTAAGGCCGAGGGCCCAAAGCGTGCGCCCGTGACTGTCCTCAGACCCTTGCGGCTCTAGCCAGCGCCGGTCATAGCCCATGAAGTTTCGGAACCGGCCCGTGTCCGAATTGAAGGCATGCTGGACAAAGGACGCGTAGGCCGAAGTCATCCGTTCAGGAATGCTGTCACGGCCCTCGCTCGCCAGTGTGCTGGCCAGGAGAAGCGCCCGCGCATTGTCGTCGACACAGTAGCCGTGCAGCCGATCAGGCACGTCATGGATGGCGTGCTGAATAAGCCCCGTATCATCGCTCATGATTTCGAGGTGGTTGAAACGCAAGGCAGGCAGGGTCGGATTGGTGCTGCGCAGGGGCGACTGCTTGCGCTCCGCAGCTCTAGCCCGATCAAACAAGGTGACATAGCGGGCGGCCACATGGTCCCACGTCATATGCCGGCTATCGGCATAGGCCCGCTGCCGCATCGCTTGGCGGCGAGGCTCATCCGTCAGTAGCGCAGAGATGGTCTGGCCCGTCGCCTCCGCGTCACCGAAAGGGACCAGTAGGCCATGGCCGTGGTCGAGCAATTCGACCGCGTGCCAATAGGGAGTGGAGACGACCGCGTTTCCAAGTCCGAAGCTGTAGGCCAGCGTGCCTGACGTCATCTGCGCCTTGTTGAGGTACGGCGTAACGTAGACATCGCACATGGCGATGTATTGCAGCAGTGTTGGTCGATCGACGAACTTGTCGAGAAAGACGACGTGATCGTGCAAACCCAGTTCGTCCACCCGTGACTGCAGGCTATACCGGTAACTTTCTCCGTGATCGCGCACGAGGTTGGGGTGCGTTGCCCCAAGAACCACATAAACAGCACCGGGATGGCTTTTCAGGACCATCGACATGGCATCGATCATGACCTCGATGCCCTTGTTGGGCGATAACAGGCCAAAGGTGAGGATCACCGTCTTGTCGAAAAAGCCGAGACTTGCCTTGGCAGCTTCCGGTCCGACAAAAGGGTAATTGGGGATGCCATGCGGGATGACCTCGACTTTTCCGCGAGGCGCGTCATAGGTATCGAGCAGCAGGCTGCGCCCCTTTTCGGCCATCACCACAACGCGCGAGGATAGCGCAAGGATGCGATCGAGGACCCGACGCTGGGCCGGCTCGGGATCGGCGAGCACGGTGTGCAGCGTGGTCACGACCGGGATGGTCACTCGCTCAAGCAGGTCCAGGATGTGGCTGCCAGCTTCGCCCCCGAAAATCCCGAACTCATGCTGCAGGCTCATCACGTCATAGCCGCCCTTGTTGATGAATTCGGATGCTCGAACATAGTCCTCCAGGCGATTTTGCTGCACCTCGAAGCCGACCACCTTGGGATAGCTGTATTGCCGCCCCGGGTCCGTCAGGGCGACAATCGTTGTCTCGAGGGGTAGGGCCGTGGCAGCCACCGCCTGCTGTAGATCGGTGGTGAAAGTGGCAATGCCGCACTGCCGCGGCAGGGAATTGCCGACAAATGCGATGCATTTAAGGCGGGTCATGGGGAATTCTCCTCGAGCTCGGCGCCCACAACCAGGGACGGACCGGGATAGGCGAACAGCACCACGCAGGGTACAGCGCCAGTGGCAAGGATAGTGCTCGTCGCGCAAAGGTAGGCCGCTTGCGCAATATCCAGATGCACGTCATCAACGCCGACGCTGCCGGCCACGGCAAGGATCCAACCTTCTCGATTAACGGTTAGCCGGTACCGTGAGAAAGGCGGAAGATTTAAGCGTTCGAGCACAAAGGCGTCGGAGACGACCAACACCGTTCTTATCGTGTCGAGTGCCAGAATCGGCGCCTGATCAGGCAGCGGTCCGGCATCAGCGATAGCCAAGGCATGATCGAGATGCAGTTCGCGCTGCCGCCCGAAGTCGAAGAGCCTGAAGGTGGCATCGCTGCGTTGCTGGATCTCGGCGATCACAATGCCCGGCCCGATGGCGTGTATGGTGCCAGCCGGCACGTTGACCACATCGCCGGCGACGACTTCGCGCCAGGCGATCAGATTGGCAATGGATCCGTCGAGCACTGCGGCGCGCAACTCCGGTTGACTGAGCCTTGTGGTCAGCCCGATGGCAACGCGGCTGCCCGGGCGGGCAGAAAGCACATACCAAGCCTCGGACTTGCCGTTCGGCAGCCCAAGCGCGCGGGCGAAATCGTCGTCCGGGTGTACCTGGACCGAGAGGATTTGTTCGGTGAAAAGGAGCTTGAGCAGCAAGTCTGACTGGTCTGGCGCGCCGCCGGCCGGGTCGAACCAGAGTTCGCCGATCGGCTCTCCGGGTGCGATGACGCTGACGTTCCAAGGGTGCAGGCTTTGCGCACCCCAGGGCTTGCCAACCGCCCTGATGGCCGCTCGCTGCGCGGCCTGGACCCGGGCGCGAGGACGATGCGGGCCGACTGATGCTGCCGGCTCCGCGTCAGGACTCAAAGCTTGCCCTTACGGGCCATAACGCCGGTCACCGTACCCTTGTCCGCCGCCGGTTCGGCGACGGGCTTGATGGCCTTGGGCTTCTTGGCTTCACGATTGCCGTTCTTGCGATTACTGGACATGGGATCATCCTTTTTTGAGGTGCGGCATTAGCGCCGCTAGTTGAATAGGCCTGGTGGTAGGCTTGCGATGGTCAGCAACACGATTGGGGTGTCATAGGCGTCGATTGCGACGTCTACTTCCTTGGGAAAAGGCGACCACTCCGGCGTGAATGGGGCCGAGCCGTTCTGCCCTCGAGATTGCCGCTTCGTGCGTCTTGCACGATTTGACCACGTCTGCGACGAGCCTGCTCCCCTTGAGCCTGAGGCCTTGAACCAAATAGTGTGTTGCTATTTCGTTCTTTTACTGAACCCAATGTTCCTTGGCGAGCGTGGGGGCGAAGTCAAACGTTCAGAGAGTGCGGTAGCGAAGACGCGTCCGATGACCTCGTGCCATCGGTTTCATAGTCTCACGGACCTATGAGACGATCGGTTTAGAAAAATCAGGCGCACACGATGCGTCCGCCCCCAGCAATTGAATAAGAGAGGGACTTGCGGTCGGTCGTACACTGTGGCGCATCTACCGATAAACCTTTGTGCGCTCTAATTGTTCATATAGCAAATGGCTTCGTATGTCCGGCCCGAACTTGCTCTGCACACCTGCATCTGGATAGGCAGACATGGATTGATTTAACGAAACCACACGAGTGAACCGGAAACCCACACGCCCTGAGAGGGGCGTTTACCTCGGACCGCCTCCGCTAATCCTATGTTACTGTGCTCAGGATTAGCTGTTTGAACATCGTCCTGTCGGGTATAGCCAGCGGGTTCTTCGACACCCTTTCAAAGGCGCGAAGACGATCGAACAAACTGCTTCTCGGAACTCTCGGATCGACGTCCCTATCGACAAGCGGCTCGTCGCCACCTGACCGTTACCGACCCCATTGCGGCCACCTGCGGCCAGCACGATCTACGTCTGCTGCTGCCCGCACCTGCCGGGACTTAGACGGCTACGTTGGCTGATCTTGGCGACCGCCTCCTGCCTTATTGCCTTGATCGTCAATGTTGTCGTCGTCCTGTCCACTGTCACCAGTTTCTACGGGAGCAGGTTTTTGCTTGTGGTTCGGGTCGGGTGGCGTCTCGCCCATCGGGGGGACAGGCGTCGTATCTGCATCGCTGCCAGGTTCAACATCTATAGGTCTTTTGTTGGTCATCGCGGCTCTCCTTCAAAGAAGGGCAGCGGATAGCTATGGGAATGGTTCCCATGAGTAACGGTTCTATCGCAATTGCCTACACGGTTGGTCATCCTCGAACGGTTTTGGAGCTGCAGCGACCCGCGAGCTGAACAGGCCGATAGCCACGATATTATGATGATCTCCCGAGACAATTAGGAGAAGCATGGGGGGTGTGATACAAGGCAGGTCAGGAGAGCTGCGTTTAACGCGCTGCCAAACTATCATGGAAATAGTCATCACCTACCTCGCACCGCAAACGGGCGGGCATTCTGGCTCGGCGGGAAAGCAGTCCGAAATGCACTTCGAGTGCCTTGGCGACCTGCGAAAATGGGTTCTTGCGAACATCCCCCAAGAGCAGCGAGCACGAATAAAGGTCTGGATTGACGATCTCAGGATCAGCGGCTCAAAGCGGGATGAACTGTTCAAGCCAGTTCGGTATATTTGGATAAACCCGGAATGTTCGTTCTAGTCCGAACTGCCAGCGCCGGCCTCTAATGCAGACTGCAATCTATGGCGTAGCTGCGATGGACCCGGCCGCATGCTAAATCACTGCGCGCCGGGTGTTGGCTCTATTGCTTCTGCTTGCGCCGGTCGGCGTTGTCGTTCTGAACCCCAAAGACTCGGGCTGGTAGCCCGCAAGGGTCGTTTGAAGATGTATCGGTATGCGGTCTTTTGAGTTCTTCTCTGAGTTGCCGGATCAGGGCAGATCCCTCAATTCGTTCGGTAGAATACCTTTCGGTTCTCAAAACGCTTTTCACGTCCGTCACAGTTCTGCACGAACTGTGTCAGTGCTCGATCCATCCCAAAGTCTGGCTCGTTCACGTCATGCAATCGCTCTTATCTCGATAGGGCAAACCAGCCGTGAAGGCTATTATCCAACATAAAACTACCGCGACAGAGTTGATGGTCCCACCCCGTTAACCCAGTCCTCGGTTGGATG
The DNA here is from genome assembly GCF_001421945.1 of Devosia sp. Leaf64. Classification (NCBI taxonomy): domain Bacteria; kingdom Pseudomonadati; phylum Pseudomonadota; class Alphaproteobacteria; order Hyphomicrobiales; family Devosiaceae; genus Devosia; species Devosia sp. Leaf64. The sequence continues at coordinate 44,367 of NZ_LMLO01000016.1, read as the reverse complement.
AACAGCAACAGGCACCTGAAGGCGTATATACTCCGATCCGTCAGAGCTGGCTGTAAAGCGTGGTCACTCGTCGTTGGCCAATCGCATCTAGCCCTGTAACTCGGGCACGACGCCGTCGGACGTTGCCGATCTCATGCAGATCCTCGTTCAATGCCTTCATGGCTGCGGCCTTTGGGCTATGCGCAAAGACCAGACAGACATCGGATTGCTGTGAACGCCCTTCTGGGTCGGTGTTAAACGACTCGACTTGAAATTGCTGCAGCGGCGCTTCGGTCATAAGGGCTCCAGGGGAGTATGATATCACTTAAAGCAAGGCTCGTCTGTAGCTACCAGTCACCGACAAAAGAAGCACACCAGCGCTCTGTGGATTCGCCTCCGGACACGAAGATAGTCAACGCCTTCGATCCTTTTTAACTTTCAGCCCGAATGGTATCTCGTGGCGGTCACCATCCTCTGAAGGCATGTTCAGCTTGCGCGCTGGCAGCTTCAGTAGGAAGCATTGCCCGACCACATCCTCGTCACGGAACTCGTCCATGAAGCGCATCCTAGCCCTGTTCATTTTTCTGCCAATGCCGGCGATGGCGAACTGCGTACCGCCGTGGCAGACGCATTTCTCCTGCTACATTCCGGAGCAGAACGCTCACGCGGAGTTCTGCCGCATCGCCGACACCAACTTACATCCGGGCAAAAAGGAAGGCTACTATTCCTATGTGGTCGGCGCTGAGCCAGCTGAACTCTATTTCGAGACCGACACGATCGGTTTCTCGGTCAAGGACACGAATATCGACCATCCGACTGACCTGACCATGTCAATGGGCTACATGCGGAACGACTGGGTCTATGCGTTTGTGATTACGGAAGACGAGCGAATTGGCGGTGACATTCGGGATGCCGAGGTGCGCGTTTATGGTTCGTCCGATGACTTTTTCAACGACAAGAAGGATGTGGAACAAGCCCGTCTATATTGCGAGTCAGGATCGATCATCGCTAACCAGGACATGATCGCTCCATAGCAACCTGTTTGTCGGACATCGACCGATGGCGAACATTCAGGCATTTCGATCACGGACTGACAGCACCTCCTCTCCCGAACCGGGCGGTCCCCGCAAGCCTGGGGTCGCTAAAGCGCTTCGGCGCGAGAGTTGGGGCGAAGAATGCTGGCCGTTTCTGGACGTAGGCGATCTTCGTTTCCTCCGCTCATCGGCAGGCGTTTCCAGAATTGTCGGTAGTCGAAAATGCATTTCGCGCATCGCAGGAGAGCAGATGGTCGGCGAGTGGCGCCGACCCCACCTCGACCCATACTTTGCAGAAAAAGTTGGCGCCCAAAGAACGGTGATGCGATCACCGATCCGTCTAGACTGGTGATCTTCGCGCCCTCCGCAAACACCCGTGCAAATCAGCGCACAATACAAAATCCATGAACGAGAATTTGAAAGAACGCCGAGTGGATTTCCGCAAAACTAAACCCAAGCGGTCGGATGATTTATTCACCACGCGGCCTGTGCACGCCTCGTCCGAGTTGATCCAACAGGTGACGGTCTAGTGCACGGTACCGAGGTTTGCGGAAAACTTGAGCGTCAGGATGATGACTCCTTCAAGATCAGTCACTGTCATCGTCCATTCTTCGCCCTTCCAATTTGAATCCAATTCACTCATCATGGTGGAGGTGATGGCGATGGCATGCATGCGCGCCTCTGCGTTTCCAGACAAGTCGGTACCGTCGAGATCGATTATCGCGCGACTGTTCATAATATGGAAAAAATAGCGAGACATTGACTCCTCCTTAGGGCGGGAGCACCAGTGTCTCTCAAGCATTGCAAGCCGAACGTTGCAACGACGCTATTAAAGTAGCATGCTTCACTCCACATTAGAAGCAAAAGCTCGTTGGCGATGACGTTACCACACTGTTAGCACGCCGGCCTCTACAAGGCTGGTTACGTTGTAATTGCGGCCTTCCTTGTCGGAGTCACCGTTCAGCCAGCCGCCCTGGCGCAATTGCTCATAGGAAAGGTGCAGTTCGTAGCGATGATCGGGGTGTCCAGAAATGGACGTGCTGACCCAACCCGAATACTGCCCGGGAGCAAGGTGAACATCAGCGAAAATGTGAATCTCGTCCTCGGCGACGAAAAAGATGTTTTGCCTAAACCGTTGCGCCATGATCGTCGCCTCCCCGGCGACGTCGGGGAGTTGGAAACACTTACAAAGCAAGTGCGCGAAGGCCTTTAGCCGGGTGCGGCCTGGACATACGCCAACGCCTCCCCGACTTTAGGGTAGCGGAACACGTGTGGCAGTGTCCAAGCCGCGCTTTGTAGGGGTTTCCATGCCCCAGCCCATATTCAAGGGCTAACTAACGATACTATGCTGAGGAATTAAATCAATATATAAATGCATCTCTGAACTAATTCAGTCGGCTTCGCTCTGAAGGATTTGAACGAAAAAATGCGCTCTCTGCGCAAGTTTATCTGCTGATCCAAATTCGACAAACTACCGGATTGAAATTAAAATATTCGCGTAATCATTGTGCACGCGACTGATTGTGCAATGGAGCCAGTTAGAACTTGGTTGCGAGGTAATCGCCGAGGCGATGAGCCATACGCATAAGCGTAAACGTGGGGTTGGCGCTGCCGGCGCGCGGAAATACGGAAGCGCTCAAGACACTCAGATTGCTGACGTCATGGCACGTCAGGTCGCCAGACACTGTGGAGGAGGCCTTGTCCCATCCCATACGGGTTGTGCCGGACGGGTGATAGTAGTCGATGCTGGTGTCAACAAGACGGCTGCAGGAATCGGTTATCGATGGAAGAAAAGCGAGGCTAGCAACCTTATCCCAGCCACTGCGGCTCCAGAATTGTGCTAGGCGCTCGACGCTGACGCGCAGTGTTTTTTCGTCTTCGGCCTTGGGCTCCCAGTCGATGCTGGCAAGGGGTATTCCATGCCTGTCTTTGTCCTTCGAAAGCGTAATGGCGTTGTCCCAGTGCGGCGCTTGCTCGGCGCAGATCTCAACATTGAAATCGACGCTGGCCGGAACGAGGAGGCGCTTGCGCATATAGCGCCAAACAAGCGATTGAAAAATGAGACTACTATGCCCGGACAGGGCCAGCAGCTCGGTTGTATCCATCTGCCCCTGTTGGAGGTTGCGGGCAATTTTCTTTATCGAACCAAGCGCACTGCCATCCATATCCATTGAGACATAGGCAAAGGCGCTCGCTACGCCGCATTCGGCCTGCGTTTGCGGCGAGAGTTCAAGGTGCAAAGAGCGGCGGACGGAATTGGCGAAGCGATAGCCAAGAAGTTTATTGCTTTCTCCGACGTGATGTCTAACCACCTTCGCCGACTTGAGATTAAGGTGATCCTGAAAATATCGCCCTAAAGCTTTGGATCCTAACAGCCCCTGGCCGGGCTGACGTTGCATCCACAGCAAAAGGCGCGTCGATTCAACCGCCCCTGCCGCGATGACGAAGCGCTGGGCGCGAACGGTGATCTCGCGTCCCGAGCAGTGTCTGGCAGTGACTTTGTCAAGGCGACCATCCGCGGCGGCAAAGGCAAAGCCGGTCACCGTGGCATTCGACCAGATCGTGACGTGCCGATTTGAAATGACCTGCCGGTGAAGACGCTTTGCAAGGTTGAGATTGGAAAAGGCCGGCCACTTGGCCCAGCGTATCCGAAAGTCAGGATCGATGTCGGTCTGTCCATAGAGATCGGCTTCGTAGCTCGAATGATCGAGCAATAGCAGCGTCTCAATCTCTGCCGTGTACCGGTCGAGCTCACTGATCGGAAAGGGCCATCCTTCGCTGTCTAGATGAGGCCGCGCTCGTGCTTCCTCGAGTGCAATGGGAATGGTTCGGCCACCCCAGCGCCGCGACGTGCCTCCGATTCCCCGGCATCGACTGCGCAGTGCCCCCGTCCACCTTCCGTTGACGTTGTCGATACGGTTGAGGATTTCAGCCTCGCCATCGACCACCGTGTCCCCGCTCTCGAGCAGCAGTACCCGGATCCCCTTCAAGGCAAGACTATGCGCCAAGGTGAGGCCAGCCATGCCGGCTCCGATGATGCACACGGGCGCTTCGGCCGTGAACGAATTTGGTTGGGCTTGGGCCAGGTCTTTGACGGCCACCTCTTAGCCCAGAATACGCGAAAGAGGTGTTGGCTGACTATCCCTGAAAAATGCCGCAGCCTCGGTCCGGTTGTGGGCGCCGAGCTTGGTGATGATGTTATGAAGATGTATCTTCACGGTGAACTCAGACAGATACAGCTGGGCTGCGATGGTCTTGTTCTGAAGGCCACGGGAGACCAGTTCGAGAATTTGCAGTTCGCGACGGGTAAGCTGGGTGAGTTGCAGCCCGTCAAGCTGAATTATCTCTCTCGCAAGGAGGGGGGGCGGGGCTTGGGCCTCCACAGAAAGCATCTCCCTTGGAAAGTACTGTCCGCCTCTTAGCATGAACGAGACAATCGCCACGAACTCATGGGCTTTGGAACGGAGCGGCACGAGGCCCTGCAAAATCTTTGACGAGGCGACAATTTCGCGCGTCTGAAGCCCTGCGTCAGCAATGTCCGTCTGCAAAAGACCGATCAGTGCCAGTGGGTGAAACCGACGGATCTGTGGTGCGGAGCGCTCGGCGGGTTGCACAGCGTCCGGATGGAGCAGGATCAGAGAAACGGTCTCAGGAAACGTGTTGCAAGCCGTGGCAACATTATCGACTTCATGGAGGACAGCCCAAGGTAGTTCGCGTTCAAGCCCGAAGCGTAGCCTCTCAGGGATTGTGCCCCTCGGAGCGACGACAACAATGGCGCGTTGCCGCTTTCCGGAAACAGCCATTCGAGACGTATGAATATATGGGCTTGAGATGGGCATAAACGCGCTCCGGGTCCAAAATTCAGTATCGATTTGCGTTCGAACGATACCACTTTAAGTACCGGAGAGAGTGCCTTAGCTTGAATAGCTACATTGGCCTATGTGGAAGCAAACAACACTGGGGTAGGACCGGTTGCATTAACTTCTGATCTAGGTTGCGCCAACCATGTCCCTCCATCATTCAACATTCGGCGTTCTTGGTATACCAGTCGATGAATTCGGCATTGATCAAGTCATCCGTGAAATTGACAAGGCTGTTTTCAGTCACAGAAAAATCCTGATCTCAACAATTAACGCCAATTTTCTTGCCAATAGCGCAATCAGCAAGCGATTCCGGCTGTCGCTCTTACGCAGTGATGTGTGCACCGTCGATGGTATTGGCATGTTGCTGATGTGCCGGCTGGCCTTCGTTCGCAAGATCTCGCGAGTTTCTGGCGCCGACGTGATGGAACAGTTGCTCAGCCGGGATCACACCGACATTGGCCGGCCTCTTCGTATCTTCTTTTTCGGCGGCAATGGCGAGATCGCCAACCGTGCCCGCCACATCGTCAACAAGACTCCATCGTCGACCATCTGCTGTGTTGGATCGCTCAATCCCGGCTTTGGCTCGATGGATGACATCAGCAGCCCCGACTTCCTCAGGATCATCAACGACGCCCACGCCGATTTCCTGATCGTATCGCTGGGTGCCGAGCGCGGACAGGAGTGGCTGCTGCGCAATCGAGCGGAGCTCAACGTGGCGGTGTCGGCCCATCTGGGGGCGGCGGTCAATTTCGTGGCGGGTTCGATCACTCGCGCGCCGCGCGGCTGGCAAAGGCTCGGATTTGAATGGCTCTGGCGGATCCGGCAGGAGCCATTGCTGGCCAAGCGTTATTATCGCGATGCTCTGATCCTGTTGCGTCTCCTGATGCGCGATGCGATGCCGCTGGCCTTGGGTCAAATGCGCGATCGCATGTTGCTGGCGATCTGGCCTCGGCCGGTCCGGGTGGAAGTCGAAAGCGAACGTCAGCGCGTCACCATCCGGGTTTCCGGCGCTGCAATCGACTCCGCAGAAATGTTCGACAAGTTCTTTGCCCAGGCGCTGAACGAGCAGCGGGACGTCATGCTTGATTGCCGGCGGTTGACGGCCATCGATGCTGCCAGCGTCGGGGCGATCATGCGCCTCGAGCGCGATCTCGAGGAACGCGGTTTCCATCTCCTCATTAAGCAGGCGCCGCGACGGCTCGGGCGTGGGCCCGATCTGACCAGGGCCGTCGCGTGATGGGGGCCGAGGCAAATGATAGCCGCGTGGCCCCTTGTCCTCGCATCAGCGTCGTCATTCCCCATCTCAATGAACCCGACAATCTCAGGCGATGTCTCGATGCCCTTTATCGCCCTGGCGCGGGCGCACCAAGTTTTGAGGTAATCGTCGCCGACAACGGCTCGGTCGTGCCGCCTTTTGCCGTCTGCGCCACCTATCCAAAAACCCGTCTCGTCCTCGAACCGCATCCTGGGCCTGGGCCGGCGCGCAACACTGCGGCGAGCCTGGCGCGCGGCGACGTGATCTGCTTCATCGATGCGGACTGTTTCGTCGAGCCCGATTATCTGACCATCTGCGCGGCTTTTTTTGACACCCATCCCGGTTGCGATTTTGTCGGGGGCAGCGTCGGGATAGCGCCGAGCCAGCCCTCCCGGCTGATCCCGGCCGAGGCCTATGAAGCCGCCTTCGCCTACCGCACCGAAATGTTCGTACGCCGTCAGGGCTTTGCCGCAACCGCCAATATGGCTGTACGACGTGAGGTTTTCAGGGTCGTCGGGCATTTTGCCGGGATTGCGCGCCACGAGGATCGCGTCTGGGGCCAGAGGGCCGTCTCCATGGGCTTTGAACTTGACTATCTTCCCGCTGCCCGCGTGCTTACTCCAGGAAGCCTCAATTTTTTCGAGCTGAGCGAACGGATCGAGCGCCATGTCGCGCATGACTTTGCCGAACTCGGCCCTGGTTGGGTGGCTAGCCTCAAATGGTTTGTGCGGGCCGGCATGGTGCTGGTCTCGCCCCCGCTCGGCATCGCCGAGATCATCCGCTGCGCCCAGATCGACGGCCCCTGGCTGCAGCTGCAGGTCTTTGCCTATCTCTGCCGCGCTCGGGCTTATCGCGCCTGGCTCATGATGGCCGCACTTGCCAGCAACAAGTCCGGACACCTGCTGGCACGCTGGAACCGATCCTAAACCCTCGACTGCGAGAAACGACAAATGCAGGACACCGAGCTCGACGTCGTGATTGTAACCTACAACAGCGCCTCGGTGCTGAAAGGGCTGCTCGACACATTGTGGATTGCGCTCGCAGACCTGCCCAATGCCAGGGTGATCGTAGCGGATAATGACTCGCGCGATGACTCTGCCGGGATCGCGCGGGATCATGCGATCGGGGCGTCCGTCGTCTCGGTGGGATACAATGCGGGTTACTCCGCCGGCATCAATGCGGCGGTGGCAGCGTTTGGGCGCAGCGGGCCTTTATTGCTGCTCAATGCCGATATTCGCCTGCGTCCCGATTGCATTAGCCGAATGTTGGCCGAACTCGCGCGCCCAGAAGTGGGCGTGGTCGTGCCCAAGACGCTGCACGACGATGGAACGCTGAGCTATTCCATTCGGCGCGAGCCCTCGTTGCTAACCGCCTGGAGCGAGGCGCTTGTCGGGGGCGGATTGGCAGGCCGATTGGGGCTCGGTGAAATCAGCCGTCGGGCGGAAGACTATGCGCAGAACCGCGCTATTGTCGCTGCGAGTGGCGCGATCATGCTGGTGTCGTCTTCCGCGCGGGTCGGTGTCGGCCCCTGGGACGAGCGCTATTTTCTCTATAGCGAGGAAGTCGACTACCAAAGGCGCGCGCGGGACGGGGGGTTCGAGATCCGGCTCGCAGCCAATGCCGTGTGCACCCATGCCGGGGGGGAATCCAACTCCGATGCCACGCTCTTTGCGCTGTTGACGGCAAATCGCCTGCGCTATTTCCGAAGATATCATGGGAGCCTTGAGACCCTGCTGTTCCGGCTAGCAGTGACGACTGGCGCGGGGCTTCGCTACCTGTTCGGACCGACGCATCGAGCGGCGTTCAAGGCGGCTTGGATGACAACGGCCGAGGTGGCGCGGCTGGTGCCTTCGCCACGTGCAGCGGCAGCGCTACTGAAAGAACTTTAGAAAATTTCGCCGGCGCCAGAGGTTCTTGGCGCGGTCGATGCCCTGTGGCCCGAGGGTCCATAGGATTGTGTGCTTGGCCGTTGCCCGCACTGTTTCGGTCATGGTGCGGACGGGAACGCGGACAAACCGCTCGCGCAGCAACTCGCCCAGTGCGGGATCGGCTGCGGTTTCGAGCGCAACGAAGTTCGAGCGGTATTTTCCGGGCGCGACACGCCGGCCGCGGACGCGATTGCTGACATTGTCGCCATGGATGACCTGCAGCCAGCCTGGTGATCCGTCGACGCTCATGAAGGGCATGTGGCGCGAAAGCGCGTTGTGCGGATGGGCCCAGCAGGTGATCGGTTCGTGCCATGGCTCGCTGACGCTGCAGAAGGCGTTCTGCCGGTCGCGATTGAGGAAGACGCGACTGCCATTGAGAACGAGGCCATTGGCAAGGAAAATGGCGCAGCGCGGATGACTGGGGCGAACGGCCTTGATCCGTGCAACGAAGTCGAGCGCGAGGCCATCGTCATTGTCGAGATTGGTGGAGATCAACCGCTGCCGCGGCGTCAGATGCGCGGCAATGTCGGCGTGTTTTTCCGCAAAGCTCACCTCTTCGCGAAAGATGGGATGAAAACGGACATAGCGCTGCCAGGTTTCGATCTTGCGCATGAGCCAGGCGGGACTGTGGGGATCGAAATAGACGATCCAGGCAAAGTCCTGGTCGGTTTGCGCGGCGACCGAGGGCAGGCAGTAGCGCTCGAAAAGGTCGACGCGCTTGTGGAGCCAGTTTTCGGCACTGCGGACATAGCTCTCATAGCCTTTCGAGGGCAGGTTGAAGCGGGTGAAAAACACATAGGCCGGCGTGTCCAGGGCTTGGGTCATGACAGCTTCTCCGCTCGGACAAGATGAGCAATGGCGGCGCCGCCACGCAGGCGGATATGTTCGACGACAGGGACTGAGGTAACCGATGCCAGCCAGCCGCCGGCGCCGAGAAGAAACAAGAACAAGAGATAAGCGGCGCCCCAGAAATGGACGGTCCAGCCGACGAGGAAAAAGCTGGCGATGACGATGAGGTAGGCCACTCGGTAGAGCGCAACACGTCGGTCGGGCTGGTGGGCGGACGTGGTGATCGCGAGAGTAACGGCAGGCAGCGACATCATGAGAAAGCCGCCAGGAATGCCGTGCCGGATGGCGACGGTCATCCAGAACATGTCGATGCTGTCGCTCATCCAGACAGGCCGCACCCATTGGCCGAAGCCGATGCCGAAGAGCGGATGGGCCAGCACCGAGGCCGAACCGAATTCCCAGATCAGCAGCCGGAGCCAGGCGGTTTCGCGGTCGAGCGAAAAGCGGGCGATGTAGAACTGGGGCACCGATTGGGTGGAGCCGAGTTCGATGGCAAGGAAAGTGGCGGCGAAGATGCCGCCGAGCAGCATCCAGTTGTGCGGAATGCGGGACGTGGTTTTGGCCCAGCCGATCAGCGCGACCTGAAAGGCCATCATCGCCAGCGCACCCGACGAAATGGAGAGAAACGCGGTGGCGGCGACCAGCACGGTGCCGAGGCCGCGCCGCCAGATGCTGTGGGTGTCGCCGAGGACCAGATAGACCAGGGCAAGCGTCGATCCTGTGCAGACGCCGAAGAGGATGGGGTGCTCATAGACGCTTTGCACGCGCTTCAATCCCCAGCGGAGGCCATCGTAGGACACGGCGACGGTAGGCAGGATAGAGCCGAAGAAATCCATGGGCAGATTGGTGCCGGTGAGGGCTTCGACGATGGCGAGGGGCAGCAGCGCGATGACGCAGAAAAACAGCACGCGCACAACGGCCAGAAAATCGTCGGCTGTGCGGACATAGCAGCGGGCGAGGAAATAGGACCCGGCGGTTTCAACCGCGACCATGCCGCCGCTCTCGAGCCCGGAGGTCCAGCCCTCGACGACGGCGAGGCTGAGGCAAATCCAGGCGCAGAGCGCGAGCAGCAGGAAATCAACGAGATTGCGCTGTCCCGCCTCGCCCCGCGCCCATTTGAGAAGGCACGGCACCGTGACCACCAGAAGCACGAGGCGCGGCAGGGTAATGCCGAAGGAGCCGAGCTCGACGCTCCAGGGCACGACGAGGCCGATCAGAAAGATCAGCACTGGCGCCGCAGGCCACTGCGCCACCCGGCGCACCTGCGCCGTTCTCATCGATATCGGGGCACGGGCTGCAATTGCGGTCATTGGCCGTTCGGTTCCTGCATTGAACGGCAGGTTCGCCCGGTGCCGGGGCCAATACCATTAGGCTGTTTGATCTATTCAAAAGTGGCCTTGAACCCTGAAGGCTCTGGTTTGAGGAACCAGGGAGAAAGACGTGGAAGCGCCGCACCAGATTGCCCGTTGGACAAGGCAGATCGCCGCTGTGGCGCGAAGCGATGGCCCGAGGGGACTTGAGCGCGCAGCGCGCAGGGGACTTTCGGCCTGGATCGGGCCGCAGGCGGAACGCTGGCCGGTCAAGCCAGAGGATATCGCCGCCGCCGATCTCAAGAAGCCGCGTATGCCGGCGACCCTGCCGATCGAGGCGGGTGACCCGATGGTGCTCAACTGGGTCATGCTGCCGCCCTCAGCTGGGTCGGGCGGACACACGACCATCTTCCGCATGATCAGGCATCTTGAAGGGCAGGGGCACCAGAACCGCGTCTATTTTTACGATCCTTATGGCGGCGATCATCGCCACTATGCGCGGATTGTTCGCTCCTATTTCCGCTTCGACGGCCCGGTGCTGCCGCTCGATGGGATCATGGAAGCGGCACACGGCAATATCGCCACCAGCTGGCCCACCGCCTATGCGGTGTACAACCGAGGCGGGCCGGGAAAATGCTTTTATTTCGTGCAGGATTTCGAGCCGGATTTTCATCCTGCGGGAGCCTTTGCGGCACTTGCGGAAAATACTTATCGCATGGGTTTTCACGGCATAACGGCAGGCCGGTGGCTATCCGAAAGGCTGGAGGCCGATTACGGCATGGCCGCTGGCTACTTCAATTTCGGCAGCGATACCACGGACTATCGCCGCATCGATTTCAAGGACCGGCAAGGCGTCGCATTCTATGCCCGCCCCGGCACGTCACGCCGCGGAACCGAGCTTGGGCTCATGGCCCTGCAGCTCTTTGCGCAGCGCTTTCCCAAGGTGCCGATTCATCTTTATGGCGGCGCGGTCGGCGCATTGAATTTCCCGGCAATTCGATACGGCCACACCGCGCCCGCCCAGCTAAACGGCATCTACAACCAGTGCCGCGCCGGAATCAGCCTCTCCTTCACCAATGTGTCGCTGGTACCGCACGAATTGCTCGCCGCGGGCTGCATTCCCATCGTCAACGATGCGCCCCAAAACCGGCTGGTGCTCAACAATTCTTCGGTTCGCTACGTGCAGCCAACGCCTCATGCCATCGCCGACGAGCTGGAAGTGGTGTCTCACATGCCTGATTTCGACTCTATTTCGGCTAGCGCCGCCGCCAGCGTCACCCATAGTTCGTGGGAGGCCGCGGGGCGGGACGTGGAGAAGATCGTCAAATGCGCCATCACCATGGGCGGCAAGACGCGCGCCGACTATGGCGCTGAATGCTGATGGGCTTTAGAGATCGCGTTTCAACCGTGCTGCCCACGCTCATTGCCTCCGGGATGGGTGGCGCCGTGCGGCGGCTCGTGCCTCTCAAGCGTCGGCCGCGCGTCACCGTCGTCATCCCCTGCTACAATTACGGCCGCTACCTCGGTCCGTGCGTCGCCAGCGCGCTTGATGGTCAAGATGGAGTCGATGTCGACGTCATCATCATCGACGATAAATCGACCGACGATAGCCTCGCGACCGCGCGCGAGATCGCCGACGAGCGGAACAACGTGAGGGTCTATGCGCATCCCTACAATCTGGGTGGGATCGCGACCTATAATGATGGGCTGACGCTCGCCGATGGTGACTATGTCGTTCTGCTCTCGGCCGATGACCTGTTGACGCCCGGATCTCTTTCGCGGGCCGCCATGGTCATGGAAATGGCGCCCAATGTCGGCCTCGTCTATGGCACTTCGCGCGTGTTTCACGACCAACTGCCGCTGTCGCGACCGGGGCACGGCCACTGGATCCACTGGCCGGGCCGAGACTGGCTGCGCATCCGTTGCCAGTCGGGCTACAATGTCGTTGCCTCGCCCGAGGTGATGATGCGCACCAAGCTGCTGCGCAAGATTGGTCTATACCGGGCCGACCTGCCTCATGCTGGGGACTTTGAAATGTGGTTGCGGGCGGCAACCGTGACCGATGTCGGCTTCCTTATCGGCGCCGACCAGGCTTTTTACCGCCAGCATGATACCAACATGCACAAGACCACCTTTCAGGGTGGCACCCATCAGGGCGTACTGGTCGATCTCAAACAACGCTGGTTGGCCTTTGAGGCGGCTTTGGGGACGGGCGAGCACGCAAGCGTCCTGCATTCCCAGCTTCTGACCACCGCCCGCGCCACAATTGCTCGGCACGCGATCCAATATAGCAGCTACGCCTATGCGCGGGGATCGCTAGATTTCCCCTTTCCCGCCTATGAAGAGCTGGCCCTGCGGGCGCGACCCGACATCGGCAAGACATATGGCGGGCGGGGGCTCGCCTGGCGTAAGCGCCTTGGCATGGCGCGGGGCCTGCCACTCCATCCGCTGTGGGCGCCATCGGCGCTGGCGCTGCGCATTACCGAGGTTTTGCGCCGGGTGCGCCGCTTTGGCGCTGGCGTCTAGCTGTGCGGGGCCGCGACGACTAGCTCTCTCGGGCTATTCTAACCCTGCTTCGCGCAAAATACTCTCCTGACATCTGCAGAGACGCCACGCGGAATGTGTGTCGAACGGTTGATGTCCGGAGAAGAAATCTATGTTGTCTCGCGTGACGATGGGTAATGGAGTGGTCATTCACCAGCCTGATCTTGTTAATCTTTACGACTGTCATATCGGGGCCGACAGCCGCATTGGCGCTTTTGTCGAAATCCAGCGCGGTGCCGTCATCGGCGAACGCTGCAAGATTTCCAGCCACAGTTTCATTTGCGAGGGCGTGACCATCGAGGACGAGGTTTTCCTTGGCCATGGCGTCATGTTCACCAATGATACTTACCCGCGTGCCGTCACTGCCGATGGCACGGTGCAGACCGATGCTGACTGGAGCCTTGTCCGAACCACGGTCAAGGTGCGCGCATCGATCGGCAGCAATGCCACCATTCTGCCCGGCGTGACCATCGGGCGAAACGCCATGGTCGGGGCCGGTGCAGTCGTGACCCGCGACGTGCCCGATGGCGCCGTGGCCGTGGGCGTCCCGGCGCGCATCATCAAGGGTGACAGCGAACAAACCGACCCTCCGCTCCTTTGGGAGGAGCGGGCATGATCGGGGTCGGCGTTGTTGGCTATGGCTATTGGGGTCCGAACTTGGTGCGTAATTTCTGGGCCATCCCAGAGGCGGATTTGCGCTGGGTCTGCGACCTCCAGACCGAACGCCTTGGCGGGCTGCGCCAGCGCTTTCCTTCGATAGGGATCACCGAGAATTTTGATGATCTGCTGAACGACCCCAAGGTCGACGCGGTGGCTCTGGCGACGCCGGTTTCCACCCATTTCAAGCTGGCGATGCGGGCACTCAAGGCCGGCAAGCATGTGATGGTGGAAAAGCCGATCGCGGCTACTGTCGAACAGGCTCAGCGGCTTGTGGATGAAGCCGAACGTCGCGGGCTAGTGCTCGCCGTTGACCACACCTTTCTTCACACAGCGGCCGTGCGCAAGATGGCCGAGCTCGTCGTCAATATCGGCGAGATCTATTATTATGACGCCGTTCGGGTGAATCTGGGGCTATTTCAACAAGATACGAGCGTCATCTGGGATCTTGCCGTCCACGACCTGTCGATCATGGACCATGTGCTGCCCGAGCGGCCCATCGCCATTTCGGCGACCGGGATGAGCCATGTTCCCGGCGAACCGGAAAACATCGCCTATCTCACGCTCTTTTTCTCCAGCACATTGATTGCCCATGTGCATGTCAATTGGCTGGCGCCGGTCAAGATCCGCCGCACGTTGCTCGCCGGCAGCAAACAGATGATCGTCTATGACGACATCGAGCCGAGCGAAAAGATCAAAGTCTACGACAAGGGCATCACCCTCAGCCCCAAGGGCCATGGCGGGGAGGCCCTCAACAGCATGAAGGTCGGCTATCGCACCGGCGACATGCGCGCGCCGCATCTCGATCTCAGCGAAGCGCTCGATCTCGAACTGCGAGAATTCCTCAATTGCATCGCGACGGCCGGGCGCCCCACCGCCGACGGCCAAGCAGGCCTGCGCATGGTGCGGCTTCTCGATGCCGCATCGCGCTCGCTGGCCCAGCGCGGCGCCATTGTCCAGATCGAACAGGAAAGGGTTTTTGCATGATCCCGATGTCGGACCTGCAGGCGCAATACAAATCCATCCGGCGTGAAGTGGAACAGGCGGTCATCGAGGTGCTGGCCAGCGGCCAATATGTGCTGGGGCGCGAGGTTGAGGCGTTCGAAGAGGAATTCGCGGCGTTCTGTGGCAGCAAGCACGGGATTGCCGTCAATAGCGGCACAAGCGCGCTGCATCTGGCGCTGCTCGCCGCCGATATCGGACCAGGCGACGAGGTTATCACCACGCCTCTGACGTTCGTTGCCACGGCATCCGCCATCGTTTCGGTTGGGGCGATACCGGTCTTCGTCGATATCGACCCGCTGACCCTGACCCTTGACCCAGTCAAGGTGGAAGCAGCGATCACCGAACGCACGCGTGCTATCCTGCCCGTACACCTGTATGGCCAGATGGCCGATATGGACCCGCTGCGCCTCCTTGCTCACCGCTTTGGTCTCGTGATCGTCGAAGATGCCTGCCAGGCGCATGGCGCGGAATATTTCGGACGCCGTGCCGGCAGCATCGGCATGGCCGGCTGCTTCAGCTTTTATCCCGGCAAGAACCTTGGCGCCTGCGGAGAGGGTGGCTTTGTGACCACCAATAGCGATGCCGCAGCCGAACGGATCCGTCGGCTGCGTGACTGGGGTCAGCTCGAGCGCTATCACCATGTCGAGAAAGGCTTCAACTACCGCATGGATGCGATCCAAGGCGCGATCCTCCGGATCAAGCTGCGATATCTGGAGGGCTGGACCGAGACGCGCCGGGCCCTGGGACAATATTACGGACAGCAACTTGCGGGTGTTCCCGGCATCGATCTGCCGCTCGAAGCCGAAGGGCGTCGGCATGTTTACCACGTCTTTGCCATTCGCCTGCCCGAGCGTGATGCACTGGCGAGCCGGCTCGGCAAAGCCGGCATTCAGACCGGTCTCCACTATCCCGTTCCTGTGCATCTGCAGCACGCCTATGCTGATCTGGGCTATCGGCGCGGTGATTTCCCTGAGGCAGAAGCGGCAGCAACAGAAGTGCTATCCCTCCCGATCTATCCAGAACTCTCCTTTGCCAAGGCCCGCGAAGTTGCTGACTGTGTTGCCGATAGGGCACGTGTCCATGCTTGAGCCCGCCCACGACCGCAGCCATGAACCGCGCACTGTCGCGGCAACGCATGGGTTGCGCCAGACGTTGGAAGCGCCGGCCCACGAGCGCGAACTGATCGAGGAATTCAGCCGCGCCTATGCCGCCAACGAGCGGATGGACCTTTTTGCGCGCTTTGCCAATGGCACGGACCGGTTCAGCACCATGATGCGAAGGGTAATTATCTGCGCGGGCGCCAGCGGCTGGGGTCCCGGGCTGTGGGTGGATAGCGGTGTCAGCTTCCAGCATATCGAAACGATCAAATTCGGCAGCGATGTCCATATCGGCAGCCAAGCCGTGATCCAGGGCCGGTTCGATGGCACCTGCGAGATCGGCAGCAATACCTGGATCGGGCCGCAGGTTTTTCTCGACGCGCGCTTTCTGCACATCGGCCGGCATGTCGGGCTCGGGCCCGGTTGCCGCGTTCTTGGCTCCGTGCACACCGGCGAGCCGGTCCGTCGACCAATTATCGAGACGGATCTCGTGGTCTCTCTGGTTCGGATCGAAGACGGGGCCGATATCGGCATCAATGCCGTGATCCTGCCCGGCGTCACCGTCGGAGAAGGTGCGATCGTCGGGGCTGGGGCTGTTGTGACTGCCGATGTGCCGGCGTTTTCCGTCGCGGCTGGCGTACCGGCGCGGATCATCCGCTGGCGAAAGAGTGAACCTGAGGCGCATGGCGCCCGGCAAGGGGACTGATATGCACGACAAACGCATTCTGATTACGGGCGGGGCAGGGCTGATCGGCTCGCACATTGCCGAACTGCTCGCCAGCCAGCAGCCAAGGGAAATCCTGGTGCTCGACAATTTCGTGCGCGGCCGGCGTGAAAACCTTGCCGCGGCGGAGGCGATCTATCCCATCACCGTCATCGAGGGGGATATCCGAGATCTGCCGACCCTCAAGCATGCGATGGAAGATATTGATGTGGTCTTTCACCAGGCAGCGATCCGCATCACCCAATGTGCCGAGGAACCGCGGCTTGCGATGGATGTGCTGGCGACCGGGACGTTCAACGTGGTGGAAGCGGCGGTTGCCGCCGGCGTCGATCGGCTGATTGCCGCTTCATCGGCCTCGGTGCTGGGACACGCCGAGCAGTTTCCAACGCCGGAAACCCATCACAGCTACAACAACCGCACGCTTTATGGGGCGGCCAAGGCATTCAACGAGGGCCTGCTGCGTAGCTTTGCCGAGATGTATGGCCTCAAATATGTGGCGCTCCGCTACTTCAATGTCTACGGCCCGCGCATGGACGTGTTCGGGGCCTATACTGAAGTGCTGATCCGCTGGATGGAGCGCATCGACGCGGGCCTGCCGCCCATCATTCACGGCGACGGCAGCCAGACAATGGATTTTGTGCATGTGCACGATATCGCCCGGGCCAATATTCTTGCCGCCGAAAGCGACGTCACCGACGAGGTGTTCAATGTTGCCTCGGGGATGGAAACGAGCCTGACCGATCTGGCGCGTGCCCTGGCCCAGGCCATGGGGTCGTCTCATTCTCCCCAGCACGCTCCGGCGCGAAAAGTGAATGCGGTACCGCGGCGCCTTGCCGACACGAGCAAGGCGAAATCCATGCTTGGTTTCGAGGCCGAGATTGCGCTCGATCAGGGTCTTGCCGACCTTGTGCAGTGGTGGCGGCAGGAAAAGTCGGTCACCTTAGAGTCCGTCGGATGAACGACCAGATCCCGATCGCTAAACCCATGCTGGGCGAGCCCGAGATCGCGGCGACAAGGCGCGTGATTGAATCGGGTTGGGTCACCCAGGGGCCGGAAGTCGCCGCTTTCGAGGCAGAATTCGCCGCCTATGTAGGCGCCAAATATGCCTGCGCGGTGTCCAATTGCACGACGGCGCTGCATCTGGCTTTGCTCGGCGTGGGCTGCGCTTCAGGCCATGACGTGATCACGGTTAGCCATAGTTTTATCGCCACCGCCAATGCGATCCTTTATTGCGGCGCCAATCCGATCTTTATCGACATCGAGGCCAACGGCTTCAACATGGATGTCTCCGCCATCGAGGCGGCCATAACGCGCGACACCCATGCCATCCTCTGCGTGCACCAGATGGGCATGCCCTGCGACATCAACGCGATCATCGAGGTGGCCGAGCGCCATGGGCTGCCGGTGATCGAGGACGCGGCCTGCGCCTTTGGCAGCGAATTCAAGCATGAGGGAAGATGGCAGCGCATCGGCAGTCCACGCGGCGCGGTCGCCTGCTTTTCATTCCATCCGCGCAAGGTGGCGACCACAGGCGATGGGGGCATGCTTATCACCAATGACCCTGAGCTCGACCGTCGCTTCCGGCTCTGGCGCCAGCATGGGATGAGCGTCAGCGACACGGTGCGACACGGATCGCGGCAAGTCGTTCACGAAAGCTATAGCGAGATCGGCTTCAACTACCGGATGACCGATATTCAAGCCGCCTTGGGCCGCGAACAGGTCAGGCGCATGCCCGATATGATCCCGGCCCGTCGGCGCATTGCCAGGCTGTATAGCGAACGCCTAGGCGCGATCAAGGGCATAGGGCTGCCCGTCGAGCCCGCTTATGCGCGCAGCAACTGGCAAAGCTATTGCATCCGGCTGCCGCTAGGTTGCGAGCAGCGCGAGGTGATGCAAAAACTGCTCGATCGGGGCATTTCAACCCGGCGCGGCATCATGAACGCACATCTCGAAAAGCCCTACCTCGATCCCGACCAATCGATAGCATCCAGCCTTGTCCGCTCCGAAAAGGCGCAGGCCGAGTGCATCATGCTGCCGATCTTCGCGCAGATGACCGACGCGGAATTCGAGCGAGTTGTTTTAGAAGTGACCAACGTGCTCGAAAGCGTGGAGGCGGCGGTCGTTGCCTGATCTAGCGCAGCCGGCTTGCGAGGGGCCGCATGATCGGGGGGAGCGCCGCAACCGGGACCAATTGCAAAAGCGCGGCTGCGGAAAAGCATCCGGCCAGCACGGTCGCCGTCACGCCGAGCGCAAGGGCCTGCAGCGCTTCGAGCAGATAGAACCCAGCAAAGACCGCGGCGATCACGCTCAGATAGCCCAGGGCGATCAAGGCATTGTCCCGGCTCCAGGCAAAGCCGCTAGCGCGCTTGGCTAGGTAGGTCACAGCCGCGGTATGGCTGAGATACATGAGGCAAAACGCCATGCCGGCGCCCACATGTCCGTAAATTGGGACGAGCACGACCATCAGGGTCACTTGCACCACGGCGGTTGAAACCTCCAGCCAGAAAAACGGACGCTTGGCGCCCTTAGCGAGGAGGATGAAACCGGCGGGCCAGGCGAGGGTCTGGAGGTAGGTGCCAAAGCCGATCCAGCGCAAGGTGTCGGCGGCGGCCTCGAACTGCGCCGCATAGAACAGATGCATCACTAGTTGCGCGAAGGTGATGGTACCGAGAACGCCGGGCGCTGCAAGCAGGATGCTGACGCGTATTTGCTCGTTGACGAGTCGGTTGCTGACGGCGTCATCATTGGCAATGCGGCTGAGCCGGGGGAAGAAATCTGAACCCATCGCCTGCAGGATGAAGCCGCTATAGAGCACGCCCAGGGCCCAGGCCGCCTGATAGAGGCCCGCGCCGACAATGCCGGCATTTTGCAGAATTACGAGCCGCGCGAGGTATGCGGCCCCCGTGGTCAGCAGCGTGCTCGCCATGAACACCAGGCCCAGATGGACGAGCGCTTTGCTTTCGGTCGCGACTTGCGGCCATGCGGCGCGGCTGGATGGCACAAAGCGCTGGCCGAGGCGCCAGGTGACGATCGCGGTGACCCCGGCCATGACGACGACGACCGGGGCAACTGCTTGCTCTTTCCAGAAATAGACCATGGGTACGCAAATGGCGGTGCTGGCGAAGGCGGAAAGGATATTGGCCCGGGCCAAAATACTGATCTGGCGCAAGCCCTGCAGCAGCGCCAATTGGCCGCCGCCGAGAATCCGCAACAGTACGGCAAGCCCGAGAATTGCGACGGCAGAGACATAGTGATCACTGCCAAAGGTCAGATGGGAGATCGGCAGCGCCGTGATCAGCAGAATGGTCGCGCCAACAACGCCCAGTCCCAACGAAAGCCAGCGGATTGCCGAGGCAACATCGTCCCGCGCAACATCGCTTTGCGCCGCGGCCACTTGCCGAACGCCGCTCTGCTGCACGCCAAGTCCCGCCAGAGCAACGCAAAGGTCGAGTATGGTCGAGAGCACCCCAAGTAACCCCACCCCCGACGGCCCCAGCCACACCGCCATGAATTTCATGCGAACAAAGGAGAACACCATGACGATGGCAAAGGAGGCTCCCATGACGGCCGAGGACCTGAGGATCGTGGCATAGCTGTTATTGGTCGTGCCGGTTGCTGCTGGTTCGAGATTGGCCATGGTTGCCGCAATTGTGAGGTGAGCTTCCTCAATATCGGCAGGGCCCGTGGCCCTCCATAGATCGAATTATCTAACAAACTCGCGGAAGCACAATGTTAATCTGCTGTTAACCTGTGAAAGTAATTTTTCACCTAGAGGATATCATGAAGAACGACGACATTGTTTATACCGCACAATTATCATTGACACAAAAATCGCTCCACAATGTCCTAGGTACCAGACAACCACAAAATACTTTGAATTTCTTGATGACCAAGCGGATCGTCGATATTTTTTTGTCCCTGATCTTGATCGTTCTGCTTGCTCCGTTGATGCTCATTCTCGCAGCTTTGGTTCGGCTTGACGGAAGTCCTGCCATCTATGGCCAAAAGCGACTGGGCCAGCATGGACTGCGCTTTACGCTTTGGAAGCTGCGCACCATGTCCCCCGATGCCGAGCACGCGTTGGCCGCCTATCTCGCCAGTGATGCCAAGGCGGGGGAAGAATGGCGCGCCAACCAGAAGCTGCGGCGCGACCCGCGCATCACCTTGATCGGGCGGCTTCTGCGCAAATACTCACTCGATGAACTGCCCCAACTCTTCAATGTTCTCCACGGCGATATGAGCCTTATCGGGCCGCGCCCGATGATGGTGGATCAGGAGAGCCTCTATCCCGGCCTCGTTTATGCCGGATTGCGGCCGGGACTGACAGGGCTTTGGCAGGTCAGCAGGGGCGACGACGCCACCTTTGCTGCACGCGCCCATTTTGATGCCGCCTATGCCGCGACCCTGTCGTGGCGCTCCGATCTCAAGATTGCTGTAACTACAATTGGTTATCTGTTCGCTGGACGTGGCTGCTGAACCAACATCTCAGGTCCCGGATGCGCGGGCAGTTTCGGCAATAGCGGTCGATACTTTGACGACATCCGAGGGCAGCAGAATTTCCGCCTCGCCAACTGGCAGGTCGACAATGCGGTCGTCCACCGTTCTGACGATGGTGAAGGAAATGGCGGACGCTTCGCCGGTATCGCCCTCGATGAGCAATTGCTTGTCGAGATTGGCGAGCAAGGTGCGATTTGTCTGCGCATCTAGCTGCAGTTGTTCGAGGAGAGCCTGCTCGGTCAGCAATTGCTCCGTCAGCTCGCTACGGCGCGTGTCCTCGATGCCATCGGCATTCCGTTCGGCTTCGGTCATGAACTGCTTGGCACGCATGATGGCCGTGTTCTGTTCGAGCCGGTCGGAGCGGAGCGACGCCAGGAGCCTTTCCAGTTCGGAGCGACGAGAGACCGTCGCCATGCCGGTTGCCACGAGCTTCTCGACGCCAGCCAGTTCGCTTTCGGTGCTGGCGATAGACTTTTCGATATCGGCAGTCCGAATTTCGAGAACATCGATCTCTTGCTGATAGAGCACCTGCAGATCGGTCAGCGAAGCAATCTGGCGGTCGCGGGCTGTTTGTCCGGCTTTGAGTACAGCCTGTTCCTGGACGAGGGCTTTATCATCGGCGTCTTCAGGCACGTCAATTTCGGTCGCGTCCGCCAATTCGGCGTTAAGTCGGGCGACGCGGAGGCTCGAGCGACCGATCTCGTTCTCATGAGCGGCCAGTTCGGACAGCAGCTGAATGCGTTCGGACGCCATGCTGATAGTGTTTTCGGCGCGCAATTGTCCCCCGCCGAGCGCCAGCGCCTGCAGTACCGTCATACCAGGCTGGAAGGCATATTGGCCCGGTTGTGCCACCGCACCAACCACGTAAATGGGCGGATATGCGACGACCTCGATCGTTGCGGCAAGCGGATCAATGAGACCCATTTCGACCTGAAAGCGGGCCGCAATTTCTTGCGACAGCGCTTCGATGGACAGGTCGCCGATGGTGATGGCGCCGATGACCGGCACGGTGACCACCCCTCCTGCGCCCACCACCAGTTCGCCGCTCAAGGCGTCCCAACGCGCGTATTGGCCGGTCTGCGTCATGAGCTGGAATATGTTGAGCCGAAGCCGCGTTTGGGGGCCGAGATAGTCGCTCTGCGCCGATGCCGCACCGGTCAGTGCCACGGTATACACCAATGGAGCCAAGTATCTGCTCATCAAAGAAAAAATGCTCGCCGACATTTGAACCTCGCATCTTGTCATGGAGGGATAATTAGCCTCCGGCAGCAAGAACAATAATAGTCCGGATGAACTATTGTTCTGCAAGGGTGGGGCGGTACCGTCAAAGCAAGTTGTTTGCCACTAGGGCACAACCGCCTTAGCAACGGATTTCTCCATGACGGCCGCGGATCTCAGGTTTTATTTTTCTATTAGTCTTCGCTGGCTGCCAGTGGCTCTGGTGGCGGGTTGTGTGACCACAGCCATGGGCGCCTTCGTCGCCTTTGCGTTGCCGCCGGTCTACACATCCGTTGCAACGATCGTCGTCGAAGCGCCCGACCTCCCCTCGCAGCTGGCGCGCTCAACCGTGCCCGAAAATGCCATCGCCCAGGTGCAGTTGTTGCGCGAGGAACTGCTGACCGACACGGCGCTCGCCGCCATGGCCGAAGCGCTCGATCTTCAGCCGCGCGGCGGGACGGTGTCGGACGACTTCATCGAGACGATGCGCAGGAATACGGCGCTTGAACAGATCCATTTTGGTTCTGGCGAGCAGGTCATCAATGCCTTCACCGTTTCCTATAGCGCGCCAGGTCCCAAGGTTGCCGCTCTTGTGGCCAACAAATTCACGTCGCTGATCCTTGCCAATGATCTGGATCACCGGCAACGACGCGCCGCGGCGACGCTGACTTTTTTTAGGGAGGATGTCGCGTCACTCGGCAGCGACCTGAAGGCGAGCGAGGCTGCTTTGCTCGCCTTCAGGAACCAAAATATTTCGGCCCTGCCTGAAAGCCTCTCTTTCCGCCGCGCCCAGATTGCGGCCGGGCAGGCAACGCTTTTCGCGCTGCAGGTGGAGGAAGCCAGTGCGCGTCTCAGGCGCGCCGAACTTGTCTCGAGCGTGCGCATGCGCGGGCAGAACGAGCGCGGCGAGACGACCCTTGAAAGCACGATGCTCGGTGAACTCAAGACCGCACTGGCCGCGCAACTGGGGATGTTTAAGCCCGATAGCCCGAGCGTCGCGAGCCTTCAGTCCCGCATCAAGGTTCTCGAAAGCGGCATGCCTGCCCTGACATCGAACGCGGTGTCAGGCAGGCTACCCAGCGAGATCGAGGAAATCGACACGCGCCTTGCCGAAATCGAGAGCGAGACACTGGCGCTGGCAACCACCCAAGCGGCGCTTGAAGCATCGCTTCTTGCCACGCCCGGCAATGAAACGAGCCTCCGCACCATGGAACTCGAGCGGGACAATATCCAGTCGCAATATACCGCTGCAGTGGCGCGTCTCGCCGAGGCGAGCACGGGCGAACGGGTTGAAACGCTGCTCAAGGGCGAGCGTCTGGTGCTTTTTCAGGAGGCGCTGCCACCCGATTACCCCAAGAGCCCGCAGCGTCGCCTGATCGTCATTGCCAGCGCTTTGGCCGGTCTGGCGCTCGTGGTGGCCCTCGCCGTCGCCCGCGAAATGCTCAATTCCAGCATCCGCCGCCCGGCTGACCTGCAACGCCGCCTCTCGATGCAGCCGCTCGGCGTCATCCCCTATTTCGCGGCTGATCAGACCGCCCGCCGCCGACCGCCACGGGCGGTCAAGAGCGCATTCCAAGCCAACGTCATGCCGGTCGATGGGAGGCCATCTTGGACGATATGATCCGAAACCGCGATCGGAGCTTTGACGACAACGCCAATCGCGTGTCGGACGGTTATCTCCGCACGAACGGCGAGGGCCGCCTCTCCTGGCCCATGCTGCGACGTGCCGAGTTCGAGGCGACGTCCGCCGATCAGGCGTCGCGGGGGGCGGCGGCGCAAAGCGCCTTCGACATGCTCCGCACCAAGATTGCTGCGACCATGCAAGCCAATAGCTGGTCAACGCTTGCCGTCACCGCGCCCACCGCCGGCTGCGGCACGACCACACTGGCCGTTGCGCTGGCGACGGGTCTGGCGCGGCAGCGGGATACACGAGTCACGCTCCTCGACCTTAACCTCCGCAGGCCCGGCGTGGCGCGCATGCTCGGGCTCAAGGGGCAGTTCGACATCGCCGACTTTCTCAATGGGGTGGCGAGCACCGAGGATGCCGTGGTGCGGCGCGGCGACAAGCTCGCCATTGTGCCCAACACGTCCAGCATGGCCGATCCAACAGAAGTGCTGCATTCGGCCTCGGTCGCTGCGGCCGTTGAGACGGTGCAGCAGGATCTGGCGCCGCGTTTCATCATCTTCGACCTGCCGCCCATGCTGGAGCACGACGATCTCCTGGGCTTCCTGCCCTTTGTCGATTGCGTGCTCCTGGTGCTCGGCGCCGAACAAAGTAGCCTCGGCCAGGCCGATGCCTGCGAGCGCGAATTGTCGGGACGCAACAAGCTGCTGGGCGTGGTGCTCAACAAATGCCGGCTCGGGCTCGGCGAATTCGACGTCTGAACCGGGAGGCGGCATTGAAAGGCATTATTCTGGCAGGCGGCAGCGGCACGCGGCTCTACCCCCTGACACTGGCAGTCTCCAAACAGATATTGCCGGTCTACGACAAGCCCATGGTTTATTACCCGCTGAGCACGCTGATGCGGGCGGGCATTCGCGAGATCCTGATCATCTCGACCCCACGCGACTTACCGGTCTTCCAATATCTCCTAGGCGACGGCGCCGAGTTCGGGCTTGCCCTGAGCTATGCCGTGCAGCCCGAACCCAAGGGGCTGGCAGAGGCCTTCATCATCGGCCGCGATTTCATCGGCGACGACAGGGTCGCCATGATCCTTGGGGACAATCTCTATTTCGGCGATGGCCTGACCGAGCTCAGCCGCACCGCCGCCGAGCGCGAGGACGGGGCGACGGTCTTTGCCTATCAGGTTGAAGACCCTCAGCGCTACGGCGTCGTCACCTTCGACCCATGCACCAACAAAGCGGTGCACATCGTCGAAAAGCCCGAGTTCCCCCAATCGGACTGGGCCGTCACCGGGCTTTATTTCTACCCCAATGACGTGGTCGATATCGCCGCCGCAAACGGCCCCTCGGCGCGCGGCGAGCTCGAGATAACGGCCATCAACAATAGCTATCTTACCCGCGGGCTTCTGCATGTGGCGCGGCTCGGCCGCGGCTATGCCTGGCTCGATACGGGTACGCATGAAAGCCTTCATGATGCAGGGTCTTTCGTGCGCACGGTTGAACAGCGGCAGGGCATGCAGATCGCGTGTCTTGAAGAAATCGGACTTGAACTCGGCTGGCTCGATGCCGACCGGGCCATGGCGCGGGCGGGACTGCTCGGCAGTACGCGCTATGCCAAATATCTCAAGCGGCGCATCGGGGAGTTGGCCCAATGAGTCTTTCCGTCCGGCGCCTGTCACTCCCAGGCGTGCTCGAGATCGTGCCGACGCAGCACAGTGATGACCGTGGTCTTTTCAGCGAAGTCTGGAATGCCGCCGACCTGGCGCGCCATGGGGTGATCGTCGATTTCATCCAGGACAACCACTCGATATCGCGTCTGCGCGGCGTGATGCGCGGTCTTCACTATCAGCTTCCGCCCTTTGCCCAGGACAAGCTCGTTCGCGTAGTGCGAGGTGCGATCTTTGATGTCGCAGTCGATATCAATCCAGATTCGCAAACATTCGGCCAATGGGTGTCGGCCGAGCTTTCCGCCACGCGCTGGAACCAGCTTTTCGTTCCTGCCGGCTACGCCCATGGCTTTGTGACCACGCAGCCCGATACCGAGGTTATCTATAAGGTTTCCAATCCCTATAGTTGCGAACACGAACGGTCGATCCGTTTCGACGATCCCCAGCTCGCCATCGCGTGGCCGATCAAGGCCGATGACATGCTGCTGTCTGAAAAAGACCGGCTGGCGCCTACGCTCGACGCCGCTGATCTGCCCGCCATGAGAGAGAACGTCGCATGAAGATACTCGTCACCGGCGGCGCCGGCTTCATCGGCTCTGCGGTTTGCCGGCACATGGCCCGAAACCCCGACAATACCATCGTCGTCCTCGACAAGCTGACCTATGCCGGAGGTCTTGCAGCCCTTGATCCCGTCCGACAAACGCCGCGCTTTGTTTTCGTCCGCGGCGATATCGGCGACGAGGCCCTGGTCGGCAAATTGCTTGTGTACCACCAGATCGACCACATCATGCATCTAGCCGCCGAAACCCATGTCGATCGCTCGATCGATGCGCCCAGTGCCTTCATGGTCACCAATGTCATGGGGACATATTCACTCCTCCAAGCGGCGCTGGCCTACTGGCGGAGCCTTTCTTCAGGGGACCGCGACGGTTTCCGGTTTCATCATGTGTCGACCGATGAAGTGTTTGGCGACTTGCCCTTTGACGATAGCCGCTTCACCGAGACGACGCCCTATGCGCCATCCTCGCCCTATTCGGCATCAAAGGCCGCCTCCGACCATCTGGTGCGCGCCTGGCACCGGACCTATGGTCTGCCTGTGGTCCTCTCCAATTGCTCGAATAATTACGGGCCTTACCATTTTCCCGAAAAACTCGTGCCCCTGATGATCCTTAACGCGCTCGATGAGCGGCAGCTGCCGGTTTATGGCGCGGGGGCCAATGTGCGCGACTGGCTCTATGTCGAGGATCACGCCCGCGCCCTGGTGACGGTCAGCCAGAGCGGCACTGTAGGAGAGAGCTACAATATCGGCGGCGAGGCTGAATGCAGCAATCTCGATCTCGTGCATCAGCTTTGCATGCTGCTCGACCAGAAAGAGCCCCGGCGCAATGGGGGACGCTATGCTGATCTCATTCACTTCGTTTCCGACCGGCCTGGCCACGACCGGCGCTATGCCATGGATATCGATAAGGTCGGGCGCGAGCTCGGATGGAGGCCGGAAGAAACGCTGCAGTCAGGCCTCTCCAAAACCGTCGACTGGTATCTCGCTCATGCCGCCTGGTGGCGCCCCCTGCGCCAATCCGGCCATTCGATCGAACGCCTGGGAAAGGCCGTTGCCTCATGAAAATTGTTGTCAGCGGCAGGACCGGGCAGCTCGCCCAATGCCTCGTCGAACGCGCCATCTTTCATGGCGATATTGAACTGATCACGCTCGGCAGGCCCGAATTTGACCTCCTCGAACCACAATCGCTTTTACGCTATCTCGACCGCATCAGGCCCGATGTCGTCGTTTCCGCTGCGGCCTATACCGCCGTCGATCAGGCAGAAAACAAGCCTCACCTTGCCTTTACCGTCAATGCCGATGGTGCGGGTCACCTGGCGGCCGCCGCCGAGCAGGTGGGCGCGTCGATTATCCATATGTCGAGCGACTACGTGTTTTCCGGCGACAAGGGCTCGCCCTATGATGAACGCGACGCCGCCTCTCCGCTCAGCGCTTATGGGCTTTCAAAATATTCTGGCGAACTGGCGGTCAGCGCCGCCAATGGCCGGAGCGTGATCCTGCGCACCGCCTGGGCCCATAGCCCCTATGGCCGCAACTTTGTCCGCTCCATGCTCGATCTCGCCGCCACACGGCATCGCCTGCGCGTCGTCGCCGATCGTTTCGGCTCGCCCACCTCCATGCTCGATGTGGCCGATGCCATACTTCACGCCGCCGGCCGGCTGAGCGTTGCCAACTATGGCACCTATCACCTGGCCAATCGTGGCGGCACCAGCTGGGCGGGCCTTGCCAACCATGTGCTGGCCGCCAGCCGCGCCGTGGGCGGGCCTTGGGCCGAAGTCGAGGAAATTACCGCCGCCGAGTATCCGATGCCCGCCCCGCGCCCGGTCAATAGCCAGCTCACAAGTGCCTTTTTCGAGCGCAGCTTCAAATGGCCCATGCCCTCCTGGCAGGAAAGTGCCACTGCTGTCGCCCAGCGCCTCGCACGGGAAATGATCCTGCCGCTCATGAGGCATAGATGACTCCGGGCCTCCGCCGTGACCTATGACTGTTGCATCATCGGGGCGGGCATTGTTGGGCTAGCCACGGCGATGAGCCTTTTGCAGCGGCAACCGCGCCTGCGCCTCCTGATCCTTGAAAAGGAAAAGACCGTCGCCGCGCATCAGACCGGGCATAATAGTGGCGTCGTGCATTCGGGCGTCTATTATCATCCCGATAGCCTCAAGGCGCGACTTTGTCGGCAAGGCTGCGCCGAGATGAAGCAGTTTTGCGCCGACCATGGCGTTCCACTGGAGACGATCGGAAAACTCATCGTTGCCACATCCCAACTCGAATTCGAGCGGATGCTGGCCATCTCCCAGCGCGCGGCCGACAATGGCATCGCTGTTGAACGGCTCAATCACCACGAGTTGAGACAGCTAGAGCCGGACATCACCGGCCTTGGCGCCCTTCATGTGGGCTCGACCGCCATAACCGACTATCGTGCCGTCTGTCAGGCCATGCTCGCCTTGCTGATCAGGCTGGGCGCCGAGGCTCGCTTTGGCGTTGAGGTGACGGGCATCGTCGAGCGACCAGATGCCATCAGCATAGACCTAGCAAACGGCGGTACGGTTATCTCAGACAGGCTCGTTGCCTGTGCTGGGCTGCAGTCGGATCGGCTTGCCCGCTTGGTCGGCCTCGCGCCCGACAGTCGTATCGTGCCGTTCAAGGGAGAATATTACACCTTGCCCAAAAGTCGATCTAGCCTCGTGACGCACCTGATCTATCCCGTTCCCGATCCGAAACTTCCATTCCTCGGCGTGCACCTCACCCGGCATATCAATGGCGAGATCAGCGTTGGGCCCAACGCTGTCCTTGCCCTGTCGCGCGAAGGATATGACCGGCACAGTCTCGATCGGGCTGATGTACATGATACGCTCAGCTACGGCGGTTTCTGGCGCTTCGCCCGGTCCAACCTGCGCTCCGGCGCGCGGGAGCTGGCCCTATCCCTCTCCAAGCAGCACTACCTGACCGCGGTCAAAAAATACTGCCCGTCGCTGGTGCTTGCAGACCTTGAAAGATACTCTTCCGGTATCCGCGCCCAGGCCATTAATGCGCAAGGCCAACTGGTAGACGACTTCCAGTTCGCCCGTACGGCGCGGACCTTTCATGTGCTCAATGCCCCCTCACCGGCAGCAACCTCTTCGCTCCCTATAGGCAGGATGATCGCGGAGGCCATGGGTTACAATTCGCAATCCGCGTACAGGTAATCTTATCCAAGCTTAAGCCGCGGGTCGCATCTGCGACCGTGTACTACTCCAAGATCACCTTGTGGTCGTCTCTCCGGCTCACAGCCAAAGCGACCGCATGCGGAAGACCGAAACCCTTGGTCGCTTCTTGAACAAGGCGTGCACTTCTCAAGCACGACATCTTTGCCGCTCGTGACCTCTATACGCTGCCCAGACCCATTAGGCAGGTCGCGGGTGATCCTTTCCGCTATAGCTACGTCCATATAAAAAGACCGGCGCGCCAGCACGTTCGCACGCTGCATAGCCTGCTCCCCGGCTTAACTGATGGCTTCCTCCTATTTGTTGGCGTTCTCAAGCAGCATGGTATGACCCCCCTGCGATATGTCACCCACAAAAGTTGGGGCAGGGGAGCAAAACTTCGGCCCTGTTCAAATACCCAGAATTTTGACGTTAGGCCCCCGCGCTTTGGCTCGCGATGACACGGGCGGCAGCAAGCGCTCATTGAATGGCGCTGGGACTGTGGGAGGCTCTAACTTCCAAGTCGGATAGAGCCTGTTGCCGTAACGAGATCGGGTCGGTCGGGGAGCGCCCGGCCAATGGCCAGCAATAGGGTCGCATGCCCCCCCCCGCTGTTTGGCATCGCGCCAGCATAGTCCCAGCAGCGCCGTGCAGATGAGGCCAGAGCATGGCGCTGCGATCCTCGTGAGCCCTGGCCCTGTTCGATCGGTATCAGTCTGCGGGCGCTGTCAATATCATCGAGCTGGTGGTGCGCCGCCTCAGGGGACGCGCAGCCCGGCGCCATAGTCGATCCCGAGGGCAGCCCAGTATCCGATGCCGGGTACGGCCTGACGCAGCCTGCCTGCCTCCGCGATGCTGAGCAGGTCCGGCAATTGGCGCTGCTGGCGGGTGATCACCAGGGTCTGGGACAAATGAGGGCGCTTGAGCTGTACCTCGAACAGGAATCGCAGGGCCGAGACGGCATCATTAATCCTCGAGGGACGATGCCGTTCTCATGCTGAAAAGCTGGTAGAAACGAAGATCGTCTGCCCTCTTGGCGCCGTCCCAGAGATACGGCAAGGCGCCGGTCCTGACGGACATAATCGTGCTAGGTGTGAACGCCCATCCTGACAAGGGGAAATGTCCGATAACGCCGGTTGCCTTAGCTATCGCGTCTCGAAGTGGCCGATTTCGATCCGGCTTCGCCAATCGACTTGGAGTTATCTTGAGCTGCTGTTCAGATTTCAGCTCTAAGCTGGATTGAGCTTCCACGCCAGGTCGTTGAGGCCCATGTCCGCCAAATGATCAGCCACTCTTTGCCATGTGATGATCCGTGGCGCTCCCCGCGGGCAGGTCGTGCGCTTGGTATAGATTTTCTCGATCAGACGATTTCGGAATTGCCGTCTATATAGCTGTCGAAATGCACCGTCGTCTGGTCCTCTTCGCCGATAACGAAGGCCATTTGTGCCGGCCCGGCAAGGCGGCGCATGGGAACGTGGTCCTGGTCCACCGTGCAGTAATAGTGGCCACCGGCAAGGGTGGTGAAGGGGATGCCGCGCCAGAGGGCGGTCGAGGTCAAGTGGACATGGCCAGCGATGACCTGGCGAATGTCGGGATGGGTCTTGAGCGCGGCGATGAAGGGTTCAGCGTCGAGGATGCGAATGTCATCGGAGTTGATCTGGAGCGCATTGGCATTGTGATGGAGGATCACGATGACCGGGCGGTCCGATGCCTCGACAAGTCGGGCCTTTAGCCAGGCGATCTGAACCTCGGTGAGCACGCCGTCGACGCGTCCGGGCTCGGAGGAATCGAGGAGAATGATGCGATAGCCTTTGGCGTCGAGGGCTTTGTCGATCTTGCCGGTTTCGGCGAGGTATTCCTCGCCGAAAACAGAGACAAAAGTCTCGCGATCGTCATGATTGCCGAGAGTCAGATGGACCGGGATTTCTATCCGGTCGATCAGTGACTTGAGGCGCTCATAGGCGGCGGGTTGACCAAGATCGGTGAGGTCCCCGGCAAAGACGCAGAAATCGACAGTGTGGTAGCGGGCGGCGATGGTTTGGACGGCTTGCGCAAGCCTTGCGCCGGTGTCGAGCGTCACCGAAAGCTCGCCCTCCGGCATGACGTGAAGGTCGCTGAGGACGATGAATTTGAGGGTCATGGCTGAGCGGTCCGCTAGGTTTTAGGCAGTCTGACGCAGTTTAATGTCAGGGAGAGGCAGCGCCGGATTTTGGCTCGCGCGGGCCATGGCCAATTCGATTTCTTCAAGCAAAGCAGGGAGTTCGCCGGGAGTGCGAATGGTGTAGCGCGGCACTTCGTGGGCGAATTCGGGGATGTGGCTGCGCTTCTTGGACCAGCTCTGCCAGATGCTAATGATGCCAAGTTTGTTGGCGCCGCCAATGTCGCGCTCGAGATGATTGCCGACCATGACGATTGCGTCCGCGTCGTCCGGTCCTAAGCCTAAGGAGTGCATAGCTTTTTCAAACATGCGGCGATCGGGCTTTTCGCAGCCTTCGGCTTCGGAAATGACCTGGGTGTGGAAGTGCGGTTCGATGCCGTGGCCACCGAGGATGGTGGCAAAGCTGCGGACGCGGCCGTCGGCGACGAGGGCCAGGCGATAGCCTTCGCGGGTGAGGGCGTCGATCATCTCCAGGGCGCCGGGGATAAGTCCAGCTTCAATGACATAGCCTTTGGCGTCGAAAACTTCGGTCGCTTCATTGACGAGGGTGTCGCCGCTATCCAAAAACACCGCTTTGAGAAGGGGTTGCTGGGCGCGCACATCAGCGAGCACGGCTTTTACGCGGCCCGGAATCCAGGCAACGAGTTCGGTCCAGGAGGTGAAATCGACCGTGGATAGATCAACGCGCTGGTGGAACTGAAAAGACGGCAGGAAGGCGCGGGACTGCAGGTGGCGCTTCACGGCGCGGTGGTCTTCGGCGGTGAAGCCGTGGAGTGCCTCACCGAACATATCGTTGATGAGAATGGCGCCGCTGCCAGCGAGGTCCCGGCAGGCGAGGGTGATGTCTGCGGCGACGGCGCGCTGGGCGTCGGCTGTGGCGGTGAAGGCGTGCTTGCCCGGAGCGGAAAACAACGTGACGCGGCCCTCTTCGAGGGGGAGGGTACCGTCGGGGAGAGCCATCGAGTACACGCCGCCATGGGCGCTGGCTTCGACGGCGACCACGCTATTTTCGGCGTCAAGGTGGAGCCAGATATGTTCGAGCTCATAGAGGTGCTGAATATCCCAGTCCCACCAGATGGCATATTCGATGACCTTGGCGATGCCTGAGCCGAGGGTGATCGCGTGGCTCGCTGAGGGTGAGGGGCTGGGCTCGGTAAAGACCGTGACACCGATGCGGCTTGGGAGAAAAGGCTCGTTATCGCCAAATCGGATGTTGGGCGCGAGGTGGCGAGCGAGCTCGAGATATGCGCTGGTGGCGACCTTATTGGATGGTGACATAAAACTTCCTCCCGCGCTAAAAAGCAGTTTCCAATCTTGTAATCGTTTTCAAACTTATGCGGCAAGATGGTGAGACGGATATTTTTGCGATGGCGCATTTCTCCCGAGATTTTCCGTTTCGCCGAAATTTGGCGTGGAGCTCGTCGATTATAGCGCGTGCGGACGTCACGAGGATTATTAAGCGAGCGGGATGGTCGAGGCGCGGGCGATGAGGGTGTTTTCGAGGACCACCTGGCGCGGCGACTTGCTGGCGCTGGTCATATGGTCGATCAGCGTCATAGCGGCGATCTGACCCATTTCGTGGATCGGCTGGGCGATGGTCGAGAGCGTTGGGAAGGTGACGGCAGATTCTAGAACGCCATCATAGCCGAGGATCGAGAGGTCGCGGGGCAGGTCTAATCCGAGACTATGGGCGGCGTGCATAACGCCGATGGCTAGCATATCTGTGGTGCCGAAAATGGCCGTCATACCGGGATTGCCGGTGATCATGGCGGCGCCGGTTTCGCGGCCAACATCGAAGCTGGCGCTTTCAAAGGGCGGCGAGAAGATGATCTCCACATCGGTTGCAAGATCTTGTGCGGCCTGGCGAATGCCGCGGACGCGCTCGCTGCCGACATCCTGGCTGCCGCCGCGTTGGGCGACACTGCCGGCGACGATGCCGATCTTGCGATGGCCGAGCTCGATCAAGTGGCGCATGCCTTGATAGCCGCCCGAAAAATTGTCGCAGACCACCGAGCTGATGGCGGGAATCTTTGGCTTCATGTCGACAAAGGCGACGGAAATGCCGCGCTCCTGCAGGAGTTTGACCTGTTTTACCGTGCGGGCGTTCGTGCCGGATGGCCGGATGATGACGCCTTGGACACGCATGTCGAGCATGGTCTCGAGATAGGCCTCTTCGCGATCGGCGTCGCCATTGGTCGAGCAGAGCAGCACGCGATAGCCCTGGTCGAACATGGTGGTTTCGATGGCATAGGCGAGGGCGCTCGAGAAGGGTGTGCGCTGCTGACGCAGCAGAACGCCGACGATGTTGGATTGTTGGGTGCGGAAGGAGCTGGCGAGGCCATTGCGGCGATAGCCGAGGCTGTCGATGGCTTTATTGACCGCCTCGCGCACTTCCGGCCGCACATGGGCATAGCCATTGAGGACGCGTGAGACAGTCGCGATCGACACGCCCGCGAGCTTTGCAACGTCCTTGATGGTGACCACTTGGTTAGCATTCCGTTAGCATCGAGCGCAGCTTAAGGCCCTTTGCGATAGCATTTTGCACCGCGTTGAACCATGTCGATTTTCCTAGCTTGTATTGAAAACGTTTACAAGATAGCGTCACTAAACCGATAGAGGTGGGAACTAGTGACGAGGGGCAAAAGCACCCTCAGGAAGGTGAGGCTTCCGGCTCCAAACCCACCGGCCGGACCTCGGAGGATGCGAAGTGTTCATTTCGTGGGAGGGAAGCAAATGCAGATGGTTCGTTATGGCGTGACCCGGCTGATGGCAGCGTCGCTGCTGCTCGGGGTGGCAACTATGCCCGGCGCGATGGTGCTGCCTGTGGCGGCGCAGGAACAAGCGGCGGCAGTTTGCGCCAGCGGGTTTACCGAAGCGCCGCAGCTCAAGGCTATGGTCGATGCCGGCACCTTGCCGCCCGTGGCCGAGCGCCTGCCGGCCGAGCCGCTGGTGATCCAGCCGGCCGAGGAAGTCGGTGTCTATGGCGGGCAGTTCATCGATAGCTGGGGCGGCGGCAATATCGCCGATATGCGCCAGTTCGGCTACGAACCTCTGGTGCGTTGGAGTGTCGATGGCTCCGAAGTCGTACCGGGGATCGCCAAGAGCTGGGATGTTTCGGAAGACGCGCGAAGCTATACCTTCCATCTGCGCGAGGGGATGAAGTGGTCTGACGGGCAGCCGTTTACCGCTGACGACATCCTCTTCTGGTGGGACCGCGTCGAGAACAATCCGAAGGTGATGACCGGCGGACCGCGGGCCGAGCTCAAGAACAATGGCGCTGTGCCAACCGTGACCAAGGTCGACGATTATACGGTCACCTTTGCCTATGAAGAACCGAACGGGCTCTTTCTCCAGAATATGGCCGGGCCTTATGGCCAGCGCGCCGTGCAGTTTCCAAAGCACTATATGGAGCAGTTCGATATCGACCTGAACCCCGATGGTGTGGCCGAGAAGATGGCAGCGGCTGGGGCGACCGATTATGCGGCGTGGTGGAAGGGCAATGTCGGCTCCTATAATGATCCGGCCCAGTTCAATGACCCCAAGCGCCCCTCTATCCATGCCTGGATCGGGACCGATACGCTGCTCGGCAAGGAGCGTGTCACATACGTCCGCAATCCCTATTATTTTGCGGTCGATCCGTCCTGCCAGCAATTGCCCTATATAGACGAACGCGTTTGGGCGGTGGCGGCTGATCCGGAGGTCACGCTGCTGCAGTCGATCCAGGGCCAGATCACCATGTCGCCGCGCAACGTGTCGACGCCGCAGAACCGGGCCGTGTTTTTCGACAATCAGCAGGCCGGCGACTATCGGCTCGTGCCCGCTTCAAGCTGCGACTACAACACGGCTGTTCTCGGGTTCTCCGTGACCCATCCCGATCCGGTCAAGGCGCAGGTGTTTGGCTCGAAGGATTTCCGCGCCGGCGTATCGCTCGCCATCAACCGGCAGGAAATCATCGACACGATCTATCTGGGGCAGGGGGAGCCATTCCAGCCCGCACCACTGCCGAATTCGCCGTTCTACAACGAAAAGCTCGCCAAGGAATTCACCGAATTCGATCTCGCCAAGGCGCAGGAGCATCTCGACAAAATCATCCCCAAGGACGCCAGCGGCGTGCGCGTCGGGCCGGATGGAAAACCGTTCAAGTTCTCGGTCGAGATCAATGCCGACTTCAAGCCGGACACGGTCGATGCATTCCAGTTGATCGAGCGAACCTGGAAACAGGCCGGGCTCGATGTGACGGTCAACTATCACTCCGATGAACTCTTCGGAAATGCGCGGGCCAAGCCCGAGGCCGATGCGGCCGTATGGGTGGGCGAGAATGGCTGCGGTCAGTTGCCGCTTCTCAATCTCAGCCGGTTCATGAACGACTACGGCTATTGGTCGCTCGGCAATTGGTCGGGTTGGGCCGCCTGGGACATGAAACGCCTCAACCCTGACGCAGAACTGGCTGAGGGTGTCAGTGTCGTCGAGCCGCCGGCCAATGTGCAGCGCCTTTATGAACTGCGGTCGTTGATCCCGACGACGATCGGAGAGGAACAGACGGCGCTGATGCAGGAATTCACCGATCTCCTCGCCGAAGAGTTTCTGACCATCGGCATCGCCAACCCGGCGGGGTACTACCGCTCGGTCAAAAACAACCTGCACAATGTGCCGGCTGAGGTGATCGAAGGTTGGCTCTATCCGGGTCCGGCACCGGCGAATTTTGCGACGTTCTTCTTCAAGTAAGTTCACTCCCTGCAAGCGGGATAGCCGCGGGAGACTGCGGCTGTCCGATGTTCAATTGCAGTGCCACGCCCTCGTGGTTCGAGGGTCGCTACGCTCCCGCCTCACCATGAGGGCTACTGGGGCGCGGTGGCACGAGTAGTCCTCATGCTTTGCACAGCAAAGCCTCGAACCGTGATCACCGGTAGCAATAGCTCCAGTGGAGCTATTGCCGGGAAGAACGCCCAGAGCGCTACGCGCGTCGGGCTATGGGCGTGGCACTGAAAGGAGACCGCGATGGGTTCGTTCATGATACGCCGGATCATCTATGCGATCCCGGCGCTGATCGCGGTGTCGTTGATTTCGTTTCTCGTCATCGCCATTCCGCCCGGCGACTATGTCACGCGGCTCGCCGAGATGTCGGCGGCGGCTGGCGATGTAATGCCGATGGCAGAGCAGGAGGCCATGCGCAAGGCCTATGGGCTCGATCTGCCATTGATGGTTCAATACTGGAACTGGATCAGCGGCGTCGTGCTGCGCGGCGATTTTGGCTATTCGTTTTCGTTCAATCTGCCGGTGAAAGACGTCATCTGGCCGCGGCTCGGGCTGACGATCGTCCTGTCAGTTGCGAGCCTCCTTTTCATCTGGGTTGTCGCCATTCCGATCGGGATTTTCTCGGCGGTGAAGCGCTATTCGGCCGGCGATTATCTCGCGACATTCCTCGGCTTTCTCGGCCTGGCCATTCCCAATTTTCTCCTGGCGCTGGCGGCAATGTATATCGCCTTTGCCTGGTTTGGCGTGAATGTCGGTGGGCTGTTCTCGCCGCAATATGTCGAGGCGCCGTGGAGTTGGGAGCGGGTGCTCGATCTCCTGGGCCATCTCTGGCTGCCCATGATCGTGTTGGGAACAGCGGGCACGGCGAGCGTCATTCGGGTGATCCGCGCCAACCTGCTCGATGAGCTGCACAAGCCCTATGTGACTGCGGCGCGGGCCAAGGGGAAGGGCGAGTTTTCGCTTTTGATGAAATATCCGGTCCGGCACGCGCTCAATCCGTTCGTGTCCGGCCAGAACGATGTTTTCGTCGACATCGTCTCAGGCGGCACCATCGTCGCCATCGTCATGGGGCTGCAGACGACGGGGCCGCTGCTGCTCGACGCGCTGAGGACGCAGGACATGTACATGGCCTCAAGCTTTATCCTGATGCTGTCGGTGCTCGTGGTGATCGGGACGCTGCTGAGCGATTTGCTGCTGGCCTGGCTCGATCCGCGCATTCGGTATCAGCAGGGCTAGGAGGCCGGCATGAGCACGTTTGACGAAACCACTGGCCAGGTCGCGCCCGTCGCCAAAACCCATCAGCGAGGGCGCGGCTTTGATGGGCATTGGGCGCTGGTCTGGCAGAAATTTCTGCGACACAGGCTGGGCGTTGCGGGCGGAGTCGTTGTGATCCTTGCCTATGTGGTCGCTGCGATCCCCGAGTTTTTGGCGCCGGTGACGCTCGAAGCCTATAATCCGGCCTATAGCTATGCGCCGCCGCAGACGCTGCATCTAGGGCGGGACGACGGCGGAGGCTGGCAATTCAGGCCCCATGTGAACGCCTATAAATCCGAGATCGATTATAATTCGGGACGGCGGACATTTGTCGAGGATGAGAGCCAGCCGATCGATCTCGCGCTTTTCGTCGAGGGCGAGAGCTACAACCTCTTCGGCTTCATTCAGACCAATCGGCATCTCTTTGGCCCGGTCATCGAAGGGCAGCCATTCTTCCTTTTTGGGGCGGATCGGCTGGGGCGGGATATTCTGAGCCGCACGATCTATGGCACGCGGATATCGATGACCATCGGGCTGATCGGGGTGGCGCTGAGCCTCGTCTTCGGCATCCTGATCGGCGGGATATCCGGGCTCTTTGGCGGGGTGACCGACAATGTTATTCAGCGGCTGATCGAGTTCATACAATCGGTGCCGGCGATCCCGCTTTGGATCGGCTTGGCGGCGGCCATTCCGGCAAGCGTGCCGCCGCTGCAGGTCTATTTTCTCATCACCATCATTCTCTCGGTGCTCGGATGGACCAGCTTGGCGCGTGTGGTGCGCGGGCGGTTCCTCGCCATGCGCAACGAGGATTTTGTTAAGGCCGCACGGCTCGATGGGTGCGGGCCCGTACGGATTATTTTCCGGCATATGCTGCCCAGCTTCCTGAGCCACATCATCGCGACGGTGTCGTTGGCCATTCCCGGCATGATCCTGGCGGAAACGGCGCTCTCCTATCTTGGCATTGGCCTGAGGACGCCGATCGTCTCCTGGGGCGTCTTGCTACAGGAGGCGCAGAACGTGCGCACGATTGCGTCGGCGCCATGGCTGCTGCTGCCGGGCGCAGCGGTGGTGGTGGCGGTGCTGGCGCTCAATTTCCTCGGCGATGGGCTGCGCGATGCGGCCGACCCCTATTCGGACTGAGGCGCATGGACAATCTCATTGAAATTCGCGATCTCCGCGTCACCTTTGCCGGGGCGATCGATGTGGTCAAC
This sequence comes from Devosia sp. Leaf64, assembly GCF_001421945.1. Classification (NCBI taxonomy): domain Bacteria; kingdom Pseudomonadati; phylum Pseudomonadota; class Alphaproteobacteria; order Hyphomicrobiales; family Devosiaceae; genus Devosia; species Devosia sp. Leaf64. The sequence continues at coordinate 5,998 of NZ_LMLO01000016.1, read as the reverse complement.
GGGCTCGACCTCGATATCGCGCCGGGCAAGACGCTGTGCCTTGTCGGCGAAAGCGGTTGCGGCAAATCGGTGACGGCCAAGGCTATCCTGCAGGTGATCGATCATCCTGGGCGCGTGTCTGGCGGGTCGATCAACCTGCGGCAGCCCGATGGCTCGGTGCTCGATATCGCCAAGACCAAGCCGACAAGCCCGGTAATGCGGCATGTGCGAGGCGGCGATATCGCCATGATTCACCAGGAGCCGATGAGCTTCCTGTCCCCGCTCTATACGATCGGCAACCAGATCAGCGAAGCGCTGATGCTGCACCGTAAGGTCGGCGAGAAGGCCGCGCGAGCCGAGGGCATTCGCATGCTCGAAGAGGTCGGCATGCCGGATCCTGCGCGGCGCTATGACAGCTATACGTTCCAGCTTTCGGGTGGTCAGCGGCAGAGGGCGATGATCGCCATGGCGTTGATCAACAAGCCGCGGCTACTCATTGCCGACGAGCCGACAACGGCGCTCGATGTGACGACGCAGGCCAATATTCTCGACCTTTTGGCGCGGCTTCAGCGCGACACGGGCATGGGCGTATTGTTCATCACCCACGATCTTGGCGTCGTTGCGGAGATCGCCGACGAAGTGGCGGTCATGTATCTGGGCAAGATCGTCGAGCGTGGGCCAGTGCGCGAGGTGCTGGAGCATCCCAAGCATCCTTATACGCGTGGGCTGCTTGCTTCGATGCCGCGGCTCGACGGGGATTTCAAGGCGCCGCTGCAGGCTATTCGCGGCATGGTGCCGCCGCCGGCATTGCGGCCTGCGGGCTGTCCGTTTCATCCGCGCTGCGATTGGGCGCGGGCCGATATGTGTGGGCATGTGCAGGTGCTCGAAACCGAGCTGGGGCAAGATCATATGGTTGCCTGCCATGCCTATGGGCCGCAGGCGCACAAGTTCGATCGCGTGGATCGGCCTGTGGCGGCAACGGCGGCTGCCGCGCCGAGGGTGCGTGAGGAAAGTGCTGCGCCACTTCTCAGCGTGCGCGATATCAAGAAACACTTTCCCATCCGTTCGGGCTTTTTCCAGCGGCAGACCGGGGCAGTGCGGGCGGTTGACGCGGTTTCGCTCGATATTTTTCCCGGCGAGACGCTGGGGCTCGTGGGCGAGAGCGGCTGCGGGAAATCGACTTTGGGTCAGACCATTGTCGGACTCCACCGGGCCGATAGCGGGTCCATGCGCTTTGCCGAAGACGACAGGCCGGCAGTCGATCTTCTGGCGGCGCGCGGTGCGGAGGCACGGCGCCTGCGCACCGATATCCGCATGATCTTCCAGGATCCGACAGGATCGCTCAATCCGCGCATGCGGGTGCGCAATATCATTGGCGAAGTGCTGCAGGTCGAAGGCCAGCTTAGCGACGCCGAGATCGAGGCACGGGTTCAGGCGCTGCTCGCCAAGGTTGGGCTGAGCCCCGATTATGCGCAGCGCTATCCGCATGCATTTTCGGGCGGCCAGCGGCAGCGCATCGCCATTGCCCGCGCGCTGGCATCGGACCCGCGTCTAGTGATTGCCGATGAAGCGGTGTCGGCGCTCGATGTGTCGGTGCAGACCCAGATCATCAATATGATGAAGGCGCTGCAGGCCGAGATGGGTTTGACCTATCTCTTTGTCAGCCATGATCTCGGCGTTATCGCCAATATCAGCGATCGGGTGGCGGTAATGTATGCCGGGCGGATCGTCGAACTGGGATCGACCGAAGAGATTTTTCGCAATCCGCAGCACCCCTATACCGAGGCTCTTCTGGCGGCCATTCCGGGGCGCGGGGAGGCGGCGGGCGGGCGCATACGCCTTGGTGGCCATGTGCCCGATGTGGCGGGTCGGATCGAGGGCTGCGCTTTTGCCGATCGCTGCCCCTATGCGCTCGAGGCCTGTCGGCAGGTCCGGCCCGAACTCAAGGGAGCGGGTGGGCATCTTGACGCCTGCATCCGTTCCGATGAACTGCATCTGCGGCCGGTCGCGTCAAATGAGACGCTGGTGCCGGCGTAAGCGAGGAGAGTGCTTATGGTTTTGCGTCTTGGCGTGATCGGCGCCGGTCTCAAGGCGGCCGATTATGCGCGCGGCTGGGCAGCTATGCCTGAGGTGCAGATCGTCGCGGCGGCGGAGGTGAGCACGGGCTCGCTCGAGCGCTTTGCGGGCGTTTGCGAAGCGGCCGGCGCGGCGCGGCCCGAGGGCTTTGCCGACGCCGATGCGATGCTGGCGACAATGCAGGGCAAGATGGACGCGGTCTATGTGTCTACCCCGCACGTGTTCCATGGCGCCAATGCGCTGGCGGTGGTCGAGGCGGGCTATGACCTGCTGCTCGAAAAGCCGATGGTGACGACGCAGGACGAGGCGCTCAAGCTGGCTGAGGCGGAAAAGCGCACGGGACGGACCGTGGTCATCGCCTTCCAGGGCGGGTTGTCCCCGCTGATCCACGATACGCGCGACCGGGCGCGGCGCGGCGAATTCGGGGAACTGGTCAGCGTCAATGCCTCGATCTGGGAGGGCTGGAAGGACAATTATGCCGGGCAGTGGAAGCAGGACCCGGCAATCTCGGGCGGCGGCTTCATGTTCGATACCGGCGCGCATATGATGAATACGGTCTGCGTGCTGGCCGACAGCGAATTCGTCCGGCTTTCGGCCTTTGCAAACAATCGCGGACTGCGCGTCGATCTGGCAACGGCCGTGGCGGCGCGGTTGGCAAATGGCGCGCTCGTGACTTTCAATGCGGCTGGTGAAGGCCCGCCGGGCTGCGCCTCAGCGATCACGTTCTTCTATTCTAAAGCCATCGTGCGGGTTGATGCCTGGGGCAAGTGGCGCGAGATCGCCGATATACGCGAGGAAGGCGAGGTGCGGGATACGCCGATCCAGACATTCATGGCGGTGCGCGAAGGGCGGCTCGACAATCCCTCGACGGTAGCCAACGGCCTGCGGTTTGCCAAGCTCTGGGATGCCATCAAGGCGTCTGCAGCGCAGGACGGCACCGCGGTCGACGTCTAGGATCGCTTTGTGCTGCACATTTGTGCAGCACGTTCTCGCCTATTTCGATCATCGATCTTCTCGCTCACAAAACGCAAAAGTGCGGACAGTATTGCACACGCGTGCAAAGTTCGGTTGCGTCGCCCCCCGCCCTGTGTCCATGATTATTGTTCGGCGGCTTTGCGGTAAAGAGGAGGCCTGATGTACTTCATTATCGTTCATCTCGTGGCAGCCATCGTGCTCCTCCTTTGGGCCGTGCGCATGGTGCGGACTGCTGTGGAGCGTGCTTACTCGGCACAGCTCAAACGTACACTTGCCCATGCCGAGCGCAGCGCCTTTTCTGCTGCTACGGTCGGCGTCGGCATGGCCGTTGCGCTCCAGAGTTCGACGGCGGTGGCAGCGCTGGCATCGAGCTTTGCTTCGGGCGGTCTGCTCGCCGGCAGTACGGGGCTGGCGCTGATGCTGGGCGCCTATTTTGGGTCGGCGTTGGTGGCCTCAGTCCTCTCCTTCGACCTGACTCTGCTGACCGCGCCTTTGATCATTGTGGGCGGTGCGCTGTTCCTGCGCGCCAATGACCGGCAGATGAAGCAGTTGGGCCGCATGATCCTCGGCATTGCCTTTGTGCTCCTGTCGCTCGAAATGGTATCCGAGGCGACCGCGCCATGGCGTGAGAGCGACGTGTTGCTGATGGGGATCGACTATCTGCGGGGAGACCCTTGGACGGGATTTATCATCGCCGCGCTCGTGACCTGGTTTTCCTATTCGTCAGTGGCGAGCGTGCTCGTCATCATCACCTTTGGCGCTTCAGGCGTCATCCCGTTCGAGGTGGCCGCGGCACTGGTTCTCGGCGCCAATCTCGGCGGCACGCTGATAGCGCTCGGGATGACGCGCGGCGCCGACGTGCGGGCGCGCCGGATTGCGATTGGCGCGCTGTTGTTTCGCGGTGGCGCTGCGGTCATGGCGCTGGCCATCATCGAAATCTTCCAGGTGCGTTCGATTGGCCTGCCGGGGGATGTTGGGCTGCAGGCGAGTCTCTTTCATAGCGGCTTCAATCTCCTCGTCATGATCCTCGGCCTGCCGATGGTGGGGCCAGCCTCACGACTTCTCGACCGTTTTGTGCAAGCAGGGGCGAGTGAAGAGTCAACAGATCTCGCGCGCCTGCGCCGACCCGCGTTGACGGCATCAAGCCACGGCAATGTCGATGCCGATCTTGCGAGCGCTACCCGTGAACTCCTGCGCATGAGCGAGCTGGTGGAGGTGATGCTGCAGCCCACGATGGAAATCCTCAAGGGGGGCGACAAGGCTGCGATCCGGCGGGTCAAGGCGCTGGAGCCTGAGGTCGATCGCGCCAATGCCGAGATTAAGCTTTTTCTCTCCCAACTCGACTGGGACAATATGGACGAGGGTCAGACGAGCCGCGCGTCAGATCTCAGCACCTTTGCCATCAGCCTCGAACAGGCCGGCGACATCATTTCGCGCCAGCTTCTGCGGGTGGCCGACCAGCTCAACGACCGTCACCTGACCTTTTCGGCGCAGGGCTGGGAGGAGCTGCTGGACCTCCACACACGCGTGCTCGGCAATCTGCAACTGGCTCTCAACGTGCTTGTTTCCGAAGATATTGAATCTGCACGCCACCTTGTTGCGGAAAAGGACGAAGTGGGCATTCTGGAGCGCAACAGCGTCAGTCGGCATTTTGCGCGGTTGCGGACCGGCGATCCCAACAGTTTTGAAACCAGCGAACTGCACCTTCAAACACTACGCTCGCTGCGGCACATTAACTCGCTGCTATGTAGCGTTGCCTACTCGATCCTGAGCGAACAGGGCGAGTTGCTGGGTTCCAAGCTCGCCAGCCGCTCAGCACGCTAGACCCGCCTCTCTGGATGCAACTGATCATCCAGGCATTCGCGATGAACGCGCGTAACAACTCTTGCGTCGTTTTAGCTCGAGCGCTTCTCGCTATGGCCCACAACTTCAGCACCAAGACACAATGCGGCCCATTATGGCCATCGGAGTTGTCGTCGCGTGGCCGTAAACTCAGCACATTTGGCTTCTAGCCCTACTTGTGGTGGACGTTCATTTCCGGCCGCTTCATCGCGCTTCGACCAGCGCAAACTCAGACGTTTCAATCGTGAGGGTTCTGCCATGTTCAGGATTTTGCCCACTCTATCCATTTTCGCGCTCATCTCTGCCAGCGCGGTACAGGCTCAACAGTTTGTGGCTGCGGGGAGCACGTTGAGTGTGGGCGATGAGGCCACTGTGCCTTTTCTTCTGCCCAATGGTCCTGAAGTTCCGATCACGTTGACCGTCACCGATATCGAAGCTGGCAATATCGCCGATCTTTCCAATTTCGATGTTCCGGCTGAGCTTAACGACGCAACGCCCTATTACGTACGCTTCAGCTATACCAATGAAGGCGACGATGACCTTGGCGGTTATCAGGTTGCAGGCTTTGTGGGCCTGGATGCGGATAGGTCCGAACTTATGCCCTCAACGACCATGGGCGGTAGCGAGCCATTCACGGCTTGTCTAAACCCCGCTCCATCGACATTGACGGAAGGCGCAAGTCACGAGGGTTGTGTTCTCTTCCTAGTTCCCAAGGACAGTGAACTGGTCTCGGTCGGGTATCGCGGCAATTACCGTTATGAGGAAGGTAAGGACACCGAAGCCAACTTCCCGATTTATTACAATCCGGTGCTCTGGAGCTCAGAGGACGCTCCTAGCAAAAGCAAGGGCACTGTCGTTACGCCCGCAAACTAGCGACGCAGAGAGCCAGCACTTGGCAGCCGCAAGCCCTGCTCATTTTGCGCTTTTGAACGTCAAACATATTTTCCCGTTCAAAAGCGGCGGCAAGAAGGTCCACCCGTCCGCCATGAAAGGTTAGACCCCACCTAACTGAACATCTCCGAGTCCGACGCGCTCCTGATGACAGCGTAACCCATGTCCCGAAGTGAGCTGCTGCCGGTTCGGTAGACACTAAGTTAGGCTAGTTTTGCTTGCTCTTCGTATTCCA